>JBBQAM010000011.1:0-85648 GCA_038316335.1 Flavobacteriales bacterium
ATTTTTTGGCCAAATCGACGTATTGAATCTAAAAAATGCAAAAGAAGATTGAGATACTAGGGTTTTGCCTGGGTTGGTTTGCAGCAATCGCTCAATTTGTAATCATGCTCTAAAACCGTGTGGCGGATGTGCCGGAAAACCGATTTATGGTGGCCTCTAAAAATATAGAAAAATAAATCACTTTTTATCTATTCCTTTTTCTTAAGCAACCCCATTAGACTTTGCCTCTTTAAGAAAGCGACTAGCAGGCAGCACAGAAAGGTCGTTATCGCCAATGCAAATAAAGATCCACCATCGTTGTTCACCTCGATACCCAAAACAAACAGGTGCTGGCCGATGGCACCTGCCATTACCCCCATGCCCAACACCGCACCGTATTGGGAAGTTTTAGGAATCAGCAATAAAATACTGACGATCAATTCTACGATGCCTGATCCAATTCTAAGATAGGGTTCTCCTCCGATTTTTGTAAAAATATACACACTATCCGGATGGCCGGTAAATTTAAAATAGAGGGTCTGTAGTAATATAATCGCGGCAATAAAGGCAGCAACCCTTTCGACATAGAAGGCTTTTTTGTTTTTCATGGTACTTAGTTTTTTAGGTGGGTTTTCCAATTTTCGTTCGCCTTTTTGAGTAAGGCCGGTTGATCCTTATTCCATTTGGTAATCGTGTTGTTAAAAAAGGCATTGTAAAAAAGAAAGAGTTTTCCGTCGATGATCTTATAGGTTTCCGGATCCACTTCGACAAAATCATTAGAAACGCCCATGGCATAGGCACACCAGCCACCATACATTGGCAGGTACTTTTCCGGGTTCATTTTAAAAGCCTCTAAATTTTCTTGGTCCTTAAAAAAATAGGTAGCCCCCCTATGAACGGTTTTGTGGGTAGCAGTACCCTCAACGGGTTTTCCTTGAAAATAACTTACCACGTCATATGCATCCAAAGCGATGCCTTTGTGCAAGTTCAAGGGTTCGTTCTGTGCAGAGATCAAGGTCAGCGATAGGGTTGCCAACAGTAAAAGAATCGGTTTTTTCATGAGTTTTCGTGTTTAGAATTTTTATATACCCTTATAGATAGTACGTATTTTGAAACGTTGGAGCAGACAAACTTCTGGATAGTTGCTTCATTTGATGCAGGCGGTCGTCTTGCATCTCATGGGCACTGGTTTCAGGGTTCATATGGCCTACTTTATCAGAATTTGAAATTTTCGTTTTTGAGACCGGTATCCGGCTTTGTAACTTCTTGCGTGTTTCCCAAGAAGTCGGTAAAAAAGAATTATAAGACTACCAAAACTCCATTCACCTTCATTTTAAAGAAGTTTTAATTGGGCTTCCAAGGCATTGTTCGCCCGCAACATCTCCCTTCCATCCTTATAACTCAGATAGCTATGGCCCTTCTCATAGTTTGCTAAACTTACCCGATAGAGCAATATCCAATGCCGAATGATTTCGCGCCAGGCATAAAAGAGCGAATGTCCGGGGTCATAAATGTGGGTGGCTTCGCTACCGGCACCATTGATTTCTATGATCTTAAAATTTTTTCCATGCTCCAGGTCCTCCATACTTGTGCACAGTATATCGAGCCGGCCATAATAGAATCCCGGAATTTGTCGACATATACGGTCGATTACAGTAACAAGGGCCTCCGTGCTTTTTTTGGTGACATCACTGAATTTAGCACCTCGTGTGTGGCTGCCATAGGGAACAAGAATGAATTTTTCATCCATCGGCAAAATGGTATCCAATACGCTCCCATAGGTTCGTTTAAGGGCGGCCAATTGAAAATGACTGCGTGGATTTTGTTTGATAAGCTCTAAAATGGAATGCCGACCATCGCCATTGACAGCTAAAAATTCCTTGGCCACAATGCCCGTAATCCTGCCCCGTTCTTCATTCGGGTTTCGCACATAGAAAATACCCAGTTCGCTAGGATATTCTATAAGTTCCTGGGCGATAAACACCCCTGAAGTCCTCCGCATATAGCTGCTAAGACCCTCCGCGCTCTTAATTTTTTCAACGGCAAAGGCCTTCATTCCGATATCCGGTTTAACAATGAAAGGGAAGTCGATACCGGCCTTTTTCAAGGACGTAATAATCTGAACTACCGAAACGTGCTTTTCAAAATGAAGCGTTTTAGGGATATGGTGTGCTGGAATCAAATCATAAATGGCCATTTTCGATTCCATGGCCATGCCCCCGTTTTTTATAGAGGGATTGGCCGCATTAAAAAAGAAAAACGACCTCGCTCGCAGCGATAACCAAAGCCAGACCGGGAAAAGTGGATAATATATGAACTGCATTGGCCAATATTCCCAATGTGTCAATTTGTGCAAGGTCAGTCTTAGATACGTCATAGTTCATGGTTCGCTACGGTTACTGTGCTTATATGAGCAGTGTCCTTTTGGTTTTTAAGCAGATCTAAATGGCACAATTGAATGGCATCTTCCTTGATAATGGCTTGGGTCACGCTTAACGTCCTTAGACCATTCGCTCTTTCAATTATGAATCCGTTCTCAAGGTCACCCTTGTTTTCGGAATGAAAATCCAATATGGCATTTGCACGTAAATCATTGCTATTTGCTAAAAATTCGGAGAAATGTTCTTGCCGTTTTCGTATGACCGCATCACTATACAAGGTTGCCGAAGACCAGATGTGATGTGTGTTCACAGGCAGTACTTTAAAATATTTTTTCAGACCGTCCCACCGAAATTCGAGGAGCGTACCTGCTTCATATAAAATCAAGGTAAAGGGTTCGATATGCGTTAGATCGGTTTTTCTTAGAAATGAAGTGGATTGTTTTCGGCCAACCACCTCCAACAAGACCAACCCCCTGCTTTTAGCATAGTCACCTTTCGAATGATGTTTTTTAAAGGCGCCATTCAGTAAAATGCCTACTATGCCGTTCTCATTCGCCACAAACCAGGTGCCCCCTGCCTTCGGGTCTTTTGGATATACCATTTTAATGTCATTGGCAACGGTTTCCACAAGTCTCAATGAAGCCGCCCGCGAAGAAAGTTCATCGCGATTGGAGGTAAGTATCAATTGTTTGTTCGTGGCAATAAAGCTTACTGTGCACATTGGTCCCAATATTTTATCGTTGAGGGAGCTACCCCGAATGTTGTAGGGATTTGCAGATCGGTAAAATGGCAAATCGCTACTTTGATAAGGGCTTCATGGTGAATTGTGTGCTCAAGATTGTACATAACTTCCCGAAGATAATTCGATACCAAGGGCACGTCCTCCCTATCCAATTCATAGATGACTTGTAGGTTTTTATCAGGTCGCTCGATCTCGGATTGAATGTATTGCAGCTTTTCAATCGCATAGACCACCTTATTTTCAAGATGACGGTCTCTTTTGCGCTTGTCATACGATACTTCGCCATTTTCATAGCCTTCTAGTAAACATAGGTATACTTCAATGATATGTCGGGTATGCTTACCTATCGTAGCTTCTGAAAGCGGTGAACATGGTTTATTATAGCAATCGTCGGGAAGTTTCAGAAGTAGCCCTTTAAATTGTTCCAATGTTTGAATCGTCGAATTGAACATTTGCCTAATTTATTTTTAACCTTATTTGATTTTTATAGAATAGTACCGATAAGTAGACTGCAAAAACAAGATACAAAGAGGCAATAAATATTGAAAACACATAGCCGAAGTGATCGTACTGATTGAAAAGGTATTTTCCGGCAACTATGTAAACCAAAAGGCCCATAAGCGAACCGAGACCGATGCCCGTTAAATAAAATGAGTACATTCCCAAACCCCTCTGTAATGTTTTCTTTGAAAGGAATATACTGTTCCAGCCAAGCCAGAATGGGATGTGCATCGGGTTGAGAAAACTTAAGAGCAGCCCAAGCAAAAAAGAAGATTTTATCAAGGGAAAGACCTTCGGTAGTTCACCCAATTCAGTAAACGATTGGGTTGCCGTAAAATTGGAAACGGCCAAATAGAGGAGCGTTACTATCCCCATTGGCAAAATAAAAGAGAACGCCCTGTGTTTTAGGTTCACGCTATTTACTCCCAGCAGGGCTACCCTTGCCGCTGCAAGCTCAATAAGTACCACGGCAACCGAGAATATAATAGCATCCTGGATATTTTGAATCGCGGCTATTTGAAAAGCAGTAAGGTTCAGCACTCCAAAAGGGAGGCCTCCAAGAAAGCTAACCAGTAATCCGGCTCCAAATATTTTAAGGAGTTTCATCTTTTAACGCGCATTATTTGCCCTTTAGTCAATACAAGGAGCACGAACTTTCAGTTAAATTGAATTTAATTTTAAAAAAGATCATTTGATAGCGCCTAGGTTCTTTGCAATAAAGCGATTGTAAGGGTCGCTTTTTTGCAAGTTCCTATTCAGGACTAACAGGTCTTTCGGGCATTGTACGAGCGTGCAATTAACAAGGAGCGGGTTTGACCCCTGTTCACAATTAGAATGGTTG
Source organism: Flavobacteriales bacterium (assembly GCA_038316335.1). Classification (GTDB taxonomy): domain Bacteria; phylum Bacteroidota; class Bacteroidia; order Flavobacteriales; family Flavobacteriaceae; genus JALHST01. The sequence continues at coordinate 4,445 of JBBQAM010000011.1, forward strand.
AAATTGACGTATTGTAGAGAACGAATGCTCCTGAGGATATTTAAGAAGGATGATTTTGCGTTCGGATATCGACAATTTCTTGTATATTCCGCTATGAAGCAGTCACAAAAGGGACAATTTTATGGGCAGACCAATACGACGATCCTTTTGGAGGGTCTTACGCTGACCGATACCGAATATACGCTCGATACGGTCGATTGGCACTACCACCAAAATCCGTACATAACATTTTTACTTTATGGCAATCTAATCGAAGGCAATAAAAAGGAAATTTACAATTGCACCCCAGGCTCCATGGTATTCCATAACTGGCAGGAGCCACATTATAATATCAAACCACCAGGATACGCTCGCGGGTTTCATATCGAATTTGAACAAAAATGGGCCGATCGCCTTGAATACGATCTTCAGGACATTCAAGGAACTATGAATGTGACCAACCCTGGCCTCAAACTTATTCTCTATGCGATCTTCAAGGAAACCAAAATCGATGACCCTGTTTCAGAATTGTCAATCAACTCCCTTTTGCTAAATGTTTTAAACGGGATTCATGAAACCCAAGTAGTTGCTTCAAAAAAAATACCCAGCTGGGTCACAAAAATTACGGAATTACTGCATGACGAATGTACCGAGAAACATTCGCTCACTGACTTATCGGACGCTATAGGAATTCATCCCGGTCATCTTTCCAGGGACTTCAATAAGTACTTTCAAACTGGTTTGGGCGAATATATACGAAATCTGAAAGTCGAAAAATCCTTGCATTTATTGGTCGACACCAAAAATTCATTGGCCGATATTACCTTCCAATGCGGCTTTGCGGATCAAAGCCATTTTAATCGCTGTTTCAAGGCGCGTTTCAACACGAGCCCATCAGTATATCGGAAAATTTTAAGGGGCTGATGTGAATTTCATTCTATTTTATTATGCATCATTAAAATAGCTTTGTGCCTACATTAAATCCAATTAAATAATGAAGGCCCCTTTTTTAAGTTTTTTTTCAATCGTCTGCTTTTTATCCTATTCCTACGCGCAACAGGTTTCAGATATTGTTCCTACCGAAGGGATACCGACTACCCTGCAAAAAAATAATATCGGGAAGCTCTTTTTTACCGACAAGGCCATTTCCACTTCGGAAGCAAAAGAAACGGACTTCCTAAAAACATATCGCCTCACCAATAAGAGTAACCTATATTTTATGGCCTTTTTTGATAATTCGCTGACCAACTATGTACATCGATTGGCACCTGAACTAGCGGCCGATTCCTTAGTACGAATAGGGAATTATCAATTTTCCTTATTGATTGATGACAAATTAATCTATACCAGCAATCTTCATCCCGGCGCCCCGCGGGCCAATACCCAAGACAGCGCGACCAGCATAAACAAGCCGCTAATTAATAATGGGAAGAGTTTTGGCCTTTGGAGTGAATCTTTTTGGAATCGATTTCTATATAATGGTGGCGACCGTGTTTTGACCGATGGAAAACACCTTTTAAGGATGATAATTCGACCCTATATACAAACGACCACTTTAAAAGTCGGGGAAATAATCGCCCAAGGAGAACTACGGCTTGATGTATTGCGACATCCGACAATCGACGCGACCCATGTAACATTGAATCCCATTCAACCCTATACTGACATTCCGGTTTCCAACGAAAAGTTTGACCATCAAAAAATCAAGGAGTTAAAAACGTCTATCGATGAAGGTATCTTCAAAAAAATAAACGGCATTGTTGTTTTACGAAATGGTAAATTATTGATCGAGGAATATTTTAATGGCGAGTCCCGATATTCCTTACACGATCCCCGCTCGGTAGGTAAATCGTTTGCGTCAAGTTTGATGGGAATGGCCATTCGCGATGGGTATATTAAAAACACCGATCAGCCATTGAAGGAATTTTACAATCTTGCCGATTATACGAATACGAGTAGCTTAAAGGAAAATACGACGATCCAGGAATTGCTTACCATGAGTTCAAGCTTTGATGGGGACGATTCGGATTCTGATTCACCAGGCAATGAGGAAAATATGTACCCCAGCCCAGATTGGGTTAAATTTACGTTAGACTTGCCAATGAAACCGACCGATCCTCCTGGTGAGTGGCATTATTTTACCGCAGGCGTAATCCTTTTGGGCGATATTTTAAACCAGCATGTCAAAGGTGGATTGAAGGAATATGCCAATGAAAAATTATTCAAACCCTTGAATATCAACCAGTATGAATGGCAATTTACGCCACAAAATGTTCCCAACACGGCGGGAAGTATTCAAATGAATGCCCTCGATTTTGCAAAGTATGGGCAGTTGTATCAAAACAAAGGGATCTGGAACGGAACACAGATTATTCCAGGGGATTGGATTGCCAAAAGTTTCTCAAAACAGAAACAAATAGGAGGCAGAAACAATGAATATTATGGGTATTTATTTTGGAACAAAACCTTCGAGGTCAATAGCAAATGGTATGAGGCCTACTATTGTGCGGGCAATGGCGGAAATTACATTTTAGTATTCAAGGATGAGCCCTTGGTCGTAGTAGTCACGGCATCGGCCTATGGTCTGCCCTATGCGCATCCGCAGGTCGATAAAATTATCAAGGACTATATCTTGCCGGCGGTTCTGATTAACAGTAAATAAGACATAGAACTACTCATAATAAAGTTTAAGGTGAAACACCAACCAAAATTTCAGAGCATGTGCATTCATTTGATAAACAATCTTAGATGCATATAATTGATACATTGTCATTGGTGGTCTCATCCTGTGATCTCGACTTTCTTCACCTAAAACGTCATGAATCCTCTTTTTGACTTTCAGTCAAAAAGCATTAAATCGGACCCTGAGATACTTCCCATTTGAAAGCGTCTTTAAGGCTTGATGTAATTCTGAAGTTCCGCTATTTTTTCAGGAGTATTGAAGATGCCCCCATAAAAAGCGGTTATCGTGGTCGAGGTATCATCTTGTATACCACGTGACGAAACACATAAATGCTTGGCATCCATGATTACCGCTACATTCTCGGTGTCTAATGCCAGTTGCAATTCCTTGGCCACTTGAATGGTAAGGCGTTCCTGAACTTGAGGGCGCTTTGCATAATATTGAACAATGCGGTTCAGTTTTGAGAGCCCGATCACTTTTCCTGAAGAAATATAGGCAACATGGGCCTTTCCGATAATGGGCACAAAATGATGTTCACAGTTCGAGTAAAAAGTGATATTTTTTTCGACCAACATCTGGTCATAACGGTACGCATTGTTAAATAGTGAGATTGTAGGTTTATTTTCAGGGTTTAATCCTGAAAATAATTCATCAATATACATCTTTGCCACCCGGTTCGGCGTCCCGCGAAGGGAGTCGTCATTTAGGTCAAGTCCCATCACATCCATGATTTCGGCGAACAATTCGGCGATACGTTCCTTTTTCTCTTCATCCGATTTCGCAAAGGCATTGGCCTTCATCGGGGTTTCGATTTTTTCATACATGTGGTCGTCCCCTATGGCATTATCGTGAAATCCGTTGCGAAAGGATTTTGACCCCATGAGGGATTGCAATATTGTGTCTTGTTCTTTCATAAAGTATCTTTTCAAATTAAATAAAGGCGCGTCACGGTTGATAATCCTTTTTTCGAAGCCTTCAAATCATTTCAAAACCGATGAAACCGGTTGGGTTCGGAATCGAAGTGTAAAATTACTTTTTTTGTTTAATCTTTAATGTTAATATTTAAACAAAAAAATACTATTGAAATCATACCCCTATTTTCATCATAAATCATTCGTAGCAAACGGCCACATTCTTAGATGTTATGGGCATAATTATTCTAATAATCAGTTGCACCAGGGAATTAACCGAAACTGCCATTCGTGAATCAACCCTACGATAGCTTCACCTTATAGCGACTTCAAAAATTTTAACTTACATTGGGGTAGTAAAAGCACAACGGGTACACCATGATCACTTTAATTGGGAACGCACAAAACTATTTAGAACGAAAAGCGGTCATAAGCGAGGGCGTATCGTATACCTATCAGCAACTCTTAGACGCCTCAAAAGACATTGCACATGCTTTATTGAACGGGGATCAAGATCTTCAGGAAGCACGGATTGCTTTTCTAGTGCCTGCCGGATTCAGTTATGTGGCCATACAATGGGGCATTTGGCGCGCGGGTGGAGTCGCAGTCCCCCTGTGTGAAAAACATCCATTGGCTTCCATTCAATATGTTATCGAAGACACCGGGGCTTCAGTGATCGTGTATTCTTCGGAATTTAAATCCTTGCTCGCGCCACTCGGAAGCTTGTCCAATGTTCGATTTTTGCCCACCGAGCACTTTGGACACAAGGAAGGTAGCCTGCCTGAGATCGACGCACGACAAAGCGCTATGATCTTATATACCAGTGGCACTACCGGCAACCCGAAAGGAGTCGTAACCACCCACGAAAACATCGAGGCCCAGATTACGTCCTTGACAACTTCATGGGCATGGAGTCAAGAGGATCATATTCTCAATGTACTCCCCCTACACCACGTACATGGTATCGTAAATGTCTTAGGCTGCGCCTTATGGAGCGGTGCTTGTTGTCAGTTCCTGGCAACATTTGACTGTGCCAAGATCTTTGACATCTTTTTGAAAGGCGAAGTCACTGTTTTTATGGCCGTGCCTACCATTTATTACAAATTAATAGCCCATTACAATGAACTTCCAAAAGACGAAAAGAATGCCTTATCGGTGGCACTCAAAAAAATGCGTTTGATGGTCTCCGGGTCTGCAGCTTTGCCCATATCTGTTATGGAACAATGGCAACAAATCAGTGGACATACCTTGTTAGAGCGTTATGGCATGACCGAAATGGGGATGGCCATTAGCAATCCGTATGAGGGGGAAAGAAGGCCTGGCCATATCGGTCAGGCACTGACAGGGGTAAAGGTACGATTGGCCGATGAGAACGATGACCGTATTGGCGATTCCACCGCCGGTGAAATTCAAGTGAAAGGCCCCAATGTGTTCAAGGAATATTGGCACCGGCCCCAGGCGACCGCCGACGCATTTACACAGGATGGCTGGTTCAGGACCGGGGATATTGCGGTGCTTGAAAATGGCAGTTTTCGCATCCTTGGAAGAAACTCAGTCGACATCATTAAATCTGGTGGCTACAAAATTTCAGCATTGGAAATCGAAGAGATTTTGCGGGCCCATCCCCAGATCATGGACTGTGCCGTAGTAGGCGTTCCCGATGAAGAGTGGGGCGAAATTATTGGGGCCAGTATCGTACTTTCATCAAACACATTAACCCCTGATCAATTAAAAGTCTGGTTAAAGGAAAGACTACCAGGTTATAAATCCCCTAAAAAGTACCTCTTTCAAGAAGATCTTCCCAGAAATGTAATGGGGAAAGTGACCAAGAACGCCCTTAAACAACTATTTCTCGACCAAAAAAATAGCGAATGAAAATATACGGAGTAGCCATGTTGGCCCTATGCTTTCTAGTAGGAAAAGTACTGGGAAATTATCTGGGGCTTTTAATCCAAATTGATGGGGATATCGGAGGTGTTGGTTTTGCCATGATCCTTTTGATATTTTCGAATTCATATCTAAAAAAGAAGGGTTTGATGCAGCCTGAGACAGCATACGGAATCCTCTTTTGGAGCTCAATGTATATTCCTATCATCGTAGCCATGGCGGCTACCCTCAATGTGCGGTCGGCAATTTCTGGGGGATGGGTAGCCGTATGTGCAGGTGCCGTCGTGACCTTGGGTGCCTTTTTCCTAGTCCCGCTGATTGCGAAAATAGGCAAGGAAAAGGATGAAAAAACACCAGACCTATGATCGAAATACTAAAAGATGTTCTCACCAAGAACGGTTTGCTATTCGCGTTTTTAGTAGTGGGGAGCATCCTGCTTTTGGCGTTTTGGATCTCGAAGTGGCTTACCTATAAAAGGATTCCTAGCGTGGCCATTGCGATTGTCATCGGATTGGGGCTTGCTTTTCTCGGTGAGAATAAAGGCATCTCCGATATTCCGATTTTTGCTGGTATGGCGCTATTGGGTGGCGCCATGTTACGGGATTTTGCGGTAGTCGCGACAGCAATGGGCGCCGATATGAACGAAATCAAAAATGCAGGACTTGCAGGGGCCGTTTCTTTATTGATCGGGGTTTCCTTTTCTTTTTTTCTTGGGGCCCTCATCGCCTTTGCCATGGGGTACACGGATCCTAAGAGCATCGCCACGATAGGTGCAGGTGCTTGCACCTATATTGTAGGACCCATTACAGGTACCGCCTTAGGAGTACCTTCCGACATCATCGCAATCAGTGTTGCGGCAGGGGTGGTAAAGACCATAGTAGCGACCATTGGCACCCCTTTGATTGCCAAAACGATCGGTCTTGATAATCCGCATTCTGCAGTGGTTTTTGGCGGATTGATAGGTACCACAAGTGGCGTAACCGCGGGCTTGGCGGCTACCGATCCAAAACTGGTACCCTACGGGGCCTTAACGGCGACTTTTTATACAGGATTGGGTTGTTTGCTTTGTCCTTCGGTCTTTTATTTTATGATCCTATTTCTTGTTGGGTAATCGTCGAAACGCACACCCCCTGCAAACGATACGCTGTCTTCCCTTCTATATAAATAAATCCCCGATTTTTTTTGCCTACAATTTGACCTTTCCCAGATGCCCTTGGTTCTTTCACAGCGTATTTTTGCCATTGAGTACAACGTTTGTCAAAAAAAATGAAGGCGTAAACTCAAAAAAAGGCAGGGCAATCCGGTGAATATCCTAAGCGCATATTATTCCTTTTCTAGTCGAATCACGAATCCTCCACCTGGGGCCATATGTATTTTTAGGTCATCGCCTTTTTTGATAGGAACATCTTTTTTAATTATATAATCCGCGGCGTAGCGATCTGCATTCAGGCCGTCCTTACATATGGTGGCCGTATAATTTCCCTCGTCTAAAAAATCAAACGTGATCGTGACGTCTCGTTCCGCCCAGTCCCCCATACCTCCAATAAACCAATCATCTACTTTTTTTCGTGCACTCACAATGAATTCGGCTACCTTGGCATCAAGAATCAAGGTCTCATCCCATGTAGTTGGAAGGCTCCCAAGGAATTCCATAAATTCGGGCTCACGCCAACCTTCGGAGGGATTCCCAGAAAATATCTGCACGGGGCTATCATAAACAATGAACATCGATAACTGATGACAACGCGTACCTGGACTGGTGACCACTCCTTCGACCGGTCTTGTACCTTTTTGAGTGGCATTGTTCAAAAGGCCTGGCTCATAGTCAAACCCACCGGCGAGCATGCGTGTAAAGGCGAGGGTCACATCATGTTCGGGAGTGACCCTGTTGCTCCATATGTCATACTCTGAACCTAAAACACCTTCCCTACCCACTGCATTTGGAAACGTTCGGTTAAAACCTTTCGGTGGAAACGCTCCGTGGTACATGATCATGATTTTATGATCGGCACATGCTTGTGCAATGCGGTGATAAAAATTAACTGCTTTCTGATCATCCCTGTCGATGAAATCGGTCATGATGAAATCGATGCCCCATTGATTGAATTGGTCAAGCGCGGCCTCAAGTTGACGGTCAAGGGTCATGGCAAGCGTCCACATACTGATCTTGACTCCCTTTTCATGTGCATAGGCAATCAAGGCTTTCATATCTATATCGGGGTTGATTTTAAACAGATCATTGTTGTCGCTCCAGCCTGCATCCATCATAATCCGATCAAATCCGAACCGTTTGGCAAAATCGATATAATATTTATAGGATGCCGTATTCAGTCCTGCCTTGAAAGGCACATTAAAAAGATTTATCCCGATAATCCATTCATCGGTCAGATTGCCCGGTTTGATCCATGAGGTATCGGTTATCTTCGAAGGCTCCCCCAAGCGATAGACGATATCATTTCCGGGCAGTTCTTTGTCTTTATCTGCGATGATCAAGACTCTCCAAGGAAAGCTTCTTGTCCCCCGGGTTTTGGCAATGTACTCCTCGCGCTGTACGACTTTAATTTGGGAATAGAGCTCATGAGTCGCCAATTCCTCTTTGGGGTACCCGGCGAATACGCCTTTTAACGTCGAAGTACCCGTACCCCCCAGGAACATTCCGGGATAGTCATACAGATCAGATTCAGTAATCGCAATCTTAGGATTCGAATCTGGAACCACAAGGATAGGAGAATAACCAATAATCCCATTCGGAATGCTATCAAGTCTTCTTAACGGATAGGTTTCCTCATAGCTAGTATGGAATATATCTGCATCCTGCTTTTTCTGTACTTCCGGAAAATAGGCCGAGGGCGAACCTGGGAAAACAAATTCGGCCACTTCGTTTTTGACGATTACACCTTCCTTGTATAAGGTGCCTATACGATAAGCCACCCCGTCATCATATACCCTGAACTCGACCTGAAAAGGTTGCTCGAATCGAAGTAATAAATTCGAGTAAACATCTGGGACGATTTTTCGTTTTTCCGGCACAGGAGCGATGATCCGTGCAGTAATTTTTTTTATCGAAGAAGCTTGTATGCGATTATTTTCTGAAAGCGCATGATCATTATCAAGCAACAAATCGATCGTCGAAGTTTCCAGAATAATTTTCTTATCATAGGAAATCGAATATTTCAAAGGGCCATCCATCCAGACCGTCACACAAATTCTACCTGATGGGGAACAGGCCTGTAACGAATCCTTTCCTGTGCCTGCGGCGTGAAGCGTCATACTTAAAAGGGGCATTCCTAGTAGCCAAAGTGCAAACAATTTTAATCGCATCATTTGGTGTGAAGTTTGTCTAAAATACGCTATTCTTTTCTTATAGTACAATGTTTGGACCATATTGGCAGCAAAGGGCGAAAGTCTTCTCGGTTTTGATTTGAGTTGAAATTTACCATGACCTTGGTCATTTCGCCCCAGCCTTTTTCAATCTAATTTTAGATAGATATTAAAATAATGTAGAATATGAACGAATTACGATATAGACCTAAAGCGAATTATATTCAAGAGGCCGATTGGCAAGCATTATATTTATTGACGGAACAGTGGAGAAATGATCTGGAATTTTATCGGGATGATTTGCGGTTTTTACAAGATATCATCGAAAAGTATTTTATTTGGATGATCAAACGGGAAAATTTGGATGAAGTACGTGAAATAGAGGCAGCATTGGTCGAAATTGGCAAAAATTGTGATGCTTTACTTAAAAGAACCAGCAATCACTTGAGACATTTGGCCGAACTTATTGATGATCCCTTTAAATATGATTCCTATACATTTAGAAAGGAGCATGTAATGCTCGAAGATGAACTTACCCATTTCATTCAACAGTTTCGTGACAACCGAAAATTAACCTTTAAGATTACCGAGCACGTTCTGGAAAGTGAAAAGTTGACACGTTTATTAAAAACGTAAGCTTGTTTAGAGGTAAGTACTAAGCATAGCGGGTATTTTCCCGCTTGGTGGAACGTAGTTTTTAATCTGAAGGAATAAAAAAATTTCGAATCTATTGATAGAAGAATGGGTGCTCTTTGTCATTGCCCTCCGCTTTTGATTCGAACCTCAACCTCGGGAATCTTAAGTAATTCAATGGTCGTGGAAGCGATACTGACTTTTCCGTGCGTCGCGGAAATCGATTTCTCGATTTTTTCAAAGAGTTGATGTTTCATGCTGCGTCGAAGTCTATAATCGGTAACATATCTCAAATTCAGCTCAATCCAATTACTGGTCAATTTAATGGCGATGGTAGGATCCAAGGTGGCATTTTCAATATAGTATCTATCTACCATCCCCTGCCATTCCTCTTTCGATTTTTCGGTATTCTCCGAAATGAGTGCCGTTGCATCGTTTAAAATAATTTTCTGGGCCAGTTCAAGATCGGATCCATAGGTTACCATAACTGCAATTTCGTCCCATAGAAAATGAAAGTCCATAGAATAATTTTTGATAGGGCCCTTGAAAACAAAGGAGTTGCTTATTTTTACGATTCTTCCCGAATAGTTGTCGGTACTTACCCATTCCCCGATTTCCATGATGGTCGTGTACATGGTATTGATATCGATGACATCCCCCCTGATATTGTTCAATTCTATTCGATCGCCAGGCTTATAGAGCCTTAGCACAAAAATATAAAAGGAGCCGGCCACGCTCAGGATAAGTTCTTGGAGGGTGAAGGCAATACCGGCAGTAAACAGCCCAATGATTACCGTATAATCCTTAAGATTGCTAAAGGTAAATGAAAACAGAACGATCATGGCAATGAAAAAATAGCCCACCATTTCAATCGTCTTCTGAATATTATAACGATAGGTTACATTGGCAATGCGTTTTTTTGCCATCTTCCTAAGGACCACGATCAGGAGCACCACCGCGAGCACCCATAGCAAGGTCTTTAAAATCTTAAGTACAATGGGGTCCTTTAAAAAGTCTGACAAGGTTTGCATACGTTCCAAAATTCTATGACTATGAGGACGTTAAATTACACCTTTTTTGTACTAAAATCATGTTGCAGGTCGCCGGTTCTATAATAGTCACGTATCATCGCCATAATTTGCTTATCGCTCATTTTATCGGTCTTGGCCACTAATTTCACCTTCAGGCCTAGTAATTTGCGATGTTCCAAAAGGTCCTTCTTAAACGCTTCACCTGCACTTGACGGGCCCAGGATTATCAAAGAATCGGCATCTTGGATTATCTCGGTCAATTTTTTGAAATAGTCCCGGAGTTGATGTTTTTCCTTTTCCTCATATTTACTTTCATGCACGACATCCTGAGGCCCCCCCCATTTCATCCTCGGTGCGGATCCACCCTTGCGATTAAAAAATTCTACCCCTGAGGCTACCTTTATAAGTTCCTCGGATGCGTCATCTAAAATGGCGATTCTCGCTTCTTTCCTATCCAACCAAACTCCAATATTTCTCATTTTTAAAATTTTTAATGTTTCATGGTATGCTAAAAGTGTCCATAACGTTGTTCTGGGACCGGGGCAAAATATCATTCGCCCGAGACAGACCATATTTCTGCTCACGGCCTTCTTCAGGCAATCGTCATACTTGTTTCGCCGACTATTTTTGGGCTATCCACTTTTTGGCACGTTCTATTTCTGAATTCCTGAAAATTCGAAATTCACAGGTAAACATGTGGCCAAAAAACCGGGCAAACGCATTAATCATTTCATGATCTGAGACGAGTGCAACCTTGTTCCATGCCGATAAATGTTTCATTCCGACCTTGGCGTCATCCCACAATGCATTAAGGTCGTAGCCCGTGAATTTCTCACCTAGTTGATAGAGAAGGCTGATTTTTTTGTGCTTTTTCAATTTGGCTTCGACCGCAGGTATCACAACATTTTCATAGTCGGTCCCGGTAATCTTTCCTTCTGCGGAAAGCCCTATGACCATTTCAGGTAAACCAGTTATAAGTGTTATCATCGCATTTAAATTTAAGTTGAATTGTTCCAATTTTATATTTCAAATAGCTTTTCACCACATCGCCTTTCCGAACATCATTTAGTTTATAATTTCATTTTGACATGGCATTCCGGTTTCAAGGCATTGGAGATTATCAAAGGTCGTTCTTGCAATATTTTTAAGAGCGGTATCCGTTAAGAATGCCTGATGACTGGTAATCAAAACATTCCTGAGTGTCATCAATCGGGCGATGGCGTCATCTTGCAAAATATCTTCGGAATGATCTTCAAAATACAGGCCTTTTTCTTCCTCATATACATCCATTCCGAAGTATCCTATCTGCTCGGATTTAAGACCCTGGATGACATCCTGCGTATTTACTAGGCCCCCTCGTCCCGTATTAATGAGCATTACGCCCTTTTTCATTTTTGCGATGCCTTTCGAATTGATCATATGATGGGTCTTCTTGGTCAATGGCGCATGAAGACTAATTATATCGGCTTGCTGGTACAAAGCATCCAAATCGGTATAGTATACATCATAGGCATCAACTATTGCTTGGTCGGGTTTAAGATCATGTGCCAGTATTTTACACCCAAAACCATGCAATATTTTTGCCACGATCCGCCCAATTTTACCGGTCCCAATAATCCCAACGGTTTTCCCCTGCATATCAAAACCGACAAGTCCATCCAAAGAGAAGTTCATTTCCATGATGCGGTAATGGCTTCGTATCAATTTGCGGTTCAACGCCAAAATAATTGCCACCGTAAATTCGGCAATCGCATTGGGCGAATAATCAGGTACCCGCACGACCCGAATCCCAAGTTGCCGGGCATGTTGAATGTCAACGTTATTATATCCTGCACATCTTAAGGCTATATATTTGACGTCGATCGCCGCAAGCTTGTCCAAGACTTCGGCCGATGCCTGGTCTTCGGTAAAAATGGAAATGGCTTCACATCCGCGGGCCAATTCAGGGGTATCTATGCCAAGAAAGGTGTCCAACATTTTCAATTCATAGCGGCCGTCGTTGGCCCCGATCAAAAAATCCTTCTCGAACTTATGGGTATTGAAAATGGCTACTTTCATCAACGGTGTTTTGTGCTCCCCTTTGTTATTCAGTTACTGCTGGTGGCCAGTCCAAAAGTCGCCCTGCTTTGCTCCGCGCTAAGAATATTCTTGATTCCTGAAATCAAGGCATCCGGGTTGAAGGAAATTGAGTCGATACCGTTTTCTACCAGAAATTGTGCAAATTCGGGATAATCGCTCGGGGCCTGACCACAGAGTCCGATTTTAGTATGGGTCTTTCGTGCAGATGCCAAGACCATAGCGATCATCTTTTTGACACCGGGATCATTAATATCAAAAATACCACTCAATAATTCGGAGTCCCGATCTACCCCAAGGGTTAATTGAGTGAGATCGTTAGACCCGATTGAAAAACCATCGAAGAAACGGGCAAATTGCTCTGCTAGGATGACATTGTTGGGTATTTCGGTCATCATATAGAGTTCAAGTCCGTTCTCGCCTCTTTTTAATCCGTTCTGGGCCATAAGGCCAACCACCTTTTCGGCTTCGGTCAAGGTGCGGCAGAATGGGATCATGATCTTGACATTGTCAAGCCCCATCTCTTCCCGGACCATTTTCAGTGCTTTGCATTCCATTTCAAAGGCTTCCTGATATTTAGGGTGGTAATAGCGTGAGGCTCCTCGAAAACCGATCATGGGATTCGATTCAACTGGCTCGAATTCCTTGCCGCCGATCAAGTTCGCATATTCATTTGATTTGAAGTCGCTGGTACGTACAATGACATCCTTCGGATAAAAAGCGGCCGCGATCGTTGCAACACCTTCGGCCAAGCGATGAATAAAATAATCTTCCTTATTCGGGTAGTGATGGGTCAGTTTTTCGATTTCCTTCTTGGCAGCGGCATCTTTCAGGCTATCAAAACGTTTTAATGCCATGGGATGGATCTGTATGGCATTGTTGATTACAAATTCCAATCGCATCAGTCCGACCCCTGCAGATGGATAAAATGAAAGTTTAAATGCCTGTTCGGGATCGGCCAAAATAAGCATGGGTTGGGTTTTCGGTTTTTTGAGCGTGGCGGTATCTACTTCGTTTTCTTCCCATTTTAAAATGCCTTCATATACAATCCCCGCATCTCCTTCTGCACAGGAAATGGTAATTTCCTGTCCATCTTTGATAACCTTGGTAGCATTTATAGCGCCCACAATGGCAGCCGCGCCAACCTCTCGGGCCACAATAGCCGCATGACTGGTTCTACCGCCTTGATCCGTAATGATTCCGGCAGCTTTTTTGAGAATGGGATCCCAATCAGGATCTGTTTTCTCTGTAATTAGAATTTCACCTTTTTGCAATTTATCAGACTCTTTCGGACTATGCAATATTCGAGCCGTACCGGCAGAAATCTTATTACCTAGACCCATTCCCCTCGTAATTTCCCGGCCCTTTTCCTTGAGCGAATAGGTAGTGATCTTTAATTTATTCTTAATGGCGCTTTGAACCGTTTCAGGCCTTGCCTGCACAATAAAAAGTTCGTTGGTAAGCCCATCCTTTGCCCATTCAATATCCATCGGGCGATTGTAGTGTGCTTCAATGATCATCGACCATTCGCTAAGTTTTAGTACTTCCCTATCAGAAAGGACAAATTGTCGTTGTTTTTCTTCGTCCGTATCCAGGTTTATCGTTCCACTACCGGATGCATCATAGACCATTGTCTTTTCCTTAGACCCCAATTGCCTGGAAATAATAGGTTGTCGGATGCCTTTTTTAATACTGGGTTTAAAGACAAAATATTCATCGGGGTTAACACTGCCTTGTACGATGTTCTCGCCCAATCCCCAGATACTTGAAACCAGTACAACTTGGTCGAAACCCGTATCGGGATCAAGGGTAAAATTAACACCTGATGCAGCCAGGTCTGAACGTACCATAAGTTGTATCCCTATTGACAGCGCCACTTTTGTATGGTCGAAGCGGTTATCTTCCCGGTATTTGATTGCGCGATCTGTAAAGAGGGAAGCATAGCATTTATGACAGGCAGCTATCAATTCTTCCTTGCCTTTTACATTGAGATAACTTTCTTGTTGCCCCGCAAAACTTGCACTGGGAAGGTCCTCGGCAGTGGCACTACTTCGAACCGCCAATGAAATTGCACCCCCATATTTCTTTGTAAGGGTATCATATCCTTTCTCAACATCAAGCTTTATGGCCGATGGGAAGTCGGCATTTAAGATAAGTTCACGGGCTTGTAATCCTATCTCCTTCAAATTCGAAAATTCTTTCCGATCCAAATTGGCAAGCAAATCGAAAAGGTGCTCCTTGATTTGTGACTTTTCCAAAAAATACCAATAGGCAGGCGAAGTAACCGCAAAACCATCGGGAATATTAACGCCTTTTGAGCTCAATTTTTGGAACATTTCGCCTAAAGAGGCATTTTTACCACCTACCAAGGGCACATCCAGGATATCAATTTCATTGAAGTTCTTAATAAATTTCATTGCTGTTTTTTTTGGCGAAATTTCTGTTATTGTTTAACAAATATCCCACGGTTTCCAAGGTTCTCATATGATTAATGTCATATTGCCATGGATTAACATTTCATTAGATCTGCCATGTCGAAGTACGCTGCGAATATCGGAAGTTCGACTATTGTGTATGACCAATGTCATTTTGTATCAATTCCCATAATCTTAGTTTTAACCTCGTTATAAATTTATCGCATACATTGGCAACACGTGTTGAAAATGGGAATAGCAATGTGCTTTTGGGCAAAGTAGTCTCGATACGGGGCAGCGTGGTCGACATTCGGTTCGAAACGGGGCTACCCTCGATAAATTCTTTGCTTTATACCGGGATCAACAAGGAAATCGCCATCGAAGTTTTGGCGCAGCTCGATAAAAACTGCGTACGCGGTATTGCATTGACCCCTACACAGGGGTTGGCCAGGGCAATGCAGGTCGAATATGTTGGCAAACAACTGGCCGTACCTATAGGGAAGGAAATCTTGGGAAGGATGTTCGATGTTTTTGGAAACACCATTGACCACCAACCACCGCTACCTAAAATGGAATGGCGCAATGTGCATCAGAATCCGCCACCTTTGGAAGCGCGATCGACAACATCGGAAATTTTTGAGACCGGTATCAAGGCCATTGATGTACTCGTGCCCTTGGAGCACGGAGGAAATGCCGGATTATTCGGAGGTGCCGGGGTCGGAAAGACCGTTCTACTGACTGAAATGATCCATAATATGGTTGGATACCACAAAGGGGTCAGCTTGTTTTGTGGTATCGGAGAACGCTGTCGCGAGGGCCATGAACTATATCATGACATGAAAAAGGCCGGGGTCTTAAATAACATGGTTATGATGTTCGGCCAAATGAACGAACCCCCAGGTGCGCGATTTCGGGTAGGTCATGCGGCCTTGACCATGGCCGAATATTTTAGGGACAGTGAGCATCGTGATGTATTATTGCTTATCGATAATATCTTTAGGTTTATACAAGCCGGCATGGAGGTCTCGGGCCTAATGGGCCAAATGCCTTCACGTTTGGGGTACCAGCCAACCTTGGGAACCGAACTTTCAAAATTGGAAGAACGCATAGCGAATACCAAGACGGGGGCCATAACCTCGATACAGGCAGTCTATGTCCCCGCGGATGATTTGACGGATCCAGCGGCGGTCCATGCGTTTTCACATTTATCGGCCTCCATTGTACTTTCCAGAAAAAGAGCCAGCGAAGGTTTGTACCCAGCTATCGACCTTTTAAGGTCAAGTTCAAAAATGGCCACTCCTGGAATCATCGGTGAACGACACTATGCCTTATTACAGCAGATTCGTCAAACGCTTGCGCAGTACGAGGAACTTAAGGACATTATTGCGATGCTCGGTTTGGAGCAGCTTTCTGTCAATGACCGCACTATCGTAAATCGTGCTAGGCGCTTGGAACGATTTTTTACACAACCCTTTTTTACTACTGAACAATTTAGTGGCATTAAGGGAAAAGGAGTAAAGTTGGAAGATGCACTTGATGGTTGTGAACGCATATTGCAAGATGAATTCAAGGACGTGCCCGAGCACTGTTTTTATATGGTCGGTAATTTAGGGGAAGCCCTGGAAAAAGGAAAAAATGAATTACAAAAGAGTCAGGTAATCGTACCAACTTCAGATAAGAAAAGCGTCATTTCCTGAAAATTATTTTAGAAACAACAACATAAAATGGATTTAAAAATTCTGCTTCCTTACCAGGTTTTTTTGAACATACAAAATGTAAATCGCATCGTGGTCGACACCACCATCGGCTCTTATGGTTTTTTGCCAAACCGACTCGATTGCAGTGCAACCCTTGTCCCGGGAATCTTAAGTTATGAAGCTACCCTCGACGATATACGGTACATAGCCATTGACGGAGGTATCCTTACCAAGACTGGGGATAAAGTGCGGGTATCAGTCCGGAATGCCATAGGAGGCGCAGACCTTGGTAAGCTTCGGGCCGCGATAGAAACGGAGTTTAAAGTGCTCGATGATATGGAAAGAAATGTGCGATCTGCCGTGGCCAAGCTTGAAAGCGAATTCATTCAGGGCTTGAAACGACTGCATAGGAAATAATTCTAAAGCACGATGACCAGAAAAAACGAAGAACGGTTCAGTAAGGAAATCGGTGCGAAAGAAAACCGGAAATTAAACGCAATGCGTGAAAAAAAAAGAAGTATTTGGGTAGGTTTTGGCACCTTTGGGATGATAGGTTGGTCCATTGTGGTGCCTACGGTTCTTGGGACCGCTTTGGGGTTATGGTTAGATAAAAACTATCCAGATTCTTTTTCGTGGACCTTGACATTTTTGGTGGCAGGTCTCTTTGTAGGCTGCGCTATAGCTTGGCAATGGGTCGACAAGGAAAATAAGGCCATGCATCAAGACAATAGTGAAAAAAATGAATGATATTTTGGCAACATCCGCAGCAGTTATTGGTGGTATTTTAATTGGAATCCTCTTTTTTGGTGGTCTTTGGCTGACCGTAAAAAAGGCATTAACGGCAAAGAGGCCCATACTTTGGTTATTGGGAAGTCTGATTTTGAGGGTAAGTCTGACCTTGGCGGGATTCTATTATTTCTCCCAAGGCAATCTTTTCGAGCTGATCATGTGCCTTCTTGGTTTTATTATCGCCAGGTATGCACTTCAGCGTTTTACCAAGATTTCCGCTCGTAAAAATTTAGAACTTAAAAAGGAATCCTAAAATGGAATTGAGTCCGGATGAAACGATTTTTTGGGCAGATGGTTTTATAACCATAAACCTGACTTTGGTCACTACTTGGGTTTTGATGGGAATACTTGTAATTGTCTCCTTGCTGATAACGCGAAGGCTGAGGACCGACCTTCAAATTTCGCGTTGGCAGTGCACGCTTGAAATGCTGGTAACAGGAATGAACCGCCAGATAAAGGAAATTGGGCTTGAACAACCAGAAAGATATATTGGTTTTATCGGTACGATGTTCCTATTTATAGCCTTTGCAAATTTGTGCATTGTTTTTCCAGGGTATGTGCCACCAACCAGCTCATTGTCGACTACCGCGGCATTGGCCCTTTCTGTATTTTTAGCCGTTCCCTTGTTTGGGATTGCCGAAAACGGCTTTTTAGGATATCTCAAAACGTACGTCAAGCCCACCTTTATTATGTTGCCCTTTAACATTATTAGTGAATTGTCAAGAACCCTGGCCCTAGCCGTACGTTTGTTCGGAAATATCATGAGTGGGGGGCTTATCGTGAGTATATTATTAAGTATTGCACCACTATTTTTTCCGGTTTTGATGACCGTGCTCGGGCTTATTACCGGGCTTATTCAAGCGTACATCTTCAGCATATTGGCCACGGTCTATATTGCGGCCGCAACACAGGAATCGAAACTAAAGAACGTCAAACAATAAAAAAAACAAAATGGATAACGCAACGATTATAGCAATGGTCTCTATTATCACAGCTGGTTTAACTACGGGTATCGGGTGTATGATACCTGCATTGGGACAAGGTAAATCGATAGCAACGGCTTTAAGTTCAATGGCACAGCAACCTGATGAAAGCCAAACTATTACCCGTACCTTGTTCGTAGGATTGGCGATGTTGGAATCGCTTGCCATATACTGCTTTGTAATTTCAATGATCCTCATTTTTGCGAATCCTTTCTGGAGCCATTTTATCGCCAAATAAAAAAAATGAAAATCAACTGGTTCACCTTAATTGCCCAGGCAATCAATTTTCTCGTTTTGATGTGGTTGCTCAAAAAATATTTGTACAAACCGATCCTCAAGGCCATAGATGAGCGGGAAACAAAAATTTTAGGGCAGCTAAAGGATGCCGAATCGAAAAAAGCCGAATCACTAAAGGAGCGAGAGGAATATGCCCAAAAAATTCGGACTTTCGATACTCAAAAAGAGGGTATGCTTCAAAAGGCCGTTACTGCGGCTAATGAGGAAGGGCTACGATTAATGGAAGTATCTAGAAAGGAGGCCAATGCCTTAAAGGAAAGACTCGAAAAATCACTTTTCGAGGAACAGGAAAAAAGGAATCATGACATGGTACGCCATATTGAAAAGGAAGTTCTGGAAATTGCCCGGAAAACCTTATCGGAGCTATCTTCGGTTGGCATGGAAGAACAAGCAGTGAATACCTTCCTTCAAAAAATAAAGTCCTTGACGGAACAGGAAAAAAAGCAATTTTTATCGGCGCTAGGAGCCGGCTCCAATTCAATTTTAGTTCGGAGTGCATTCGAGCTTACCGGCAAATTACAAACCGATATCCAAAAAAGACTCTCCGAATTCGCAGGAAAGGGATGTCATTTCACTTTTGAGATATCCCCGGAACTCATAGGGGGCATTGAAGTCACCGTCAATGGCTATAGGCTTTCCTGGAATATTGCGGCCTATGTTGCCTCTCTTGAAAAAGATATTACCGCCGGCATGCAAGGAGCGTTGACGGTTAGCTCGAAAATTAAGGAAGATGATTGACAAGGATACTATTTTAGATACCGCTTTCGATTATTTATCACAGGCTAGGCTGCATCATGAATTCATCCTTCGTCCGAAGGAGATAGGTTCGGTAATTGGGGTATCAGCTGGAGTGGTCAAAATCGCCGGACTACCAGGTGCAGGTTTCGAGGAATTGTTGAAGTTTCCCGGAAATCTTTATGGCATTGCCCTCAATATTGATGAAAATGAAATTGGCGCCATTCTGCTTGGAGACGATTCACGGTTGAATGCCGGGGATGAAGTTGAGCGCACCGGCCGGGTGATGGATATTCCGGTCGGAGCAGGTTTATTAGGGAGGGTCATCAACCCATTAGGAGAACCATTGGATGGCAATGGGGTGATTTCTTTTGATCGGCGATTGCCCATAGAACGCAATGCGACGGCAATTATGGATCGCGCGGCCGTCGAGGTTCCTTTACAAACCGGCTTAAAGGTAATCGATGCCCTTATCCCAATCGGACGTGGACAACGTGAACTGATATTGGGAGATCGGCAAACCGGTAAAACCTCCATTGCCCTTGATGCGATAATCAACCAACGCGATAAAGAGGTGCTTTGTATCTATTGTGCCATTGGCCAGCGGGCTTCATCGGTGGCCAAGGTATTGGCCAGCCTAAAGGAACAAGGTGCCATGGCCTATACCGTGGTCGTGGTTACCGAAGGGAACAACTCCCCAGGATTGCAGTATATAGCCCCTTATGCGGCCACAAGTATTGCTGAATTTTTTATGGTTCAAGGGCATGATGTGCTCATTGTCTATGATGATCTCACGAATCATGCCCGGGCATATCGGGAACTTTCCCTGCTTTTAAGAAGGCCGCCCGGACGGGAAGCTTTTCCGGGTGATATTTTTTATATCCATTCCAGATTGCTTGAACGCGCAACCCATTTAAGCAAGGAACTCGGTGGTGGTTCCCTTACTGCCCTGCCCATCGTCGAGACGGAGGCCCAAGATATATCGGCATATATTCCTACCAATCTCATTTCGATAACCGATGGACAGATCTATCTTTCACCAAAGCTATTTGAACTGGGCATACTACCGGCGATCGATGTTGGCAAATCGGTCTCACGGGTCGGTGGAAAAGCCCAATTCTCAGCATATCATGCTATTACCGGCAATTTAAAATTGGCATTTTCTCAATTTGAAGAGTTGGAAACCTTTGCTCGTTTCGGTTCCCATCTTGATGAGAATACTAGGCGGATCATTGAACATGGGAAGCGAATTAGGGCCGTTTTGAAACAAAATGAACTTCAGCCCCTTTCGGTTACCCAGCAAATTGTAGTGCTTTTGGCGCTAGTTAATGGCATATTTGACACGGTGCCCCTAGATAAAATGCCTTCGGCCGAGGTCGAGCTCCTAAAAATAATACCCGACATGCCTAATGTCCTCGTGACGCGTTTGTTCTCAGATGGCCTGATGAATCCGACGGATCAAGAAACAATTTTGAAATTGGCGAAAAAGGCCGTAGTGCCCTTCCAGGAAGTGCCGGTGACAATAAAAAGGACCCTGGAATGAACACTTTAGAAAGTTTACGAAAACAAATAACCGGTGCGAATGAGCTTAAGGCAATCGTTCGCGCCATGAAGGCCATGGCGGCCTCCAATATTGGACAATACGAAATGGCGATGGAATCTTTGGGGGATTATTACACCACGGTGACCGAAAGTATCATTGCCTACTTCATCGCCAATAAAATGGCCAACGGGGTTCAACACATCATACCAAGCGACATTACGGGAAACGAATCAATATGTGCCATAGTTTTTGGATCCGATCAGGGTTTCGTAGGCCAATTTAATGATTCGTTGAAGAACTACATTACGAAGTTTATTGAGGACATACCTGGCAAAAAGGAATTTTGGACCGTCGGATCACGCATGCCCTTGTTATTGGCCGATGCAGGACTTGATAGTACCAAAAGGTTTGAACTTCCAAGTTCCATACATGCCATAACCTCCCTTATTGGATCCATATTGCTCCAAATTGAGGAAAATCATTCACAGGGCCGTTTGACTACTTTTTATATTTTTAACAATAACGCCGTTCAAAGGTCTTTGTACGAACCGGTGCATCAGCGTATACTTCCTTTGGACGAAAAATGGAAGAATGAATTCGCACCCTATGTATGGCCCACAAAAAAAATTCCCGAAATTATAGGGGATGATAGAACATATTTGGAGTCGTTACTTCGGGAATATTTGTTTGTCATCTTGTTCAACGCATGTACAGCATCATTAGCGAGTGAAAATTATAGCCGCTTGACCGCCATGCAGCGCGCAGAGAAAAATATAGATGAGTTGTTGGAAGGCACCGGTAAAGCATATCATCGATTACGTCAAAGTGCCATAGATGAGGAACTCTTTGATGTGGTCTCGGGCTTCGAAGCCTTAAAATATAAAATGTGACAGGATTCATTGCTAAGAGATTTATTTTTATAAATAAATTTTTGTTCGGGCTCATCGCAGATAGTTGTTCATTTTATTTTTTTCATACCTCCAGAGTTTTTCCCTCAAGTTATTTTTGAACGACCCGACTTTCGTAACAACTTGATAGCCAGTCAGGGCCATGGTATGTAAAGACTAACTAAATCCTTTATTTATAAAGAAGGGACCCTTATTACATGCGAGGGAAACGAATTATCTATCAATTCGTATTACGTTTTCTGAAGGTCGGTAAATTGTTTCAAAGCCTCCAGGGCCTCACACCCATACATAACCGACGGGCCGCCGCCCATAAGAATGGCGATCCCAATGGTTTCGGTGATTTCGCTTGGCCCGGCTCCAGACTTGATGGCATCATGCACGTGGAAAGCGATACAACCGTCACATCTCACCGTAATGGCAATTCCTAAGGCTATGAGTTCCTTTGTTTTCGAGGTGAGGGCACCATCGGCGATACTTGCCCTATGTAAATCGTTAAATCCCGTCATGGTAGACGGAATTTTTGTGCCTAATTCCTGCATTAACGCCACGAGATTCTCGTAGTGTTTTGGAAAATCCTTGATCATGATAAAAATAGTAAAGGTTAACAATGATAGGATCAAATCTAAGGCAATTGCAATTCAACCATACTGATAATTGTCATTCCCATTCATAATATATCTTGCTTCCTTAATCAAAGAATCTATTCAACCCTTTTTTATAAATCCACGATTTCAAATAAACCTAAATAAAAGTCAATGGGCTTATCGGTTGAACATGTGATTCCTGGAAAATATGGAGGAATTTTAGGCACCAACACCTCAACCGAAATGGTGATGGCTAAAATTAAATTATTCTTAAAAAATTCTTGGGGTTTGGGCTGTGAGTATTGTTAAAGGCTTTTTTCACAGCCTGTTTATCGTTTTTACATCCAGACTTTTAAGTGCTGCTACCATTAAAGGCACCGTCAATAACCTTGGGTTGCATGCCAATCCAAAAGGTTGGTTTGAATTGTAGGGATTCAATTTCAATGACAATAACGATGTTACCTTGGTTATCATATGATTCACTAGGCATGCTACTCGCTGGTGTACCCCACTTCCTTTACAATTGGCGAATCGCCCCTTGACCGGATCAAACCCAATTTCTTGGTTGTTTCCAAATTAAATTTGTTCATATCAACAAATTGACAGAACTTTCAATGAAAGCATCGCTCTTGAATAGAAACCGATTGCTTTCGTTTTAATCACCAAAAGCTGATTTTTTATTCAAAAAACGATATATGAAGGTATTGGTCTCCTTGAATATTCCTAAAATCGGCATCGATATGCTCCGCGAAGCAGGACTAGAGGTAACCGTCTGGGAAAACGACGAACTAATGACCCCTGAAGAACTTGTAATCGCCACGCGGAAACATGATATACTACTTTCCGCTAGTCCTTATCAGATCAATAGTGATTTTCTTGATCGTAACCATCAGCTTAAGTTGATTTCTCAATTTGCCGTGGGTTACGACAATATCAATTTAAGGAAAGCGAATGAAATGGGTATTCTGGTCGCAAATACCCCGAATGCCATGGTCGACGCTACGGCCGATATCGCCTTTGCCCTGATGCTCGCGGTATCGCGAAAGCTTTTTTTTATGCACAAGGAAATAATCGCTAATAATTGGGGGGAATTTCGTCCGCAGGCACATTTAGGCATGGAATTAAAGGGAAAGACCTTGGGGATTTTAGGCTTGGGACGTATTGGCACGGCATTCGCCGAACGTTGCAGCGGGGCCTATGGGATGAAGGTGCTGTACCACAACCGTTCGCATAACCTTCGTGCAGAAAAAGCGCTGAAGGCTACTTACGTTTCTTTCAAGGAACTGTTACAACAAAGCGACATACTCTCGGTACATTGCGCCTTAACGTCCGAAACCGCTGAAATGTTCAATAAAAAAACATTTGCCAAGATGAAGCCTTCGAGTATCTTTTTAAATACGGCCAGGGGCGGTATCCATAATGAGGGCGACCTTATTAAGGCATTACAGCGTCGGCAATTATGGGGGGCCGGATTGGATGTAACCAACCCGGAACCGATGCAATCGGACAATCCCTTATTACGCATGGAAAATGTAGCTATAACGCCCCACATAGGATCGGCTACCGTGGAAGCCCGCAATGAGATGTCGCGACTTGCCGCCCTGAACATCATTCAATATTATAAAGGTGAAAAATTGAGCAATCGCGTAGTTTAAATTAGGTCATAGCATAGCGACTTTGTTAAAACCATGGTGAAAACGTCATTTATTTTGCCAGCTTCCCCAGTTCGAAATTAATAAATTCGATTTCTTCGGCCGACAAGGACAACTCAAAGGCTTTAGCGTTTTGAATGGATTGCAAAGCATTTCGGGCCCCTGCCAAAGCAATCGTAATCCCGGGTTGCGCTACAGTCCATTTTAAGGCCAATTGTGCTAAACTCGCATTCTTTTTTTCGGCCAAGGGTCTTATTTTTTCAAGAAAGGAATTCGTTTTGATAATACTATCATCGGTGAAAAACGGATTCTTTGCCCGATGATCGCCTTCCGCAAAACGGTGTCCAGATTTCATTTTACCGGTTAAAAGCCCCCTTTCCAATGGGCTATAGGCCAATATTGATTTATTATGCTCGACACAATATGGGACAACCTCTTTTTCGATTCCTCGGTTGACCATGCTAAAAGGCACTTGATTCGAGGCGAGCTTTACATATTTTTCGGCCTCCTGCATTTGGGCCACATTGTAATTACACACCCCTGCATATCGCACCTTCCCTTCTTTTATGAGATCGGCCACCGCTTCAAAAGATTCTTGAATAGGCGTAGTGCTTTCAGGCCAATGGATCTGGTACAGATCAATATAATCAGTTCCCAAGCGGCGAAGGCTATCTTCTACCTCCTTTTTGACACTTTCCTTCCCGGCATACCGGTAAATATCGATTTCATTCCCTTGATTGTCCTTGCTATGGAATGCAAAATCCCCTTTGGTCGCATCCCATCGCATCCCGAATTTCGTTAAGATCTGGACCTTGTCCCGGGGAAAGTCCCGCAGGGCTTCGCCAACAATCTCCTCGCTAGTCCCTTGGCCATAGATGGGTGCCGTATCGATTGAAGTAACCCCCAAGTCATAGGCACCTCGAATGGCTTCGATGGCCGCTTTGCGATCATTGCCGCCCCACATCCAACCGCCTGCAGCCCAAGCTCCGAATGTAATCACCGAAATCCTAAGATCGGTTTCCCCCAAACTTCTATATTCCATTCATCATTGTATTAAATCGTTCTGAACGTTTCTACTGGTATTCGCTGGAACGGAATCTGGCCACTTGCTCGATGGTAATACTATCGGTCGAATTCCCAAAGCTATTGCGTATATAGGAAGCCACATGCGCGATGGCGGTGTCGTTCAGCGTTGCAAAGCCCGGCATGGCATTTGAATAGGTTGTACCTTGCACAACCAAGCCCTCGTTTGAGCCTTTAAAAAGGATCTTCAAGAGACGACTTTTATCCCCGTTGACGTATTCAGAATTAAATATAGGAGGATTCAAACCTGATACTCCCTTGCCATCGGCCTGATGGCATACCAGACAATTTTCTACATAGACCTTTTCCCCATTGGCCATAAAGGCGGGGGTGTCGGAAACAATTTCAATTTTTGGTGCCCCTTTTTCCACACTACTTTCAGTATCCGGATTTTCCTTTTCCTGTTTCTTTACAAGATTGCATGCACCAAAAACACCCAATAAGAACAGTAAGCTGAAAATTGCTTTCCCGGTAATTTTAACCGCCATTTCCTATTTCTTGGTATAGATAATCCGAAATAGGCTTCCTCCTTGGTCATCGGAAACATACAATGAACCGTCCGGACCTTGTGCCAAACCCGTAGGCCGGTGGGCCGCATCATTTGGGGAGAGCACTTCCTGCATCCCGGAAAAGCCATCGGCAAAGACTTCCCAGTCACCGCTTGGCTTCCCATTTGAAAACGGCACGAATGCCACCATATATCCGGCTTGTGGTTCCGGGGCACGATTCCAAGAGCCATGAAAAGCGATAAACGCGCCGTTCCTATAGCGTTCCGGGAACATATCGCCTGTATAGAAAAGTAAGGCGTTCGGGGCCATATGCCCCGGGAAGGCAACTACGGGATCAATCGCATTTTCGCCCCCCGTCTTTTTACCGTCGCCTCCATATTCAGGAGCCTGAATCTTCTTTTTCTGTTGCTGGTCGTAATAAATATAGGGCCATCCGGCGTCGTCACCTTCGTCAAGCATATAGAGGGTTTCCGCAGGAAGAATGGCAGAGGTCTCAACATCATAAAGCTCCGGGAAAAGGGTATTGAGCATATCCCTTCCATGCTGTGTTACGAACAATTTATTCACTTCATGATTCCAATCCAAGCCAACCACATTTCTAAGACCGGTGGCAAATCGAACCCCTTCACCATAGGACTGATTCAATTTATCGGTCCTGAAGCGCCAAATACCTCCTGCTGAATCCAGTATGGGACACGGCATCATGGCCGGTGAGCCCACCTTTCTATCCTCGACCTGGCATGCGTTCGAATAGGCACCTATATTGACATAAAGATTACCCGAACCATCTGCGGTAAGTGATTTGGATTCGTGTGCTCTTCTTGCTATCAATCCAGTTACCAAGGTATCGGGCATCGTTGGGTTTTTTACCTTTCCGTTGGCATCCATGGTATATCCAAAAACTTGTTCGTCCGAAGAAGCGTACAAGTGGTCATCTACAATGCAGATACCAGTACCCCCATAATCACCAAATCCTTCTTTGATATCGGTGATTCCATCCCCATCGGTATCCTCCAGATAAAGGATTCCTTGTCCCTTCACGGGCTCCCGTAATTTGATATAAATACCCCCTTGGCTGTTCACGGCGATATGACGTGGTTTTCCAAGGGATTCGGCAACCTGAATTGCCCCGAAACCCTCTGGTAGCTTTAGGCCGGCATTATCTGGGCTGGGTACTAAAACCGAACCTGATTCCATAGTTTTAGGCTCCTCTTTGCACCCGGTAACAAAAAAAGCGGCCAAGCACCCACAAATACATAATTTTCGAATGTGGCCGGTTGCAATTGATTGTAAGTTCATGATTCAGTCATTTATGGATTTAAGATTACATCGGATTTAAAAAGATTTTCCGAATATTCGACACGGTGTCGGCATATTCCTGCATAGCACTCATTCGCTTCCATTCAGGATGTTCGCCAAAACGTTTCCAGTTGGCATCATGTTCGTCCATATCCTTGAAATTAATCATATAGGTCAAACACGGTCGGTAGGGCCCGATAATCATCTCGCCGAAAAATACGGGGTGCAATCCTGTATTCAGGAAGATGTCGATTTCCCCATCATTGAACATCTTTATCTTGCGACGAACGGCATCCTCGCTGTATCCTTCGTACGTGCGCAATTCAAATAAGGAAGCACCATCAATGGGATCCATCATATTGGGCATGCCATCAAAAGCCGATAACAAGGAAGATGAATACCTATTATACAAGGTTTGGGCCGGAGTGAGTGCATTATATTCCGAGGCCGCATTAACATACACCTCATCACTATTCAAATCATGGGCCTTTAGAAAAGTTGCTGCATTGGGATATGCAATCATATACCAGAGTTTTGTTGGATCTGAATTTCCCATTTCCCCAAAAAGCATAAATTTCCGCGCGCCAATCCGAAGTAATGCCGGGCCCAATATTGTTTTTAGATAGTCCTTTAAAAGTTGTTGGTCACCCCCAAACTTGACCTCATACGCCCTTAATTCGTAGAGTTCTTTTGTTTCATCTTTACCAAGGTCGGAGACATTACTATAGGTGGCCAAGGGAATGGCACTCGCTGCCATTGCAGAATACATAAACTTTCTTCTTTTCATAGTAAATAGTTGATCGTAGCGATTATAATCGGGATAAATTAATCATTTAAAGCCAAGTAAACAATACTTTTTCAAAATGCCTTCACAAAAAAAGTACATCAAACAATTCACTAAAATTTAATCCTAATTTTCACAAGCCCTGTTTTGAATACTCATAAATCCTTACATTGTAGTCCCTCTGTGAAAACGATTTGAACCAGTATCCTAAAGAAATGCTACCATTTCAATTACACGATTACCGAAAGCAATTTTAACCGGGGCTTTGAAAGAATAGAAAATTGGGCCTTGCAGTCATCTATAAAGGGAAATTACAATAAAATATGAATCTAATAGCTATGAAAATCTTGATTATAAGCGTAATGGCAATGTGCTTGTTAAATGTAAAAGGTCCTTATTCTGAGGCACCCAAGGCTACTTCCGATGTTTCTTTTTATGTGGGCACTTATACCAATCTGGAAAGCAAGGGTATTTATAGATATCTTCTTCAAAAAGACGGCACCCTTAAAAATGCAGGGCTAATCGCTAAGGCAGACAACCCATCATTTTTAGCGAAAAGTCCCAGTCATAAATTCTTGGTGGCCGTAAATGAAATGAGCAATGCCAATGGGGTCGGCTATGTGACATCGTATGACATTGAAGGTGATCGATTAAAATTGATCAACCAACAATCATCGGGCGGTTCCTATCCTTGTTTTGTTACAATCGATAGTATGGGCTATGTCATGACCGCGAATTATGGAGATGGCACGATAGGCTTGTTAAAACTTAACGAAGAAGGAGAATTGTCAGACCTATTGGATTTGCAACACCATGTAGGCAACGGAACAACACCCAGACAAGAAGGCCCGCATGCCCATTCGGTTTGGCCTGGGACTATCGGCGCACCAATAATAACTGTAGATCTGGGCACCAACGAACTTTGGTTTTCGCTGATCGATCCCAATAAACAAAAAATGGTACCAACGCCCCCATATAAATTGGCCATGCCTTCAGGTGCAGGTCCCAGGCATATGGCATTTTACCCAAAGGGTCCGTGGGCCTACGTTCTCAATGAATTGTCTTCTACGGTCACCCAAATAGAAAAAACAGCACCCCTTAAATACGCTGTGGGGGCGTCGGTAGCAACCTTGCCAGTTGACTATCATGGTGAGAATTCAGCTGCGGATATACATATTTCCTCTGACGGCAAATTTTTATATGCCTCGAACCGTGGACATGACAGTATCGTCATTTATAAAGTGAGTCCTATAGATGGTACTTTGACCTTAGTGGGCTATGAATCGACCCATGGCAAAACTCCCCGCAATTTTTCCTTATCCCCTGATGAAAACTTTTTAGTAGTTGCCAATCAAGAAACAAACACAATTGTATCCTTTCGGCGCGATAGAAACAAAGGAACTTTGAAATTTAAGGATCAGGTGGCCGCACCTTCGCCGGTCTGTATCTTGTTTTAGGAAGCATCGAAGAAAAACGTAAAGTAGTAACATGAGTATGACCCTATCTGCATTAGCCCCAAAGAAGATAGCTTATGTAAAAATACGCGGCAAGTGAGCCAAGGACCGGGCATTTCGGCACCTATTAAGAATTAATTGGATTTTAATTGATTACACTACTTGATTTCAAAGGTTTGGTCGGGAAACACGCTAAAATTTAAACGAATGAAACCGAAGGCAACACTGTATCTCCTCTTTATAGGATTTTCCTTCTCCCTTGCTGGTCAAAACATCAAACCTGTTACCCAGAATGCCAGCCAGGAAGCGACCGCGCTTTTAGAATTACTGTATCGTATTGGTGGTACACATGTCTTATCAGGGCAGCATAATTTTCCGGTAGCGAGGGCACGAAATTCAGAGTTCGCCTCCGATTATATTGGCAAGACACCGGTCGTTTGGAGTCAGGACTTTGGTTTCTCGGTTGCTGATGATAAGGATTCCTATTTGTCTAGGCCGGCAATTGTTGATGAGGCTATAAAACAATACAAAAAAGGAGCCATTATTACACTTTGTTGGCATGCGGTACCACCCACCGCAGATGAGCCCATCACCTTTCAACCATTGCCAGGATCTGATTCGACGGCACTTGCCAGTGTACAAGGCAAACTATTGGAAAAACAATTCGAGGATATCTTTAAGAAAGGCACTCCTATCTATAAAAAGTGGGTCGCTCAGGTCGATGAAATAGCTATGTACCTCAAACAATTGCAGGATGCCCATGTGCCCGTTTTATGGCGACCCTATCATGAAATGAATGGCGATTGGTTTTGGTGGGGAGGTCGAACGAAAGGCAAATATACCTCTGATCGCCTCTACCGACAGCTTTTCGACCGTTTTGTAAAACACCATAAATTAAAGAACCTGGTATGGATGTGGAGTGTTGACAGACCCAGTAAACCCGGAAGGGAATTTGAAGGTTTCTACCCGGGCAATGACTATTTAGATGTGGTTTCCTTGGATGTATATGGGAGTGATTTTAATCCCCAATATTACTCAGATCTTAAACTATTGGCGAAAGGGAAGCCATTGGCGTTAGGAGAAGTAGGCATACCACCCACCTTAAAAGTGTTCGAAAATCAACCCGATTGGACCTTATATGTTATTTGGTCAGGAATGGCCCGAGACACGCCGAAAGAACAATACGATTCATATCTCAATGATGATCGGGTGCTGTTTCTGGAGGATTTTAGCTATCAAGAAATCGCAAAGCCACTGCGCGCCGCCTCCAAACTACCCGAATTGTATTTTAAGACTGAAATAGATCTTTCAGGCCTGTGGGTGCTCAATAGTTCTGAAAGTACTATTCAAACAAATGGTCATACAAGTACACCCTATAAAATGAACATCGTACAATTTGACGATGCTTTGGCTATCGCGGCTTACACGCTGGTTGAATGGGGAGATGACAAGGTCGAAAAACAACTTCTCAAAACCAATGGGGTCGAAAACCAATCGGCCGCATTTAGCGCACCGCGTATACAGAAAGCGGTCTGGTCGGCTAGTAATGATAAATTGACCGTAAATTCATTTACAGAACTTAATTTAGAGGGACGCACCGTTGAACTTAAAGGAGTCGATGTATGGAAAACATCCCAGAAGGGCAAAAAATTGGTCATTGAAAAAACGTCCGATTCCTTTCAAGGGGGCACTGTGAATTCAACCTTGGTGTACGATAGGCAATAATCCCTAAAGATAGGTTACTTTTAATTGAATTTTAAATACGCACAGTTTTGAATAAGACGACCAGAAGGGACTTTATAAAGAAAACCGCCCTTACATCAATGGCAATTCCATTTATGACACCTTCCATTCAAGCAAAGGTCCTAGAAGGCCAAAATAATTTGCTGCCCGTGCATATTTTTTCAAAACACCTTCAATTTTTGGATTATCAGGAGGCGGGAAAAACAGCTGCAGCACTTGGCTTTGCCGGCATTGACCTTACCGTCAGACCGAATGGCCATGTTCTTCCGGAACGGGTGAAAGAAGATTTACCGAAAGCCCTCGAGGCTATAAAAAAGGGTGGTTCACAATGCAAGCTCATGACAACGGCCGTTGAAAGTATCGGCAATGAATCGGATAGAAATGTGATACGTACTGCTGCAGCATTGGGCATTACGCATTACCGCTCCAACTGGTTCGACTATAACGCCAGGGAAGCTATGCAAGATTCTATTCGGCATTTTACCAAAGAAGTTGAAGACCTTTCCCATTTTAATAAAAATAACGGCATTATCGGATGCTACCAAAACCATGCAGGGACCAAGATCGGGGCTTCCCTATGGGAAGTAGCTCAATTATTGCAAACTGCTGATCCAGCGTATTTCGGAGTACAATATGACATACGCCATGCCACGGTAGAAGGTGGTTTATCATGGGAAAATGGGCTTAGACTCATCAAGGACCAAATTAAGACCATTGTGCTCAAGGATTTTAAATGGGAGCAGGTGAATGGAAAATGGACAACCGTGAATACACCAATCGGAGCTGGAATGGTAAATTTTACCAACTATTTTGGCCTTTTAAAAAAATATCAAATCAATGTCCCCGTGATATTGCATATGGAGTATGCATTGGGAGGGGCGGAATCTGGCGCTAACATATTGAGCTTGCCTAAAGAACAGGTCTTTAAGGCCATGCGGTCGGATGTTCAGGCGGTCCAAAGACTTTGGGCCATGTCTTAAGCATAAAACAAACGCCCAGTGACTCGAAGGGATTCCTAGAAAATTGAAAAGAAAAAACGTATGACATTCCCTTTCGTAGGGTTTTCATCGAATCATTAGTTTCCTAGACCAATTTTGCCTCATTTTGGAGGGGTGGCTTTCTGTGCCAATACGAGGCCAATATAGAACCCGTTATGTTCATTAAGGGTCCGAATACGGCCGGGGCCAGGCCCATAGTCGCAATCTTACCCAACGAATTGGCAATCCCCGAGGCAAGGCCGCCGTTTTGCATCCCTACCTCGATCGCAATTGTGCGGGCGTCCTGTTCAGAAAGCCGAAATATACGGGCATACCAATACCCAAGAAAATAACCGAACACATTGTGCACAAACACCAACAACATCAAGATACCCCCTATTTCCAAAAGGCTATCCCTACCGGCAGCTGTTATGATGGTAATGACTACCCCGATTCCCAGCATCGATAAAATGGGCATCCGTTTGTTCATCCAGTGTGCCCTTTCCCCTAACAGTTTATTGAAAAGCAATCCGGCTCCTATAGGCAACAGTATCATTTTAACGATGCTCCACATCATCGTCAGCACATCGATTTCAACAAATTGCCCAGCCAATAATTTCATGAGCAAGGGGGTCACAAAAGGGGCAAGTAGGGTAGAGATCGAGGTAATGGTAATCGATAACGCCAAATTGGCCTTGGCTAAATAGGCCATGACATTGGAGGCAACCCCACTTGGGGAACATCCTATTAGAACGATCCCAGCCGCAATTTCAGGGGGGAAATTACTCATTTCGGCCAAAATAAACCCCATTATGGGCATAATCCCCAATTGGGCCGTGACTCCCACAAAAACACCTCTAGGAGATTTTAAGATACCTGAAAAATCCTTGATGCTCATGGCCGTACCCATCCCGAACATAATGATCTGAATAAGGGGAATGATGAGTCCGGTTAGCTTAAAATCACCGATTTGCATAAAATATTGGGGGAAGTAAAGGGCCATGGTGACTCCTGCAAAAATCATCGTCGTGAATACAAATCCGTTGAGTGCCTTATAGCCGCTAAACCCAAGGGCCAATGCGAAAAAAAAAGCAATGCAAAGCGGTCCTGCTTGTTCTAAATTGCCCATTAATATCATACCCAAAATGATGACTGCCAACAAGAAGGAAATTCCCAAGGAAATAGAAAAAATAGTTATTTTTTTCAAAATTACAATTGGTTTGGTTATGGATTTATTCTATAAAAGGGTTGCTTTTGCAATGCCATACTATTTTACAATCTGTAGGCCTGACGTGCCAAGAGTCTCCAATGATCTTCATGTTTTTTCAGGACCAACATACTACCGATCCTAATGGTAAGGGGTTCTCCTTCATTTGTAGCCTCGCAATTGAAAATATGTCGCACCACCGCCATATCACCAACAATAAAGATGGTTTGCCCAGTTGGAGCGATTTTTATAAAATCAAAAGGTCCTTCGACTACTTCATTAATGAATTCGCTTTTCGTTTGAATTCTACCGCTTGAATGCCCATAGGTTAGTCCGGTCATCGTCAATTCGTCCAAAGCGGCAGCATCCCGGTCCACCATGGCTTTGCTTAGCGCATCAACTACTATGGCTACTTCGGTGGTATCTGCAACCTTTTCCATGTATTTGTCCCTACTTTGTGCCGTAAGACCCAATCCACTCAAAGTACAAACTAGTAAACTACACCATACGATTTTCATATCAAGCATTTTCATTGTTATTTAATACTGAGCTTCATTTTATCGTATCGGAATTTTACTTTCATAAAAGAGTACCTACGGTTAAAATTTTGGGGTCATGCTTCCCAAATTGAAATTCTAAGGTCTAAAAATAGGGAGCCATACTATAGTGCGTCATACGTAGCAAACTACCCATTTAATTTTTTTGTTCGTTTAAATAATCTTCCAACTCTTCGCGCGTCATCGGCAGTTTATCATTTGGGTATTTCGCTATCCAATTCCTAAAATCGGTATTGATATCATCCGTCCATCGTGTATCGATTTGGCCGGGGGTATATTTTTTTTCCCTTAGCCTTTGAAATCCAAATTGATCCCTGAGGCCGACTACTTCCGAAGAAAGCACCAATGATTGTACCAAATATGCTGGTATAAATACGGTGCCATGCCGATTGGCAAGCACAATATCTCCTGGTAGCACGGTAGCCCTACCGATACGGATCGGCGTATTAATAGCGGTCAGCATCTCCTCTTGTAGATACGATGGATCGGCCCCTCGATACCACCCGTTAAAGCCCTTTATTTCGAGCAGTCCGGCCACATCACGAACCCCTGCATCAAAAATTACCCCGTTCCCCGAATTGGCATAAATGGCGTTTCCCAAGTTAGAACCTATAAGCGTGCCATCGACAATACGCCCATAACCATCTGCCACATAAACATCCCCAGGTCGCAACATCTCGATCGGCCATGAATTGCTTCCTCCGAGGGTATCCCGGTTTTCGTTGCCACCCGTTTGTTTTATCAATTGCTGATAATCAGGTCGCAAGGGCATATATTGAGCGGTCACGACCCTTCCGGTCATGACACTATCGGGATGCAATATTTCCCAAGTACCTTCATATTGATTATGGTATCCTTTGCCTCGAAGATAACCCCATGCCTCTTCAACTTGAATTTTTTTCAGTCTTTTTAGAAGGGCATCCGAAACCCGTGGTCTTCCATCTGGAAATCGATCGCCTTGCCATGACGCAGTTAGTTGCTTAATATAGGCTGGCGAGGACCCCACATCTTGGGAAAAGGTGTTAGAAATAAAGCAGATACATAGTACTGCAAAACCCATTCTTGTATTCATATCTTTCATTTTATTGGTGCTGATTTTAGATACTAATTTTAGGATACGCTCTCGGTATTTCAACTAAAGGTTCTATCATGTGAACGCAATTCATTCCATTCCTCGGTTGGTTTAAAAAATGTTTTGTCCCTTGAATCCAAATGTTTTTTAACTACTTCCTCATTCAGTTCAATACCAAGGCCCGGAGCGGTTAGCGGTACTGGGGCAAAACCTTTGTCAATCATTTTTCCACCTCCGGTCAAGGTCACCAGATCTTCCCACCAGGGTAGGTCGACCGAATGGTGCTCAAGTGCCAAAAAGTTTTGGGTCGCTGCTGCACAGTGCACATTGGCCATAAAAGATACAGGGGTTCCCGCTTGGTGCATGGCCATCGCTATGCCGTATTCCTCGGCATAATCTCCGATCCGCTTGGTTTCTAGAAGTCCGCCTGAGGTGGCGAGATCAGGATGGATAATATCAACCGCCCGGTTTTGTATCAAAGGTTTGAAGTTATCCAAATAGTTAATGTCCTCCCCTGTGGTGGTAGGGGTTTCAATAGCATCTGTAATGGTTTTCCACTGTTCGGTGTATTGCCAAGGTACCATGTCTTCGAACCAGGCGAGTCTGTATTTTTCCAATGCCTTGGCCAACCGAATGCTATTGTTCACGTCAAAATGCCCATAATGGTCTGTTGAAAGTGGGATTTCGTACCCTACCATATTTCTGACATTCTCAACAAGTTGCTGCAAATGCTCGAAGCCTTTATCGGTTATCTGAATTTGTGTAAAAGGATGTGCCGTATTTCCGTATGACATAAAATTTCGGCGATCGCCCCATTGATTCAGATTTCCCTGGGCATCCTCCCAAAATTTTCCATTGACGATGCTCCCTGGGATTCCCTTTAATTCGCCGATTGAAACATCCATTTTTAACCAGGTATAGCCTTGGTCCTTGACCCTGAAATTGATCAATTTTTGCTGCTCCTCAGGGGTACTGGCCTCTGGCGTATCGGCATACAGCCTTACATTATCACGGTATCTGCCTCCAAGTAATTGCCAGGCAGGCACGTTATAGGCTTTTCCACAAAGGTCCCAAAGTGCCATTTCGACAGCACACACGCCGCCGCCCTGGCGTGCTGGTCCGCCAAATTGTTTGATACTTTTGAATATTTTTTCAACGTTGCACGGATTTTCCCCTAGGATCCTACTCTTTAACATCAGGGCATATCGAACATCGGCCGCATCCCGTACTTCCCCTAGGCCGTGTATTCCCTGATTCGTATCGATCCGAATAATGGCCGTTCCTCCCATAACCCCGGTCAAGGCATATCGCATATCGGTAATTTTAAGGGTAGCTGGAGCCGAGGCACGGCGCACCTTCGCGGTCGTCGCGGCAATCGTATCTTCGAAGGAATATCCCATAAAGCTTGACAGGGCAATACCTCCCAAAGCGGTTTTCTTTAGAAAATTTCGTCTATTGTCACCGGTAGCCGGGTTGTCGATAGCCGCCTGTCGCTTCGCTGAATAAGCGCTTTCCGCCTTTTTGTTATTGGAAATAAACTGTTTTAGCGTGTTTTTCATACTGCTATTATTAATGGTTCTATATCATCCCTAATCTATTATAAAATATTCATTGCCGCACACCATAGGATTTACATTCGGGTTACGGTACTTCTTCGACCGTTTATTTGAAATGTACGAT
The DNA here is from genome assembly GCA_038316335.1 of Flavobacteriales bacterium. Lineage (GTDB taxonomy): Bacteria > Bacteroidota > Bacteroidia > Flavobacteriales > Flavobacteriaceae > JALHST01. The sequence continues at coordinate 40,933 of JBBQAM010000011.1, forward strand.
TCGTTGATCCCGATACGAATCGATGGTTTGCCGATATGCAACTAAATCCGTTTTTGGTAGTGGGGACCATCGGGTTCGATTTCCTGGAACCTTGGCCCTTAAGAAAATCGATTGACCATTACCGTACGAAATTCAGTGTGCACAATTTCTATCCTAAGTGACCTTAAACCACCTAGAAGGACGTACCTTCTGGTCGTTGTAGGCCAATTGATGCATAGCATGATGTTTACTTCATGCATTGATTTGGGTAGGTTGAATGCCTCGTAAAGATGGTATACTGGTTCGCAGATTAATTACATCATAGCATTACTTTGGTTCCTGTTTTCGTCGCTTTAAAAATAGCGTCGATAATTTTCATATCCTTCACCCCTTCTTCTCCATCAACCGGGAAAATGGGTTGCACATCCTCGAAAATAAGTTGGGCCATTCCATCCATCTGAAGTGTTTGATGGGTAACATGCGGTTGTGTCAACTTACCCTTATTCGTACTGCCTTCAATAGGACCATAGCCCGTAGAAGGAACCATTTCTACGAATCCGTTTTCAGCGGTCATGAAAAACCGATCTAAATTGTTCATAGAATAGGTAGAAAGACAGGATGCTACGGCACCACTCGGAAATCCCATCTGAAATTGTATCGTCTCATCGATTCCTTCCTTGAACTTAATGAGATCCGTTTTTGTTTCCTGCGCCGTGACCCAAATGGGTTCTTCGCCCAGCATGTATCGTGCCCCATTAATGGAGTAAATACCGATATCCATCATGGCACCACCGCCAGAGAGTTCTTTGTTCAAGCGCCATTGGTTCGGGTCGCCGATAACAAAACCTGACAACCCTTGAAAAAACTTGGGTTTCCCGAATTCGCCCGCTTTGCGCATGCGTATTACTTCAACTGTTTTGGGTTCGAAATGCATCCGATATCCAATCAATAGTTTTACGTTTGCCGCCTTGCAGGCATCGACCATTTTTTGACCTTCTTCGGCGTTTATCGCCATTGGTTTTTCACTGATTACGTGCTTCCCGGCCTTCGCAACACGAATTGCCTGCTCACAATGAAGCCCATTGGGTGTAATGATATACACAGCATCGATATCGGGATTGTCTTTTATTTTATCAAAATTCGCGTAGTTATAACAATTCTTCTTCGGAATGCCATACTTGGCCTGCCAAGTTTCGACCTTTGAGGGTGTACCACTGATAACCCCTACCAATTTAGCCCGTTTACACGATTGCATGGCCTCGGCAACCCGTGTTCCATAACTACCCAGCCCCATAATGGCCACCCGAAGCATCGGGCCTTCATAGGTAGCAACTGATGCGGCAAAAAGTTGCGTCGAATTGTATAATAGCGGCACGCCAATTGCCGAAACCGTCAACTTTCCCAAAAAATTTCTCCTTGAACCCATACTATTTATTTTAATATTCAGTGAACCTTTGAATTAGTTCGATTTTTCAATTCCTTTACCTGTAGCTGCGTAATAGATACCACCGTACAAATGGTCTAAAAACCATTGATTTTCATACACTTTCTCAATATGGCCCAAGGCCGTATAGAAAGAACGGCCCCCATCGAATTCGTGATACCATGATATGGGATGTACCTGGCCCATTCCATTGCCAATACGGTCAATAGCCTGGCCATTAGTATCCAAATCACGATTCTTCCAAACTACCTTTGGGTCATAGGACCCTTCATCGACCAGGATCAAATTATGGATTCCGTCGGTGGTGTCATCCCCAAATTCATACCATTCATCAGTCCACAATAAAGTGTTGGGAAAATGCTCTAATCCCGGAAAATTATGGTCGACAATGCGAAGCTTGGCGGTCTGTTGTGCAGGATGAATATGAAACATACGACCTACAAGTTTCGTATACCATTGCCAATCATATTCGGTGTCCGCTGCGGCATGGATACCTACATACCCTTTCCCGGAACGTATAAATTTCTCAAATACCGCTTGTTCATCAGCATCAAATATATCGGCAGTAGTGCTTAAAAAAATTACGACATCAAATCCTTTCAGGCCTTCCTCGGTAATCTTAATGGCATTTTGTTGTCTCTTTACCTCGAAATTATGGGTGGCTGCAAGTTCATTTATTGCGGCAATTCCATTGGCAATCGATTCATGATGCCATCCGGCCGTTTCTGTAATCAATAAGGCCTTGAACTGTTTTTGCGCAAGCATCGAATTTGAAAAAAGGGCACCGATCGTAAACAGCAGCAGCCCTTTGATGAAGGTTTTTTTTGTATACATACTTGTTGGTTTTAACTTAAAGGATTGGTTATTTACTAGTCTCGTACTTTATTTTATTAAGTAAGGTTCAATTTAGTGTTTAATTTTTAATAGGATGACCCGATTCCACGATAGGTTTACATTTGGGTATTGGTCACAAAAGCGATCTTGGTACTATCCGGCGACCAACTGGGCACATTTATAGACCCTTGACCTCCATAAATATAGGCAATCACCCTGGGCTTTCCACCTTCATATGGCATGATGCGCAAAAGGCACTGTTTATAAAACGGATGTTCGCTTGGCTCAATGTCCTTTGGAAAGGATATAAAGGCAATCCATTTTTTATCAGGACTGATATGTGGGAACCAGTCATTGTATTCATCAAAGGTTAATTGTGTTTGCTCCGCCCCATTTACCTTCATTCTCCAAAGTTTCATTTTACCGGTCCGGGTCGAATTGAAAAACAGATAGGCTCCATCGGGGCTGTATTCCGGTCCATCATCCAAGGTACTTAAATTGGTCAGTTTTTCCTCCTCGCCTGTTGCGACCTCAACCGTATGGATGTTAAACACCCCATCTCGATTCCCGGTAAAAACCATTTTTTTTGCATCTGGAGACCAACCATGAAAATAGGAGGCCCCAAGCCCAGGTTTTGTAACCATTTTCGGCAAGGAATCCCCGCCTACCGGCAGATAGTAAATGGCAGATGTACCCCCTTCGTTTTGATTGTGATTACTAATCCCTAATAACCTCCCATCAAAGGTCAACACATGGTCATTGTTGTTGTTGATTGCATATCCTGTATTGAGTGGACTGATAGCATTCGATGCAAGTTCATAGTCGTATAAATGTCCCTTCGAATTATAGATCAAGTTTCTTCCATCGACACTCCAATTTGGTGCCTGTATCGAGTGGGCAGAGCGATATATAATCTTGCGAAGGCCACTTTTGACATCCATGATCTCGAGATTACTACCTAGATAATCTCGATATGGCCTAAAATCATCAGCAGCCGGGCGAATTATTCGAACATTGCTATACATGGCACGTTCACTGATCTCAGGGTTGTGGGAACAAACGTAAATACCTACATACACTTCAGTATCCAACAAGACATCATTCAATACCACACTCGTAAATTCTTCTCCGAATTTTGCAGTTGACATGATAAACGTATCCCCTTTTCTTTCCAACTGAATGATATCGGGTGACGCTGCCGGAGAAATAATTTCTTCGGTATCGGCCCCAACTTGCTTTCGAAATTGTAAGGAAGTCAAGCCGTCGCCATGGGTCGTGGCATTAACGTGTATTGAATTCGGGTCCAAATTGTTTTTTACGATCCATCCCACTTTTCTATGCGGATCTGTACCCGTACCTATAAAACGTACTTGGGTCCTTAGAATAAAATCACCCTGAATCGTAGTCCATAAATAGTGAAAGGCGTCCTTCCCAAACCACATATTACTGCCAGACCCAGATATCGTATATGTTTGGTCTTCAGGCGAATATTCGACACCACCCTGAATTTTACAGTCCCCAATATCACTACTGCGATCAAATAGGCCGATTTGATTCTGCGCAGATACCTGACATATAGTTATTACTAAAAACAATGCACTTACAACATTTCTTAAATCGTTCATTTGAATTCTCTGTTTTGTTAAAATAGCTATGGCCCGCTATAAATTTACTTTCAATTCAAGGGGACGGCCTTTTAGGCACGTCTTAAAATCGCATTAAGTAGCAAGTGGCGACTGTCATAAAGGGGAAATTGATGCAGCTTCAATTGTGCTCTACCACACTATCAAGAAACGTTCCCAAAAGCCTCAAACAGGCTGATCTAGGTTTCTAAAATAATCAATCTAACTTTGATTTTTGCATACAAATCGGCGAAAGATTGCACAATCCAAGTCAAATATGTTAGAAGGGGATAAAATAGGCTGTAGCACCAGAACAATAGGATTATAATAAAGCAACATCCTATGCGAAAATGCAACGACCACCCAGCGATTCATAAATTTAAGAGCCTGGTTCTGCGATTGTTAAAAGGACCACCGATTTTGATGGCAAATCAACTAAAATCGTCGATTGCTTTTTCTTGAAATTTGAAAATGGCCGGATTGCAACCGCCTCTTCCTTATCAAAATCATTATAGGCATTCATTTTATCGGCGGCGATTATCTGCCCTGAAATCGCCCCTATCTTTTCAAGACCCCGCAGATCAATGATCGTCTGAATATCCTTGACAGGGTTCATATTGACAATCGTAATATTGATTCTACCCAACGTATCCTTCGAGGAAGAAACGGAGAGCGAAGGTATCTCGCCTCCATTTGTAACGTATTTTATTGCGGATACTTCGGTAGGAATGCTGACGGCATCCTGATGTACCTTATACAGTTTGAAGGTGTAAAAAGTCGGTGTTTTTACCATTGAGGAACCCTTGGTAAGAATCATGGCCTGAAGTACATTAACGGTCTGGGCGATATTTGCCATTTTTATCCGCTTGGCATGATTATTAAAAATGTTTAGCCCCAATCCTGCAACCAAGGCATCCCGAAGTGTATTCTGTTGAAACAGAAAGCCAGGGTTCGTGCCTGCTTCAACATCGTACCAGGCTCCCCATTCATCGGCTATCAAGGCAATTTTATTTTCAGGATCCAAAGAGTCCATGACTGAAATCTGATCTTCGATGCTTGTTTCCATTTTTAAGGTGTTCGCCATGGAGCTAAACCACTCTTTTTCAACAAAATCGGTCGCCGATCCCTTGGCTTCCCATGAATTCGCAATCGTATAATAATGGAAGGATATCCCGTCTAATACATGAATATAATCAGGAACCTCCTTTATACCGTTCAACAAAGTTTTTGTCCATTCCAAATCATCAAACTCCCCACCGCTTGCAATTTTAAACTCAGCGTTGCAATAGGTACTGAATCTTTTGAAGACATTCGTATAATAGTCGGCGTTCATACTTCCTCCGCAACCCCAATTTTCATTTCCAATACCCCAAAACTTTACCTTCCAAGGCAACTCCCTGCCATTCTTCTTTCGCAGCCTCGTAATTTCGCTGTCCGTAGCGGAGGTTACATATTCAATCCATTGATACGCATCCTTTACAGTGCCGCTTGCAATGTTAACCGCGATATAGGGTTCTGTGCCCAAAAGCTCGCAAAGCTCCAAAAATTCGTGGGTACCAAAAGAATTGTCTTCTGTAACCCCTCCCCAAAACGTATTCACCACCAAGGGTCGTTCGGCAACAGGGCCGATCCCGTCCCGCCACTGGTATTGTTCTGCAAAACAACCCCCTGGCCATCTCAAAACAGGGATATCGAGTTCCTTGAGCGAGGCGATGATATCTTTTCGAATACCATGAATGTTAGGGATTTCGGAATCTTTTCCGACATAGAACCCATCGTAGATCCCGCGTCCCAAATGTTCGGCAAAATGGCCATAAATATATTTGCTGATGGTGTCTTTTGCCAGATCGGCATGAACAACAATCCTATTTTCCTGTGCATTTGATTGCTGTGGTATTGAAAAGAGGAGCAAAACCAACAGAACGAGGAGTCTACTTAAATTCATTGGTCAACGGTTATTTTAGTGCTACACTTGTGGTTTAATAATCCGACTTAAAAGGGTTTTATCCGCTAATTTAAATTGATCTTTAATAGATCAAAAGCGAAATTTTTCTAAAATCGATAGGATGGCTGTTTGATTGTAATGAAATATAACCGTGTTTTACGGTAGGATCTTCATTGACCATTAGGTTTTTAGCTAGTTCATTTTGAGGATCATACACAGGATTCTTAAAGGTCAATATTTCTTCCCCATTTACATAGTGTTTAATGATACCGTCCTTCACATCGATCTCCATGGTTACCCATTGATCGCCATGAAACGTTCTTTTGATGGTCGGCAGCGTACAATACGATGTATTTCTTTCACCATTGATCTCGACGAACATGCCATTGGCACATAGTTCCCCTACCGGTCGTTCTTCGACGCCATTACCTCCGTGAAGGTTATATTCCAAACAAATAGGAAATTGCTGGTCGAGCTCGATGGTTGACGGGGGTTGGCCATGGTATTGAACGCCACTGTCCCGATAGCCCCACTCAGGCGCACCAGGGGCCGTTTCCCCTACGAAGCGGTATTCTACCTTCAATCGATAATTAGTAAGATCCTTATTAAAGTACAAGGCACCAAAGGTATTGTCAAAATTATCCCCATACCCATCATAGCGAATGCTTAAAATCCCATTTTCCACACGAAAGGTGTTCCCAAAGTTCTCCCCGAGGGGATGCCCTTTTATTTTCATTGTCCAGCCCGATAAATCCTTGCCATTGAAAATTGAAATCCAATCTGATTTCCCAACTTCTTTGGAAATCGTAGTAGGAACGCGATGCCTCGTATCAGTGCTTCTTGGAGCATAGTAAACCACCAATAAGAGACTTAGTGAAATTAGGAATTGGTTGTGTTTCATAGTGTCTTGTAACTTGATTCATTACTTCCTTTTTGTTGGCTCCTGAAGAAACGTTTGTTGCTCTTCGGGGGTATTTCAAGCGTCTTATTCTTTCGGTATCGTAGGGTGCTATTCAGGATATTCTACCCTCAGGTGATAAATATTCGTCAGCTTTTGCTTTAAAACCTTTTTTACGGTTTCGATTTCCTTAAAGGTAATATCGGCATTTAAAAATTGTTCGGTGCGCATTTGCCCCGAGATGATTTTTTCAACAAATTCGTCGATTATTAGGAATGTCGGATTTTTTAAACTTTTAGAGGCAGCTTCCACTGAATCGGCCATCATAAGAATCGCGGTTTCCTTTGAAAATGGGATGGGCCCCGGGTACCTGAATTCGGCCTCATCCATTTCAGGGGTCATTGCCTGCTGTTTTTTATAGAAATAATACACCATGGTCGTACCGTGATGTGTGCGTATAAAGTCGATAACCCTATCCGGGATCTTACTCTTTCTCGCCATTTCAATGCCAAGAATCACGTGGTTTATAATAATTTTGGCACTGTCGATAGGCGAAAGTTCGTCATGCGGATTCACATTGGTAATCTGATTCTCAATAAAATACGTCGGATTGGCCATCTTGCCGATATCATGGTACAGGGCCCCAACGCGCACCAACATGGCATTGGCCCCGATTTCATTAGCCGCTGCCTCGGCTAGATTGGCAACCTGTAACGAATGATGAAAGGTGCCAGGGGCTTTGTTCGATAGTTCTTTCAAGAGTTTTGAATTGGTATCGGAGAGTTCCAAAAGGGATACATCAGAAACCAGGCCGAACAACTTTTCATAAATATAGATAAGGGGTTGAGCGAACAGCGTAATCATTCCATTTAATAAAAAAAGACCTAAGGTCAACCATACGATATTCCCCAAATTTCCTTCGTGGATTATATGAAAGGCCAAATAACCTACCATATATATCAACGTAATCTGTCCGACTGAAATAAACAGATTGGCGCGTTTATACAGTTCCGAAACGGTAAGAATGGTGACGATGCCCGCAATGATCTGCAAAAAAATATACTCAAAACTATTAGGTACTACAAAGCCCAGAATAAGTACCGTCAATACATGCACATAGAGTCCGAGACGGGCATCAAAAAAAGTTTTCAATAGGAGTGGGAGGATACATAGGGGAACAACGAATACGTAGGCCTCATTATATTTGACAATCAATGTAGTCACAAAGACCATCAATAGAATATTGAAAAAAATGAACGTGACCTTCGTGTTGTTATCAAAGATATCCCTTCTATATTTTTTAAGAAAAAGCATGAGCATCATCAATACCAAGGCAACCAGGACAGTGTAGCCTGAGAGGATAAAGTAATAATTATTAGCAGTCCATAGCTCGGATTCAAATTCATCTTTAAGGGAATTTAATATCTTAAGGTTTTCCGTTTCAACTACTTCCCCTTTGGCAATTATCAACTTCCCTTGATCAATGGTGCCGCGTGTCGTAACAATTTTTGCAAGTTCTTCGTTCAAGGCATTTTCGGAAAGCGCCTTATCGTAAAATACATTGGGTTTTAATACGTCGAAATATAAATCCTGATACAGGTTGGCCATCTGTTCCAAACCTGCTCGCTGCAGCATCTTTTGAATATAATGGTCGACATTCTGTAGGGTATAAAGACTATCACGGGCAATGCGCCTAGCCACATTGTTCTTGACCAAGTAGATTTGGTCTTTGGATATTTTTCGGTCAGATTTCAGTTGAATCCCCCTAGAATAAATCGAATCTAGAATTTCAAGCCCTACCGAATTCATTAAATTTCGCTGACGATTATTGAATTTATCCTCGCTAAAAAGTGAAGCGAACTTTTCGGGGTATATAGAAAAAACCTCTGAAGCAATCTTTTGATCATACCTAAAATAATCAAAGTTTTCATTTTTGATGACCGCTTGTTCGCTGGCAATATCAGCAGCTGACTTTTTTATGGAAAAATCAAATGGAGCATATAGATTTTCATATTGCCAAGGTTTGCCTTTTTGAAATTCATATTTGAATTTACCGCCTTTAGGAAAGAAAAATACAATACACCCTATCGACACGAAATAGAGAACGTATTTATAAATATGGGATTGGTTTTTAAGTAGCTTTTCCAAGATGTACGGTATCAAGAAGATATATTGAATCAAAAATAGAAAAATATAAATTTAAAAAGGCCTTTTAAACACATAACACGATTGATTGCCCTTTAATTTATTAATTTCGCAGACAAAGAATTTCGTCTTATGAACAAGGTGGTAATCGTATCGGCCGTTCGAACCCCGATCGGCAGTTTTATGGGAAGCCTCTCAACCATGACCGCACCTAAGCTTGGGGGAATCGCCATCAAGGGAGCCCTGGAACGAATAGGTTTAGACCCAAACTTGGTAGAAGAGGTAATTATGGGAAACGTGGTGCAAGCCAATACAGGTCAAGCTCCTGCAAGGCAAGCCTCAATATATGCAGGTATCCCTGCAAGCGTACCTTGTACCACTGTAAATAAGGTCTGTGCATCCGGAATGAAGGCCGTGATGCAGGCGGCACAGGCAATAGCGCTTGGCGATATCGGAATTGCCGTTGCGGGTGGAATGGAAAATATGAGTCTTATCCCCCACTATGTATATATGCGGAATGGTATAAAGTTTGGGCCGACGACCTTGATCGATGGGATGCAAAGAGACGGTTTGGTCGACGCCTATGATCAAAATGCAATGGGTGTTTGTGCAGATGCCTGTGCCGTTGCCTATAATTTCAGTAGGGAAGATCAAGATGCGTTTGCCATTCAATCGTATTCCCGATCCGCTCAAGCATGGGCCGATGGCAAGTTTAAAAATGAAGTTGTGGAGGTTGAAGTACCTCAGCGTCGGGGAGCATCGATTATGGTGCGGGAAGATGAGGAATATAAAAATGTAAACCTTGATAAAATACCCGCCTTACGGCCTGCTTTTTCTGAAGATGGAACCGTTACGGCCGCGAACGCATCGACCATCAATGATGGGGCAGCGGCACTGGTACTAATGAGTGCCGAAAAAGCCAAGGAACTCAATTTAAAACCTTTGGCGACCATACGAAGTTATGCCGATGCCGCGCAAGAACCGAAATGGTTCACAACGGCCCCGGCCAAGGCGCTGCCATTGGCACTCGAAAAAGCTGGAATCGCTATTGACCAAGTCGATTATTTCGAATTCAATGAGGCTTTTTCTGTAGTTGGTCTGGCCAATATGAAATTACTAGGACTCACCGATACCCACGTTAATGTAAATGGAGGTGCCGTATCCTTAGGCCATCCTTTAGGGTGCTCTGGGGCGAGGATTCTCGTGACCTTGTTAAATGTTTTGGAACAAAACAAGGCAAAAATCGGGGCGGCCGCCATCTGCAATGGAGGAGGTGGTGCTTCGGCAATGGTTTTGGAAAGAAATTAATCAATTCCCGCAAAGCAATTCGATGCAATACGGTATTTGCCATCTTAGTATCATTCCATTACGGGCAAGTGCCGACCCTGCCGCCGAGATGGTATCCCAATTGCTGTATGGAGAACATTTTAAGATTTTGGAATCCCGAAAATTTTGGAGTAGGATCCGAATTGCCTTTGACGGTTGCGAAGGATGGGTGGATACCAATCAAATTACACAGATCGGACAAGAAGACTACGATGGCATCGAAAAATCAGAAAAGACCTTCTGTTCCTCAGATCTCGTTTCGTTTGTGGAAACCCAAAAAGGCATTTTGATGCCAATTGTTCTAGGTTCATCAATACATTCCGCACATTTACTGGACCATACATTCGAAGGAAGTTCAAACACTATTCAATTGGGCAAGGCAAATCTTGTAAAAACCGCCCTGCATTATTTAAATGCCCCATGCCTTCATGGGGGGCGATCACCTTTTGGTTTGGATGCCTCAGGATTCGCGCAGATGGTATATATGATCAACGGCTATAATTTATTTCGTAAAGCAAATGAGCAGGCCAAGCAAGGTGCTGTATTAAGTTTTATCGAAGAAAGTGAGGCAGGCGATCTTGCTTTTTTCGATTCGTCTGATGGGGTTATAGAGCATGTTGGCATCCTAATGGAAAACAATTACATACTACATGTGCACGGAAAAGTGCGTATTGATCGCTTGGATCATACCGGAATCTTCAACACCGCTATAGGTAGGTACACGCACCAATTGCGGGTTATTAAAAAGATTTTATAAAAAAGCCCCGATGGAATCCATCGGGGCTTTTTTCATTGTTTTCTTTTGTGCCAACTACTCGCCCAACAATTTCTTGATGCGCATGAAGTTTTCGTTATCGCCCATAGCAGCATAGATATTCTTTAATTGCTCTAAGATACTTTGACTTTCAGTACTTGTTTTTAAGGCATCCTCCAAAACTTGGGCACCTTGACGGAAAAGGTCGTCTTTCTTATGCTTTAATTCATCGTAACGATCAGTGTCCTTTTTACTATTCCCCAAAGAATTCATTTCATCGATAAAGGCATTTCCTTCATTGATATAGGTTGTTGAAAGGTTCAATTGGGCATTCGTATAATCCGGTTGGTACTCCAAGGTCTTTTTATAAGCAGCACGCGCTTCTTCCAAATTGCCTTGCTCCATATTAATAACCCCAATGTTATAATATAAGTCTGGATTATCAGGTGCAATTGCGGTAGCTTCCCCCATCAATTCCTTAAATTTATCCTTATCCCCCATCTTATAGTAGAGGTTGGCCTCGTTCAAAACCAGGTTGATATCTTTTGGATCTTGCGCCCTTGCGGTTTGAAATGCTGCAAGCGCCTTGTCGTCTTGACCTAATTCTGAATAGATAAAGGCCATATTCTTAACAATTTCTGCTTTTTTGGAAGGCGATTTTTCATCTAATGGATTGCTATAAGTACCTGATTTAACCATCAGGTCACGTCGCACCTTGTCCATTTCCTCGACCTGGCCCGATGCGATATTAGTCGCCTTGTAGAGGGTTCCGCTGCCGTCATACCCTAAATCCTGAAGTTCTTTATAATAACCCAGCGCTTTGTCATATAACCCCCCACGTACTGCACTACTGGCAGCATAGTACAAATAGGAGGTGTCCTGCGGGCTAATTTTATAACTGGTATATAATTTATCGGCAGCTTGCTCGAATTTATTTTCCGCATTATCCTTTACGGCTGCATTCACTAAATCGGCAGTTAAGGCGGTAAGTTGAAGTTTTGTGTCAGCGCCATATTTCGATTTTCCAGCTGCTTTCTCGATACTATCGACTTTTTGAAAAGATTTAACCGCCTCATCAAAGGCACTATTGTCACCTTTTCTTGCCAAGTCGGCATACACGGTACCGCGAATAAAATAATATTGGGCCTGGGTTTTTTCATCGGCACCCGATATGGCTCCCGCTGCTCCTTCCAGTGCCGTTTTGGCCGCCATGGCGTCACCGCCTTTCATAGCCTTCTCGGCTGTCTTGATCTCGTCCTTTTGAGCAATTCCGGCCACTGAGAACGCCAGGGCCGCAAGTAGTATAATTTTAGTTTTCATGCGCTATTTAATTAAAATATTAGTGTTTAATAATTAAGTGGTTTTATTCCTCGCTACCTCCGTTATCAATTCCCGTGCCATCTTCAGTATCTACCTCAATATCAAGTATATCGGTATCTTCAACTGCATCTTCGTCTTTCATCACCTTGGCCACGGCAGCAATCGAATCATTGCCCTTGATATTAATTAGTTTCACCCCTTGCGTAGCCCTTCCCATTACCCGGAGGTCCTCAACGCTCATACGAATCGCAATGCCAGACTTGTTAATGATCATTAAATCGTCGGAATCGGTCACGTTCTTGATGGCTACCAATTTACCGGTTTTTTCGGTAATGGAGATTGTTTTGACTCCTTTTCCGCCCCGGTTGGTGATGCGATAGTCATCAATGCTTGATCGTTTACCATAACCATTTTCAGAGACCACTAATAGCTCATCGTCAAAATTATGCACCGAGACCATACCGATAACCTCATCATGATCGTTTGCCAAGGTAATACCTCGAACACCGGATGCATTTCGTCCCATGGGCCGGGTTTTTCCTTCTTCAAAGCGAATGGCCTTCCCAGAACGGAGCCCTAGGATTATTTGACTCGTTCCCGTGGTGAGTTTGGCCTCCAGCAATTCATCGCCTTCTCGAACGCCAATGGCATTGATCCCATTTTGACGGGGTCGCGAATATTGTTCCAAAGAGGTTTTTTTCACGATCCCCTTTTTAGTTGCCATAATCACATAATGCGCATTCACATACTCCTCATCCTTTAAATCCTGGGTACAAATAAATGCTTTGACCTTATCGTCTTGCTCAATATTGATTAGATTTTGAATGGCCCTGCCTTTGGAAGTCCGGCTACCTTCCGGAATTTCAAATACCCGCATCCAAAAACATTTACCCTTGAGGGTGAAGAACAGCATGTACTGATGGTTGGTACCTACAAAGAGGTGCTCCAAGAAATCCTCATTTCGGGTCGAGGATGCCTTTTGCCCCACCCCTCCTCTATTTTGGGTCTTATATTCATATAAGGGTGTTCTTTTGATGTAGCCGGCATGCGAGATGGTAATAACGACTTGCTCATCAGGAATCATGTCTTCCATACTCAAATCCCCACCGGCAAAGTTAATTTCGGATCGTCGCTCATCCCCGTATTTGGCCTTAACCTCTAGGAGCTCATCCTTTATAATCTGCATTCTTCGTTCTTTCCTGGCAAGGATATCCTTCAAATCGGCGATCGTCTGCAACACTTCCTCATATTCCGAACGCAATTTATCTTGCTCGAGACCTGTAAGTTGACGAAGTCGCATCTCGACGATTGCCTTTGACTGGAGTTCTGATAATTTGAATCGTTCCATCAAATTTTCCCGTGCTTCATCGGCATTCGAGGATGCACGAATAATGGCAATTACCTCATCGATATTATCGGAGGCAATTATAAGGCCTTCCAAAATATGCGCACGGTCCTCGGCTTTTTTCAATTCGAACTTCGAGCGTCTAACAACGACCTCGTGACGATGCTCCACAAAATAATGGATCATCTCCTTGACGTTCAACAAGCGTGGCCTGCCATTCACCAAAGCGATGTTGTTCACACTAAAGGAAGATTGAAGGGCTGTGTATTTGTACAAGGTATTGAGTACGATATTCGGAATGGCATCTCTTTTTAGAATGTAGACGATACGCATTCCTTTTCGGTCAGATTCGTCACGTATACTCGTTATACCCTCGATTTTCTTCTCATTGATCAAATCGGCCGTTTTTTTGATCATGTCGGCCTTGTTTACCTGAAAAGGTATTTCAGTAACAATGATGCATTCCTTGCCTTGTACTTCTTCAGTACTTGCCTTGGCCCGCATGACGATACGGCCGCGTCCTGTATGAAACGCCTCTTTCACCCCATCATACCCATAAATGATCCCACCTGTAGGGAAATCAGGTGCTTTTATATGGGAAATCAGTTCGTCGATCTCAATATCATTGTTGTCAATATATGCCACTGTGCCATCAACGACTTCCGAGAGGTTGTGCGGTGGCATGTTCGTAGCCATACCAACGGCAATTCCCGAGGCACCGTTTATCAATAAATTCGGTACCCTGGTAGGCAAGACGGTCGGTTCTTCCAACGAATCGTCAAAATTAAGCTGATGGTCCACAGTATCCTTATCGATATCGGCGAGCATATCATCTGCGATACGACGCATTCTAGCTTCGGTGTACCGCATTGCGGCCGGGCTATCCCCGTCGACGGATCCAAAATTTCCCTGCCCATCTACCAGCATATAACGCAAACTCCATTCCTGCGCCATACGAACCATGGAATCGTACACAGAGGTATCACCATGTGGATGGTATTTTCCTAAAACCTCACCCACGATACGGGCCGATTTTTTATGAGCACTGTTTGATCGTACCCCCAATTCGTGCATGCCGTATAAAACCCTCCGATGCACCGGTTTCAAACCGTCCCTGACATCTGGCAAAGCACGTGACACAATGACCGACATTGAATAGTCAATGTAAGCCGATTTCATTTCATCTTCTATGTTGATCGGAATCAATTTTTCACCTTCGGCCATCTAAAAATCGTATGTTTTTATGTTGTTTAAAAAAGAATGCCAATATACGCAAAATCGCGCCCTCCACGGCACATATTATTTACTTTATTCAATAATTTATTAACACTTTTGGCGTTAGTTATAGTTTATAATTAGAGTGTTAATTATTTTGTAAATCGATGCTTTTTTCGTCATTTCGAACTAGTTTAACGAATATGGGTATGGTATTTGTCCAAGATTGATTAAGATTTACTAATTTTATAATGATTAAGGATAGTATATGGATGATAATTTTTCACCAAGGGTAAAGGATGTAATTGCATATAGCAAGGAAGAGGCATTGCGGCTTGGCCATGATTTTATTGGTACAGAGCATTTAATGTTGGGTCTTTTGCGTGATGGCAATGGCAAAGCAATAAGTATTTTAGACGCGCTCGAAGTTGATTTGGACCATCTGAGGCGCAAAGTGGAAATATTGAGCCCTTCCAACCCGAATCCGAGTGGTGTTCAAAAGGATAAAAAAAACCTACACTTGACACGGCAGGCCGAAAGAGCCTTAAAAACTACGTTTCTTGAAGCAAAACTATTTCAAAGTTCTTCTATAAACACGGCGCATTTACTGTTATGTATTTTGCGCAATGAAAATGATCCCACCACCAAGCTTTTACACAAGCTTAAGGTTGATTATGATGGCGTCAAAGAACAATTTAAATTTATGATTACCAGCGATGATGAAATTATTGATTCCCCGACCTCCGAATCATTTCCAAGCGATTCAGACGATATCGAAGGAAGCAAGGAAAGTAACTTTGGTACGAGTTCTGCCCAAAAAGGCAGCAAAAAATCAAAGACCCCGGTACTCGACAATTTTGGACGAGATCTTACCCAATTGGCCGAAGAAGGCAAATTGGACCCAGTCGTTGGTAGGGAGAAGGAAATCGAGCGGGTCTCCCAAATACTAAGTAGAAGAAAAAAGAACAATCCCCTACTCATTGGCGAGCCTGGCGTGGGAAAAAGTGCAATTGCCGAAGGTCTGGCACTGCGTATAATCAATAAGAAAGTATCACGCATTCTTTATAACAAACGTGTGGTTACCCTAGATTTGGCTTCCCTTGTTGCCGGGACCAAATATCGCGGACAGTTCGAAGAGCGCATGAAGGCGGTTATGAACGAGCTTGAAAAAAACGAAGATGTCATCCTCTTCATTGATGAAATCCATACAATTGTCGGTGCAGGTGGTGCTACTGGGAGTTTAGATGCTTCCAATATGTTTAAACCGGCTTTGGCAAGAGGTGAGATACAATGCATAGGAGCCACCACTTTGGACGAATACCGTCAATATATTGAAAAAGATGGTGCCTTGGAACGCCGCTTTCAAAAAGTAATCGTCGAACCTACATCGGTCGATGAGACTATTGAGATTCTTAAGAATATCAAAGGCAAATATGAAGATCATCATAATGTAATTTATACCGATGAGGCTATTTTAGCCTGTGTAAAGCTAACACATAGGTATATGACCGACCGCTTTTTACCCGATAAGGCTATTGACGCGCTCGATGAAGCAGGATCCCGTGTGCATATTGTGAATATGGATGTGCCAAAACAAATTCTAGAACTCGAAAAAAAGCTCGATGATGTCCGCGAATTAAAAAATAGCGTAGTCAAAAAACAGAAATACGAGGAGGCAGCCAAATTGCGGGACGACGAAAAACGGCTCGAAAAGGATCTTGCCATCGCGCAGGAAAAATGGGAAGAAGATAGCAAGTTGCACAAAGAGACCGTAACAGAAGACAATGTCGCCGATGTGGTCTCTATGATGAGTGGTATTCCTGTGAATCGAATTGCCCAAACCGAAAGCAACAAGCTAGCCGAATTGCCCGCACGAATCAAAGCGAATGTGATTGGCCAGGATGAAGCTGTTGCCAAAGTTGCCAAAGCTATTCAGCGAAATAGGGCCGGCCTCAAAGACCCCAACAAACCCATTGGATCCTTTATTTTTCTGGGTCAGACCGGTGTTGGTAAGACGCAATTGGCCAAGGTATTGGCAAAAGAAATGTTCGACTCCGAGGATGCCCTTATACGTATCGACATGAGCGAGTATATGGAAAAATTCGCCATTTCTAGATTGGTAGGCGCCCCTCCAGGATATGTCGGCTATGAAGAAGGCGGGCAATTGACCGAAAAAGTACGCCGCAAACCTTACTCTGTAATTTTATTAGACGAAGTCGAAAAGGCACATCCCGATGTCTTTAATATGCTATTGCAGGTGCTTGATGACGGATATCTCACCGATAGCCTCGGTAGAAAAATCGATTTTAGAAATGCGATCATTATCATGACCTCTAACATCGGTTCACGCCAATTGAAGGATTTTGGCCAGGGGGTCGGTTTCGGTACCTCAGCGATGAAGGAACAAGCCGATACCTATCAAAAAGGTGTTATCGAGAATGCTTTGAAAAAAGCATTTGCTCCCGAATTTTTGAATCGTATCGACGATGTCGTGGTTTTCAATCCTTTGGAGCGGGAAGATATTCATAAAATTATCGACATTGAACTTCGCAAATTATATGCCCGCATTAAGGATATTGGGTATGATATGAATTTGACCACAAAAGCCAAGGACTATATTGCCGAAAAAGGATTTGATAAACAATTTGGTGCACGACCCCTTAAAAGGGCAATCCAAAAATACATCGAAGATGCCTTGGCAGAAGAAATCGTAAATTCAAAATTAGAAGAAGGCGATAGTATTTATATGGACTTGGATACCAAGAAAGACGAATTGACCATCAAGATCAAAAAAGCCGAAAAATCGTCTAAAACATAAGAAATTCGTAGGAATTTTAAGATAAGGGAGTCATACTAATTGACTCCCTTTTTTTATTGTCCTAAACGAGATCGTAGGAATAAAATTACCGAGCAAGGCAGCTGATAGTATTATAAACGATATTTAAGTCATTTGTCTAATTTTTTATAGAATACCTATGGTTACATTTACTTTCGTTCCAGACACGAAAAACACATATGAAATGAGAGTGGGACAACCAAAAAAGACAATAATTGTCAGGGAGTATCAATTGGAAATTGGCACGATTCAAGTTTTTGAAAACTATATGGTGGCTCTTTTTGAAGAAGGTACTACTTTGACCATTGAAAGGGCATATCAAATTATTGGTATATCGGAAATACATTTTAGGGACAAGAATTTTGGATTTATCAGTCTGCGCAAACATGCCCATGCGGTCGACCCAACGATTTATGATTATTTAAGGGAACTCGATAACCTGAAGGCCATTGCAATTGTATCGGTGAAAGAGATCGACATGCACAATTTCAAAATCGAAAAGCTCTTCTACAAAAAGCCAATGAAATTATTTATCGAGTTTGACAATGCCTTGGCCTGGGTAAAACAAAGGATTCGAAAATAGTCAACTTCTTTTTGTTTCAATTCACGGCCAATGATAAGCGCTTAGGACCACAATTACCGCCTGTTGGTTCACTGCCTCGACTTGGCCTCAATTAAGACATCCATTATTCCGCTTGGGAATCATCAACTTCTTCCCGGGATTCTGGGGTTGGTACACTACTAAAGAGATCAATATACGCCTTGCCAAGGGTTGCAATCAAGGCGGAGGCCGTTAATGACTGATAACCAGTTTCCTCGACCGCGATATCGCCTGATCTACCATGCAGATATACTCCGAAGATGGCAGCGGATAAGGAATCATATCCTTGGGCAATCAAACCGGTAATGATACCTGTTAAAGCATCGCCGCTTCCGGCAGTAGCCATACCGGGATTTCCCGTATTGTTGACATACCCTTTACCCTCATATACCGTAATCGTGTGCGCTCCCTTGATGACCACGATACAATCATATTGTTTTGAAAAGGCCATCACCTTTTCGAGCTTATCGAAGTCATCCCGCCATTTTCCTATTAATCGCTCCAGCTCCTTAGGATGTGGGGTCAGGACAGATTTTTTAGGTAGATTTTGTAAAAGTTCTTTGTTTTTTGAGAGTATGTTCAATCCGTCGGCATCTACCACTAACAAAACCTTATTTTTTTCCAGAAAATTAGCGAATGCCTTGGCAGTCACTACATCGGTTCCCATACCGATTCCCAGACCGATGACCGTAGGATGCAATTCAAAGGCTATGTGTGATAGGTTATTCTCTCCTTTATCGGTGATAACCATACTTTCAGGTACCGCAGTCTGTATCGGGGTATAACCGCATTGTGGAACATAGGCGGTAACTAAACCACTGCCCGCATGCAAACAGGCTTTGGTCGTCAGAATGACCGCGCCGATCTTTCCATAGCTACCTCCGATAATCAAGGAATGCCCGTAGGTACCCTTGTGTGAGAACCGCTCCCTAGGTATATATAATGGGAGAATTTCATGTTTTCCTACCAGCTCGTAGACCGTATCGGTATGTTGTAGATACTCATGATCAAGACCGATATTTAATACCTCCCATTGATTGACATAAATCCCTGTTTCTGGTAGAAAAAAGACCAATTTGGGTGCTTGAAAACTCAATACATGGGTGGCTTTGATAATTCGGTCGGTATGAGCAGGCACTTTATCGGTAAATAAACCAGATGGGGTATCAACCGAAAGTATAAAGGCCTTTGATTCATTTAAGTGTTCCATCAGCTTGCCCACCCAATCATCGGGAGGTCGGTTAAGGCCAATGCCGAAAATAGCATCTATAATTATGTCTTCTTTACCAAGGGTTGGATTCTCGGAAGTCGCATCGAGAAATTCGGGCCATATTTT
Source organism: Flavobacteriales bacterium (assembly GCA_038316335.1). Lineage (GTDB taxonomy): Bacteria > Bacteroidota > Bacteroidia > Flavobacteriales > Flavobacteriaceae > JALHST01. Next base: position 60,533 of record JBBQAM010000011.1, read on the forward strand.
GCGCTCCTTGAGACGCTCTAGATTTATCAAAAAATCCTGAGATCGTGTCTTGCTATAGTTCACCACATACACACTAATAGTATAGCCATGTTCTGTCAAATGCCTGGATACTGCCAACCCATCCCCGCCATTATTGCCAATTCCACAGAACAAATGAATTTTCACAGGGGCACCTTGCAATCGGGTATGCAACCAATTAAAGACCTGAATGGCCGCCCTTTCCATGAGTTCATCGCTGCTTATGCCTTGTCTGGCTATTGTCAATTTGTCAGCGGTATATATTTGCTCGGCATTAAAAAGCTTCATTTCCTAATACTATTTATGAATTATTGACGATTCCGTAAAAATCACGGGGAACGTTTGCTGGGGATATCAAAAGTACTACATTTGATTCTTTATTATGACCATGGTACGCAACGATTCAGACATACAATCCCAGCTGATGGCTTTAATTTTGGGAACTGTCACTTCTACCACCCCCTTGGGGTAAGCAACGATATATTAGCCAAACCTTAGTGCATTTTTGCACCCATTTCACCCATTTTAATTAATCAATTTTCAAAATGAAGGTTTTAAAATTCGGAGGTACTTCTGTAGCAAATGCGTCAAATATTGAGTTGGTAAAGAAGATTATCCAAAGTACCGAAGCAAACGCGATCATCGTAACGGTATCGGCACTTGGCGGAATCACCGACTTGTTATTGAAGGCTTCCCTTTTGGCTTCCCGACAGGATCAGACGTACAAGCGTATTTTAGAGGAAATTGAACGAAGACATCTGACAGCCATAAAGGAATTGATTCCCATCAAGGGGCAAAGTAGTATACTAAGTAAGGTAAAATCTGATCTAAATACCTTGGAAACCCTCTTGGAAGGGGCCTTTTTAATCGGGGAAATAACGCCTAAACTATCAGATAAAATTGTGAGCTATGGGGAATTGCTTTCCTCCTATATAATCAATGAATATTTCGTTTCGGAAGGATTGGATGCCACTTACAAAGATAGTAGGGAGCTGATTAAAACCAACGATTTTAATGGCAAGGCCGCCGTTAATTTTAAAATCACCAATGTTCTTTGCAAAAATTACTTTTCAGCGGTCAAGCAAAGAATCATTGTAGCGCCAGGATTTATTGCCTCTTCCGAAAATGGGAATTCTACGACCTTGGGTAGGGGTGGATCTGATTACACGGCGGCGATTTTTGCGGCAGCGGTCGATGCGGAAATCCTGGAAATCTGGACCGATGTGAGCGGGATGTATACGGCCGACCCAAAAATCGTACGACAGGCCCAGCCTATTCCTCATATTTCCTTTGAAGAGGCAATGGAACTCTCACATTTCGGTGCCAAAGTCTTATATCCACCGACCATACAACCCGTTTTGGCAAAGGGAATTTCCATTCAGATCAAAAATACATTTGAACCTGGGAAGCCAGGTACCCTTATTACCAAAAGTAAAAATGACAAGGGAAAAACCGTTCGAGGAATTTCGCACGTAGGGAGCATGGCCCTTCTTTCGTTAGAAGGACCCGGAATGGTTGGCATACCTGGCATTTCAAAACGATTTTTCGAAGTGCTGTCCCAACAGGAAATCAGTGTGGTCTTTATCACGCAAGCATCTTCTGAACATTCGATCTGCGTTGGCATTTCTAACAGTGACGCCGACCGAGCGGTTCAGGCAGTCGAGGAAGATTTCGAATACGAAATTGAACGTGGAAAAATAAAACCGCTCGTCATTGAAAAAGATCTGGAGATAATCGCTTTAGTAGGCGATCAAATGAAAAGCCATCAGGGTCTCAGTGGTAAAATGTTTAGTACTTTGGGCAAAAACAATGTGAATATCAGGGCAATAGCGCAAGGCGCCTCTGAGCGTAATATTTCTGCCGTAATTAATAAGGAAGATGTAAAAAAGGCACTAAACGCACTCCATGAGGAGTTTTTTGAAGAGAATATAAAACAATTGAACCTCTTCGTCATGGGGGTTGGCAATGTAGGTGGCAAATTGCTACATCAGATTCAAAAACAACGCAAATACCTGAAGGATAACCTAAAGTTGAACATTCGGGTAATTGGCATTTCAAATTCACGTACGATGATCTTCGATGAAAATGGAATTGCCTTAAAAAATTGGGAAATCGCATTGGCAGAGGGAGAAGCGGCGAATACGGATACCTATTTCCAAACTGTTAGAAAGCTGAACTTTCGAAATAGTATATTTATTGATAACACCGCTAGTGAGAACGTTTCCTCAACATATAGTACGTATTTAGGCAATAGTATTTCGGTCGTTACGTGTAATAAAATTGCGTGCTCATCAAATTATGACAACTATAAGAATCTCAAAGACCTCGCCCGTGAATACAATGCGCCGTTTTTATTCGAGACCAACGTGGGCGCCGGGCTGCCGATCATTGATACATTAAAACATCTTATCGCTTCCGGGGACCGCATTTTAAAAATACAGGCGGTTTTGTCAGGAAGCCTGAATTTTGTCTTCAACAACTTCAACGACAAGGTCAATTTTCATGATATTGTAAAACAGGCACAGGAAGGTGGTTATACAGAACCTGACCCAAAGATTGATTTGAGTGGTATTGATGTGATGCGCAAAATTCTGATTTTGGCACGCGAAAGTGGTTATCAATTAGACATCGACGACATAGAAAATAAGTCTTTTCTCCCAGCAGCATGTTTGGAAACAAAAACCAATACTGATTTTTTTTCCTCCTTAAAGCAACATGAAACTACGTTTCAACAGTTATACAGTGACGCTATGCGGGCCGACAGCAAGTTGAAGTATGTTGCCCGATTCGAGGATGGGAAGGCAAGTGTCGGCCTGCAAAACATTCCGAAAGGTCACGACTTTTACAATTTAGAGGGCAGTGACAATATTGTCCTATTCTATACAGAGCGCTATCCGAACCAACCAATGATCATTAAAGGAGCAGGTGCCGGAGCGGAAGTGACTGCATCGGGCATTTTTGCGGATATTATTCGAATCGGAAATTTTTGACCATGCAAGAAATCAAAGTATTCTGCCCGGCCACTATCGCCAATATCTCCTGTGGATTTGATGTGCTCGGAGTCGCCCTTGAATCGGTCGGTGATGAAATGCTGGTGCGTAAGGTGGCGCAAAAAGGGGTGTATATCACGAAACTGGAAGGCCAGGAATTACCTATGGAGACCCTTGAAAATGTGGCCGGGGTAGCTGGTTTGGCCTTTTTGGAAAAAAGTACCTACTCTGGTGGATTTGAAATAGAGATACTCAAACAAATAAAGGCTGGCAGTGGTATTGGAAGTAGTGCCGCCAGCTCATCTGGCGCGGTTTGGGCTATGAACGAATTATTGGGGCGGCCGTTTACAAGATTGGAATTGGTGCAATTTGCCATGGAAGGAGAGCGGTTGGCCAGTGGAGTCGCGCATGCCGATAATGTGGCACCGGCACTCTATGGAGGATTTACCTTGGTGCGAAGCTATGAACCATTGGATATTATTCCCATTCCCTGCCCCTCTGAATTATATGCAACGGTAATCCATCCACAAATAGAGGTCAAGACTTCCGACTCCAGAAAAATACTGAAAACATCGATTTCCTTGGCGGATGGCATAAAACAATGGGGCAATGTTGGCGGATTGGTAGCCGGACTTTTTAAGGCCGATTATGAACTTATCGGTCGATCCCTGGTAGATCATATTGTCGAGCCCATTCGGTCGATCCTCATTCCTGGCTTTGATGCCGTCAAATTAACTTCGATGAAAACAGGAGCATTGGGTTGTGGTATTTCAGGATCCGGCCCGTCGATCTTTGCATTCAGTAAAGGCAAAAAAAAGGCGCAAGAGGTTGCAGAGGCCATGAAAAGTGTATACCAAAATATTGGTATCGACTACGATGTTCACGTTTCAAAAATAAATTCAGAAGGCATCAAAATAATAAGCAGTGCGAAGTAGGAAGTGAAACACTGCAAGTAATGAATACGTATGTGGGTCGGGTAAAGCCCTGTCTCCATCCGAAATAAGCGAATATCGGACTAAAAGTGACCTATTTCTAATAAAAAAAAAGTCAAATTGAAATTTTATAGCCTTACCAAAAATGCCCCGGAAGTATCTTTTAAGGATGCTGTGCTTAAAGGGATTGCGCCTGATAAAGGTTTGTATTTCCCAGAACGAATTACACCTTTGCCCGATTCTTTTTTTAAGGAAATCGAAAAGCTTTCGAACCATGAAATTGCTTTTCAAGCAATCTGGGATTTTGTAAAGGATGACATTCCCGAAACGAAACTGAAAGCCATCTTACAGGAAGTTCTTGATTTCGAATTCCCATTAGTTCAAATCGAAAAAAATGTGGCCGTCCTAGAACTTTTTCATGGCCCTACCATGGCCTTCAAGGATGTTGGTGCGCGTTTTATGGCCAAATGTCTGGAGTTTTTTTTAGAGAAAACGACTCGTGAAATCACCGTATTGGTAGCCACTTCAGGAGATACCGGTGGTGCCGTGGCCAATGGCTTCCTTGGGGTAAAAGGTGTCAAGGTCGTTATCTTGTATCCTAGTGGTAAAGTTAGTGATATTCAGGAACGTCAATTGACTACGTTGGGCCAAAATATTACGGCCCTGGAAGTCGATGGTACCTTCGATGATTGCCAAAAAATGGTAAAAACTGCCTTTTTAGATGATGAACTGCTACAAAAAAAGACGTTAACCTCCGCCAATTCTATCAACGTCGCACGATGGCTGCCTCAGTTATTTTATTTTCTATTTGCCTACAAGCAGGCCAAGTCCCAGGAAAAGGAGCTTGTTTTTTCGGTACCGAGCGGTAATTTCGGTAACCTTTGTGCGGGTATGATGGCGCAACGATTAGGCATGCCTGTAAACCATTTTATAGCTGCTACCAATGTAAACGATACAGTGCCACAATTTATGAAATCGAGGCATTATGAGCCAAAAGCCTCCAAGGCCACTATTTCAAACGCCATGGATGTTGGTGATCCCAGCAATTTCATTAGGATCCGCCAGTTGTATATGAACGATTTTGGAACGTTGGAAAAACAGCTATCGGCCTATTCATTTACCGATGCCGAGACGTTGCAGGCCATGTTGGAGCTTTATAACGACTTTAACTATATTGCGGATCCCCATGGCGCCGTTGGGTATTTGGGCCTTAAAAAATATCAGGCAACACATCAGGAAACCTATGGTATTTTTCTGGAAACAGCACATCCAGTAAAATTCCTGGATCTAGTGGAAGATACCATTCGAGAAAACTTAGACATTCCCGATTCGATTGTGAAATTGATGGATAAAAAATCTATTAGCAATAAGATAGCGACCTATTCAGACGTTAAAAATTATCTACTTCAAGCCTAAGTGCTACCAAGATCGATTAGCAATAAAAATTAAAAACATTGTGAAGCGTATTTTCCCATCCTTAAATTATTCAATAGCTTTGCGCTGCTAAAAAGTCGTCATGAAAAATACCGCCCTTACAAAAACCCACGAAGCCCTAGGGGCCAAAATGGTTCCATTTGCCGGTTATAATATGCCAGTATCCTATGAAGGAGTCAACGCCGAACATGACGCCGTTCGCAAAGGTGTGGGTGTTTTTGACGTTTCCCATATGGGTGAATTTCTCATAAGTGGGTCAAATGCCTTGGCACTAATACAGAAGGTCACATCAAACGATGCCTCTAAATTGACCATTGGAAAAGCGCAATATAGTTGTCTCCCGAATGAAACGGGCGGCATTGTAGATGATCTTATCGTATATAGAATTAAAGAAGCGCAATATTTGTTGGTGGTCAACGCATCGAACATCCAGAAAGATTGGGACCATATTGCCAAGTACAATGCCGATTATGATGCCGAGATGCGGGATATCTCTGATAACTATTCACTATTGGCAATCCAAGGGCCTAAGGCCGTGGAGGCAATGCAATCACTTACTTCGATTAATCTTTCCGAAATTAAATTTTACAATTTTGTCGTAGGTGATTTTGCAGGAATAGAACATGTCATCATCTCGGCAACGGGATATACGGGATCGGGCGGATTTGAAATATACTGCAAGAATAGTGAGGTAAAGCAGATATGGGACAACGTTTTCGAAGCAGGTGCCGACTTTGATATAAAACCCGTAGGTTTGGCAGCAAGGGATACCTTGCGACTTGAAATGGGCTATTGTCTTTATGGGAACGACATCAATGACGAAACCTCACCATTTGAAGCAGGCCTTGGTTGGATAACAAAATTCACTAAGGATTTTGTCAATTGTGAGGCGCTTGCCAAAGAAAAGGAGCATGGGGCTGATCGACGCCTGATTGCTTTTGAATTGGATGAACGTGGGGTTCCGCGTCATGGTTATGACATTGTAGACAGTCAAGGGAAAAAAATAGGCCTCGTCACGTCTGGGACCATGTCCCCTTCTTTAGGAAAGGGAATCGGCCTGGGATACGTACCCGTTATATTTTCAGAAATCGGTAGTAAGATATATATTCAGATACGGAAAAATGCGGTAGCTGCGACCGTGGTAAAACTACCATTTTACAAAGGTTAATACCTATATGGGAAAAAGGAGGGGAAAGATGGACGATGCGCGAAAAAAAATACTCATATTAGGGGGCAGTGGATTTTTGGGAAACGCCATATATAAGGAACTATGCAACTACTTTGACACCTATGGCACCTATTTTTCAAACAAGTTATTTCGAGATAACAAGCAGTTTTTTAGCTACGATATTACCGAGGACGATATCTTCCAAATACTGGATAAAATAAAGCCTCAACTAATTATTTCTGCCCTCAGGGGCAATTTTGATGCCCAAATCGTAGCACATCAACACATTTTGGAATATGTGTCCCGAATTGACGGCAGAATCTATTTTATCTCTTCTGCCAATGTCTTTGATGCATATAGTAAATATCCATCCTACGAGAATGACAAGACGCTTTCGGAAAGTATTTATGGCCGATTGAAAATCAAGATCGAAAATATGTTGATGCGCTTACCAAAAGAAAAAATGGCCATCATAAGGGTACCCATGGTTTTCGGAAATAATTCCCCTAGGATAAAAGAAATTAAGGATAATATTTGGAGCAATGAACCTGTCGAGGTATTTCCGAATCTGATAATGAATGTAACCAGTGTCGATAAATTGACCCAACAAATACATTACCTTATCAACCACAACAAGAGCGGCATCTATCATTTAGGGAGTAACGATGTGGTGCATCATGAAGATTTTATCAGAGAAATCGTTGAGCGTATCGGTAAATTCAACCCTATTTTCAAGCGCATCTATACTACCAATGAAGAGCGTTATATGGCGGTTCTCCCAAAGGAGAATAAACTACCAAAAAACCTACAGACGAGTTATCAGGAAATTATCGATCATCATATTTTAGGTTAGTAAAGCGGCAAAGGATTATTTATATTTATAAAAAGAGAAATCATGCAAAAATTGAATCAACGCACTATTGAAGAAAGGCTCGATAAGCTCGAAGGATGGGAGTTCATTGACAATGCCATTCAAACAAGCTTTGAGTTTAAAAATTTTAAGGAGGCTTTTTCAGTTATGACGCGACTGGCCTTTGAATTTGAGAAACACAACCATCACGCTGAATGGACCAATGTGTACAATTCACTTGTTATAAGACTCAATACCCACTCGGTTGAAGGTATTACCGAAAAAGATTTCGAATTGGCACATGTCATCGAAAAGATTATTGAAAGTGACTAAAAAAGCCATGGTTTCATATTTAAAACGAATGGATGTTTTATCGACCTTTTTGAATTTGATAGGGTGAATTTGGAATTTGTTTAAATTTACCTCCGTAAAAAATATAGCAAACGAATACTATGGGAAGAGCTTTTGAATTTCGGAAAGCACGCAAAATGAAACGATGGTCGGCCATGTCAAAGGCCTTTACGCGTATTGGCAAAGATATCGTTATGGCGGTAAAGGATGGAGGCCCAGATCCAAACGCGAATTCCCGTTTACGGGCCGTTATTCAAAACGCCAAAGCGGTTAACATGCCCAAAGATAATGTTGAGCGCGCTATAAAAAGGGCCTCTGACAAAAGTCTGGGAGATTTCAAGGAGGTATTGTTCGAAGGTTATGCCCCACACGGTATCGCTATTTTAATTGAAACCGCGACTGATAATAATACCCGAACAGTTGCCAATATTCGCAGCTATTTTAATAAATGCAACGGGAGTCTGGGAACTTCCGGTTCGGTTGAATTCATGTTCGATCATACCTGCAATTTCCGAATCCCTGCCGAAGGTATCGACCCGGAAGAACTCGAGTTGGAATTAATCGACTTTGGGGCCGAGGAGGTTTTTATAGATGAAGACGGTATTCTCATTTATGCGCCCTTTGAAAGTTTTGGGGCCATTCAAAAAGAACTTGAAAATAGGGATATTGAGATTTTGTCATCGGGTTTTGAGCGAATTCCACAAATCACCAAAGAATTGTCTGAGGAGGAGGTCGCAGATGTTGATAAACTCTTAGAAAAAATAGAGGAAGACGATGATGTTCAAAACGTCTACCATACCATGAAAGAATAGCTTTAGCATGCTCCTAAAATCAAAAAGAGACCCGAAATCGGGCCTCTTTTTTTTTGGTTGGTTACTGACTTATGGCTTTATCACCATCTGTTTCTGGAAATGGAAGCCTTTTGTGTCTATGGTCCTGATGATGTAGGTGCCTGGCTGTATAAAATTCAGGTCGAGCGAATATATCTCCCCGGCCTTGACCTCTTTCGCCGTATACGTACGCACCAATCTGCCCAGCATATCGAATACCATGATTGTCTCCACCGTTTCGGGATTTTCGAAACTGGCTTCGGTATAGCTAGTTGCCGGATTGGGCGATACGGTCAGGGTATTGACCGATTTGGCAGTTAACGCCAGGCCGGTCGGCACCAACTGGAAGTTTATGATCTTGGGGGTACCTTGGCTACCGGTCAGGTTCCTGCCCGAATAGGGTGTGACCGTGATGGTGTAGTTGCCTTGCACAAATAGACTACCTGCATAATCGCTCCCGCTATTCCCATAAAGGGCCAATGGGGCATTATTCTCGATCTGAGACTGATTCTTGGCACCTGAAAGTACCATCCGAACACTTTGCACATCAGAGGTGACCATGGCATCTATGGTAAGATTCAGTGTCGGCAGGGTGTTCATTCCTATAATCATTCCGTTGGTCATAACACCCAACGATGAATCGGTATCTGCATTGAACAGGCGAATCGTAGTGACCGACAAGGCGACCGGGCAACTTACCCCAGGGTCCGCCCCGTCTATCAGTCCGTCACAGTTGTTGTCGATCTCGTCGCAGATCTCGACCGCGCCCGGGTGTACCGCCGCATTGTTGTCGTTGCAATCGGTATTGTTCGTGACATAACCGCTGCGTGGGCCGCACAATTGGGTCGCACTCGAGGGGTTGCCATAGCCGTCCCCGTCAAGGTCGGCATAGTAGGTACTGGTCGGAAGCCCTTCATCGATCTGGCCATCGCAGTTGTTGTCGATACCATCACAGATCTCAGGGGCACCCGGATGTATTGCCGGGTTGTTGTCGTTACAGTCCACATCGTTGAGATAGCCGTCCCCGTCATTGTCTACGAGCCCAGCCACCAATTGGAAGGTGACGGTACGTGGCGTTCCCTGGGTACCGCCTAGGTTTTTGGCAGAATAGGGTGTCACGGTAATCGTATAGGTACCAAGGCCGAAATTACTGCCTGCATAATCGGCCCCAGAATTACCATACAGGGCCAAAGGTGCATTATTCTCAATGCGTGTATTGCTCTTCGATCCGCTGAGGGACATCCGTACACTTCCGACATCGGAGGTAGCAAAGGCCTCGATGGTCAGGTTCTGGGTCGGAAGGGTGGCCACATTGATTACCATACCATTGGTCAATGGATACAGGGCCACATCACTGGCGGCATTGATCAACGTGATACCCGTGACAGAAAGAACGGTCGAACAGGTCTCATCGATCTGGCCGTTGCAATTGTTGTCGATCCCATCGCAAATTTCTATGGCGCCTGGGTATACAGAAGCGTTGTTGTCATTACAATCGCTTTTGTTCATAACATAACCAACAGGGGCACTGCATGATTGCAATTCGCTCGATGGGTTACCAAAACCGTCCCCATCAAGGTCTGCATAATAACTAGTTGTTGGAAGACCTTCGTCGATATTCCCATCGCAATTGTTGTCGATACCATCACAGATTTCGGCAGCACCGGGATTGATAGTAGCTATGGTATCGTCACAATCTGTATTATCAGTGACATAACCAGTCGGTGCACCACTACACGATTGAACTTCATCGGAAGGATTACCATACCCGTCCCCATCAAGATCTGCATAATAGGCCAAGGGTGTAAAACCTTCGTCGATATTCCCATCACAATTGTTGTCGATGCCGTCGCAGATCTCTGCAGCGCCAGGATGCACAGCTTCATTAGTATCGTCGCAATCGGTGCCATCTAAGACATACCCTGATGGAGGACTACATCCTTGCAGCACACTTGAAGGATCGCCATACCCGTCCCCATCAAGATCGGCATAATAGTTTTCGGTAGTAAAACCTTCGTCAACCTGGCCATCGCAGTTGTTGTCGATTCCGTCACAGATCTCGATCGCCCCGGGGTTTATCGCAGCAACGCCGTCGTTACAGTCTGTATTGTCGGTTACATAACCCGTAACAGGGCCACATGATTGCAATTCGCTAGCAGGGTCGCCATAGCCATCCCCGTCGGTGTCGGCATAGTACGTGGTTGTAACGCCTTCATCGATCTGGCCATCGCAGTTGTTGTCGATGCCATCGCATATCTCGGTCGCACCCGGGTTTACATCGAAATTATTGTCATCGCAATCTACATCCGCCGTGTAGCCGTCCCCGTCATTGTCTACCGGAGGGGCGTCCCGCAGTTCGAAGGTTACCGTTCTCGGCGTCCCCTGGGTACCGCCTAGGTTGTTTTCAGAATAGGGGGTCACCGTAAACGAATAGGACCCTAGGATGAAGATACTTCCATTATAATTCGAACCACTATTCCCATAGAGGGCATAAAGTGGGTTGTTCTCAGTGGTAGTCTGTGACTTCGCGCCACTGAGTACCAGACGAAGACTCTCAACATCGGAGGTTGCAAAAACCTCTATGGTCAGGTTTAAGGTCGGCAAGGTATTTATGTCGATGATCATACCATCGGTTAAAGGACCTAGGGAGACATTGTTGTCGGCATCTATCAATTCTATACCGGTTATGGAAAGGGGTGTAAGGCAGTTAGGGCCTCCATCAAAAATGGTCCAACCCAAATCTTCCAAAATGGTTCTCCCCGGTTCGCCAAGACAGAACTGACTATTTTCGGCTGTAAAATTGACATTGCTTGGCACTTGAGTTTCACCATTGTCCAACGTACTCCAACCATTGAGTAAGGCATCATAGTTCGCAATAGAGAGGGCCTCAGTGAACATACGTCCAGCATTGGTAAGGCTACTGATATCCCAACCGCTCAGATCTTGATCAAAACTAGAGGCTTGAAAAAACATTTGGAACATAGTGGTCACTTTACTGGTATCCCAACTATTTAGGTCCTGGTTAAAACCAGATGCACTGAAAAACATACTGTCCATATTAGTTACCGTACTAGTGTCCCAACTGCCTATGTCCTTGTTAAATGCCGAAGTATTGAAAAACAAGCCCGTCATAATTTTCACACCACGAGTATCCCAGTTACTAATAGTTGAATTTCCCACTAAAGAGGTACAGCCAGCAAACATATAATTCATATCAGCGACCCCTAATAAGTTGGGCACATCATTTGCGGTTACATCCAAATTGGCACAGCCCTGAAATGCCAGCGCCATACTACTCCATGCAATATCACCCCACTGCTTTACCGAACGTATCTTATTTATATCACCAGCAGCATTAAATCGAATACGAGGGAAGGTTCCCGTAATCTCCACTGTTTGAGTTCCTGGTATCGCATAAGTATGAGTAGCATCACCTGTTAAACCTGAATCTATTGTACCATCGCCCCAATCTACTGTATAATTGTACACTTCGCCCAAGTTGGAGGTTGGTATTGTAATACGCTCATTGTTGGTTGTTGTAAACCAGGTGGTGATAAATGGTCTTTGTGCAGGAACAAGAAAGTTTGTTGCATTGGGCGTAGGCGTCGTAAAATTCACGAATGTGGGACCTCCATCAATCGACCTTCCTTCTGAAATATCATCGGTTTGTGCCGGAAAAGAGTATGAATCTATAATAGTGGTAACATCGCCATTTTTCTGAAGCAACCCCAATTGCTCCCCATTTTTGCTCAATGCAAAGTCTACATGCAGCACGCCCTGTTCCATTTGCCGATCGCACCAAAGTAATAGAAAACCACCTGGTTGAATGGTAGTCGCCTGAGGCGACGTTGTTGGTATTTGGTACGGATTTGTTTCCGTCAAATCATCAACGATGAAAAGTCCTCCGACATCAACAGGTGTACTACCTGCATTGTAAAGTTCTACCCAGTCCTCGAACTCCCCATTTTCGTCAGAATTGGTTGAAGTATTTCCCGCTAAAAACTCATTTATAAAAATATTCGTGACTAGTGGGAGCACATTATTAGCATTGGGTGTCGGAGCAATAAAGCGTTTAAATTGCTTGGATGCATCTGGATATCTGCCAAAGGAGATATTTGCATTTTGGCTTGGGTAGCTCATTGAATCGATGTTAGAAACATCCGGGCCGATGATATCCGATAATACCAAATCTCCTCCCGCACCGTTCAACAAAAAGGGAAGATGTAAAACACCTTGGCCACTCTGATTGTCGGCCCAGAGCGTAATAAACCCGCCTGAAGGAATGGTTGTAGCACTTGGATCGGTCATCGGTATCTGCCAAAGTGATGGATTGCCAAGATCATTGCTAATAAAAAGTCCACCAATATCAATTGGGTCAGGATTGAAATTATAGATTTCTATCCAGGGATCTTTCTCACCATTTGAATCGGAAATCGAATTGGTGTTCACGGCCAAAGCTTCGTTAATCGAGAGGCCTGTAACAAAAGGAATCGTATTCGAAACTCCTGGGGTCGGCTGATAAAAAAATCGCTGAAATGCATCGCCATCTGGATATCTTCCTTGTGATACATCATCCATTTGAGCTCCAAAGGTGAATGAATCAATAAATTGCTGTGCAGATCCAATTTGTTGTGTCAAGCCTATTGCTTCTCCTCCCTTACCCAGTTTTGGGGAAATGTGCAATGGACCTTCGGCCAGCTCCCCATCCGCCCAAAGTATGATATACCCACCAGGGGAAATCGTGGTAGCACTTGGGTTATCGGTAGGTAGTTGAAATAATAATGGATTTGTCAAATCATCGGTAATATAAAAACCGCCTATATCAACTGCAGCACTATTGCTATTATAAATCTCGATCCAATCTTCATGATCCCCAGCTTCATCGGTTATTCCGTTGACATTCCCGGCAAGAAATTCATTGATAAAAATACCGGTCGCAAAGCCTAACGAATTGGCTGACCTTGGCGTCGGATTGCTAAAAGTCACAAAGTTGTCTACACCATCTGGAAATCTGCCCATGGAAATATCAGTCGTCTGGGCCCCAAAAGTATAGGAATCAATTACTTCGATACCTGAATTTCCCTGTGTGGAGAGGCCTATGGCCTCTCCGCCGGCTCCCAGTTTAATGTTTACATGCAAAGGGCCCTCCTCGGGTTGGTTATCGGCCCAAACAAGAAGATAGCCCCCCGCAGGAATGGTTGTAGCTATTGGATCGTTAGCTGGGATTTGCCATTGGGTAAGATCTGTAAGATTATCTGTGATATACATGCCCCCAATATCAACTGGTAAGGCAGCAGCATTATAAAACTCGATCCAATCCTCATGAGACCCGGACTCGTCGGTAATGCCTGTACTATTGCTAGCCAAAAATTCATTGATATACAATTCCAAGACTGAATAGGAAGCGGTGTTTTTGGCACTCCATTCAGTACCATCCTTAATTCTGGCATTTATGGTAAGAATATCACTTGATGGCACGGTGATAGGGCTTGAATACACCAATGCCGATGACGAAACGGCCCCATTGGCCAATTTTGGATCAGAGCCATCAGTAGTATAATAAATAGTTCCCGTGGTATTCGGATTGGTCATTACCAGCTCAAAACCAGCAATCACCGAACCTCCAGGTTTATTGAATTCGACCGCATCGAGATCGGGATAATAACCTTCTGCCCTTAAAGCAGCAATAAACCTTGCTGCATTTCCGTTCATTAAGGCATCCAAACGAGCAACCTCGGGAATCCAGTCATCATTCTTGGTACGCGTCCGACCATCGTTAAGACCATCGCCCCAACGTGCCGATTCTGCAATAATAGCCGTTTCTATATATTGATTGATCGTTGCCCATCTTGCCCTGGAGGCAGTATCTGAAAGGGGACCATTATTAAAACACTGAAGATTTACCCGATCTACAAATAATTGCATAAATTCAGGATTGGCACGCAAACTATGCCAAAGTCTTGTAATGGCCGCCCCGCCCGATTTGTCACTTCTGAATAAGGGATGCACCCATGCACCGTCATTGGGCGGACAACTTCCGCAATCGGTCTGGGTGTCCCAAGACCATTCTCCATCCCAGGCATAATAATTAAAGGGTTCTGGCGGAACATTTCGATTTCCACCATAGTAGTTATTAGCTGGCCAATCAACCATTCCCGACATCCAGGTGATCATCAAATAATCAATAAACTTTTCAACATCAAGGTACTGTTTGGCTTCCTCGTAGTTGGCCTGGATACCCATATTCTTGCTCGCCAAGGTGGTGGTTAGATAAGTGAATCGGGTTGCGTCGCCCCCATCAATGCCATTGTGGTTCAAGGTCATCCAATCATTGACATCCCCTCCAAAATAAGAGGTCATAAAACCGGCGTCCTGTCGCTGTATCGGGTTAAATAAGCCCCAATAAAGTCCGTTCACATAAAGATGAACAAAGGTACCACGCATGCCGATCCCCGAGGCTGCCAATTGTGAAGCACGATACCACTCGTCCCTACCATAAGTCGTACGATCCGGATTCCAGTTTCTTGCCCATGAGCGATTATTTCCCCCACGAATGACAAACTTAGTATCCGTAAAATTAGTCGTCGCGCTATTTCCAGTTATTGGATTGGTCTTTAATAAATTGGAAGTTATTGAATTGTTGACATCCAATTTGATGGAACGCTTCAGATAGTTATGACTATGCGATTCCACTTCGAGATCGAATTGCTCGGGGGGATACGCATCGTTGGGATAGATGATTTCTACCGATCCCGGAAAACCCGCATCGCCAGTATACATTTCCCAAAATTCACTTTGATCCATAACGATTGACATGGTCGGGATAGACAATAGTCCGGGAATAATACTACCACTATATGCAGGATTGCTAACAACTGCAGGATCCATTCCATAATCATGCCGCGCTGTTTCTGTACCTCGTCCCAAACGATATACCGGATTTGGCCATCCTGAAATATCTTCGGGTTGTTGAATTACATCCGCTAAAAATATATACGAATTTGTTGCTATCGGCGAGACGGTCGATCCCGAATAGGCAATTGCACGAACGACGGTTGTCGTCGTAATCGAAAGTGCGCTAGAATAGATGAGACCGGCAGTAGTACTTGGAGGCGAACCATCCATTGTATATCGTATCGTCCCCCCAGGTATATCGGTACTCAGGCTCAACACAAACGGGGTGTCGTAAAAACCTCTATTATCTGAGAACGTCGGTGTTTGACAAAACAGATACAGTGGCAATAAAAGTGCCGTTAAACATATTAGATTTTTCATTCCTTTCAGTTAGTTATTAGGTTATAAATTCAATCCCAAGCTGATATTTATTGGGAGTACCATGCGAGTAAACGCGGCCAAACTTTAAACTTGACAAAAGGAATTCTTACGATTCTTTCAAAGTAAAATTTACGCATGTATACTCATTTGATCATGAGCATAATCAAGGAATCAAATGGAGGGATTTGGGGGTAAATCGCCTTGGCATAAAAACCAAACGGCCTTAGAGGTATCTTCTTTTCCCTGATTAAAATTGAAACAGGATTGAAAACGAAGTCTACTACAATCAGCCGAGAAATAGTGCTACCTTTCGGTATCAAATATTTAACGGTAAAAGTGGCTCATATTCTGCGAGTTATAAAATATACTAGTTGAAGAGCATTTTTATTAGGACAACTTACTCCCAAAATAGGCGCCAGATTATGGGCTAGTTAGCGGCGCATCATTTTTTATTTTGAGTACAGCGTGGTGCTTAATTTGTGATTTCCGTATTGAAATAATCGACCCAGATCTTTCCTTACTATTCAATTTCGGGATATGCTTTCTAAAAAGTTGATTTCTTAAAAAAATAATGTCTTTGGATAATGGATATAACTTAGTAGCACACACTGAAACGATTGTATGGCAGTCACTAAAATTTAAGAACATTTTCTAAATGTTATAACATACTACTCCTCTTGTCCTTTTTAGCCAAAAAAAAAGACCTGTTACCAGGTCTTCTTTTTTTTCTTGATTTTTAAATTATTCGCGTATAATCATTTGTTTCTGGAAATGGAAGCCCCGATCATTCGTGGTTTTAATGATATACGTTCCCGGCTGCATAAAATTCAGGTCAAGGGTATATATCTCCCCGGCCTTGATATCCTCTGCCGAATAGGTACGCACCAGCCTGCCCGTGATATCGAAGACCATGATCGTCTCCACCGTTTCGGGATTTTCGAAACTGGCCTCGGTATAACTGCTGGCCGGATTAGGCGATAGCGTAAGGGTGTTCCCGATTTTGGCCGTCAGTGCCGGGCCGTTCTGAACCACCTGGAAGCTTACGATTTTGGGCGTTCCCTGGCTGCCGGTCAGGTTCTTGCCTGAATAAGGTGTGACCGTGATGGTGTAGTTGCCTACCCCAAAGAGGCTGCCAATATAATCCGGTCCGGTATTTCCATACAAAACCAAGGGGGCATTATTCTCCGTCTGTGTCTTGGCCTTTGCGCCAGTGAGCACCATCCTTATACTTTTCACATCAGAGGTTACAAAGGCTTCAATAGTGAGATTTTGTGTCGGTAGCGTATTTAGCCCGATGACCATACCATTGGTTAGAGCGCCTATTGACAAATCGGTATTCGCGTTTATAAGTGCCAGGGAAGTTACTGACAAAGCGACCGGGCAACTTACCCCAGGGTCCGCCCCGTCTATAAGTCCGTCACAGTTGTTGTCTATCCCGTCGCAGATTTCGACCGCGCCCGGGTGTACCGCTGCATTGTTGTCGTTGCAATCGGTATTGTTCGTGACATAGCCAGTACGTGGGCCGCACAATTGGGTCGCACTCGAGGGGTTGCCATAGCCGTCCCCGTCAAGGTCGGCATAATAGGTGCTGGTCGGAAGCCCTTCGTCGATCTGGCCGTCACAATTGTTGTCGATACCGTCACAGATCTCGGGAGCACCCGGATGTATCGCAGCGTTATTGTCGTTACAGTCCACATCGTTGAGATAGCCGTCCCCGTCATTGTCTACAAGCCCTGCCACCAACTGGAAGGTGATGACCCGTGGCGTGCCCTGGGTACCCCCGAGGTACTTGGCAGAATAGGGCGTTACGGTTATCGTATAGGTGCCCAGGCCGAAATTGCTGCCGATATAATCGGCCCCCGTATTGCCGTACAAGGCCAAGGGTGCATTGTTCTCGGTCTGTGTCTTGGTCTTGGATCCTGAAAGAACCATTCGTACGCTGCCGACATCGGAGGTAACGAAGGCCTCGATGCTCAGGTTCTGAGTCGGCAATGTGGCTATATTGATCACCATGCCATTGGTCAACGGATACAGGGCAACATCACTAGCGGCATTGATCAACGTGATGCCTGTTACCGAAAGTACGGTTGAACAGGTCACCCCAGGCTCATCCCCATCAACTAGCCCGTTACAGTTGTTGTCGATACCATCGCAGATCTCGACTGCCCCTGGATGTACTGCGGCATTGTTGTCGTTACAGTCTGTATTGTTCGTTACATACCCCGCAGGGGCGCTGCATGATTGCAATTCGCTCGAGGGGTTACCAAAACCGTCCCCATCAAGGTCTGCATAATAACTAATTGTTGGAATTCCTTCGTCGATATTCCCATCGCAATTGTTGTCGATACCATCACAGATCTCAACAGCGCCGGGATGGATTGCAGCCATCGTATCGTCACAGTCGGTATTGTCGGTCACATAGCCCGTTGGCATACTACACGCCAGGATTACACTTGCTGGGTCCCCGTAGCCGTCGCCGTCCAAGTCGGCGTAATAACTATCGCCTGGAAAGCCTTCATCGATGGTCCCGTCACAATTGTTGTCGATCCCGTCGCAGATCTCTACAGCACCCGGGTTGATTGCTGACAAGGTATCATCACAATCGGTATTGTCTGCCACATAACCCGTTGGTGGACCACTGCAGGAAAGTACTTCGTCCGACAGATTACCATAACCGTCCCCGTCAAGGTCGGCGTAATAGGCCACCGGCGCCAAGCCTTCGTCGATCTGTCCGTCGCAGTTATTGTCGATGCCATCACAGATCTCGATCGCACCGGGGTTTATTTCGGCAATGCTGTCGTTACAGTCTGTATTGTCGGTTACATACCCGGCCACCGGGCCGCATGACTGTAGCTCGCTAGCAGGGTCGCCATAGCCATCCCCGTCGGTGTCGGCATAGTACGTGGTTGTAACGCCTTCGTCGATCTGGCCATCGCAGTTGTTATCGATGCCATCGCATATCTCGGTCGCTCCCGGGTTGACATCAAAATTATTGTCATCACAGTCCACGTCGGCATTGTAGCCATCACCATCATTGTCTATCGGTGGTGCATCTGCCAACTCAAAGTTTACCGTCCTCGGAGTACCCTGGGTACCGGTCAGGTTGTTACCCGAAAAGGGTGTAACCGTAAAGGAATAGGTTCCCACTATAAAGGTACTTCCATTATAATTCGATCCACTATTCCCATAGAGGGCATAGAGCGGATTGTTCTCTGTCATGGTCTGTGACTTCGCGCCACTGAGTACCAGACGAAGACTCTCTACATCATTGGTAGCAAAGACTTCAATGGTCAGGTTCAATGTGGGCAAGGTATTTATGTCGATGATCATACCATCGGTCAAGGCGCCTAAGGAGACATTGTTGTCGGCATCTATCAATTCTATACCGGTTACGGCCAGAACAGTTAAGGTTTGCCCTGTAACCGCTTGATTCTTCGTAATGGCGCCAGCACTGGTATGACTAATGTTTCCAGAGGAAGACCCATCAGTTGCCCGATTTAAACGCACATAAATAGTAGTTGCGTTCACGGAACCTCCGGCTTGGGTTAAGGTTATGGCAGAACCATAGCCACTACCACTGGTTGTAGAGATTTCAAAATCGGTTGGAGCAGTCAAGGCGATATCGGCTGTTAAATCACTTCCTGCTACCGTATAACTTTGCGTTGCAGATGGTATTCCTGCTTGGCTGTTAAATGCGATAAGCGATCCTGAAATCGTAATGGTCGGTTGTGGAACGGCCGTTACCCCACTTACAGCGACATTTTGAGTGGTAGCCCCATCACTGCTATGGCTAATATTTCCCGATGGTGTACCAACCGTTGCCCGATTCAAACGCACATAGATGGTAGTTGCTGATATCGCGCCACCGGTTTGTGTCAAGGTTAAAGTAGGGCCAAATCCACTACCGCTGCTTGTAGAGATCTCGAAATCGGCAGGAGCCGTCAAAGCGATATCCGTGGTAAGATTGCCACCCGATACCGTATAGGATTTTTCAGCCGAAGGCGATCCAGGTACACTGTTGAATGCAGGTAATGAATTCCCTGATACCAAGATGAAAGGATCGGTACTTGACAGGTATTCAACGGTAAGTTTAGGCCGTATGGATTGTGTGGTGCTCTCCCTAGATGACAATTGCTGTCCATCGGCCGAATCGGTGGCTAACATCAACCAACCGTTGTTAGTAAACGTACCATCTAGCCAAGCCTGAATGGTTGCAGCGGGAACGGAAACCGTAATTGGTCCCGTATAGCCATCATTCCCAGGCCAATTGGCATTTATGGCACTTTCAGCGTCGGTGCCGTTGGCGGCAAAATGCCGATTTCCATTGGAAACATAGGAAATGGTTGCCTCGTCCCACGATTGTAACATGCGATACATATTGAATCCCTGGCCCTCGGTATCCACATTGAATTCAAGGGTTGCCGATGAAATAATACTTCCCGAAGGAATCGGCGCAAGATCAAACTTCAATAAGCTCGTGCGGTCGTCGGTGGTATTTACGTCCTGTATAAATGTCAGTTCGGCTCCTCTTACAACGCCCTCATTGCCGGCTTCATCGAAAAGATAGGTATCCCGTGTTCCGGAATAACCATTCAAACCATCCTGCAAAACAATTTCGTCGGTTAAGGAAGGTGCTGTCGTATTCCCACTGAGCGTAACATTTCGCGCTATGGCTCCGGGACTGCTATGACTGATGACACCGTTCGAGATGCCTTCGGTCGCTCGGTTCAGACGCACATATATGGTAGTTGTAGGCACCGTACCACCGCTTTCGACTAGGTTTAAAACCGTACCGAAACCGCTGCCACTGTTTAACGAAATTTCGAAATTGACCGGAGCGGCAAGGGCTATGTCAGCCCCCAAATTACCACCGGAAACTGTATAGGACTGCACGGCGGAGGGAGTTCCGGTTTCACTATCAAATGATGGTAGCGTTGTAGCCGATACCAAAATATACGGATCCGTGGTCGATGCGATGTATCCTATGGTCAATTTGGGCCTAATGGCCTGCGAGGCACTCTCCCGTGATGACAATTGCTGCCCGTCATCGGGATGGGTGGCAAGCATGAGCCAACCGTTGTTGGGCAAGGTCCCGTCGATCCAATCCTGGATGGTCGACGGTGGTACGGTGACCGTAATCGGCCCCGTATACCCATCATTACCGGGCCAACTTGTATTTAAGGTACTTTCTGCGTCTGAATTATCGGCGGCAAAATGTCCTCCGTTCGAAGTGAAGGAAATGGTCGCTTCGTCCCAGGCCTGCAACATGCGGTACATGGCAAAGCCCTGGCCTTCAGTATCTACATTGAACTCAAGGGTTGCCGATGTAATGGTACTGCCCGTCGGAACTGGCGCCAGATCGAACTTTAATAAGGAGGTACGGTCATCCCCTGTATTCACATCTTGTATAAAGGTAAGCTCGCTGCCACGCACTGTACCTGGGGAAACATCATATAGGTAGGTATCCCGTGTTCCGGCATAACTGTTTAGGCCGTCTTGTAAGACGATTTCGTCTGTTAGGGAGGGGGTGGTTGTATTCCCACTTAGTGTAACATTGCGCGTCAATGCTCCACTACTGGTATGCGTTATGGTTCCATTGGAGACACCTTCAGTGGCCCGGTTAAGGCGCACATATATAGTGGTCGGTGCAACCGAACCTCCAGTTTGTGGCAAGGTTAGATTAGTGCCGAATCCGCTTCCGCTACTGGTCGAAATTTCAAAATTGGTTGGTGCCGTCAACGCAATACCCGCAGTAAGATTACCACCGGATACCGTATAGGACTGCACTGTAGATGGGCTACCTGGTTCACTGCTAAATGCTGGCAAGGAACTTCCAGAAACCAAGATGTATGGATCGGTGGTCGATGCGATATATCCAATGGTCAGTTTGGGCCTGATGGCTTGGGTCGCACTCTCACGAGACGACAATTGCTGGCCGTCCCCGGCTAAATCTGTAGCCACCATCAACCAACCATTGTTGGCCAATGTCCCGTCGATCCAATCTTGGATGGTCGATACCGGTACAGTGACCGTGATTGGACCCACATAGGTATCATTCCCGGGCCAATTGGCATCGATTGTACTTTCTGCATCCGTACCATTTGAGGCATAATGTCGGTTCCCCAAGGTGCTGTAACTTACCGTAGCCTCGTCCCAGGCTTGTAGCATGCGGAACATATCAAATCCCTGGCCCTCGGTATCTACATTGAATTCAAGGCTCGCAGATGTTATCGTACTTCCTGAAGGTATCGAAGAAAGATCGAAACTTAAAAGAGAAGTCCTGGTGATTTCCCCATTGGTCTCATTATCCTGTATGAAAGTAATTTCATTTCCTCTTGCCAAGGTGGGATCGGTATTGTAAATATAGGTATCCCTAGTGCCCGAATAACTGTCTAGGCCATCCTGTAAGACCAATTCGGTATTCGAGACAGGATTGGAGGCCTGGCCGCTTACGGCTACATTTTGAGTGCTCGCACCGGCACTTGTATTGCTAATATTTGCGTTCGTAATGCCTTGCGTCGCCCTATTAAAACGTACATAAATTGTCGTAGCGGCCACAGTACCCCCAGAGCGTGGGAGGGTGACGGAACTACCAAAACCGCTGCCGCTTGAAGTAGAAACCTCAAAATCGGTGGGTGCGGTAACCGTAATATCAGTGGTTAAACCACTCCCCGAGACTGAATAACTCTGCACGGCGGAGGGTACTCCCGGATCTGAAGTAAATGCGGAAAGCGGCGTTCCTGAAACGGATATGACCGGAGTTGCTGGTGCCCCAAAATCGTAGGCCAAAACAAATTGACTGGAGTCATCGGTATGACCGGCATCTTGTCCGGCGGTGCCAAGGTATGGGGAATAGGTCTCTACCGAAATGGTGTTGTTGGCCGGTGAAAAAGTCATAATCCGCATATACCCATTGCCACCCCCTTGATCATCCTGGTAGTCTGATTCCACTGAATAGATAATGTTCCCATTGCTACCGGTGTCTGAACGTCTTCCTTCTCCATTGACATGGCCGCCAAGCGTTAGGAACACGTTTTCGTTATCACTTAAGGCGTTATAAATCGCCTGCCCCTGTGTTCCAAAACTGGCAGGATTGCCCGTACCTACCATGTAGTGGGTCGTAATGATAGCCTTTCGGTCGCTATACGTTGCCAATAATGCATCGGCCCAATCTAAAACGGCCTGGTCCATGCTCGTATCATACTCAAAATGAAAGATTATAAAATCCATTCCACCCGCGCTGAACAATTGATAGCTATTATCATTATTCGAACCATAGTTACCACCATAGTAGACACGTCCACTGAAATGGGGTACCCCAAAATACTGATTGAAAAATGTAGTCGTCCCAGCGGCATCGCCAATAGGGCTCTGATCATGATTTCCTACCGAAAGACCGAACGGGATACCATCTGGAAGCGTTGTTGTAGCCGGGTTTTCAAGTAAACCGTATGCACCACTTGCTATGAGCCACTCAGAATTATTTCCACTATTGTCTCCATTTTGTACAATATCCCCAAGACCTGTAACAAAAACTATGTTTCTACTTTCCTTGTTATCGACGATCCATTGCATCTGGGCAGCAAAGGCTGCCGGGTTACTACCTGGAGTACCATCTACCAAATGTTGGGTATCGGGAATCGCAACAATAGTGAAATCATCGCCAGGTAGTACAACCGCGTTCCACTGTGCATACAGCGTCGTGTTGGAGGTGATGGTAAAGATGTCGCTCGCCGCATAAGATATACCCCCGCCTCCGGCCTGGGTGTTCCAGCCGTTGAAGGTGTTGCCTGATTTTGAAAGGCTCCCTGCGCCAAGAACGTTTACCGTGGCACCCGAAATGTACGGACTACTGCCGTCAACAGGGGCTGTGCCCCCATCGTTCGTGTTCCCGTCATAAGTCACCGTGTAGGTGATTACGGGCGTCCATTGTGCAAAAAGCGTCGTGTTGGAGGTGATGGTAAAGGTATCGCTCGCGGCATAGGCCGTGCCCCCGCCACCGGCCTGGGTATTCCAGCCGGCAAAGGTGTTTCCTGTCTTGGTCAATGTACCTGCGCCCTGGACGTTTACCGTGGCACCCGAGGTGTACGGACTACTACCGTCAACAGGGACCGTGCCCCCGGTGTTCGTATTCCCGTCATAGGCCACCGTGTAGGTGATAACCGGTGTCCACTGTGCGAACAGCGTAGTATTGTTCGAAATCGTAAAGGTATCGCTTACGGCATAGGACGTGCCCCCGCCATCGGCCTGGGTGTTCCAGCCGTTGAATGTGTTGCCGGTCTTTAAAAGGTCTCCAGCGCCGAGCACCGTCACCGTGGCACCCGAGGTGTACGGACTACTGCCGTCAACAGGGGCCGTGCCCCCGGTGTTCGTATTCCCGTCATAGGTGACCGTATACGTGGTCGCCGCCGTATAGTTGATGCTCAGTTTGGGATGCCATTCAAGCGTACTGTTCTCCCTTGAGGCCAGTTGTTGGCCATTCGAAGGATGCGTGCCGACCATCAGCCACCCGTTGTTGGTCGCCGGGGCATCGATCCAGCCTTGGATGGTAGCAGCGGGGACGGTAACGGTAATGTATCCCACATAGTTCAATTCACCGGGCCAATTCCCGTCAACGGCACTGGCCGCTTCCACGTCGTCGGGATCCACCCCGCCCCCCAATGAGGTATAGGTCGAGGATTCATCCCAGGCCGCCAACATGCGGTGCATCGCGAATCCCTCCCCTTCCGTGGTAACATAGAACTGGAGTACGGCCGAGGTGACCGCACTGCCCGCGGGGATCGAGGCCAGGTCGAACTTTAAGAGCGACCTACGCTCATCACTGGGATTGATATCCTGAATCAGGGTAGTAGCAGTCCCATAGGAGGTCGTCGGATTATTGTCCCAAATATAGGTGTCGAGCGTGCCCGTATAGCTAACGTTGTCCTGGAAGCTTACCGTGGGAACGTCCCATTGTGCATAGAGCGTCGTGTTGCCCGTAATGTTGAAGGTGTTCCCTTGTGAATAGGACGTGCCGCTGCCGTTGGCCGCGGTGTTCCAGCCCGTGAAGTCATTGCCCGTCTTGTTCAGCGTGCCCGTGCCGAGCACCTGTACCGAGGCACCCGATGTATACGGACTGCCAATGTCGACAGGGGCCGTGCCGCCGGTGTTCGTATTCCCGTCATAGGTGACCGTATAGGTCTCGGGCGTCCACTGGGCGTATAATGTCGTGTTTTCCGTAATATTGAAAGTGGCCGCGGCCGCATAGGCCGTACCACCGCCACCGGCC
>JBBQAM010000083.1:0-10851 GCA_038316335.1 Flavobacteriales bacterium
GAACCTTGCAGGACAGTCTTAACAACAAGTGGTATACTCTTTTACGCCCTCCTACCATGCAGAGATGCTAGTGTGGTACGACTTAGAACATTCTATTCAACTACTTCAAACGACCGTGTAATGGAAATCGGCTTACCATAGCTAGTAAATCCTTCAAGAACGATCTCATAATCTCCAGGAATATCCGATGTAAAGAAAGTGATGGGCTGTTCGCTTCCATCAAGTATGTAATTGGGAACCCATAACAATTGCCTCCTCAAATCAGGTATCCGTTCTTTTGTGGTCCGGTCGGTATCTGAATACGATTGGCTGAAATAATTTTTCTTTAGCAACGGTTTAAAGAGTTCCTGTTTTATCCCATTTTTAGTGGCTTGCCATTCGTCATAATAATTTCCTTTGATAGTCTCTATGGCCACCATTCCCAGATATTCATTGCCACCGATTACAAACTGGTCCCTGACGGTTTTAATGGTCTTTATTTCAAAGGCGTTGAATTCTAAAATCGCTTGATGATCTGGTATCAGCACACCATCTATAAAGACCAAGGGAGTAAGATTGATATATGCTTCGTTGGTGGGCTCAAAATACTGGCGCACCCACATCGTATCTTCTCCATTGATTTTTTTGACCCAGACATTGTCTACCACCTCTACCAGGGTTTCCCGTAAGGTTGGAAATCTCGTATAATCATCTAACTCGTAAATTTCAGGATTGCCACCGATAAAGGGATCATTGTCCCTTACCGACAAAATTGTGTCAGGTTTTACCATGAAAAACGCATTCTCGATTTGATTTTCAACACTGCGGCTTACGATCATTTTTTCCATTTCCGAGGTTAACCTGAACTTTCCGAATTTTAAGGCTTCATAGGTCAATGGGGAAGCTTTTTTTATAGCTATATCATAGGTTTGCATAGCATCCAAAACCTGCACGATGGCTGCAGAAGCCTCATATTCCTTATTCAGGTAGGTGAAAAAATTTCCGTCTTGATCTGTGATTGCATATTTAAGCTGAAAATCGGGCCCTGGTAGGGAAATAACCACCGTCTTTGCCTTGGCAGGTGCCCTAGTGTCCTTAATCCTTACCTGACCCCAAAAAAGTTCCCCAAGTTGCTCAGGAAGATAAAGGGAATCTTGTATGTTTTGTGGAATGAACTTATTGACATTTGCCGTACGAGCCGAAAACCCATTGGCCGTCATGTCCGATACCTTGTCTATGGCTTCAATTTTTCGAATTACGATCGAATAACTACCATACCCCAGTGGTCCCTTATAATTTTTGGGAAATAGCGTGATCTTGCTTCGCGTACCATATTGCGCGCTATCGATGCGCAATTGTAATATATCCTCGCCAGCACCTCTTTTTCCTTGTATTGCAACGGCTTCAAACCGTTCCGTTTTATTGGTGTCCAAAGAATCCGGCACAAGCGGATTTCGCAATGCGCTTTGATCCGATTGATACGGATTTACGACTACCACATCATCTTGGAACACTTGATCCATCCCTCCGTTTTTCATCCATTGCGTAAAACCTAGTAGCTTATAGTTGCCTGATGGCAATTCTACAGGCACAAAATAGTCGCCTTGTCCCCTGCCCTTGTCCAACCTGATTTTTTGGGAAAAGATGATTTGCCCGGTCTCGGATACCAGCTCAACATAGGCTATTTTACTGATATCACTTAAATGATAGGAATACGCATTGAGGCAATAGATGCTATAGTCTAAATATTCTCCTGGAAAAACTACAGAAGTGTCAAGGTGGATATACATTTTTTCCAAAGGAACTTTCTGTAGATCTTTTAGCTGTTGTAGGTCTTGTATCACCACCTGGCCCATGGCCGTATTTGTGGCAAACACCCCCAAAAAAAGTATATAATAAAAACGATTTTTCATCCTATTAAAATTATTCAATCCAAAAGTCCGGTACCGTATTCGTCCCCAATTTTGTGCAGTTCCCACAAGCGAAAGGCACCATTTTGTACGCGCCGAATGCTGGCTCGGATCCTGGGGAACTCAGGTCATAAAACACCAATATTTCTTCCCGGATGTTCCGAATCATAGAAGGAATGCAACCAGCACTACCTCCGCCCGGGCATCCCGGACTTGGTTCGACGATGCTACAAAACGAAGGATAGTGCGGCAAAGGTTCACCGGGATAGAAATCAACATAGTTAAAGAACATTCTCTTGGTCGTTACCGAGGCGACATCAAAAAACCCAATGATCCTTTCTTTTGGGTCGCTTTTTGAAAAGACATTCCCTTCCAAAAAACCGGGCTGATTCTCCGAAAATGGATTTTCAGATAGTGAAAAATCGCGCAACGTTTCATAATACGCATACGCTTCGGCCGATTGCGTATATTGTTTTACAAGGATGCTATAACGATGTGAGATGCTATAATCATCCCTTGGGATGAATTTGACCTGAAATCGTTTAGTTTTGTTGGCACTTTGCCCATCGGTATTACTGAGAATGATCTGGTTCGATATTCGGGTGCCATAACAGGTTTGTTTGCTTTTGCGCTCTACCAGAGCATATTCAAAATCGGGCCATTGGTCGTTTACCACTATTGCATCCTGTGGTACATAAAACGGGGCTACGATCTTATAGGTCTCTTCATAGGTATACCGAAAGTATCTTGAACCGTTTTCCGAGCCAGTAGCATCTACATAAACCGCGATTCCGTCTTTCCCAAAGTCATTGAGTTCACGTACCGGATATACCGAATCTATGACAGAACCAGTTTGCAAAATCTGCGAATCAGATCCATACGATTTACCTTCCGACGTAACAATGTTAAGGCCATAGCCACGGCCGGGTTTTGCACTGAATGGTACTGAGGAAACATAGGTTCCCGGTTCGGTCTCTTGAAAGACATATTCATTCTGACCATCATCGACTACTTTTACTTGGGCATTTGTCTCGGGATTCGGGCCTTGCTGATCTAAGGCGTAGGATCTTGATAAAACAATACGCTGCTGCTTTGCCTCGTTCGTGATGGTCGCCTCGACCACCAGAATGCTATCGGGCGTGATATCAGTCTCTATTGGGAACGATTCAATACAACCCAATAAAAGTAGCGCCCCCCCGATACCAGATCCCAAATGCCGTAGATGTCTTACAAATTTCTGCATAGGCCTAAAATTTAAAACTATAGGTTATCGAAGGTATCGGTACCGCAAAAATAGAGCTCTTATACGCCTTCAACTGCCCGTTCTCGGTAACAAAAAATACCGAATATGGGTTGTTCCTACCCAGTACGTTATAGATCGAAAGCGTCCAAAAACTGTGGGCAAATTTTTTTATCTTATGGTTCCCTTCCACATTAAAACCAATATCCAATCGATAATAATCGGGGATTCGAAATTCATTGCGATTGCTATAATACACGTATTCGGTGTTATTGTAGGTGTATCTCCCGACGGGATAGGTTACCGGCCTGCCCGTTTGGTACAAAAAGTTGGCCGAAAAGCTAAAGCGACGTGTTAGTTTGTAATTCAGTACAGCACTAAAATCGTGGGGTTTATCATAATTAGAGGGAAAGTATTCCCCATTATTGATACGCTCCTCGCCGAATTCGCTGTCGAACTTGATTTCGGACCGGGAATAGGTGTATCCCAACCAGCCGTTGAAATCCCCCCGATTCTTGCGTAGTAACAGTTCAACACCATATGCTCTCCCTTCACCCTGCAGCACTTCGGTCTCGATGGTCTCGTTTAATAAAAGCTGGGCGCCTACCTTAAAATCAAGAACATCCCATGAAGTTTTGTAGTACCCCTCTATGCTCAGTTCTATACTATTGGCATCCAGATTTTTGTAAAGTCCTAATGAATATTGGTTCGCCCTGGCGGGTTTGATATTCGCATCGGCCAATTTCCAAGTGTCTATTGGCGACACGGTCGTTGTATTCGATAACGTATGCACGTATTGCATGGTGCTATTAAACGAAGCCTTCACAGAAAGTTCGGGAGCTAGAAAATACCGTGCAGATGCCCGAATCTCTGGTCCTGAATAGGTTTTAATAACTTTGTTGTTGCCAAATTCCTTAATCTCGGTCAATGTCGATTCATTTTTCGGAACGCCTGCTTCATAATACCGTTCGGAGGCTTTTCCGAGGGCGGCAAAAAACGAATAACGTAGGCCGATATCTACTAAAAACCGATCGTTGATGGTATAGTTGTCTGAGAAGAAAAGTGCGGATTCAAAACCTTTTTCCTTCGGAATAATCAAACTTTGAATGTTAGATTCGGAGCCTTTAGGCGCTATACTACCTGGATTTGAATTATAGAGTTTGCCTTCCAGCCCATAGGTAAATTTATGGGCATTGTTATAAAGGTAGTTGAATTTGAGCTTTAGTTCGGTCTCATTGATTTTAAAACCAAGATCAAAATCGTTATTTGCTGCCCCGTCGTAACCAATATTGAACCGATATTCAGAATTTGCGATATTTAGGCTCGCCGTATTTTTATCGTTGAACCGATGGTTCCAGTTCACAGTGAACAGGCGGTTGCTATATTTGTAAAGCGAATCGGAGGTAATGCTGAAGGCATCCTTGCTATAATAGGCCGTCGCCTTCACATCGTTATTATTATTGATATTCCCGTTGTACTTGGCAATTAGATCATAAAAGGAAGCCGTACTATTGCTAAGTCGCTCATCGTTCAATGCATGTAAAATCCAATCGGAATAAGAGCTCCTACCTCCTACTAATATCGAGGATTTTTCCTTGGTTAACGGAATTTCAAGCACGATGTTATTGGTCACAGGGCCAATGGAAGCCTCTCCTGCAAATTTTTCAAGATTACTATCCTTGGTGCGAATATCAAAAACAGCTGAGAGCCGGCCCCCATATTCTGCTGGAATGTTGCCTTTATAAATAAGAACATCCTTTGTAGCATAGGGGTTCAGCGCCTGGAAGATTCCAAAGAAATGCGACGGATTGTAAATCACCCCATCATCTAAAAGAATTAAATTTTGATCTGTATTTCCTCCTCTGACAGTATACCCCGAAGCACCCTCACCGGTCGTACTGATTCCAGGCAGCGTAGTCGCTATTTTTAGGATATCCCGTTCCCCCAGCACCAAGGGAATGTTTTTCGATTCCTCTGCATCGATCTGTGTGGATCCTGTCATAGCCTGTTCGACATTTTTGGCGGCATCGGCGGCAACGATAACCTCCTCTAACTGCTCCACTTTTTCGTTAAGACCGAAGTCGAGTTCACCATCATTAAATAATAGCAGGTTTTTCTGTGCTTTTTCCATGCCCAGTGAACGTGTCTCGAGAATGTTCAATCCTGATGGGAGTTCGATACTATAGTAACCGTTTTCATCGGTTACCGTCCCGGAATTTCTATTTATGATAAGCAGTGACAAGTCGGGAATGGCCTCCCCTGTCTTTTTATTCCGCACATGGCCCGATAGCCGAAACCGATTGCGGATGCTGTTTTTGTCTTCCTTACCGATACGAACCGTTTCAACTTGCACTATTTGTTGGTCTTCATGCGCGCTAAAATAATCGGGGTCGACGAATACGGCATTTACCTGAACCTGTTCTCCCTGCTGATTTAGTGGGCCGTTTCCAAAAAACCCTTCGGGGAGTTCATCATAAATAATACTGTTTCGGATCAAGACAATCCGATTGTCCGAATAGCGATAGTAATTCAAAGGGGTCTGTTTTAATACATCCTGTAGTATTATTGAAATGGGCACTTTGTTGTAACTTCCTGATACTTGGCTTTCGCCTAACCAATCTTCCACATAATAGAATTTATAATTGGTCAAATCCTCAATGCGGTCTAGCACTTCTTTAAGCGTTGCCTTTTCAAAGGTCAAGGAAATTGTCGTCGTTAGATCACCGCTAGTACGCACTTGTGCATATGCCGAAAAACTGAGAATCAGCGTCAGAAAGGAGACCGTCGTATATAGCGCGTAATTTCTTTTCATGTATCGATTGTAGCATTCGGTTTTAAGTGGCCAAACATCAAGCCATCGGTGTGACATATAATCGGTAAGTCTGTTTCCAGCCAACTAGTTAATTTAGAATTAAGCAACGGGAAAATCAACTTATATGTCGAAATATTGACAATTTTTAGGTTTGTGGTATTTTACCCCCCCCCCTCAACATGGCAATTCAACATTTTAATGTTACTTTTTTGGAGGAGGATGAAACATTAGAACCGACTTTGAGGTTTCTAGTATCTCGGCCTTGTTCAAAAGCATCTTCCGAAATCCGCCCTGGATATAAAGTTCGGCCTGGTCTTTATAGTGTGGACTAAAAGGATTGCCTGATTGCCCTGTAGGCAAAATGCTCATGCTATTTTCTATATCCGAAAAATCGATAACGCGACGCGTTGATGGGCCCGATTTTACCTTAAAAAGTCCGGTAGAATCATAGGGAAACGACATATTATTTATCACTTCCCGTGTGCCGTCGACCGAAAAAGGTCCCACATTGAAGAATGAACGAAGTGCTTTGATTTGGCCAATAGGATGTTCGTGTTCTACGGTATGTACCTTATCCCAGGTCCATTTTGTAATGTCTGGGCCAAAATCTTCCCGTAAGGAGGCCATTGCCTGCTCAAAAGACGCATTTACAATATCCTTTTGGGTTTCTATTGAATCCTTGGTGTTGATGTTATCCCACCAAATCGAGTTGTTTTTGCCCGACATCGGGGCAATCAACCGCTTATGAAAATGAGTTTCAAGGAATTGATTGAACATTTCAGGTCCCAGTTCATCGGAAAAGGTATCCTTCAGAAAAAAGTAGATCCATCTGTGAAAAACTGTGGCTTCTGCACTTTGCAACGGGTAATCCCCTTTCCATTCGCGAAAACGGTCTAATATCTTAATTTTATCGGTATCAAGTGTTTTGATCGCTATGAGTTTTAAGAAATTTTGTACGATGGTCAGGTTTACTTCCGAAGTCACATCGGTGATCATCTTCATAACATCTTGCTGGTCCCAGTCATTTTTTGGTGCCAATAAGTCGACAATCCTTTTGGCCCTATTCTCTGGCAAATAATACCCTGGATAAAGCATGCCTGCAATCGAATCTGGCTGGTTGTTGGCAGAATATACATAGTTCCATGTCGGATTTACGGCCTGTGGGTTTTCCGAGAAATCAAGATAGCGAACTGGCACATCTTTAGTAGAGGTACCGTCTAAGATAAACTTGGTGTGAACGCTATCCATCATTTTATAGAGTTTAGCCGTAGCGAACCATGCCACGTTGCCTTTCGCATCCCCATACATAACATTTAAGCCAGGCGCATGAATATCAGGCAGGGCACTTTTGAACGTTTCAAGATCATGGGCATGGGCCAAACCGTATAAGGCATCCATCACCTTATTGTCTAATTTGGTATATATCCAAGACATGCTGATAGGCCGTTCTCCCGTAATCTGGGTGGCAATACTATTTAAGACAGGGCCGTTTCTGGTCATCTTGTAGTCAAACGGCACATCTTGCGCATTCTTTACCTTTATGGTCTTTCTTATAATTTGATAGTTCGCCCAGCCAGTGGGGGTTTTATATTGGGTACTATCGGCCGAATTGGTTTCTTCGTAATAGAAATCAATATCGTCGTTTTCAAACATCGTCAAGCCATAGGCCAATTCACGATTGTGACCCAATAAAGGAAAAGGAACCCCGGCTAGGTGATAGCCGTATTTCTCGTAGTTCGGGGTACTCATATGTGCTTCATACCAGACCGATGGTTGGGCAAACCCGATGTGGGGATCGTTCGCGAACAGCACCTGACCATTTTTTGTTTTTTGGGGCGCAATAACCCAGCTATTACTTCCCTCGAACAAAGGCAGGGAAAGGTTTTTAAGCGCCTGGGTAACCATGGCCGTCACACTATTAGCAATCGTGTTAGCCACAGGATTGTAGTTTTTTATGATGGTGGTACTTGGATTACCATCAATTTCCAAATCTTCCAAATAAGCAGGCCCTAATTTATCCTTGATATTCGTCAATAAGGGGTCTGTTTTATGGGCCATGGCAAAACTAAAGGCCATATAACCTACTGAATTATAGATATCGATCAAGGTAAAAGGCTGTTTATCGATTCCGGTCAGATAAAATTCGATTGGGGTCGGCCCGGTTTCTATAAATTGATTGATGCCATCGAGATATGCTTGTGAAAGCCGAACCATTTCACTGTTGGCATCAATACGGTCGACCGTTCTTTGGGATGCCTCCTCGATACCGAGTGACAAAAAGAATTTATCGGTGTCGATCAGTTTTTCGCCAAAGACCTCTGAGAGCCCACCATGGGCAACCCTTCTGAGGAGCTCCATCTGCCATAGTCGATCTTGGGCATGCACATAGCCGAGGACCCTAAAGGCATCGATCTCGTTTTCTGCATAAATATGAGGTATGCCGAAGGTATCAAAATGTACGGAAACAACTTCGGTCAGTTTCGTCAGTTCTTTATCCCCTGCATAATCAGGTTTCATTGAATACACAAAGACGAATGCTGCAATCACAAAAATTCCAAGGAGGGCGAGAATGGCCCATCCTACTTTTTTAAGCCGCTTCATTTTGGTGATGTTTAAATGGAAAGTTAGGTCTATTCTCGTAATAAAAAAACAGCCATGTGTCGATTGTTACAAAACTTATAAAATGTTAATATAATTGTTAAACTAAATGTTAACGATGTTAAAATTTGAGGTATTTTCGGGCGAAAACATAAACCTCACACATTATGAAAAACATTACTAAAACATTTCTAATTACAGTATTGGCCCTTGGGCTGGTGGTGGTCTCTTGTAATAAAGAAGATAACCTGGCTACCGAGGAATCCCAAATCACAGCGGTTGCTGCCAAAGCTAAATTGAAGACCTTACCAGGCAGCGAACAAAATCCGAATAGGATAACCTTCGAGCAAAAAGGCCTTTCAGCCCATGATTTTGCAATCGGCTCCTCTTTGATCAATGCCGTTGACCCCAGCGAATGCGGATCAACGCCTTTCCGTGGGGTTCTTACCAAGTATGACCACCTACTCTTTAATGACTTCCTCGCTTATTGGGATGGCAACTTTGATGCCTACTTTCTGATTTTTGGCGATTATTTCGCCATCAATCAAATCACCGCGTTATACGGAATCAAAAACTCCGATTATTTTGGTGCCAGAGGGGAGTATACCCAATACATGAAACAGAGTACACGAAGTTTGGAGAACTTTTGGGGTATGCAGAATTTGGTTCAAGTGCGCGGTCAACACACCGCTACCCTTGAAGATCCCGAAGTGATTCGATTCATTTATGAGAATTTTTCAGACGCAACAGAGGCAGATATCCAATATTTATTAGGCCTAGCCGCCTACT
This sequence comes from Flavobacteriales bacterium, assembly GCA_038316335.1. Lineage (GTDB taxonomy): Bacteria > Bacteroidota > Bacteroidia > Flavobacteriales > Flavobacteriaceae > JALHST01. The sequence goes on from JBBQAM010000083.1 coordinate 9,329, forward strand.
ATAATGCAGCCAGCAATCAGATTCCTGAAAACCCATTCTTCGCTTCCGATGGTTTCGCTACAACTGACGAAGATGGCAAGGGCATTATCGTCATTGGCGATGGCCTAGTCTCTATGTTAGCAGAAACAGGTATAGACGCCAAAATAGTTTGGTCGTCAATTCTCGCCCATGAGTGGGGCCATCAGGTACAATTTTTGAATTATGGTATTTTTGACTATCCAATACCACCCTTTATCGGTACGCCTGAATCAACACGAATGACCGAATTGGAGGCCGATTTTTACACTGGGTATTACCTGACGCATAAACGCGGAGGTACTTATAATTGGAAGCGGGTCGAAGGCTTCCTGCAGGCTTTCTTCGAGATAGGCGATTGTTATTTTGCCGATTCTGGTCACCATGGCACCCCGATCCAACGCATGGCATCGGCCAAATTGGGATATGAGCTAGCAAACAGTGCGCAGAAAAAAGGGAAAATCCTAAGTCAACAAGCGGTTCATGACGCTTTTATAAGTGGCTTGGATGAAATTGTCAATGGCAGTTCCGGACCTAATATTCAATAAACCACGCTAGCAATCTAGTTAAAAAAGACCGCCTTTCGGCGGTCTTTTTATTTTAGTTAGTGTATGGTCATTTTTTTAAAACGGTTCAGCCCGGTCCGCAGCCAATTACCATACGTATCACTGTCAGTTCTCTGTATGACCGTATTCAACACATTTAAATCAGGGGATAACATCACATAAAATGGTTGCGAGGCCGAATTAAAGTTCAAGGTCTGAAACGTACCCCACTTCTCCCCTATAGTCTCAATAGTCTTTACACGACCTGATTCAAACCTGAAATCAAACTGTTCTTCTTTCGGCAATTCCTTTCGGTCATCGATGTAGAGCGAAATCAACACAAAATCATTATTCAACAAGGCATAGATGTCAGGTTCACTCCAAACATGCTCTTCCATTTTACGGCAGTTGACGCAGGCCCACCCTGTAAAATCCAATAGCACGGGTTTATTCACAGATTTCGCATAGGCAACACCCGTATCAAAATCCTTATAGCAGGCTATACCCAACGGACAATCACTTTCGGTTTCAAGGACACTGTAAAAATCGGGCGGTGGAAATCCGCTCAATAGTTTGAGCTTGCTAACATTGAAAATTCCCATTATGAGGTAGGCCGAAAAAAGAGCGGCTAGCAAGCCAAAGGCTTTTCGTGAGTTCGATATTTTCAATTTCGGACCTTCATGAGGGAAACGCATTATCCCAAAAAGATACAGCGTGAGCAAAAGGGATAATACGAGCCATACTACAAGGAATACTTCCCTTTTCAATATACCCCAATTACCCACCAAATCGGCATTTGACAAAAATTTCAAGGCCAGGCCTAATTCTAAAAAACCTAAAACAACCTTGACCGTTGTCATCCAGCTGCCCGATTTGGGCAACGAATTCAACCAGGTAGGGAATAGTGCAAATAAACCAAACGGCAATGCCAAGGCCAGACCAAAGCCCGTCATGCCCGCAGTT
>JBBQAM010000012.1:0-84014 GCA_038316335.1 Flavobacteriales bacterium
CCATTGGTCTGCCAATCAATTTTTCCAGGAAGCGTAACTTTCGAACTAAATCGGGAGAACCAACTGGTATTTTTAGCCCCATAGTCCACATTATTAAAAGCACCTTCGCTATTGAATTGGAAAAAATTGAAACTACCGTTCAAACGCAACCACCTTTCAGGATTGTACATTAAACCCAGTTCAGCACCGATACGCTCATTGGTCGATAAATTGATCGGCAATGATCGAATGATCTTGATACCATCAGACGTAGTTTGCCCGGTTTCCTCTTGTATTCTTTCAAACGCGTTCGTTTCTTTTTGATAATATATCGAAGACGTCAGTGTTAATTTTTTCCATCTCCTCAAATAGCCTAGGTCATAGGCATTGGCATAGGCAGGGTCAAGATCCGGATTCCCCTGAAATACATTAGTTCGGCTCGATCTTGACGGAAATGGATTTATGAAAAATCCCCGAGGTCTATTGATCCTGCGATTGTAGCCTAGGGAAAAATTCTCCATGTCGTTCAATTCGTAGGTGAAGTTCAAGGTTGGAAACAAGCCTAAATAATTTTTATCAAAATCCAGGCTAATATCAGGGCCCAGGATATCTTGTAAGGTGGTCAGATCGACACCCGTTACAGTGCCTTTTAGCTGGGTATTTTCCATACGTAACCCCAACAGAAATGAAAATTTGCCAAACTTATTCCCGTATTGAGAATACAGTGCGTTGACATTTTGATCATATACAAATCGATTGGTCAATTGAATATTCGTATCGAATTGCCCCGTATTCTGATTTAGGGTGTCTAGCTGATAATCGGTGTCGTTTTTTTGAAAATTACCACGGTATCCTGCCTCAAATTGTGAATCACCAATGGGTAACACGTAATCTGCCTGCACCAAAAATTCATTTTCGAGTTGTGTCTGGTAGATATTTTCACGCGCTAATAAATCGGTGTTCGGAAAGGTGTTATTCTCAACGATGGTAGTAGGCTGAATTTCCCTGTCATAGGAATATTGAAAATCGGCGGTTAATTTTTGACCCTCGGTATTTATATTATTGGTGTAATTGAGTGAAACCTGATAACTTTTGTCGTCTTGATTTTCTTCTTCCTTACGAAACGTAGTACTATTGATATCAGAAAGTATATAACGTGTCGTATTGTTTTCGGTGACATCCCTTTCATCGGTAAAGCGCCCAAAAACGCTCCCGGTCAAGGAGGATGTTTCGGTTAAAAAATATTCCATTCCCAGGTTGACATTAAACCCTTTGTCGCGCCTTAGAATATCCCTATCCTCTATGATCCTATCAAATGTTCCTGAGGTATAGGTATTATCAAAATATCCTTTTCCGGGCGGTTCACGATAAAAATACCCCAAGGTGTTAAATAGATTGAATTTATCGGTTCGTAAATTCAGGTTGGAGGTAATCGAGCTAGCATTGGGATACCCCACACTGGTATTGATAGAACCATTGAACCCTAAGGTTTTTTCCTTTTTGAGGATGATATTCAAAATCCCGGCAGTACCCTCGGCATCATATCGCGCAGACGGACTCGTAATAACCTCAACTTTTTCAATTGCATCTGCAGGTAATTGACGTAGGGCGTCGGTCGAACCAAAACCTGCCATGGCCGAGGGCTTACCATTAATAAGAATTCGCACGTTGTCATTCCCACGAAGTGCGATGGTACCATCGACATCAACCGTAACCGAGGGAATGTTGTTCAAGGCATCACTGATATTCGCACCACTTGTGGTGAGGTCTTTCCCAATATTATATACTTTTTTGTCAAGTCGTACTTCTACCGTCGTCTTTTCACCGACTACTTGAACTTCGTTCAGCTGTTGTACATCGGGCCCTAATCGAATTGTACCTAAGTCGGTAGACGTCGTTAACGTCTGGTTATCTAATTTGTAGGTCTTGAAGGAAATATATTCTACACTGATATTATAGTTACCTGGCGAAGTTTCAACATCGAACTTGCCCTCGGCATTTGTGATTCCCCCGGTGATTTTTTTTGGGTCCTGAACTTCGCGTAAAATCAAAGTGGCATATTCAAGGGGCTGATCCGTATCCTTATCTAAAACTGTTCCCGTTATTCGAATGGGTTGTGGTGCGCTGCCCGGCACCTCTCTTTGTGGGCTCTGTGCATAAATCGTTGCGGTCAGTAAAAAGAGGGTAATCGGGAATAGTTTCAACATAGATTAGTCTTTAGATTTTTTCTTTTTCTTTTTTTCTTTTTTATTTTTCTTTTGAGTTTTTTGAACCCCATCGCGCTGCATTGCTACAAAAGCTTCATATTTTTCAATTGGCAATCCGGCCTTGAGCTCTTCGTCTTGTTTCTTTGTGATTTTTTCCATCCCCTCACGCATTTGTTCCGGACTCAATTTCAATATTTGCATTTCAATGCGTTCCTGAACATATTTTTTTAGGGTACTGCTCAACACAGCAGTTTCGAACTCATTCAATTCCAAAGCTTCAGCAATTGCCGGCATTTCAGTATCTACTATTTCTTCAGCCGTCTTTGGTTCGGGTTCTTTTTGAGGCATGTCATTTTGGGGTACCGCACTGCGCTGTCTCCCATATCCATAGCCGCCACCCCCATAACCATAACCTCTGCCATAGCCATACTGGGCCTGCATTTCGGTTCCTATCGATAGGAGGGCAAATAGAACTACAAGTAATTTTAGATTGATTTTCATGATAGTATAGTTTATTGGATTTCAAAAATAGTTGAAGGTTTAACCGTGATTGGTTAAATGTTTGTTAAATGAAGCAAGGATACCTGCCTACCCCAAGACCAAGAATCATCGGTATTTTAACGACCCTTAAAACAAATGATGGCAAAATTTGTGCTAATTCGTTCCGTTCTTTTTTTGATTTTTATTTCAGTGTTCTCGATGGGCTTCAAAGAATCTGGGCCGCATACATGAACGCTATTTTCATCAGGACCTTCTATGTATTTTAGCGTAGGGCCTGTCGCCTGAACAGTAGATAGTAGTTTGGTTATGCTTCTTTTTTCTGGCCGGTCATCATTAAAAAGGCCTTTAAAAAGGAATCAATGGCACCATCCATTACGGCTTCTACATTGCTTGTTTCCTCCCCGGTACGAACATCTTTTATGAGTTTGTAGGGCTGCATGGTATAGTTGCGTATTTGGGAGCCCCATTCGATCTTCATTTTTGAAGACTCGATTTCTTGGCGGGCCTCCATCTTTTTGCGCAGTTCAATTTCGTATAGCTGGGATTTCAGCATTTTAAGGGCGGTTGCACGATTGTCATGTTGGCTTCTAGAATCTGAGCATGAAATCTGGATTCCACTTGGTTTATGGGTCAATTGCACCTTGGTCTCCACCTTATTGACATTCTGTCCTCCGGCACCACTGGATCGCGCCGTTGTAATCTCTATATCGGCGGGGTTGACCTCAATTTCAATACTGTCATCAACTAAGGGGTATACATATACCGATGCAAACGAAGTATGCCTTTTTGCATTGCTGTCAAAAGGGGAGATACGAACTAGGCGATGTACGCCATTTTCCCCTTTAAGCCAACCGAAGGCAAATTCCCCATCGATTTCCAAGGTAACTGTTTTGATTCCGGCCACATCTCCTTCTTGATAGTTAAGCTCTTTGACCTTATAACCATTTTTTTCACTCCACATCATGTACATCCGCATCAGCATTGAAGCCCAATCACAGCTTTCCGTTCCACCGGCACCCGCAGTTATCTGCAATACAGCGGAAAGTTCATCACCTTCTTCCGAAAGCATATTCTTGAATTCCAACTTCTCGATTTGCAAAAGTGCTTTTTCATATTGTGCTTCGACCTCCGCTTCGGTAATTTCACCTTCTTGTTGAAATTCGAGCAATACTTCTACCTCCGCAACCAAGGTTTGGGCAGCATTATATTCATCGACCCATTGTTTTTTGGATTGGATGAATCTCATATGATCTTGGGCTTTTTGGGGATTGTCCCAAAAATGGGGAGAAAGCGTTTTCTCTTGCTCGTTTTCTATTTCAATAAGCTTCGCATCGACGTCAAAGATACCTCCTTAACGCACCAAGGCGATCTAAAAGACCTTTATATAGGTCAAAGGTGATGGTCATCAGAATAAATTTTCGTCAAAAATAGTACTCTTTCGGGATATAAAATAGAAATATATGCTTTACTACTGTTGTTGGCTGGAAACTTGAACGGTATGGGTGGTTTCGTGTTCACCATGGGTATGAACAACCCCTTTTAACGGGGAGCAATCTTCATAATCCTTCCCGTGGGCGACCTTTATATGATTGGTATTTGCCATAAGATCATTGGTTGGATCAAATCCCAGCCAACCAATATTCGGTACATATGCCTCGGCCCACGCATGCATCTGCGAATCCCCAAAATAGCCATTACCTTGATGTAGATACCCTGAAACATAGCGGGCTGGGACGTTATTCGCCCGTGCCAAGGCACAGAACAAATGTGTAAAGTCTTGGCAAACCCCGTGCCTTTTTTCTATTATTTCAGGCAATTTGGTGTCTACACTGGTGACCCCTGTTTTAAAATAAAGATGTTTAAAGGTCCAATTGTTCAGGTTTTGAAGATTTTCAAATATTGATATTGAACGGTCAAAAACAAATAATTCTTTGGCGTTTTGGGACAGGAATGTCAACGGGGTCGTTCGTAAAAAGGGTTCGTAATCGACTTTAAAATCCAAATGCTCGATTGTTTTAAAAGATCCTTCGATATCCTCTTCAGGCTGAAAATCAAACGGATTGATTTCCTTTTTTATCAATTTAAAGCCTGCCTCGAAATCAATATCCTTGAATTTCATCTTCGGATGTACCCGAATGGTCTTAAAGCCATACGCATTTATTGAAAATTCATTGGGAACATTGAGCGAATTCGTAAAATCAATGCTTACAAACTCCTGGGAACTATTTTGCTCCGGGATAATCAAAAATTGCCAATGCGCATCCGATACCCAATTTTCATAGTGGTTTTGGGCCTTGTAAATGATAGAATATTCTAATAACATACGATTATTCCCATAATGCGAATATAGTCCATATGAGGCATTTTAATAATGAAAAAATTCATTTTCCATTTTTAGGCTTATCTCTGATAGCCGGTCCAGTATGCTATCGATGAATTTTTGAATGTCGCCTTCAATTTCCTCGATGAGTTTATATTCATATTCGGCCCGAACCTTGCCTACCAAAAAGGCCGTAGATTTTTTGTCATACGTACGGTTCAAATCCAATAATCGAATATGTTTATATACCTGGTTCAGGCTGTTCATAACCGATCTAGGGCAGTTTGGGTTCAGGATCAAAAATTCAAGCGTGGTTATACTGGTAGGGGTTTTTTTGTAAAAACGACGCATCATGTCGTAAGATTCGGCACATTTTAATAAGGTTGTCCATTCAAAACTGTTCCCAAATTTATGGCCGTAACTTCCCTGCGCCTTAAGTGCGTCATTGAATTTCGCATTGATAATTCGCGTGATCTGAGTTGCACGTTCAATATTCACGCCCATGAGGATAATACCATAAACTTCGTCATGCAATAAGGTACCTCGAATTTTACCACGTAATATGGCGCTCATTTCCGCTACGTTCACCGTAAAATCATGAAGGCCGTTTTTCACATAAACATCTATGGGATATTTAAGGACAAAGTGATAAAACTTATTAATGGCCTCATACAGTTCCGTGGAAATTAAGTCTCGGGCACTGTTTGCATTCTCCCGGGCATATTTTACATTATTGATAATCGAAAATGCAAAGCCGGGATCAAGTCCGATTTTATAAAGTACTTTTTCCTCGTCTAGAATTTTCTTTTCGTCCTTAATTGGATCCCCAACCATAAAATGCATCGAACGCAAAACAAATTGTCGGTCCTGTGACATTTCGTTCGGAGCGTCAAGAGAAGAAAAATAATTGACGTTTAAGTACCTTGCTATATGTTCTGAACGTTCGATATAACGCCCCATCCAAAATAAATTATTCGCTACACGTGCTAGCATGTTTAAATTATTTTTTTAATACCCAAGTGTCCTTGGATCCCCCACCTTGTGAGGAGTTAACAATTAGGTTTCCTTTCTTTAATGCTACGCGTGTGAGCCCCCCTTTTAGTACAAATTCCTTGTCTTTCCCCAAAACGGTGAACGTTCTTAAATCGACGTGGCGCTGCTCGAATGATTCACTTTCGTCGATGTATGTAGGGTGGACCGATAGTGACATGATCGGCTGTGCTACATATTTTCTTGGATTTTCGAGGATCTGTTTTTTGACTACTTCGATTTCGGCCTTCGTAAGTCTGTTTCCGATGGATATACCATAACCCCCAGCTTCATCAACTGGTTTAATGACCAATTCACCAATATTTTCCAAAACGTACTTTAGTTCGTCGGGGCGACTACAATGGTAGGTGTGAACATTGCTTAAAATAGGTGCTTCGTTGAGATAGTACTTAATGATCTCAGGCATGTAGGTATATACTGCTTTATCATCGGCAACTCCCGTTCCAGGTGCATTCGCCAAGGTCACATTGCCTTTTTTATAGGCAGCGAAAAGGCCAGGAACACCGATCGACGAATCAGGTTTAAACTCCAATGGGTCAAGAAATAGGTCGTCGATACGGCGATAGATCACATCTACTTTAAGTGCCCCACGGATGGTTTTCATATACACAAAATCATTTTCGACAAATAGATCTCGTCCTTCTACCAATTCGACCCCCATGGTCTTTGCCAAATACGAGTGTTCATAAAAGGCCGAATTGTACATCCCCGGCGTAATTACGACTACATTGGGCACATCGACTCCTTTTGGTTTAACGCTCTCTAACAGCTCTAATAAGTTTTCGGCATAATTGGTAACAGAATAGGTCTGATAATGGTTAAATACCCCGAACAAGGCCCTTTTGAGGGCCGTACGGTTGCATATAACATAGCTAACCCCGGAAGGACAGCGTATATTGTCTTCGAGGACATAGAACTTTCCGTCTGAATGTTTTATGATATCAGTTCCCGAGATGTGGTTATAGATTCCACCAGGTGGGTCGACCCCAAGCATCTGGTGCATATAATTTATCGAAGAACTTATCAAATCCATCGGAACGATTCCCTGCTTGATAATTTTTTTGTCGTGATAAATATCCCAGAGGAACAAATTGAGCGCCTTGCTTCTTTGAATAGCCCCTCTTTCTATAATATCCCAATCTTCGGGATCGATAATCCTAGGAAACAGATCAAAAGGAAAAATCTTTTCTTGCGTATCTTTTTCGCTGTAGACTTGAAATGTAATCCCCTGATTAAAAAAAGATGATTTGGCCTTTTCGTTTAGCTTCACATAATCTGATATAGAATGTTCCCCATAGAGGTCGAACAACTTCTTGTATACCTCTTTGACGGTCCCATTACTTTCGTAAATTTCATCGTGAAGAACAGGGTTTCTTTCATAAGAGGTGAAAATCTGATTTGATGATTGCGTCATATGGTTTCTTTTGTCAAAAGATACTGGTTTTCATAATACTTTGAAATGGGAATTTCCTAAAAGTTAGGCGCCTTATTGTATTTCCCATAAAAATTAAAATAGTTTATTGTCGAATTTATGATGAAAATTTGCAATTTAGTTCGCAATTTTGGGTTCATCGATATTTCTTAAATTTAACACCAAATCGGTTAAAATGAAAAAAATAATACTCTTCTTGGCCATTCTATCACTATCGCAACTTGTCAATGCACAATTCTCGGAGAAAAGTAAGGATTTTAAGAAATATAACGGGCTCTTCAATTTTTTGTACGATGAAAAAAATGATAAGGTCTATTTAGAGGTTACTGATTTAAATAAGGAGTTTTTATATGTGTACTCCCTAAGCAGCGGCATTGGTAGCAATGATTTGGGATTAGATAGGGGACAGCTTGGAAATGAACAAGTCGTATATTTTAAAAAAGCAGGCGGAAAATTGTTATTAGTGCAGCCGAATCTTAAATTTAGGGCGCTTACCGACAACCTATTGGAGAAAAAATCAGTAGAACAGGCCTTTGCGAAATCAATTCTTGGCGGATTTAAGATCGAAGATGAAAAAGATGGCAAGTATACCATTGATATCACTGATTTTCTCATGCAGGATGCCCATGGGGTCGCCAAAAGATTAAAAGATGCGGATCAAGGCTCCTATACGCTTGATAAGGACAAAAGTGCCCTTGATCTTGAACGTACAAAGGCTTTTCCGAAGAATATCGAGTTTGATGCGACACTAACATTCAAAGGAGAGCCCAAAGGTGGTTATGTTAGTTCGGTTACGCCGAATCCAAGTCTTATTACAGTCTCTGAACATCATTCTTTCATCGAATTGCCCGACAACGGCTTTAAAAAACGAACTTATGATCCCCGTTCCGGCTCATATCCCTTTAGTTATTACGATTATTCTACACCGGTGCAAGAACCTTTGATCAAACGATTCATAACGCGACATCGCTTACAAAAGAAAGATCCTAATGCCGCCGTGAGTGAGCCGATAGCGCCAATCGTTTATTATCTTGATAATGGCACACCCGAACCAATACGTTCGGCACTGCTTGAAGGTGGAAAGTGGTGGAACCAGGCATTTGAAGCGATTGGATATAAAGATGCATTTCAGATAAAAATGTTACCTGATGATGCAGATCCCTTAGATGTTCGGTATAATGTGATACAATGGGTACACCGGTCGACCAGGGGGTGGAGTTATGGTAGTAGTATTACCGATCCAAGAACAGGGGAGATTATTAAAGGCCATGTAAGCTTAGGCAGTCTAAGGATTCGACAGGATTACTTGATTGCACAAGCACTCATGGAAAAGCCTTTTGCCGAGCGGGATGATAATTATCAGCCTATGTTAGATTTGGCCTTGGCACGTATACGACAATTGTCTGCCCATGAAATCGGACATACATTGGGTTTTGCACATAACTTTGCCGCTAGTACCAATGGCAGGGCCTCTGTGATGGATTACCCACATCCCCAAATTCGTATAACCAACGGAAAAATTGATTTTTCGGCTGCCTATGATACCGGAATCGGAAGATGGGACAAAGTGATAGTAGCGTATTCCTATGAGGATTTCCCTGTCGGGACTAACGAACGCAGTGCATTGAATGCAATTTTGAACAAGGCCCAGGAAGATGGGCTAAGATACATTTCCGACCAAGATGCACGGCCTGCTGGAAGCGCGCATGAATTCGCACATTTATGGGACAATGGCGATGATATAAGTTCAGAACTTGAAGATGTACTTAAGGTTCGGGCGTTGGCCATTCAAAATTTTTCCATTGATAATATACGTTCTAACGAACCAAATTCAGTGCTTGAGGATGTGTTTGCGCCGTTATACTTTTATCACAGATATCAGACCGAGGCTGTAACGAAGATCATCGGCGGACTAAATTACTATTATGCCGTAAAGGGTGATGGGCAAGTGGCCGTTGAGGTAGTCGACAAAAAAATACAGGCAAATGCCTTGAAGACCTTGATGCGTACGTTGGATGCAGCCGAAATTGCCATCCCCAATAATAAATTGACGTTATTTCCCCCGAGGGCTTTGGGGTATGATAGTACGCGCGAATCATTTAATGGGAAGACAGGTGTTTCCTTTGATGCCTTATCTGCACCTGAGACGGCGGCCGAAATGACATTGGGTTTTTTGATGAACCCGGAAAGGGCTTCACGCTTGATTCAACAGAAAGCACTTGATCCGAAGAATCTGGGCTTGGAAGAGCTGCTCGATGCCGTTATCGACAATACGATTAAAAAACAGCATAAGGACCCTTATTATACCGAGGTTCAAAACAACATCAATTTTAGGGTTTTATTCCACCTGATGGATCTTGCCGCACGTGATGATGTACAGCCCCAAGTCAATGCAATCGCCAACAAAAAATTAAAGAACTTGACGATTGATATGGGGGCTTACTTGTCGGAAGCCAATCAAATGGAAATGTTGCGACGTATCGATAATTTTTATAAACATCCAGAACTGTTCAAGGTCATTCCAGCCCCTAAGATTCCTGATGGATCTCCGATTGGTATGGACTGCCTTGACTAATGGTCCAAAAGTATTTTCTAAAAATGGAATCTTTTGAAACATGAAAATTTAGAAACGGTATTTACAAACCTTTAATCGGGACAGGAGGTACACTTCAAGCTGGCCAAAGGTCGATTTTATTTATAGCGACCCACAGAAAACTTGAATGCCTTACGATTATAGCAATCCGAACAGTTATAAAATCCATTAAATTGAATATAAACTTAATAAGCGATACGGTAACAAGGCCAACCCCTGGCATGCTGAAAACGATGATGAATGCAGAAGTAGGTGACGACGTATTTAAGGCCGACCCAACCGTGAATGCCTTGGAAAAGAAAGTAGCCGAACTATTTGGTAGGGAAGCTTCCCTGTTTTTTCCCTCAGGGACTATGGCCAATCAAACGGCCATTAAATTGCACACCAATCCAGGGGATCAATTGATCTGCGATAAATATGCACATGTATATAACTACGAAGGAGGAGGGGTTAGCTTTAATAGTGGTGTTTCATGCAAATTGGTCGATGGAAACCGGGGCATGATGACCGCCGAACAGGTTGAATCGGCAATAAACCCACCCGATTTTTATCATAGTCCGTTGACCTCGCTGGTCTGTATTGAAAATACTACGAATAAGGGAGGAGGCGCTTGTTGGGATTTTGGAGCACTCGAACAAATCGGGGCTGTATGTAAAAAACATAATTTGGCATATCATCTTGATGGTGCCCGCCTTTGGAATGCCTTGATTGCAAAAAATGAATCGCCCACGCAATATGGGGCCCTTTTCGATACGATTAGTGTGTGTTTGAGTAAAGGATTGGGCTGCCCGGTAGGATCTGTTCTTGTCGGGAGTAAGGTGATGATCGATAAAGCCTTACGCATTCGAAAGATATTGGGAGGTGGAATGCGGCAGGTCGGATATCTGGCCGCCGCAGGATGCTATGCATTGGATAATCACGTGCAGCGACTTGTCGAGGACCATCAAAAAGCAAGGGAAATAGGTGTTGTTTTAGAAGGTCTTCCTTACATCCGCAAAGTGGAACCGATTGAAACGAACATCATTATCTTTGAAATCGACGAAAATCTTCTGAGCGGGGATCAATTCGTGCAAAAACTCCGTGAAAATGATATTCACATAATTGGAATGGGGCAAGGAAAATTACGCATTGTCACCCATATGGATTATACGGATGCAATGCACGAATCATTTCTGAGCATCCTAAAGCGTCTTTAATTCACCAATGTCCGAAAGACGGCCAATTTCTTTTTTAAGATTTTTGATACCATTCTCCATGCCTGCCTCCGAATAATATAATTCACTGTGGCCGATTAGGTTTCCTTGGGCATCCTTTACTGAAAATAAAAAGCGCCCTTCGTGATTCGTTTTTCTCTCAAATATGTTTTGCGACTTTTTCAAGTCGGATAAATTTTTAACTGTGGATACTAACTCAAGCCTGTTACTAAAGGGAATACTGGTCAATAAGGTACTGCCACCTTCAGTCATCAGGGTGAAACGAAACGCATCCTTATTTTCCTTTTTCACATGTAACATACCCGACGGAAATCTGTTTAAAAAGTACAAAAACTTTAATGAGCTTACAAATAGATCCAAGGCGTATTTCAATTCCTGCTAAAATCATACCTGCCTTTTCCAAAATAAAAGACCGCCTGTTTTCCTTTCAAGTGCCTCGTTTATTAATGTTTTACAGGAAAACCACAAAAGCCATTGCTTATTTGAATAAAGAATCCATTCCCGGAATATTGGGCATTCCTTCCTTGGCGACCGCTGCAAGTTCGGCTTCATTCACGCGCGTTGCTTTTTCGATCGCTTTGTTGAGGGTCAGGATCAAATAGTCTTGCAACTGATCTTTATCAGCAAGCAAGGCTTCGTCGATCTTGATATCCTTTAAGACCCTGTTGCCAGAAATCTTTATTTTGAGCAAGCCATCGGAAGAAATTTCTTCTACATGTACCGTATCTAATCTTTTTTTGGTCTCCTCGATTTTCTTTTGGGTCTCTTTAAGTTTGCCCATCATACCCATCATATCTCCTAACATAAAATACACTTTGAATTTTGTATCATCAAAATTACTAAATTGTTGCGAAACTTAAATTCATGATGCCACTTCAAAAAAATAAAGCCATTCTTACATTAAGTATTATTTTTGCCGTTTCTTGCCAAAACCAAAAAAAGGATATGATCGAAATCGTTCCTCCTGTTGCTAAAAAAGTCTCTAAAGAACTAATACAGCACAATGATAAAAGGATTGATAATTATTACTGGTTGAATGATAGGGAAAATCCTGAGGTAATTGCCTATCTCGAAAAGGAAGAAGTCTATTACAATTCCATGACAGCACATACGAAGGATTTTCAGGCAAAATTATTCGAGGAGATGAAAGGCCGCATTAAAGAGGATGACGCCTCGGTGCCATATAAGGAGAATGGGTATTGGTATGTCACTCGATACGAAAAGGGCAAAGAGTACCCCATTTATGGCCGACATAAGGATACCATCGATGCCCCCGAGGAAATTCTCTTCAATTGCAATGAAATGGCGGAAGGACACGAATATTTTAATTTGGGGGGCATCGCGATTAGTCCAGACAATAAATTGGCCGCCTTTGGGGTCGATACCGTTTCGAGGCGACAATATGTACTTCAGGTAAAAGACCTGGAGACCGGGGAAGTCCTGAACGACAAAATTGAGAATACAACGGGCGGTGCAGTTTGGGCCAACGACAATAAGACCCTATTTTATAGCAAAAAAGATCCAGTAACGCTGAGATCCGATAAAATTTACAAACACACCCTAGGCGATAACGTATCGAATGATGATCTTGTATTTTACGAGGCCGATGAAACTTTTGGCACCTATGTATACAAATCAAAATCTGACAAATACATTATCATTGGATCTTACAGCACTTTGACTTCCGAATTTCAAATTTTAAAAGCAGATGAACCCAATAGCAAGTTTACGGTTTTTACGCCCAGAGTAAGAGGTCTCGAATATTCCATTTCTCATTATGGGGACTCGTTTTATATCTTGACCAATAAGGACAACGCAACGAATTTTAAGCTGATGAAAGTAAATGAAAGCAATACGTCTTCGGATCGTTGGGAAGAGTTTATACCGCACAGGGAGGATGTATTGCTTGAAGATATTGATATTTTTAAGGAGTATTATGTGCTTTCGGAAAGGGAAAACGGACTCAATAAAATCAAAATTACGCGTTGGGACAATGCTGCGAGTTATTATCTGCCATTTGAGAGTGAAACCTATACGGCCCACGTTAGTTCGAATCCGGATTTTGATACCGATATTTTGCGATACTCCTATAACTCTTTCGTGAATCCAGGCGCTGTTATTGACTTCAATATGCGCACCAAAGAGAAGACCCTTATGAAGGAGCAGGAGGTGTTGGGCGGGAAATTCAAAAAAGAGGATTATGTTGAAAAGCGCATTTGGGCGATTGCTAGGGACGGTGTAAAAATTCCGATTTCACTTGTGTTTCGAAAAGGCACCAAATTAGATGCCAACACCCCACTTTTACAATATGCATATGGTTCATATGGAGCTACAATAGACCCCTATTTTTCCTCCATCCGTTTGAGCCTTTTGGATAGGGGGTTTGTATATGCGTTGGCCCACATCAGAGGGGGTCAATATTTGGGTAGGCGTTGGTACGAGGATGGTAAATTGTTAAAAAAGAAAAACACCTTTACCGATTTTGTCGATTGTTCTAAATTTTTGATAGAAAACCAATATACAAGCCCAAAACATCTTTATGCCATGGGTGGTTCAGCCGGTGGTTTGTTAATGGGTGCCATAGTCAACATGGATCCGGAACTCTATCATGGGGTGATAGCCGCAGTACCATTTGTCGATGTGGTTACCACCATGCTCGACGAGGATATTCCACTTACCACCGGTGAATACGACGAATGGGGAAATCCGAACGAAAAAGAATACTATGATTACATGAAATCATACTCGCCTTATGATAATGTTGAAGCCAAAAACTATCCCAATATGTTGGTCACTACCGGCCTTCATGATTCTCAAGTTCAATATTTTGAACCGGCGAAATGGGTGGCCAAACTGCGGGATATGAAGACCGACGAGCATATTTTATTGTTCGACATCAATATGGAAGCAGGTCATGGCGGGGCTTCCGGGCGTTTTGAATCCTTAAAGGAAGTAGCAAAAGAGTATGCATTTTTGATTGATTTGGAAGGAAAGATTTAGTAATTCGAAAAAAATCGTAATTTTGTCCAAGAATATTGCCATTTTTGCGTTAGTGCAATGTTCTTAACTTATACAGCCTTTATGGAAAATAAGATTAACGCTTACAATAATATCCTTGAACTCATAGGAAATACCCCCATCGTTAAACTTAATACTATTACCTCAAACCTACAGGGAAACTTTTACGCCAAAATGGAGGCTTTCAATCCGGGGCATTCTTCAAAGGATCGTGTAGCCGCTTATATTATCGAGGAAGCAGAACGTAAGGGAATTTTAACTCCGGGCAGCACGATTATAGAAACTACCTCTGGGAACACCGGTTTCAGCATCGCCATGGTGAGCATTATAAAAGGGTATGATTGCATTTTGGCCGTGAGTTCAAAATCATCAAAGGACAAAATCGATATGCTCCGTTCTATGGGTGCCAAAGTCTATGTTTGTCCCGCACATGTCAGTGCAGATGACCCTAGATCTTATTACCAAGTAGCCAAAAGACTTCACGAAGAAACAAGTGGGTCTATCTATATCAATCAGTATTTTAATGAATTGAATATTGATGCTCACTATAAGACCACAGGCCCTGAAATTTGGAAACAGACCAATGGTGCCATCACACATTTGGTGGCCTGCAGTGGTACAGGAGGAACAATTTCAGGAACGGCCCGTTATTTGAAGGAACAGAACCCGAATATCAAAGTAATCGGTGTAGATGCCTTTGGATCTGTGCTCAAGAAATACCACGAGACCCGTGAATTTGATGCGAAGGAAATCTATCCCTATCGTATCGAGGGGCTTGGAAAAAATTTGATTCCCGCTGCGACTGATTTTGATGTTATCGATGAATTTATCAAAGTAACTGACGAAGAAAGCGCACATACCGCCAGGGAAATTGCCAAAACCGAAGGAATGTTCGTCGGATACACCAGTGGCGCGGTCATACAGGCGGTGAAGCAATTGGGCGCTAATGGTGTCTTCGATTCCAATAGCAATGTGGTGGTTATTTTCCCGGATCATGGCTCTCGCTATATGAGTAAAATCTATAGTGATAAATGGATGGAGGATCAAGGATTTTTTGATAGTAAGAATGTCGAGGAAATCCAAGAAATACAATTCATAAAGTAATTATATTTGATTGCAAAACTAAAAAAAGCAAGGATTTTGAAATCCTTGCTTTTTTTATGGACCTAAAATATTATGAATGCTTGCCAAAAATCTATATTTTTGCGTCAATATTTTGTAAATATTCAATACGCCGTGCACAAAATCTGTTTTATTGAGTTCTGCACCGATAAGGTGTGTACGCAGCGATAGTTGAAAATTTATTTAGCACGAAATGCAACCCAGACCACATGAGAGATTTATTTGATAGGATTATCGAGAACAAAGGCCCACTTGGAAAATGGGCATCACAGGCAGAAGGCTATTTTGTCTTTCCAAAGTTGGAAGGCCCGATTTCGAACCGTATGAAATTCCAGGGAAAAGAAGTAATTACATGGAGTATCAACGATTATCTTGGTCTAGCGAATCGTCCCGAAATTAGAAAAGTCGACGCGGAAGCTGCATTAGAGCATGGGGCGGCATATCCTATGGGCGCGCGAATGATGAGCGGACATACCGATTTTCATGAGCAATTGGAAAAAGAATTAGCCGCGTTTGTCAAGAAACAATCTGCATATTTGTTAAACTTTGGCTATCAAGGGATGGTTTCTGCCATCGATGCCTTGGTATCAAAAGATGATATCATCGTATATGATGTTGATTCGCATGCTTGCATCATTGATGGGGTACGATTGCATATGGGCAAACGATTCACGTTCAAGCACAATGACATTGAAAGTTTGGAGAAAAACCTAGATCGAGCGACCAAAATGGCAGAACAGACCGGCGGTGGCATATTGGTCATTTCCGAAGGTGTTTTTGGTATGCGCGGAGAGCAAGGTAAACTTAAGGAAATCGTCGCCTTAAAACATAAATATAATTTCAGGTTATTCGTAGATGATGCACATGGTTTTGGAACCTTGGGAAAAACAGGTGCGGGAGCAGGTGAGGAGCAAGGCATACAAGACGATATTGATGTTTATTTCGCAACCTTTGCCAAATCTATGGCTGGAATAGGAGCCTTCTTAGCCGCTGATAAGGAAATAATAGATTATTTAAAATACAATTTGCGCTCTCAGATGTTTGCGAAATCGCTGCCAATGATTTATGTCAAAGGCGCCCTAAAACGTTTGGATATGATGCGTACCATGCCGGAATTAAAGGCCAAGTTGTGGGAGAACGTGAATGCACTTCAAAACGGACTTAAAGAAAGGGGATTCGATATTGGAAGTACGTCGAGTTGTGTAACACCAGTCTATTTGAACGGAAGTATTCCAGAGGCTATGGCCTTGGTGAAAGACCTTCGTGAAAATTACGGAATATTCTGTTCTATAGTTGTTTATCCAGTAATACCTAAAGGATTAATATTACTTAGGATGATACCCACGGCGACCCATACCTTACAGGATATACACGAAACTTTGGAGGCTTTTTCAGCGATTCGTACCCGTTTGGAAAACGGAACCTATAAAAAGTTATCAGCAGCCGTTGCAGCTGCCATGGGGGAATAACTTTAAAAATTCCACCCAGATAGTTATCGAGGCCAAATTCCAAATCCCGCTTCGATAGCTAACGTGGCTACTTGTAGGATTTGGATCTTATGATAGATTTTTCCGATAGGTTCGCCGTCGTTTATAGATTACGGGATCAAAGTGCTTCCACATCTGTCGAATGGCGATATTTTCTTCCAACTCTGGCGTGCGGTAGCACATCTCGATTTTTTTATCGATAAATGTTTTGTAGTATTCATTGAATATAATGGCTGTGACACCCTTGTTCTGAAAATCGGGGTGAATGCCTATCAAGTAAAAAATCACATCCTTGCTATTTTTTCTGGCGTTTAGAAGATGGAAAATACCAAAGGGGAAAAGCGTTCCTTTGGCTTTTTGTAATGCTTCGGAAAATGAAGGCATGACAATGGAAAAGGCAATTAATCGGTCGTCTTTATCCACGATGAACTTGATGTATTCGGGATTGATGAAACTGATGTATTTTTTTTTGAAATAGGCCTTTTGGACCTCTGTAATGGGAACAAATGAAGAGAGTTTAGAATACGTTTCGTTAAATAGGTCGAACATTTTATCGGACATTGGCAGTACATCACGGGTCTTCGTAAAGTTTATTTCCCGCAAACCGTACCGACGTTTGATCAAGTCGTTCAACTTGGTAAATAGGGCAGGATCGGCATTTGCGGCAGGGAACTTATTTTCCATGTATTCCTTTTCTTTTGCGAAACCCATACGCTCATAATGCGATTGATAATACGGGAAATTATACCATGTTATCATCGTTCCAATGTGCTCAAATCCCTCGGTTAGGACACCTACCTTATCTAAATTGGAAAAGCCAACCGGCCCTTCCATGTAGTCTAGACCATATTGTTTGCCGAGTTCGGCGACTTTATTCAAAAGTGTCTCCGATACTTCGGGATCATCAACAAAATCAAACCATCCAAATCGTATTTTCCTGATTTTTTGATCATTGACTTCCAGCCAATTGATGATGGCCACAACACGGCCAGCGAGCACCCCATTCTTGTAGGCTAAAAAGAACCAGGCATCGGCATTCTTAAAAGCAGGATTTTTTTTACGGTCAAAAGATTCTAATTCATCCTTTATAATCGGGGGAACCCAAAATGAGGAATTCTTGTAAAGCGAAAAGGGAAATTTGACGAACTTTTTAAGTTCAGTTCTAGTCAGTGCTTCTTTTAGGGAGACCATGCGGTACATTTTGCAAGGTCAATATTAGCAATAAATAGGCTGAGAATAAAATTTAAGGATTTTAATATATCCTACAAGAAATGAATCGCTGGTATATAAATTTTAGAAGTCAATTTCGCCAGTATCCTTCTTTTTGCTTTTTTGGGCTTTCTTTAATTTCCGCAATTGTTTTTTGGAGGGCCCCAAGTCAACGTCTTCGGCCCCGGAACCTTTCTTCTTCCCCCTGTTTTTTTTCATGGCGTTCTTTTGAATCGGACCGCCATTTTCACCGCCATTTTGATCTTCAATGGCCTTTTGACTGTCTTGATGGAAGTCAAAGCGATATGATCCGCCCATGGTAATGAATAATCGTGAAGGGGTATTTTTAAAACTGGCGCCCATATTAAGATCAACCTGTAAATTCTCGCTCAGCAGATGGGCCACCCCACCCCGTAGCAAAACGTCTGAATAACGGTCACTTTGAATTCCTTGATTTTCGAGGAATGCACTCCATTTGGGATTTCTAAAGGCATGTGATATCGAAACCAAATAACTTAATTCGGGAAAATCGCTGGAAATACGGTCGTATGCAATATTCGTTATCAAAACGAACCTGGGAGTTAATCTACTCTGCGTTGCCACCATTCCACGATAAGATACCGTAGGATCGCCCACGTAAAACGGATTGTCCCCAATGTTAAAAGTGGCACCTCCGTATAGGGAGACCGAGGGTATCAGGTTTTTAAATTGAAACACATGGTTGGCACGCCAACTGCGAATGTTTGGCTTGTTGCGTTCCGGATCCTTATACCGGTCATAAATCAAGTATTTCAAACCGATCCGGTTTCTGTAAAAATCGGTAAATGAGTCAGAGGTACCTGAATTAGCATAGGTTATGCTCTGATTTTGAAAGGTCCCCTCGTAATTGAGCTCCAATTCCTCGAATAACAGTCCGTAGCGAAGCGATAGGTCGGTACCCCAAATATTCGATTGCGTATTCAATAGGCTATGGTCTTGTTGTTCATAAACAATGCCCATTTCGGCTTGAAAAACCCCCTTGCCTACGGCATAAGCACTCACCGATAATCCGGGACGATTTGAATTGATAACATCGGTATATTGCGTGAAACCTAAAAACGGTATGCTAATGAGAACTACTAGAATTATTCGATTCATCTTTTTGAATTGGTTATTGGGGAAAGATCGACTACAAATTTGATGAAAGTTGATGGTCATCTTGCCGTAGTGAATGAATTTTTTCAAGCTTGAATCCCATTTTCCAATGCCTCCTACCATCCGATGGTCAATTCTTAAAACCACACATGCATGGTTTGAATGGTCACCATCAATAGAAGCTATGAACTACTTTACCATATTTTTAAGACTTTTGCCCTGATATTACAACGTGAGAATTGTATTTTTGATATAAACTATTAAAAATAATTATGGCTTTTTTAAGGACGCTGTTAATAATCTTATTGGTATACTATCTATTTAAGTTCTTGGCGAAGTGGTTTGCCCCTAGACTGATTAGTTATGCCGCTAAGAAGACCGAAGCTCATTTTCAGGAAAAATTTGGCACTATGGCCAATCAGAATAGGGAACAAGAAGAACGTGTAGGCGATGTAATCATAGAGAAGAAACCCAAGAAAAATGGCAGTGCCTCACAAAATGTGGGGGAGTATATTGATTTTGAGGAAGTAGATTGATTAAATTAGCATTGCCAACCCGTTAAACCATTCCATGCAAGCAGGTTTAAAATCTTTTTTTGTTCATTTTTTCATTGCCGTCTTTTTCGTACTCGCCGCTTTGGCCTATTTTTCTCCCGTACTTCAGGGGAAGGTCATCGAGCAGTCTGATATCATCCAATTTACGGGAATGGCCAAGGAACAGAACGATTTCAGAAAAGAGTTCGGTGAAGAACCCTATTGGACGAATAGCTCTTTTGGTGGCATGCCTACGTATCAATTAGGTGCTTATTATCCGTATGACTATGTCAAGAAGCTAGATAGCCTCGTTCGTTTTTTACCCCGGCCAGCAGATTATCTGTTCTTATATTTTATCGGATTTTATATTCTTCTTTGCTGCCTCAAGGTTGATTTTAGACTCGCCGCCTTAGGCGCACTTGCGTTCGGATTTTCTACTTATTTGATTATCATACTTGGCGTAGGTCATAATGCAAAGGCCCATGCCATTGGGTATCTACCCATGCTTTTAGGCGGAATTGTCCTTGTTTTTCGAAGAAAATATCTTTGGGGCTTCGTACTGACCGCTGTTGCCATGGCCCTAGAAATAGGGGCTAACCATTATCAGATGACATTTTACTTTATGTTGTTAGTACTTATTCTTGGGGTGGCTTATCTAGTAGATGCGATTCGAAAGAAACAACTTAAACACTACGTTATTTCAATCGGGCTTTTATTGGTGGCAGTGATCCTGGGCATTGCTGCCAATGCGACCAGTTTGATGGCTACCAAGGAATATGCAGATTGGAGCACACGGGGAAAATCTGAAATAACGATCAATCCAGACGGTTCTGCTAAGGAAAACACCAATGGACTCAGCAAGCAATACATCACACAATGGAGCTATGGCATTGTTGAATCGCTCAATCTTTTCGTTCCAAGGCTATTTGGCGGTGGAAGTCAAGAAGAGCTGGGTGAAAGCTCCAAGACCATTGCGTATGTAATTGACAAGGATATCCCTAAAAGCACTGCCATTAAATATTTTTCAACCTTACCATTGTATTGGGGCGATCAGCCTGGTACATCGGGACCTGCTTATATCGGGGCCATTGTCTGTTTTCTTTTTATAATGGGATTGATTTTGGTAAAGGGCAGGACCAAATGGTGGCTGTTGGCAGGATTTATCATGTCACTATTGCTATCGTGGGGAAAGAATTTTGGTTTGTTGACCGATTTTATGATCGATTATTTTCCCTTGTATAGCAAATTCAGGGCTGTTTCTTCCATCCAAGTCATTCTTGAACTTTGTGCCCCGGTACTCGCCATTTTGGCATTGCGCGAGATCTTCAGTACTTCGGTAGAAAAGTCAAGGAAACTGAATGCTTTGAAGCTGGCCTTCTTTGGCGTAGCAGGTTTGGTCGTACTCTTGTTTTTAGTAAAGGGCATGTTCACTTTTAGTGCCCCTGGTGATGAACGCATGAAAATGACCGGTTTGGAAGGACTTCCCGATGTTTTAAAGGAAGATCGCAAAGCGGTTTATAACAGTGACCTATTTAGGTCGTTGGTCTATGTCTTGCTCGCGGCACTGACGATTTGGTTTTTTCTCAAAGAAAAAATCAGACAGACCGTTGCGATTGTCGTTTTAGGTGTGTTCATGGTAATGGATTTGGTGGGCGTTGACCGCAGATATGTCAACAATGAAGATTTCGTTGCAAAAAGGCGTATGACCCAGCCATTTGTTGAATCCCCGGCAGATACTGAAATACTCAAGGATAAAGCTATTTTCAGAGTTTATAATCCTGCGGAAGGGTATGACGGGGCAGGAACTTCTTATTTTCATCAATCGATTACGGGCTATCATGCCGCCAAGCCTGCCGGGATGGAAGATCTGTTTTACTTTCATATTTTTTCGGGCAATATGAAAGTATTGAACATGTTGAATGTGAAATATGTCATCCAAGAGGATAAAGACGGTAAAAGTTATCCCGCCTTGAATCAGGATGCCAATGGAAATGCATGGTTCGTTGAAAAATTGGTTCCTGTAAAAACCGCCAATGAAGAGCTACTGGCCCTAAAGGAATTTAATGAGAAAAAAGATGCTATAGTCAATACCGCTGAATTTCCAGTAGGCAACCAATCCAATTTTAAGGTAGATTCTACGGTCTCCATTGTATTGAACGATTATAAACCCAATCACTTGACCTATACCTCTAAAAACCCCGAGATGGGCTTGGCGGTTTTTTCGGAAATGTATTATGCGCATGGCTGGAATGCTTATATCGATAATCAACAAACCGATTATTTCAAGGCCGATTATGTACTCCGCGCATTAAAGGTGCCGGCCGGCACCCATACCATAGAATTCAAATTCGAACCTGAAATTATGGCAAAAGGTGGTAAAATTACCTTGACGACTTCTTTGATTTTGGGATTGGTGATTTTGGGAGGTATCGGTTTTTCGATTTGGCCCATTCGTAAAAAAGAGGTAGTATAATGCAAAAAGTATTGATTATCACGTATTACTGGCCTCCTGCCGGAGGACCTGGTGTACTGCGGTGGTTAATGTTTGCCAAATATCTTCGGGACTTTAATATTGAACCCGTTTTATATGTGCCTGAGAATCCCCATTATCCCCTTTTAGACACGTCGCTTTTAGATGAAATACCAAAAGGAATTACCATTTATAAACAACCTATACGGGAGCCCTATTCGATTGCAGGTTTCTTGTTCCAAAAAAAGTCCCGGCGCCTGAGCTCGGGCATCATCCAAACTAAAAATCAATCAATCATTGAGAAAGCAATGCTTTGGATTCGAGGAAATTGGTTTATTCCGGATGCCCGTGTGAAATGGGTAAAACCTTCTGTGAAATTTCTGTCGGGCATCTTGCAAAGAGACCACATTAAGACCATTATAACGACAGGCCCTCCTCATAGTGTGCATTTGATAGGATATCAATTGAGGCAGATGCATAAAGTAACTTGGCTTGCAGATTTTAGAGATCCATGGACTACTATAGGGTATCATACTAAATTAAAAATGACAGCGAAGTCCTTGAAGGAACATAAGCGATTAGAGCATCTCGTACTAAATACGGCCGATAAAATCATAGTGACAAGTCAAGTTACCAAAAACGAATTCAAGAGCCTTACCAAAAAACCCATTGCCGTAATTACCAATGGTTTTGATAGTGATTATTCGGGAAATACCGTACTTGATTCCAAATTTACCCTTTCACATATCGGTTCTTTGTTAACCGGTCGAAACCCCCATAATCTATGGAAGGTGCTTTCAGAACTTATTACAGAGAACAAGGACTTTCGGGAAACATTCCAATTACAGCTAATTGGCATAGTAAGTCAAGATGTTTTACAAAGTATCTATGAATATGGTTTGGAAGGTCATACGCGTGTCTTAGGATACATATCGCATGAAAACGCAATCGAATACCAGCAAAAATCGCAGGTACTATTGCTTGTCGAAATCGATTCGGACAAGACACGGGGCATAATTCCCGGTAAATTATTCGAGTACATGGCTGCCAAGCGCCCAATTTTGGCCATTGGCCCTGAACATTGGGAAGCCGGACAAATTGTAGTGGACTCCTTCATCGGTCGGGCCTTTACTTATGTCGAATCTAAGTCTCTAAAAGACCTACTTCTTTCATGGTTTGATTCATATCGCGATGAGAGCTTGGGGTTTGTCGCAAAGGATACAAAAAAATATAGTCGCCGGGAACTTACGAAACAACTCGCCAAACAACTGTAATGGGAATCGTCTTAAAACAATCGCTCAATAATACCATTATTACGTATATCGGTTTTGGAATCGGTGCCATTAACACGTTATTTCTTTTTACCAATTTCCTGACAGACGCGTATTATGGTTTGGTGAATGTAATCCTTTCAGCATCATCGGTTTTGATGCCCATTTTAGCCTTTGGGGTGCCAAATACCATCATAAAATATTACAGTAGTTTCAAAGACGAAAAAACAACCGATGGTTTTTTGACGCTAATGATAGTGCTACCCTTGGTATTGATATTGCCCATTGCTGCAATTTCCTATTTTTCCTATGATCTCATCGGTAATTTTTTATCCAAGGAAAATGCCATAGTGAAGGGCTACATATGGTATATTTTCTGGATAGGCCTATCTATGGCTTACTTTGAGGTGTTCTATGCTTGGGCACGTATTCGTATGAAATCGGTTTTCGGGAATTTTATGAAGGAAGTATTTAGTAGAATAGGGATTACCTTTTTGTTACTGCTTATATATTTTGAGATGATTTCAGTGGAAACCTTTCTTCAGGCAATGGTAGGGATGTATCTTATTCGCACCGTGATAATGAACTGGTTTGCCTTCCGTTTACGCAGGCCGGTGCTTCGTTTTCATTTCCCAAAAAATATTCGAGAGATATTAATTTATAGCACCTTGATCATTTTGGGGGGGTCGGCCGCTATTATTTTGCTGGAAATCGATAAAGTCATGCTCAACCAGTTCGTTGAAATCAAAAATGTTGCTTATTACAGCGTTGCCGGCTTTATCGCCATGGTCATAGCCGTTCCTTCAAGATCCATGCATCAAATTACCTATCCGATGACCGCAGCGTATATAAATAAAAGTGACAGTGTTTCCTTAAAGGTACTGTATCAGAAAAGTTCTTTGACCCTTTTTATCATCGCCGGATTCTTGTTCCTACTGATTCTTTTAAACTTAAATGAACTGTATGAATTATTGCCGAAGCCCTATCGGGATGGTTTTATGATCGTCTTTTGGCTTGGTTTGGCAAAAGTATATGACTCCCTACTTGGCAATAATAATGCGATTATGTACAATTCGGATTATTATTATTCTGTTTTGGCAATAGGGGTCTTGTTGGCCATTTTTGCAATTCTTTTTAATCTTTGGCTGATACCAAAATATGGTCTAGACGGTGCAGCAATTGCTAGTTTCTTGGCCTTTTTTATGTATAATTCGGTCAAATTACTCTACGTTAAATTCAAATTTCAAATGACTCCATTTACTTCTGAGACACTCAAAGTTCTAGGGTTATTGGTGGCAATTGCGGCCATTTTCTATTTTATACGGTTTCCGTTTCACCCCATATTCAATATAGCCCTCAAAGGCATGCTAATGAGTATCCTTTATTTGGTCGTATTGTACCGGTTTAGAATTTCCGAGGATGTGTATGGCATATTAAATAAGTTTCTAAAAAGAAACTAAATTATCGGGCTATTGATCATGATATCTGGTTAAGCGTTCTTATACTTCTTCGAAAGCGGTTTTTTTTTGAATCGTTCGTTAAAGATTAGTAATGCGATTAAAAAAAAGCCCCGCGGTAGACGAATCCACCGCGGGGCCAAACAACTAACCAACCTAAAAACTATCTTTATTGTCTTCCGTTACTACGTGTCACGACCGACCTTGTATTATTCTTTGCGCTCCTTGAAGGTGCCTTTGTCGCAGTACTTCTCGAGGATGAACTTCTCGCAGTTGTATTGCTTTTTCTTGCCGAGGTACCATTTGCCGCACGTTGTGTTGTACTTCTTGATGAAACACTATTATTGTTTCGAGAAGACGTCCTCCTAGCAGATTGCTGACTATTGGTAGTACTGCGATCATTTTGAGTACGTGAAGCGTTCATGGTTCCTTCTGATCTATTGGAAGTAACCGGGGCTTTTCGAACCGAACTACTACGCATGGTTCTTTCTCCTTGATTTACACTTCTTCCAGACTGGCTTCGTTCATTGGTCCTTGCCGAATTGCTTCGAGCAATGGATCTGTTTGCACTGGTACGTTCTCCATTTTTAGATATGCTCCTATTGGTTCCATCTGATTGGCTCCTTGTTGAAACCGAGCGATTGGAACGTGTCACATTATCTCGAACGGCGACCCTTTTATCGTTTCTATAAACCGTAGCTCTTTCTGGTCGCACTTTATTATACCGATATTCTTTTCCGATGGCTGCATAGGTCCTGCGCTGATTATGCATGTACGGATGATAATAGGTATACCTTACAGGCGTGTAATATCTTCTATAAGGCCTGTTGAATACTAGGGAAAAGCCTAACAATGGTCTGGCAAAGAAGGCATGGAACGGACTATAGACGTAATACCTATTATACGTATTGATATATCCGGTATGATAATCATATATCCCGTGGTTATTATAATATACATACATGCCACCCATCCTAAAGACCCTTCCATGTCTATAGGCGATATCAACGTCACCAATTTGCGTTACACGACCGTAATAGTCATAAAAAATAGGTACATTTTCAACCTGGATTACAGCACCATAGTCATCGTATTGAGCATATGGGCTATAGTCATAGCCAGAGTTAAAGGTGACACCATCTCTGCGGCCTTCAACATAATTGTCGATGTAAAAATCGAACTCCCCGTCGGGATAAACAGAAAACGTAATGCCGTTCTCCAAAAAAATAAAGGAGTCGTTGTAGTTATAAGCATTGCGAATTGCAACCTTATCTTCGTTTGTACTGTTGGCCATAACACCAGAGGTGCTTAAAATGAGGGCCGAAAATAGAAGTACTAAGTTTCTCATGATATAAGGTTTTAAACCTGCTAATGGCAGGGAGTTCCCGAATGCAACTATTTACATTCGATAGCTATATACCAAACAGCGTGCCAAAAAATATTTTGAATTTTAAAATAATGATAATCAATAAGTTGTGATTTATTTTAGAATTTAGTGCCAACAATTCCAAAACAAGAAAAGTGATGAGGATGTATATTTAAAATACCTAGTTCGTAGATTTCATAGGTTAGATTTGCCAGTCCTGTAACATTCAAAATTTCGGTCGATTAATTACAACCATGTCAGGTAAGGTTCACTATGGCATTTTCAATTTCAAATACCGCGCAGTATGCGAATCTTTATGATGGATGATTTCCTCGGGAGTACCTTCTACGATTAAGCGACCGCCATTTTCACCACCCTCAGGTCCGAGGTCAATAATGTAGTCTGCACATTTGATTAGATCGATATTATGTTCGATAACTATAATAGAATGTCCACGAGCGATCAATGCATTGAAGGATTTCAATAATTTTTTTATGTCGTGAAAATGAAGTCCCGTTGTCGGTTCGTCAAATATGAACAACGCCTTCTCCTTGGTGGTTCCTTTGACCAAAAAGGAAGCCAGCTTGATGCGTTGTGCCTCCCCGCCCGATAAAGTAGAAGAAGACTGCCCGAGCGTGACATAGCCTAAGCCTACATCTTGCAAAGGCTTTAATTTTGCATTTATTTTCGCTTGCTTGTGAATTTCAAAAAATTCAATCGCATCATCAATCGTCATGTTCAACAAATCGTCAATTGTGGCACCCTCAAATTTAACTTCCAGCACTTCTTTTTTGAAACGTTTGCCGCTGCAAGTGTCGCATTCAAGGTGTACGTCGGCCATGAATTGCATTTCCACCGTTATTTCGCCTTCTCCTTTGCATTTTTCACAACGTCCCCCATCGACATTAAATGAAAAATGTTTGGCCTGATAGCCACGGATCTTACTTAGTTTTTGTGACGCAAAAAGATTCCTGATATCATCATAGGCCTTGATATAAGTGACCGGGTTGGACCGAGAAGATCTTCCTATTGGATTTTGATCAACAAATTCAACATGTTTAATAGATTGGTATTTGCCTTCCACAGCGGTAAATTGGCCTGCTTTTTCGCCATAACCTCCTATTTCCTTAAGAATGATCGGATATAGTAATTTTTTGATCAAGGTGCTTTTACCGCTTCCAGAAACACCCGTAACCATGGTCAACATATTCAGCGGAAAAGTGACATCAATATTTTTAAGGTTATTCTCACGCGCGCCTTTAATAGTAATATATTCCTTGGAAGTTCTGCGTTCCTTGGGTATTTTGATTTCCATGGTGCCATTGAGATAACTCGCCGTGAGGGAGCTCGATAACAATACTTCCTCCAAGGGACCATGGGCCACGACTTCACCTCCATGGGTGCCGGCTTCGGGACCGATATCGATCACTTCGTCAGCGGCTTTCATAATATCCTCATCATGTTCTACAACAATGACCGTATTTCCTAGATCTCGCAATGAGAGGAGGACTTCAATAAGATTTTCGGTATCCTTCGGATGAAGTCCGATGCTAGGTTCATCTAAAATGTACATCGAGCCTACCAAACTACTTCCCAAGGAAGTGGCCAAATTGATACGTTGGCTCTCCCCACCAGATAGTGAGTTCGATTTACGGTTCAATGTGAGATAATTCAAACCTACCTTATTTAGAAACCCCAATCTGGCATTGATTTCCTTCAAAAGGCGCGATGCAATCTGTTGGTCGTACGAATTCAAGGAGAGTTCGCTAAAAAATCTGATAAGTTTTTCAATAGATAACTCAACGAGGTCTGATATTGATTTACCAACTACCTGCACGTAGTCGGCTTCCTTTCGAAGACGCTTGCCCTTGCAGAGGTCGCATTTGGTCTTTCCACGGTAACGCGACAACATAACCCTATTCTGGATCTTATAGCTCTTTTCCTCTAAAATCGTGAAAAAGCCATGAAGTCCTGTGAAATGCGAATTTCCGTCCCAGACCAATTGTTTCTGCTGGTCGGTTAGTTCGTACCAAGGCTTATGGATCGGAAAATCGAATTTATAGGCAGCATTGACCAATTGGTCACGATACCAACCCATGCTTTCCCCACGCCATGGAAATATGGCATTTTCAAAAACCGAAAGCGCCGTATTAGGGATGACCAAATCCTCGTCGATACCAATTACGTCGCCATAACCTTCGCACTTAGGACATGCCCCATAAGGGTTGTTAAAACTGAACAGATGGGCATTGGGCTCCATGAACGACATGCCATCGAGTTCAAATTTATTATTGAAAAAAGTTTGTTGTTGGGTATTGATATCTTCGATAATACACGCCCCTTTTCCCTCGAAGTAAGCCGTATCTACTGCATTTGCAAGACGATTATAAAAGTCTTCATCATTTTGTGTAATAACGCGATCAATGACTAGCTCGAATTTTTTGGTTATATCAGCGGGCGCCTTTTCAATCCTAAAGATCTCCCCATTATATTTAATGCGGGCATATCCTTGTTTAAAGAGCAACTGTAATGATTTCAAGGTATCCCGGTCTTCCTGGATGGTTATGGGGGCTAATAGAAGTAGTTTTGTGCCCTCGGCATACTCCTTTACATAATTGATGACATCAGACACGGTATTTTTCTTGACTTCCTTTCCCGAAATCGGGGATATGGTGCGTCCGATTCTAGCGTATAGTAATTTAAGATAATCGTAAATTTCGGTGGTCGTACCTACGGTTGAACGCGGATTGGTAGAATTCACCTTTTGCTCGATTGCAATGGCCGGGGCGATTCCTTTAATATAATCTACTTTAGGCTTGTCAAGCTTTCCCAGAAATTGCCGGGCATACGAAGATAAACTTTCGACGTATCGCCGTTGTCCCTCGGCATATAAGGTGTCAAACGCCAAACTTGATTTTCCAGAGCCCGATAATCCGGTGATTACCACCAACTTATTGCGAGGAATAACGACGTTTAAATCCTTAAGATTGTGCAGTCTTGCCCCCTTTATAATTATATTTTCCCGAGGGTTTACATCTAGATTTATGATCATGATAGTGTATAGTCCGGCAAAGATACAATATGCTATTTCGAATACCCAACAATGATATCGACCTATCCTAAA
The DNA here is from genome assembly GCA_038316335.1 of Flavobacteriales bacterium. Lineage (GTDB taxonomy): Bacteria > Bacteroidota > Bacteroidia > Flavobacteriales > Flavobacteriaceae > JALHST01. The sequence continues at coordinate 29,488 of JBBQAM010000012.1, forward strand.
TTAAATCGATTGTGGCTTAAATTTTTTGTTCCAGTTTTATTTTTTCTATATTTGAGCTCACAAATACGTCAAAACGCCTATAGCTATACTATTACTTTTTAAAATTTGGATATAACCTACAGCAGCTTTTCAAACGAAGAGGATGCTAATTTAACCCAAAAAAGTAATAGTTATGGAACCACAAATCGACGATTCCCAATTAATTAAAAGCTATTGTGCCGGGGAAGAAAAGGCCCTAGAGTTATTAATCAATAGGCACAACCAACGTCTAAGTAGTTTTATCTACTCAAAGGTAAACGACCGCGAAATTACAGAAGACATTTTTCAGGATACCTTCATAAAAGTAATCAAAACCTTTAAAAGAGGTACCTATAATGAAGAAGGCAAATTTCTCCCTTGGGTAATGCGCATTGCCCACAATCTTATTATCGACCATTTTAGAAGGAATACTAGGATGCCCATGTATGACGGGGTCCAAAGTTTCAATATTTTTTCGGTGATGGGAGACGACAAATTGAATATCGAAAAACAATTGATTAAAAATCAGATATACGCCGATCTTAATCTTCTCATCCAAGAACTCCCGCCTGATCAAAAGGAGGTTTTGGTGATGCGTATGTATCAGGATATGAGTTTCAAGGAAATTGCCGAAAATACGGGGGTCAGTATCAATACAGCCCTAGGCAGGATGCGGTATGCATTGATCAACCTAAGAAAGCTTATAGAACAGAATGATATTGTTTTAACGAATTAATACGCTTTAGGTCGAAGGATTTCCACTACTATGTGATCAGATGCGTTCTCATGTTGAAACAAATCTGATAATTGAATGGATAAATTATACACGACCGAGCAAAACGATTGTAAACTCATCAAGACTAAAAAAGAAAAGATTGCGTTCTTGTTGAATTACTCAAAATCACTAAAGATTACCAAGGCCAAGGGCATGCAATTCGAAAGTAATATGAATTAAACCCTTTTCAAATGCTTCATAACCCTCACATCCTAAAAGATCGTGGGGGTTATTCTTTTTTGCACGACTCCTTAAATCTCCCATTTCCAATTTCCTAGGTTACCTTAAATTCAGGCGCCAAGTAGGCGTGCAATGGTATGCTGAAATTTCTTCATAAAACTACGTCCAGCGTTCTCGGATTTTACCCTTGAAAATCTTCAGAAAAATAGAAAACTGGGGTTTCACATCAAAAACATGCGCTTTTACAACAATGTTTTTTTCTAACAACCCCTTTTATCTAGTTTTAGTTCATAATTCAAAATATAACAGTGGTTTTTTATCCACGAAATGTATTAGGATTCAATTAATTAACTAACAATGCTTCTTTATAACGAAGCCCCTATTCTAAACCAAAAAAGTTATTTGCATGGAACTACAAATTGAAGATTCAGTACTAGTAAGGGATTATATCAGTGGTGACGAAAAAGCCTTAGAGGTCCTAATCAACCGACACAACCAGCGTATTTCTAGCTTTATCTATTCTAAGGTTCTGGATAGGGACGTAACAGAAGATATTTTTCAAGATACCTTTATAAAGGTTATCAAGACCTTAAAGAAGGGATCATATAGTGAAGAAGGTAAATTTTTACCGTGGGTTATGCGAATTGCCCATAATCTAATCATTGACCACTTTAGAAGGAATAAGAGAATGCCCATGTTCGAAGGGAGTGACGATTTCAATATTTTTTCGGTAATCGGGGATGAGAAACCAAATGTTGAAAAACAACTTATCAAAGATCAGATCGATTCTGACCTTCGATTTCTGATCGAGGAATTGCCAGATGATCAAAAGGAAGTATTGTTGATGCGTATCTATCGGGATATGAGCTTCAAGGAAATTTCCGAAAATACTGGGGTAAGCATCAATACGGCGCTTGGTCGAATGCGATATGCCTTGATCAACCTTCGAAAAATTATTGAAAAGCACAATATAGTTCTGAGCATCTAGAGCTAGAAATTATAAAAAAAACAATATATCCATATTAGTTGCGTTATATTAGCATAACGATACGATTACTAATATGGAAAAAATTTACTCTGAACATCTGGCAAATCGGCAACTCGCTAAGGCCTGTCCTGAGACTGTTCGATTTTTATTGGATTATTCTAAATCGCTACATGTAATAGCTTACGAGGATATTAACTTCGAAAGTATATTGAACTGATAAAAGACCCTAGTGATCGCTATGGTCTTTTATTCTTATAGTAGGCGTCCAAAACCGATTGTCTCCCTATGGTCTTGGTAATAATGTCATTATCTAGAGACCAACCCCTTGCCGGTGAATATTCCCGGCCGTACCAAATTATTTGTAAATGCAGGTCGTTCCAAAGGTTTTTTGGAAAAAGCCTTTTCGCATCTTTTTCTGTCTGTACAACATTTTTCCCATTACTTAAGCCCCATCTATAGAGCAATCGATGTATGTGCGTGTCGACTGGGAAAGCAGGAATGCCGAAAGCTTGCGATACCACCACGCTGGCTGTTTTATGCCCTACTGATGGTAATTCTTCCAATAAATCGATTTCTTGTGGCACTTTCCCTTGATATTTGTCAATCAATATTTTAGAAAGACCGTGAATGCCTTTTGACTTCATCGGTGAAAGTCCCACCGGTTTAATGATTTCGCGAATTTCATCCACTGACATTTTTACCATATCATACGGATTGTCAGCTTTTGAAAACAACAGGGGAGTAATCAGGTTCACCCGCACATCGGTGCTTTGGGCCGATAGTAAAACAGCGATTAATAAGGTATACGGGTCTTTGTGTTTTAATGGAATAGGAATTACCGGATAAAGTTCCTGTAACTTTTTGATCGTAAAATCTATTTTTTCAGCTTTGGTCATTTATACTTAGCTTCGCTGTAAGTTTTAAAATACGAATTTAACCAAAAATAAGGATGACACTATTGAAAGTAGGGGATAAGGTGCCTGAATTTGAATCAAAGGACCAAGATGGGAATAGTATACGTTTATCGGATTATAAGGGAAAAAAACTGATTATTTTTTTCTATCCTCGAGCTAATACCCCCGGATGTACAAAGGAGGCTTGCAATTTAAGGGACAATTATCAAGAATTGCACGACCGTGGTTTTGAGTTATTAGGCGTAAGCGCCGATACATCAAAAAAACAGTACAATTTTAAAAAGAAGTACAAATTTCAGTTTCCGTTATTAGCCGATGTGGAGCATACCGTTATCAATATTTTTGGGGTATGGGGACCAAAAAAGTTCATGGGCAGAACTTTTGATGGCATTTATAGGAAAACCTTTGTCCTTGATGCAAATCAAACCATTGAAAAAGTTATAGAAAATGTTGATACGAACGACCATGCCAAGCAATTGTTAGAATAGCCCAGTATTCGCGAATTTCACCAGGTTGGGGATAGGTAAACGAGTCTGCATAATAACGAGAAACACCTTAGGCCTTAGCCTCGTCCTCATTAACTAATTTTCTGGTGAACAGATGATTTTTCTTGATGATTTCTGCAATTCCCTCAGGTAGCATCTCCTCCCAACCTCCCTCGCCATTGGTTATTTTTTTGAGGACATCGCGAGAGAAAATATGCATTATCTCAGGATCGTAATCAATGATATCCATTACTTTTCCATTGTACTTGAAGAATTTGTACAGTTCCTTCATACGCGGATGTACCTTCACGGTATTGCTGGTCATTATCTGGCCCGTTTCAGTATTCTTCATCGGGTATAAATATACCTGAAGATCCTTAAAGAACAGTTTGCCAAATGCCTCCAAAATGCCACCACTTAAGTGCCTATAGTATTTTTCATCGAAAATATCGACCAAATTGTTGACTCCCATGGTCAGGCCAATTTTAGCCTTGGTGTAGTTATTGAAATATTCGACCAGCTTGTAATATTCCTGAAACTTTGAAATCATTACCATATGCCCTAAGGAGCAAAGTAATTCAGCCCGATCCATAAAATCTTGTTCATCGATTTCACCTGAGGCCCGGAGATTTGATAAGGTAATTTCAAAAATTACGATGGTATTCTCTTCATCGACACTTGGATCCCGTATAAATATATCATACGACTTTTCGAACATGTCGGTATTCACTTTCGTGACGGGCCTGAAGCTCCCCCGCATCGCCAGAATATTCTTTTTATATAATTCTGCAGCTGGCAAGAGATTATTTCCATCAGGGCCGAACATAACGGCGTCGGTCATGTCATTTTTAATGAGCTGAAGACTCATCAATCGATTGTCAACATCCTTGAAATTGGGACCGGAAAAATTGACCATGTCGATTTCTATGGTATCCTTGTCAATATGGTCATACAGGTATTTTAATAATTTTCTGGGTTTATGGTACTTATAAAAAGCCCCATAAATGAGATTTACACCAACGGTTCCCAAAGTTTCCTGTTGCAATCGCGCCTCATTCTGTTTAAATCGAATATGAAGGATAATCTCGTCGTATTCTTTTTGTGTAGGATCTAGTTGATAGCGAATGCCAAGCCAGCCATGCCCCTTGTAACGCTTTGAAAAATCAATGGTGGCTACCGTATTGGCATATGAAAAAAACAACCTATCGGGATGTTGTTTTCTACTAATACGCTCTTCCATTAAATTCATTTCATGCTCGAGCATTTTCTTCAAACGGGGTTGGGTCACATAGCGACCATCTTCCTCAACACCATAGATTGCGTCGCTAAAGTCTTTGTCGTAAGCGCTCATAGCTTTGGCGATGGTACCGGAAGCGCCGCCTGAACGAAAAAAATGTCTTGCGGTTTCTTGCCCGGCACCTATCTCGGAAAAAGTACCATAGATGACGGGGTTCAAGTTTATTCTAAGTGTCTTGGATTTTATCGAGGGGATGTTTTCGAATGCAGTGTCCCTATCTAGAACTGATGCCATTTTATGGATTTTGCTATTAAAACCACGCTGAAGATATAACAATACATATACCAGTATTCCTTGTTTATTTAACCCCTAACAGCTGATTTTAAACGTTTATGCGATTGAAATCAATTGCCGTGCCAAAAAAATAGGAAACCACTAGTTAACGATTTACTATTATGAATTCAAACAGATACGACAAAGTTAAGAAGAATGGGTAATGTATTAAATAAATAAGTTATAATTTTGAAATAAATAGGTAATCGGTTGAAAATTACTTTTTTGGGTACCGGAACATCCCAAGGTATCCCTGTAATCGGGAGTGATCATCCTGTTTGTCATAGTAGCGACCCGAAGGATAATCGTCTGCGAGTTTCGGTACTTCTTAGCTGGGACGATTATAATTTTGTTATTGATTGTGGTCCTGATTTTCGTCAGCAGATGCTTCGGCATAAGGTACATAAATTAGATGGAATTCTCTTTACCCATGAGCATTCAGATCATGTAGCAGGCCTTGACGATATTCGCCCTTTTTTCTTCAGACAGGGCGATATCCCTATTTATGCACATGAACGGGTCATCAATTCACTTCATGAACGATTTGACTATATATTTGCCAATAAAGACCGATATCCAGGTGCTCCAGCTGTGCAGATACATACCATTCTCAATGATTCTCCGTTTAAAATTGGTGGAAAAACGATTATCCCAATAGAGGCCGACCACAATCGGCTACAGGTCTTCGGATATCGTATTGATGATTTTACCTATCTGACCGATGTAAAATCTATGAAAGATCACGAGGTCGAAAAGATACGGGGTACTGAGATATTGGTTGTAAACGCATTGAGAAAGGAAGCCCATCATTCGCATTTTAATTTAGAAGATGCCTTGAGATTTGTAGAAAAAGTTCAACCTAAAATAGCATATTTCACACATATAAGCCATTTAATGGGCTTTCATGCGGAGGTCGAGAAAAGACTTCCAAAAGGCATACATTTGGCCTATGACAACTTAACGATTACACTATAATCCGACACATCTAATCATGCAGAAAAAAATTTTTCTTTACCTATTTATTTTCACGGCCCTGATTTGTCTTTATTTGCTAGTGAGCAATAACAATATGCAAAAAGTAAAAGACGCCCAAATAGAAAATCTTGGTTCTGAAATAGTTGCTTTGAAAGATTCTGTACAAGGCGTTCAGCTAAAAGTGTTGGACTTGCAGTATTTCTCCTTGGAAAACAACGATGATGCCCTGGCGTATTATGATCATCTAAACCTTAAGAATCCCTCTGGATACATTGCCGACAAACTATTGGAGACCAATGAGTCAAAAGGAGATAATCCCTTGATTCCTTACCAGGGGATGGAAGGTTCTTTTAAAATAAACAAGATCAAAATCTTAAATCACAAATGGATTCTTACCGATTTTTCGGATGGTAAATTTTGGGGTGAACTCTTGATCAAATATGAACTAAAGGATGATTTGAGCGTCGATTTCACGTTGATCGATCATTTACTATATACTCGAAGTAATTAAATTTTGTCAGCCAACCATTTTTTAAAGGCAAAAAAGTTTTGAGGGGAAACTCCATGTCCTACGGGAAATTCTTCATATACATAAGCTATTCCCAATCGCTTAAGGATATTAGGGGCTCTTTGGGCCCATTCAGGCGGTATCACCTGATCCACCTGACCATGTGAGGCATATATTTTTAGGTTAGTATGATTTTTTTTCTCATAACCCGCTATCAAGAGCTCTTCATTGATATATCCACTTAAGGCGATTACGTTCTTTATTTTTTCAGGAAAGGATAGCGCTACTGCATAGCTCAAAATAGTTCCTTGGCTAAAACCTAACAGACTTACCTGGTCGCTAGCAAGACCATAAGCTTGGCAGGCTTCTTCAATAAAGGCAACAATGCCATTCCTCGAAATGATAGCCTGTTCATTATTGCTCCATTTGCCCTGTTGGGCATCAAAATTAATGGCATACCACGCATACCCAAATGGTTGCAGGGCATAGGGACCTCGCACTGAAATGATGCAAAGCCTTTCTGGCAAGTCTGATGCAAAGGAAAATAGGTCATTCTCATCGCTACCATACCCATGAATCATAAACAACACGGGAATTTTTCCCGACGTACTGCTTGACGGCCGAATAAGATGTTCGAGGGATAGTGGAGCCGTTGTCATGTTATTGAATAAAAGTGAACCATTTTTGAAAATACGTGCCAACCAGCGGAAGTAATTTTTTTTTCAAATTTAAAACCCCGGTAAATGCATATATCCATAAAATTATATAGCAAAGATATAAGCCATAGAGTGCATATTGATTATAAGCAACACTCGACAATAAGCCAAAAGCATGAAACGTAAGATTTAGACCAAAAGCTTGGCGAATATGAAAGCGCGCAAAGGCATTTTTGGGTTCCATGTTCATTGTAATCGCTATAATGGATCCAATTATTGTTAAATAAGCGATTTTTGCGGTTGTTTTGCCAGCTTCGTCCATAATCATAAATTTTGATTCCCAAGGCAATCCTTTCATTTGCATTCTCTGTGCATTATTCCCCAATGGATCCTATAATCGGCAACTTTTGAAGTTTCCCGTTTGCCGCATTGATGATTCCTAATATCATGAATACAAAAATACCCAAACCTATGATGGTCGAAAGATAATCCATTGAATGTGGTAATATTCTATCCAAGGCATAATTGGCCGCACCTAAAATGGCCAAGCGAACCGATTGTCCTATATGAAATTGGGCGAAGGCATTTTTTTTATCATTGTTGATGATGTAGGCGACCAATAAACCAATAGGAGTAAAGATATAACTAATGATGGCTGCGGTTTTCCCTTCATTGATAGTGTTCTGATCCATAACTTATATTTTAATGGTTTCTTTTAATAGCATTTGGTCGTTATTGATAACACCATATGTTTTACCCTTGATAGTGCTATCGAGAAATATACTATTCTTTGAAGTCGAAAGTATATCCGAAAGGGCAAACCGATATGATTCATCCGGATTAAAAAGGGTCAGACACGCTTTTTCCCCTTCCTTTAATTTCGGAGTTTGTAAGTTAAATCGTTCCCTACCTTTCGTCAAGATTGTGACAGCCGATTCAACACCCAAAAGCTGATTTAGAGCACCAAAGGCACTTTCAAGCCCTATTGTGCCGTCTGCCGAATTGTCAAATTCAACCTGCTTTTGTTCAATGTTCATAGGCACATGATCTGCTGTGACAAAATCGATGATGCCATCTTTCAAACCTTTCAGGAGGGCTTTCGTGTCATATTTGGTTCGAAGGGGCGGGATAACCTTGAATTTGGCATCGAATTCTTCCAAGGCGTCGTCTGTAAACCACAAATTATGAATGGGGGTGCTGCAACTCACATCCAGACCTTTTTTCTTGGCTTCAGCAATCAGTTTTACCGATTGGCCGGTAGAGATGGTCGGTATGTGCAATTTGCCTCCGGTATATTCCAGGATAAAGATATCGCGTGCAATTTGGAGCTCTTCCGAAAGCGCCGGAATTCCTTTCAAACCCAGGGAAGTCGATACGATGCCTTCGTTAATTACGCCCTTTCCGGAAATGCGCTTATCATCTGGGAACGAAAATATACAGCCATCGAAATTCTGGGCGTATTGCAGGGCGATCTTTAATAGGTTCGGATTTTCGATGGCCTGCTTAAAATCATAAAAGCCAATGGCTCCTGCGTTTTTCATATCAAACAGTTCGGCCAAATGTATACCTTCGGCTTTAGATGTAAGCGTTCCCAAAGGATAGAGATTGATAACATGACCTTTAGCAGCATTTTTTAAAAACACGATATCCGAACTTGAATCGGGAACCGGGTGCGTGTTGGGGTTTAAGACTAAATCAGTATAACCGCTTTTGGCAGCAGTCAGAAGTCCATTCATTAGGGTTTCCCGTTCTTCATAACCAGGTTCCCCAAAGCATACCCCAGTATCAAACCAACCGACCGATATATGTAGGTTTTTAAGTTCTACTGTTTTTACTTTTGATGCGGTCTCAATCTTTGGTGCTATCCGTTCGATCTTTCCACCCATAATAAGAACGTCCCGCTTTTTCAAATGAAGTTCCTTATTCGAGGCATCTACTATTTTGGCCGACTTTACTAATATGTTCATTACTAGCGGATAAGTTTATATCTATATTGTGTCTTATTTGATTCCTTGCCCAAACCCTCTAAATCAGTATCAAATAGTCCAAAAGCCATTAAAGGTATTTTTGAATGATTATTTCGATTCCTAGAAACAGCAGTGCTAAAATAACAAACCATTTCCAAAGCTCCTTTATCGAGTTATCTTTTTGCATGGATGCAAATAAGGATGCAATTGAATTTAGTTGCGAAAAGTCATTCAACGTCGCTAGATCCAAATACCTTAAATCGCTTTCATCCCGGGGCTCGTTAAAACTGACATTCATGAGGTCTACCCTGTTATTTGTTATGTGATAGATACCTGGGATAAGATCCGTGTCACCAAAGGTCAGTGTCACCATTTTGGCCTTCGATTTTTGTTGGGGAATAAATTCATAATCTTCCTTGGAGACCTTAAGAATATGATCCTTTGCTAACGGTATGGGAATATCTATGGCGTCAACTCCCCCGATCATCAAATACAAGGGCGGCAATTTTAGACTATTCACACCGATGTTGTAAAATGTTGGAACAATTAATGGTGAATTTTTGAAGGTTGAATTTTCATTGCTAATGGAAGCGGTAAAAAGATACCGTTTTTCTGGACCAAGAAGAAATGGTTCGCCATCCTGATAGCTCAATACGGAAGGCTGCGCGGTACGAATCGTGTAATATTGATTTACGGTTGGATATTGGAAATTTGTGATTTTTTCCTTGAAAACCTTTGCATACAAGGGGTTGGCAAATGAAATACCGGTTATTTTACGCACTTCTTTTATGGGACTAATCAGTGTGCTCGCCATCAGGATATTCAATAGTCTATTATAAGAATCCAAATGCAGGTCATTAGTAGGAATAACAACAATGCTTCCGCCTGCATCGGCAAATGATTTTAATCCTATAGCAAGTGCATTGGGAATCTCCTCGATTTCATTGAGGACGATAAGATTGTGCTCCTCCAAAGCGCCATAATTTAAAGCGGTAAGGCTCAAATTCGTAAAGTCGAATTCATCATTTTGGAAAATTCTTGACAAGAACTCGGCATTTGCAGATCCAATTGCCAAGACCTTGATTTTCATTTTTTTATCAATGTTAAAATAAAGTTGGTTATCGTAATTCAGTCCGGCATCCGAAATTTCGATCTTTCCACGAATGGCCTGATCCGCAGGCAATGTAAAGTTAACTTCTGCTGTTCGATTCTGTGTAAATCGCGCTGCGGTCTTAGCAACCAGGCGATCATCGTCAAATAAGGATACAGGGGTACTTTCTATGTCGGTATTCGTTGATAACCGAGCTACGATTTCTATATTTTCCAAGTCAATGTCTCCCAGATAAACACTGTCTATCACTATATTTTCAATTTTGTCACTTGTCAAGGGTATCAAATATTTTCGAACATTCCCAAGAGAATCATTTTCGACGGACCCCATTCTTTGTTGAAAATCGGAAATTAAGATCAGGTTTTTTTCATAGGTCGTATCCTTAGAAAAAAGTGAATTGGCTTTAAGTAATAGCTCTTTGAATTTTAATTGTTTCGAGGTGCCGGGAAGTGCTAGTAATTCTTTTTGAATTGCGGCAATCGTTACATCCCGATATACTGATTCATTTGTAAAAAGCGTAATTGTTTCTTTAGGCGGAACCGATTTTAAGAGTTGCTGTACCGAATTTTCAAGGAGGCTGACATTATCGACTTTGGCCTGGGTACTGAATGAATTGTCAAGATATACGATAGTATCCTTCTTTTTGAACGCCGAATCAGCGGCAAAATAAGGCTGTGCGAATGCCATGATCAAGGCAGTTAGCAAGGCCATTCTACTAAAAAGTAACAGCCATTTTTTTAATGTATTGCTACGACGCGATTCGGCTTGCACTTTTTGCAAAAAAAACACATTGGTAAATGGCGTCTGCTTGAATCTGCGTAATTGAAAAAGATGGATGAATATGGGAATCAGGAGGAGTAAAAGGGCCCAAAGTAGTTCCGGATATTTAAACTGCATTCCCAATATTGATTTTACAAATATATACATTTATGCCCGTATAGTTCAAGGCGAATTACCAAAAAGCGTTTTCGGGTGAAAAGTTTCACGTACGTCTTCGTCTAGGAATCAAGCGCACATTTCAACAAAAGAAGTAATAATCCTTGATCGCTCTTTGACCCAATTCTGAAAAATAGTGTCCGATCATCGTTTGTGCTTCCGAATTTGCCACGGTGATGATACTTTGTGGTGATTTCATAGTATTTAATTCTGCGTAGTGGCACAATTCTTTTCCATAGATTTTCTTGCCAATTTTATTTGGATTGTCGCAACACCAAAAGAATGGTATACCGAGTTCGATCAATCCTTTAGCAATGGTCTTTCCTTTAAAGCCGGCACCCCATACGACCAATGGCCTTTGGGAATCATAATCAAGTTTTAAAAAATAATGTAATTTGATGCCGAGAAAATAATTTTGGGCATAATGTTCGCTGGTCCTTGAGGTGCGTGTTTCATAGTCGCGCCAATAATGTAGGACTTGTCGACAGGGAATACAGGTCAACCGGTTTTCATAAAACCGAAAGGTCAGGTCATAGTCTTCAGGATAGCGGTCTGATAAGAACGAACCGCACCGTTCCAAATCTTGTTTATATGCCATCCAACAAGGGGAGGGAATCACACATTCTTTATAAATCTCCGAGAAATTGATCCCTTTTTCAGTCAAGGAGTTCAACCACTTTTCATAGCGGTAATAGCCGTCGCTAATACCATTTGTTGAGAAATAACGCACTTGTCCTATCGCCAAATGACCTATTCCAAAATGGAGCAGGAAACCTACCATGACATCCAATTTATCCGGGGTCATAATATCGTCTGAATCCATGCGAGTTACAAGATTTCCGGTACATCGATCATACCCATATCTCAGTGCTTCAATAATGCCTATACCATTGTTTTCGACGCTATGAATTCTAGTATCTTCTTGCTCAAAATGCCGTACGATTGCGAGACTGTCGTCGGTGGAATGATCATCTATAGCCCAAAGCTCCCAATTTTCATATGCTTGATTTACAATTGATTGAAGACACTCAGGGAGAAAAACCGCTGTATTTTTAAATGGCATTAAGATACTGACCAATGGTGGCTTCATTAGACAATATTACAAATAAAAAAGCTTCACTTGCGTGAAGCTTTTTTGGAAAACACGGAGGATATGGCACCATCCCCCGTTGTGATCATATAGCGTAGTTTTTAGAGGCGTCGAATTATTTATTCGAGATGCACGATTTAAACCTTTGGTTATTTGAAGGAGTTTCTATTTGCCATTCATGCTACGATTCGAGTTCTTGCAATTTTAAAAGTGCTTCCGACTTTGAATTCACATTCAATTTTAAGTATATATTCTGTATGTGAAAATTTATCGTACTTGTGGTCACAAAAAGCTTGTCGGCAATTATCTTATAGGTGGCCCCTCGACATAAATAATCGATTATCTGGTTTTCCCGTTCCGAAAAAGTGGTATACCTTTTTTTTCGGAACATTGAAATTACTTTTTCAGCGATATCGTTGCTCATGATCGCACCTTCATACCGAATAGAATTTAAGGCATGATACATGCGTTTCTGACCAATCGGTTTGGTCAAATACCCATTGGCCCCATTCTTGAACGCTTTCTTGACGACTTCAAAATCACTTAATTCACTGATCATAATTATTTTTACCTCAGGGTCTTTAATGCGGAAGCGTATAATTCCCTTTAAACTAAATATGTCAGGAATAGCAACTTCCGAGAGGACTATATGGGGCCTGGCATGGTCGAAATCAACAATCGCATCTTCAATCGAAGCATACATTCCGGTTAAGGAATACTCCTCATAGGCTTCAAAATAGAATTTGTACATTTCATGAAAAGACGGCTGATTATCGATTACAATAATTCTTAAAATATCTGATTTCATAACTTTAAGTATTTGTGTTACATATTTTGATTTTTAAAAAAAGACAACTGTTGAAATTTAATAGTTCGAGGGGGTTAGACATGCTGAAAATGCAATGTCTATAGGCCATAATACGGACATGCTAGCTCAAATTATTGAAAAGCAATAACTCGACAGCATCTGAACAACGGTCTGATTTTAGGAAATGTAAAACAGGTCAAATCCTGCTTTTAACCTTGAAACAACAATGAACAGATATCCGTATTTAAAATAGGACTATCAGGATCGGTGCGCTTCTATGGTATTTAAGCTGGAATTTGAAAAAAGTAATGAAATGATGAAGTTTTGTCGTAACCCGGGCTCGCGCTGTAAATTTGGCGGGGTCAAGACATTTTGTGTTAAACCTGCTTCGTTTTTTTTGGTCCTTTTTAGGTAAAGATTTGGTTCCATAATTTGGGGGGATTTGGAGGTTGTACAATAGATTTAGGTGCTATTATAAAATAAATATAGCCTAAAATTGAACGTGCTTACGAATTTTGTAGATATTTTCGTTCAAATGCAAAGCCACTTATGGAAGTTGATGAGTAGGAAATAAGAAAAAACATATGTGCACAAGGCTTTAAAAATACCACAAATACGGGGATTTTCGGCCGAAAGTTGCAATTCCCCACTATTCATTCTGACAAAAAACCAAGGATGTTTCAAATCAAGCCATTGTGGCCAGTTATCCTGGGTATGATTAGGAAGTGATGGGCAACATAAGTCATCTAATGGAATGCCTTTCTAGGTGACATTTCATTATATCAGAAGATTGTACCAAGGTTCGCGAAAAGGTAAATATCCATTTTGTGTATAAAAAGGAGGGGTTAAATTATCCCCCCGGAAGCCCCCTCCTTCTTTCAACACAATAGTCAATTTTTTGATATGGCAACCAATCGAAATGGTCGAATGCAACCTTTCGGTTTGGTCGCTGGGAGCATCACATATTAAGGCATCCCATCAAGCATGCTTGTAATTTTTTCCGATGGGCATCAATTTGAGATGCAATGCCCTGACTAGTTTTATTGATTATGGTATAAGGTTCCGTCTTCATCCTCATAGATATTCGCGGCCGTTGCAGTTGGATCATCTACCTGCATAATCCATTTTTCGTTGCTATATTTTCCGTTCAAATTTGAGACGAAGGCCATTTCAGCATCTTTCTTGAAATTGAAATCCGCCAAATACACGTAATAAAGTCCGTTTTCCTTATTATAGAATTGTTTCGCATCCAATCCTTGATCCAAGAGTGATTTCATAAAGGCATTTAGGTATTTTTTATTTTTATAGACATTGGCAATCACATAGTAACCCGATTTCACGCCGCTTAAGTCAGATTGGTTCAACACCTTGATAGGAAGTTTTACATATTCCTTTTTTTCTGGGATGCGTATGTTTTTTGATAATTCGAGCTCTTTTTCATTTGAAACCAGGATGGTATTCTGAACATTGCTGTAATCGTCGAAATTTGCCTTGATATTGCTTTTTATATCGTTACGCAACAGTCTCACGATGGTTTCGAACCGATTTTCAAAGGCCGCTGTCCTAGCTTCTTCGATAGAATCCTGTCGTAAGATCAACTCATCTAATATTAATCGATTTTGGTAGGCGAGTGAATTGGGATCTTCTATAGCCTGGTCGTCGATTTTTGAATTTGTGGCGACCAAACTTTTGTTTTTTTCCAGGCTTTTGTTTTTTTCCGCGGTTAGTCTTAAAATCTGTTCTTCATAATTACGTACGATCCGATCTATTTTTGAATCCTCAGAATTATCGGCATAGCTATCTAATCCATCATTTTCATTTTTAAAGGTATATGCCAGGGAGAGTTCATGATTCCAACCCAGGTCGGCATCGGTTTGCGTTAAATCCTTTTCCATTAAATAACCTAAGGACATTCGTTTGCTAAGATTGAATCCGAGACCTACCGACATTCCATAGGTATCATCCAAAGTAGTCTGAAACCATCCATATTTTGGCAAGTCTAATAAAACCGAGGCCAAATAACCTAAACTGTTGTCCTCATTTCTATTGACTTGAATAAGGGGCATAAGCCGCGCATCGGCAAAAAGTCCACGTGTTGCACTAAAACTGTGCGTATATTGCAGGGAAGTGGTAATACTTTTAGTATCAAGCCTTGTCAAAAATGTATTGGTAGTTTGATTGTACTTAAAGAGGTCTTGGGCATACACACCAAAATCGAATGCACCCACTGAAAGTGTAATACCAGGTTGGATGGCGATTTTACTTTCTTTGGTAGCTTCCATAAGCGCAGGATCATTTTCGGTCGCGACCACCCTATTTTTGTCTAGACCTTCGTTAAAATAGGTCACGTTTGTCCCAAAGGTCAGTTTACTTTTTGCCCCGAGCTGCACCGATGTGGCATAGTTGGCATTAAAGCCAAATTCTTGTATTACCCCCGACCATTGGCTATAAATGCCGATGCCCAATGCGGTATGGTCATTAAGACGATTACTAAAACCAAGAAAGTAATTTTGGCTGTTGTCTTCAAAAGTGGCATATTGATTTCTATGCAGAATATTTAAATACGATTTATTTTCACGAACCAGGGAAAAAGTAGGATTCAATAAGAACCTATTAAAAAACATTTGATTGTGATACGTATTATTCGAACCAATATTGGGGTTAACTTCTTGGCTATAAGATGCCTGAGTATAAAGAGCCAGGCAAATTACACCTAGTAGGTATATTTTCTGTGATATGTTCGTATTGCAGCTCATGATTGGGGGTATTTAAGTTAAACTATTACGTGTTGTTTTGGGATATTCATTCGATAAATGGGCCATTGTAACAAGATTTCCGATACGATTTTATAGATACATTCGTTTCCTTGATCGCTATTACATAGTTGGTTGCTACTATTTCACCGAGAATAACGCTTGGTAGTATAGAAAAACAACCGGTTATAGAATGATGACCAGTATCTCCTTATTCACTAATCGTTTTCGAATACAGAAGTAGTGTAGTCGACTTTGGCGTCGGTATTAAAGGCCTCTAAAATGTTATAACCCTTTTTTTCCTCTGTCGCCATGTTCGGATCCTTCGAATACATGAAAGCCACACGTTGTACGGATTGTTTATCCGCACCTCGATTTGACAGTACGTATCCCATGCCTTTTTCGGCAAATGAAATCGAAAAATCATCTTGGTTACTGTTGACCTTTCCGCCTAAATTAACTGATTGCCCCACTTTTTTGCGGTCAACCTGAGCTAGATAAACATCGAGTCCACCGAAGCCTTTATGTCCTTCAGAAGCGAAAAAGAGTGTATTACTGCCGACAATTTGTGGATAAAGATCGTTTTTGTCGGTATTGACCTTTTTACCCAGATTTTTTGCGACCCCAAAATGGCCATGCCCGTCAGATTCAGCGACATAGATATCGAATTTACCAAAGGTTCCTGGCATGTTCGATGCAAAAAACAACCGTTTGCCATCTGAGGAAATTGCGGGGTGTTTGACCGAGTAATTTTTCGGGCCTAGCGTTATTTCCTGAATGTTTTTCCACTCACCTTGAACGTTTTCGGCTTTGAATATCTTATGTACCAGCTCTTTTTTACTGAATAAACCGTACGTGGGCTTTACTGGGATGGCTTTACTGAAATAGGCCGTTTTGCCGTCAGCGGTAATGGCAAGCTGATCATCTGGGAGTTGAACGCTTTGAGGGTTTAAATCGCCCTTATTATAGGTATCGGCCAAAAATTCAATGGAGGAATTTCCTATAGGCTCTTTATTCAACTGATAATCCGATTTTACCGAGGCAACCCAGTCTTTCTCATCGGAGCTACTTGACGTACCCGTTGCAGTCGATTGCTTTAGGGCATATAGGTATCGCTCTTGATAACTGGTACTTAAGGTACCATCTTGATTGCTATCCATCAGTTTTTTATACCAAAAGACAGCTGTTACATAATTTTTGGTCAAAAAATTGGCATTTCCCAAATCTTCGAATACCTCTCGGTCGGTATACCCTAAGTTTTTAAGTTTAAGGTATTGATCAACACGCTGATGTGTTTCGATTTGATTTGAATCATCGGAAAAGGACCTTTTGGTATTCTGGGCAGAAACCGAATAACTTAAAAATGTAATAATACATCCTAAAGTCGCGTTGTAGATTGAAGCATTTTTCATAGGTTAAGATTTAGAGTTATTAGGGACTACCAAAATTCATATATTTAAGGGAACCAATAACTAGCAAAAATTCATAGGTTTTTCCTCTTACCAGCCATTTTTGTTAAGATTTCGTGCATTTGGTCGATTTTTTTATTCTTCTCAACGTATTTTCATTTCATTTTCCCAAAAATCAATAGTGGTATTACAATTGTATATCCCTCGATTTTGAGCTTAAGTTTCGCTCCTTTTTCGGCTTACATATTAGTTGAGGTTATTATTTGATGCCATTTATTTAATTGAAAATGTTGGCACCTATGATATATTAAGTTGCAAAAGCACTCGCAAATGCAGACCGACTAAAGGGTGAAGTAAGGGCGCTTGGAAACCAAGTGTGGTACCTCAGGTTGCAATCACATACCTCTATGAATGAAACTTCGGGTTGGCAACGAAGCAGGAATCGATTAGTAAAGTATGCTGCCTAAAAACTTAAAAAGCGGCTCTGCGATTTAAGGTATACAAAAAAGAGCTGGGCATGGCCCCGCAAGCCTGGCATACATAAGATTTTATTTAAAGCTTTTTTAAAGCATATCACGGCCAAAATGTTCACCCAATGCACTTTATGCAAGCTCCGCCTTTATATTTTTACTATATGTACATGTTGTTTTAAAACAAAATAGTATATCTTTAGTTTATCACTTTCAGCAATTGAGAACAATTTAGATCGTTCAAAAAAACTAGATTGTCTTATTTCGTTTCAACCATTTGATCATCAGCACTTAAATTTCAAAAAGGAGGTGCTAGATAATGGAGCATTCATCGCGCTACTTCCCCCCGAGGTTTTAGCCCTATATGGGTATTATTTTAAAATGCTTAGAATAAGTATGTAATCATAAAACCCACAATAGATATGAAACCAATTAAAAAACCATTTGTAAATTCAGTCCTCAAGCTCGCATTTTTGACCCTGTTTTTCCTAACTTTTTCCTGTAGCCAGGATATCATCCCGGACCCCTCTGAGAATCTTAACGCCGTAAATTCCAAATACAGGAATGACGATAAATCGTGTAATGCCGTTTTAAAGGAGTTGGCCATTGGCGCTAAAGTAAAAGGAGCCAATGGTATCGACATAGGCCCCGATGGCAATCTGTATGTTGCTAGTGTTAATGGTCTTGAAATTGCCGTGATGGACAAGCACAATGGAAGGATCATCAAGCGGTTGGGACAAGAAGTAGGGGTAAGGGGTCCTGACGATCTAGTGTTTGGCCCTGATGGCTCACTGTACTGGACTAACATTCTTATTGGAACCGTAGGGCGATTAGCGCCCGATGGCACAATGACCGAACAGTTTGTTGCCCCGGGTGTGAATCCGATTACGTTCTCAGAAGATGGGAGTCGTCTCTTCGTGGCACTTGATTTTCTAGGTGATGGGCTTTATGAGCTTAAACCTGATTTTAGCGAGCCTCCACGACATATTATCGAATCTACCGAGGCAATCCCGTTCCCTCTTGGTTTTTTCAACGCATTCGACTACCGTGATGGGCACTTATACGGCCCTCTTTTCGCGGCAGGCATGGTGATTAGGGTGGATGTTGGCGGACCAGATGATCTTGCTACATCGACCCCATTTGTGGATGGGATAGCGCAAGTAGTTGCAACCGGTTTCGTGAACCCGGCTTCGGCAAAGTTCGGTCCCGATGGAATGCTTTATGTCTTAGATCAAACAGGTGAGGTCTGGAAAGTAAATCCAGATGGTGTCGACGAAAAAACACTTTTTACGACCCTTCAGCCTGGGCTTGATAACATGGTCTTTGACTCGGATGGCGACTTATATATGACCAATAATGACGAAGGTTGGGTGGCCAAGATACTACCATCCGGGAAGGCGCGCATTCTAAGCCCAGGAGGAATGATCGCCCCACAAGGTCTGGCAGTTTTACCAGGATCGCATCGACAGGATGAATTGTATGTGGCCGACCAGTTCCAGGTGCGAAAAATTAATAGTCAATCTGGCAAACAGGAAAATAGATTTAAAGGGTACCTTATCCCCCAAGAAGGTGGGCTGACATTGCCCATGACGATTTCAGCAGATGGAGACAAATTGGTGGTTTCTTCTTGGTTCGGTGGTGATGTTCAAGTCTGGGATCCTCAAACTAATGAGGTGCTTGAGGATTATCCCACGGGGGTTCCGATTAACGCCATCGGATTCAAAAATGGGATTGTAGTAGCTGATCTGGTAGTAGGTGGATTGATCTGGGCAAGTGACGGGTCACAGCTAAAAGTCGACGGGGCACCACTCCCGTTAGTTGTGGCAAGTGGTTTGGCAACTGATGGTGAAAGATTGTGGGTTGCCGACTGGGCGACCGGTACAATTTATCAGATTGGTTTTGATGGTATAATTCCAAATTCACTTATTGTAGTCGCCTCCGGACTCTCGTTTCCCGAAGGGTTGGCATTTGATGAGGATGGAAGCCTAGTGGTGGTAGAAACAGGTGAATCCCGACTTTCCCGTATAGACTTATCCACTGGAGCGGTAACTAAGATAGTCGATGGTCTTAAACTTAGTGGGCCTGCCTTGGAGGGCTATCCACCAACTTGGTTCTTTGATGGAGTGGCAATTGGCCAGTCAGGGGATATCTATGTTTCGGGTGGCGGAAAGAATGTCATTTACAAGGTTTCGCAAAAAAAAGACCGTCATGATGATGATCACGATCATGATCACGATCATGGGCACGGTCATGGGCACGACAGACATTAAAAGCCATCTTTCGTAAGATCAAACCATACGATGGTTTGTTGATCTTAAAAGGCAAATTATAATTGTTAGGAATTCAAAAGGCAAATAAAAAACGGGGATATTAGTCCCCGTTTTTTATGAATAAGATTTCACATGGTGCTTCTAAAAAGATAGGCATTTCACCCGAATCCCATGGTTACTTTAAACTTAAAAATCCAACGCATGATTTTCGCTTTTGATGACCTTGGTAAAGATTTAGCGCATTTGCAGATCAGGATGCCCGAATTTTAATTCGCAATGCAACACCTTTTTTATTGACCTTCGCTTAGTCCGATAATTTATAGACTTAAAAGTGTTACCGTTTCAAAGGATTCCTCCTCGATAGAATAGTGGATAGCCAGGTAATTATGTTACCAAGACATATTTTGATGTATAGATCGTGCTAAAGGAATGCATACGGAAGGAATTTAAACGTAAACAGCCTGTACTTGTTTTAAAAGTTCGAACCCTACGGAATAACAAGGAATTGATCATCCTGTAGCATCGTAATCTTCTTAAAAAATTATGAAATTGGCTCATTTAATTCAGAACTTTTATTTTAACATGAGCTTTAACGTATTGATTATATACCGATTAAATATTAATAATTTTATCAATGACATAGATTTTGATTTTTAATAATTGCTTGATTTGTCAAAAAAAGTTATAAAAAATCAATATCTTCAAGAACATTAAAAAGTCATGACATGCAATATATACTACAACTGTTTCAACAAAACCGAAGAAATATCGGCGAGCTCTTAAAAGAACATTCCTTGACCCAGGCAAACACGATTCCACAAGGGTTCAACAATAATCTGATATGGAATGCGGGTCATATTTTGGTGTCACAACAGTTTCTGTTATATCATTTCTCAGGTTTGACCATGCCCGAGTTTGTCCAGGTACTTGCACCTAAATACGGAGCAAATACTTCCCCGACTGTGGAGGCATCTCAAACCGAAATGAATTTGATTGTCACCGAGCTAATCAAATCTTCTGAAAAACTTGTCGAGGATTACAAAAATGACGTTTTTAAATCATATGAAAAATACACTTCCAAGTATTTTGGCATTACGATGAAAAATATTGATGAAGCCATCAGTTTTAATACATTTCACGAGGGATATCATTTTGGTTTTATGAGGGCCATCACAAAAAATGTATAATAAAATACGCAAGTTCCCTTTATTGCCGAGTGAAAAATTATTCCTGTACATTTTTGTTGATTTCCTAACAAAGGGAAGGCTATGAAATCAAAGTTAAATCGAATACTAGCCGCGGTCATGTTCTCCGATTTGGAGGGTTTTACTGCCCTTATGGGTTCTAACGAGACTTTGGCATTGCAAAAACTGGATAAATTTCTCACTTTAAACAAGAAACTTCATAAAAAACATGGAGGGGAGATTGTCAACTTTTTGGGAGACGGGACATTAAGCATCTTTACAAGTGCCTACAGCGCAGTTAAATGTGCAGCCGAACTTCAACGCCAGTTGCAGGCCCCGATCAAAGTCCCTTTGCGAATCGGCATAGAAATGGGGGACATCGTTTATACCGATGATAATGTTTACGGAAATGCCGTAAATTTGGCCTCTCGGATTGAGTCTTTTTCAGTGCCAGGGGCGGTTTTAGTTTCAGATACCATTTTTCAACAATTAAAGAATCATACAACCTTTAATTTTAAAGCCTTAGGCGAATATCATTTCAAGAATATAGCCAAACCCTCCAATATTTATGCCTTGGACATAGATGGTTTGGTCGCACCTGAAGCCTCTGAATTGGTGGGAAAAGGAAAAAACATCCTAAAATTAGTTGATAATTTACCACAAACCCCGGATACTTTTCTAGGAAGGGAGACAGAAATCAAGGAAATTGATCAATTGCTCAATAATCACAGAATGATTACCCTCACCGGTCCCGGGGGCACCGGAAAGACCCGGCTTGCCATTGAATTGGCAAGAATTGTCGGAAGTCGATTCCCCGATGGTGTCTACTGGATTCCATTGGCATCTATAAAAGAGGTTGAAGTAGTACCCTTAACCATCGCAAAATATCTTAAACTCGAAGAAGATGCCATCCTATCGGTTGAAGAACAAATCCAACTGTTTTTTGAGTTAAAAAAAGCGTTATTGATCCTCGATAACTTTGAGCAAGTAGTGGGAGCTACGTCGATTATAAATTTTCTCCTTGAACAATGCGGGCAATTGCAGGTGCTTGTGACCAGCAGGGTACTCTTGGAGCTATTAGGTGAAATTGAATACCCCGTGCAGCCATTGGAGACTCCCAAACAATATCATTCTAAAACGCTTAAGGAGTTGGAAAAAATGTCTTCGTTGGCTTTGTTTGTGGAAAGGGCCACTTTAAGCAGTCGCAACTTCGAGCTCACCAACGAAAATGTAATAACGGTTGCCGAATTATGTGTTCGACTTGATGGTCTTCCCCTGGCTATTGAGTTGGCCGCAGCCCGTATAAAAATATTCAGTCCGTTACAATTACTTACCAGGTTAAGGGATTCGTTTGATATCCTTAAAGGAGGTGGGCAATATCCAACAAGGCATCAGACCTTACGACAAACCATAGCATGGAGTTATGACCTTCTGGAGAAGGAGCAACAACAACTCCTACGTCGCGCTTCTATATTTGTCGGGGGAAGCACCATTGAAGCCCTGGAAAAAATTTGTGGTAGTCATGGATTGGAGCAATGGAACACTGTGGAAGGGATCATGGGCTTGGTAAACAAAAGCCTTTTGCATATCGACGAAACCGGGAAGGAAATACGTTTGGTGATGCTCGAAACAATTCGGGAATTCGCATTGGAGGAGTTCGAAAAAACGGAGGAAGTATTAAAGGTCAAGTCGGCCCATATCAATTACTATCTGTCCCTATCTGAGCTCGCTGCGCCCCACTTTTATGATGCCGAGGCGGAAAATTGGGAAGAACTTATTTTTAATGATCAAGAAAATTTCAGGGCCGCTGTGGATTATAGTCTTGATTCAAATCAAATCGATATGGCATATCGCCTTGGTCTATCACTTATCCCATTTTGGGGATATCGCGGTATGACGGCCAATGAAGGGGTTCAGCAACTTGAAAAAATAGCTGCCGTAGCTTTTGACGAATCACTTCATGTACAACGGCTAAAGATTTTGCAGACCCTGGCCCGTTATTATGGTTATACGCCTTTTCGCAATAAGGCACTTCCGATTTTTGAAGAATGTCTTGCCTATTGGAGGATACACGCCAATGAAAATCAAATAGGCTTGGTACTGAATGATTTCGGTTGGTATTATATAGAGGACGGCTTTGATTATCAAAAAGCAGTAGAATATTCTTTGGAAGCCAAAAAAATCTTTGTGAAAACAAACAATCCAAGTCGATTGGTTGCATCCCTCAATAATATTGGGATGGCCCATATGTTTCGAGGCAGACCCAAAGATGCCATGCCTTTATTTAAAGAGACATCAAAACTTACCGGTCAATTGGAGGATAAGCGAAGAAATGCACAAGCTTTGTTGAATACTGCTTATTGTAATTATCTCTTTGGCAACTACGAAATAGCGGAAGAACAACTAGAAGAATCCCTGCTTATTTTTAGAAAGAGTTCCTCCAGGATATTGGAGGAATTTGCATTGATCATCCTATGTTTTGTCAAATATGAAAATAGCGAATTCGAAAAATGCAGACACCTAAGTATAGAATCCCATAAAATAGCCAAGGAAACAAGAACCAGTTTTGCCATTGGGCTGTCCCTGATTTGTAGGGCCGAAGCCGAATTTGGAATGGGGAATTTGGAAGAGGCGGAAAATTATATCGATAAGGCCCTCAATATTTTTGATAGTATCATAAAAATGAAGCCTTGGATCAATAGGGGGCTTATCTGCAAAGCCAAAATCGCTCTTAAGAAGGGAGATCTACAAGAAGTAGGTACCTGTTGTATAAAATTGTTTTACAATGAATTGGAGCAAGGCAATTATTCAGGTTTTATTCCAGGACTTGAGTTTGCCGCCACAATTGTCACGGCCAAAGGTGATTTTGAAATAAGTGCCCGATTATTTTATGGCGCACAGGGGTTGAGGTCACACTTAA
The DNA here is from genome assembly GCA_038316335.1 of Flavobacteriales bacterium. Classification (GTDB taxonomy): domain Bacteria; phylum Bacteroidota; class Bacteroidia; order Flavobacteriales; family Flavobacteriaceae; genus JALHST01. The sequence continues at coordinate 53,475 of JBBQAM010000012.1, forward strand.
ATACCCCAGTAAGGAAGTCGGATTTAAAGATATATGATAAATTAATCGAAATCTTTGAAAGTAATCTGAGTGCCAAAACACTTGTAAATATTCGGAAGGAGAAAAATGACCCTATCGCGCTAAAAAATCTGGCCATTGATATTTTAAGTACTGAGCATTGATCTTGTCAAGACTAAAGGGACAACTTTTTAATGTATACCGAAACTTGAACCATGCCTACTTTGAAATATGTAACCTAAAGTACAATGATTTTTGAAAATGTTTTCTATTTACCATATTTAATAGGGCAGTCAAATAAGGTTTCATCTTGCCATCCTAGACAGTGAGCCACGGAGTCTTTAGAACGCAGATACCGGGATGCATCCCCAAGTAGCCATCTTAGGCCTCCCGGGATTCACTTGCCTTCGTCTCGTGCTTCCCTAAGAGGTAATCCTGGGCGTTCATCGAACCCAAGGGCCGAAATCAAATTAAGATTTAGCGTACCGATATGGGCTAAGGATGTAGGATTAGATAGTATGTAAAAAATTAAGAAATAGGTGATCCCTTTAAAAGTTCGATTGTTAGCCATCTCAATTGCCAAGCAAATTATTCGTAAGATTGAAAGGGATTGCTTCCCTTTTTGAAATTTCCAATCATTTCAGGCAAACCAAAACCTGTGTGCCTATTTCTACTGTTTGATTAACCTGGCTATGCCTTTATAGATAAATGTGTTTTTGTCGGATTTTGAATTGACTTTTAGGGACTCTTCAAAAAAAAGTTCGTCTCAGCCAATAGCGAAACGAATTCCTTGATTTTGTAGCACTATTTCGTCGCTAAAAGCCGTAGTCTTCAATTATTCGATGTTATTTAAGTGGGGCCTTATTTTTTCTGGGCCAAATACAACCTTAAACTAGTCGCTTATAATTCCAAAATTAAGTTGAAATTTCATTACACATCAATTCTTAGCAGTTTTACAACATTTAATTTCATGCGGCCTTGTATCTGGTATTTTTGCAGTGTGTTGAGATTTCTTAAAAATATCACCAACCAGCTACCCTTTTTTTTTAGATTTTTTAAGGGTAATCGATTCGGCAAAAAGCTATTCCCTTTAGTTTTGTTGATTTCCGGCTTGGCGCATGCCCAAACTACGATTTGGAGCGAGAACTTCAATAGTTATGCCAACGGCACCGAAAATGGATTGGGTGGCGGTTTCGCTGCACAGAATTGGACAACAACGATCACAGGAAAAGTTTGGGTACAAGGGAGTAGGCTGGAAGCTACCAATTTGAGAACTGAGGGAATCTGGCAAACAAATCCTATAAATATAACTGGCTTTGAATCAGTAAGTTTTAGTTTAGATGTTGCCACACAGGCAGATACCAGTCAGTTCGAACAGGGATCCGATTACTTTATCGGGGAGTACCGGATAGATGGCGCGGCAAGCTGGACCCAGTTCGAAAATGCTTCAGGCGATTCATCACCATCCGACCTATTACAGTCTTCTTACACGGTAAATCTTCCATCCACCGGAGCTACCTTGGAGATTCGGATACGATTTTATAACACGGCAAGTAATGAATACTATTATATTGATAATGTCGCCGTACTGGGAAACTTACCATTTTGTTCCGGGGAAGTCGATTTTGAATTTTATGACGTTGTACCCAGTGGGGGGTCCGTCGATAATATTCCGACTTCAGGTGCATTAAATACAGGAGTTTTTACAAGTTTTGATGTGGATGCCCTCCAAAATCAGGAAGACCCGGGTGATACCGATAGCTTTTCCATTCGATACACCGGTTATATTGAAATTACGACTGCTGGATCCTATACGTTTTATACAAACTCGGATGATGGTTCTAAGTTATTTCTTGACGGAGCCCAGGTCGTAGATAATGATGGCAATCATGGTACCCAGGAAAGATCGGGATCCCTTACGTTAACCTCGGGATTGCACGAAATCGAAGTGTTGTTTTTTGAAAATGGCGGAGGGGAGGTATTGACTGTTCAGTACCAAGGACCTTCAATTGCCAAACAAGATATTCCGTTCTCAATTTTATATTCGAGTTGCAGTGTGCCGATTGACACCACAGACACTGATTCTGACGGCATCTATGATTCGGTTGACGTTGATGACGACAATGACGGAATATTAGATGTTAATGAATGTGGGGGAATTTCGGGAGGCGAAGTGATGACTGCGAGCAGTATTCAGTATTTCATTAATGTTACCGATGCAGAAGGAGTGCCAGGAACGACATATGCCCAAAATCCAACGACCTATCCCGGCGGTAGTTCCATACTATTGTTACGATTTCCTATCAATCTTCCGTCAGGTACTCAAGTCGTTGTTTATTTAGGTGCAGACCCTTCAGTGAGTAATGCTGATATGCAGATTCAGCGGTCCAATGCTTCAGGTAACAACAATGGCTTTTTGGCAGATGCGAATAACACCTTGCCTGGTGCCATACGACAGGTCTCCTTTACTACCGCGACCAACATGCGGTATATTAGAATTGAAGCGTACAATCAAGGTGCACGCGTGTATGGAGCAAGCTATAATGGAGGTTCTAGTTGTTATAGTCTGGACACCGATGGTGATGGTATTTATAACCATCTCGACTTGGACAGTGATGGTGATGGTATCCCCGATACTATTGAAGCACAGTCAACTACTGGGTATATTTCACCTTCGAATGCCGATAGTGATGGTGATGGTTTGGACGATGCGTATGAAACAGGTGGGTTGACTACCCCGGATACCGACGGTGATGGCATGTATGATTTTATGGATACTGACAGTGATGATGACGGATCTGCAGACACTGCAGAAACGTGGTTTGTACTTACGGGAGTTGACAGTGATGGTGATGGGTTGGATGATGCCACTGACGCCACCAATGGATATGCAGATCCCGGTGGTAATATCGATAATCCTTTAAATACGGCGGGAGGATCCTATGTGCTTCCCGATTGGGACAATGACGCAAATACGGGTGGGGATGTTGATTATCGAGACGATACTGACGATTCAGCCTCGAGTGACCCTCCTGAGGTAACTGCAGTGGGTGATCAGGTGTATTGTCCCGGTAGTTCCATACCAATTGTCGAATCAATCAGTATCACCGATACGGATGACACTTCGACCAATGCCGTTTATATTCAAGTTTCAACGGGGTATGTAAATGGGGAAGATCTGTTGACCCTGACAGGATCCCATCCAAATATTACAGCATCATGGGATGTGACAGTAGGAAAATTATCGCTGACCGGCCCGGCCCTTTATACCGAATTCGAGACTGCCATTTCCGCCGTGGAGTATTCAAGTAGTGCGACAGTCCCTTCAGGATCCCGGCAGTTTTCAATAACGGTAGGTTCGGCGAATTTCCTTCCTGCTACGGGCCATTATTATGAATACATTGCAAGTTTGGGAATAACATGGACCAATGCGAATACAGCGGCCAATGCAAGAACATATTTTGGGTTACAAGGGTATCTGGCAACGCTTACCAATCAACAAGAAGCTGATTTTTCAGGTTCTCAGGCCTCGGGTACAGGTTGGATAGGAGGTAGCGACGCAGCCACGGAAGGTGTCTGGCAATGGGTAACTGGCCCAGAGGCTGGAACCACCTTCTGGAATGGGGGCACCGGGGGCAGTTCGCCGAATTTTGCCTTTTGGAATACGGGGGAACCTAATAACTCTGGTAATGAGGATTATGCACACATTACGCACCCGAATATCAACCCAAATGGTTCATGGAACGATTTGACAAATACAGGAGCGACCAGTGGTGATTATCAGCCACAAGGCTATGTTGTGGAGTATGGGGGGATGCCTGGTGACGCCACACTCAATATAACAGCGGTTACAACGATTACAGTAGATAACGAAGCACCTACAGCGAGTAACCCTAGCCCTGTGACCGTCTATTGTCCGGCCGATGTTCCCGTTCCTGATGTAAATGTGGTCATCGATGAGGCTGATAATTGCGACCCAAGTCCGACAGTTACCTTTGTTAATGATGTAAGTGACGGTGGATCGGATCCTGAAATTAATACGAGGACCTATCGCATTACGGATGCGGCTGGCAACCAAACGGATGTTCAACAAACAATTTCGATCTATTCATTGAGTATTGTGACTCAGCCAGGAAATCAGACGGTTATTGTTGGAAACAATGCCCAATTTTCTGTGGTGGGAAATAATACGGATACCTATGTATGGGAGGTAAGTACCAATGGGGGCGGAAGTTTTAATACGATTTCCGAGGGATCGGAATATTCAGGCACGAACACGGCAACCTTAACGGTGATTAATCCGGAATTAGATAAGAATGGCACTGTTTATAGGGTGCTTGTATCGAATTCAACGGCTTCCTGTAGCGCGGTAACTTCGAATGAAGCGCTATTGTATGTACGTGTTGGGACGGTTATAACAAATCGTAGAATCACTTTTAGAGTCGATAGTAATATTCCTTAAAGGAAATAGGTACGATCAATTTCCATTTCATTTTAAATAGGTTACTGAATGGCGATTCAGGACACATACGGAAACATGGCAAGCATTCGCTTGCCTGCTTTTTTGTTTCAGCTTCAAAGCTGATGTAATAGTAGATTATGGTGAGCGATGTACTCTTCAAAGGTTGAAATATCAAGCATTATTTGTGCTTTCGAGGGAAAAGATTTCGGTTTAAGCAGAGTAGGCAACAATAAGCAGAGTAGGCAACAATTTAACTACAGATGGACTATTCATTTACGTATTCAAGGCGAAAACCTTCAAATTCCATTAAACTTCTATGCTCCATTCATAACCTGAAATGATTTTAGCAAAAAACAGCTGTTCGAATGGGCCAATTACAAGGTCGATTCATCAAATATTCAGTGAAGATTATATACCATAGGATCGAATGAAAATTTTGTCGTATCCCATCTGACAGCTTTTACAGGTACGCCTTGATATTTTTACAGTAACCATATTAGAAATAAAAGTATACTAAATGGCAATCAGATCCGTTCAATGGTATCTATGCATACAATACGATCAACAAGATTTTAAACCAAACAAAATCAATTAAAATGAAAATAATAAACCACGTGCTTTTTCTTTTATTCACGATTATAAGCTTCAAATGCTATTCACAAATTTCTTATGAAAAAGGCTATTACATCAATAATTCTGGCCAAAAAGTCACTTGTTTCATCAAAAACGTCGATTGGAATAACAATCCTACCGCATTTGAATATAAAGAAACCGAGAACTCGGACGTCAAGGAGGCTACCATCAAAAGTGTCAGTGAGTTTGGGATTAACAACTTTTCTAAATACATAAGAAGCGAAGTCATGATAGATAGGACTAGCGAAGAACTTAAGGCGTTGGACTATGACAAAAAACCACAATTGAAGGAGGAAGAACTTTTCTTGAGGGTATTGGTTGAAGGCGAATCAAATTTATATGAATATGTTGATGGAAATCTAAGAAAATATTTTTACAATAAAGAAATCGCGGCAATCGAACCGTTGATTTTCAAGAGATACAAGATATCTGCACTCCAAATAGGAAATAACTTTATGTACAAACAACAATTATGGAATGATTTGAAATGTGCAAAAATAACAAGGGATCAAGTGGATAAAGTTGCCTATAAAAAAACTGATTTGGTAAAATTATTTGTAGTGTACAATCAATGTAACAATCATGAAATTACCAATTTTGAAGCGGAACAAAAAAAGGATTTATTCAATCTAACTATACGGCCGGGTTTAAACGTTTCATCGCTCTCGATTCAAAATACCTATTATAATTCCAGACCTATAGATTTTGATGCTGAACTAGCCATACGGTTAGGAATTGAGGTGGAATTTATTATGCCATTTAACAAAAATAAATGGGCCCTACAGATTGAACCGACCTATCAATATTTCAAATCGGAGAAGGCATTGGAAACACAAAATGTTAAAGCCGACTATACATCAATTGAACTGCCACTAGGAATCAGGCATTATTTCTTTCTAAAGGATAATTCCAAAATTTTTATCAACGGCTCTTACATCTTTGATATAAGTGAAAAATCGGTAGTTGCAATTGATTCCAATAGGGATCTGGATATTGAATCAGGGCGTAATTATGCCTTTGGTCTTGGATATAAACACAATAATAAGTATAGTATCGAATTTAGATTCCAGACAAGTAGGGAGATTTTCGTAAACTATCAATTTTGGCGTTCTGATTATAAGACAATATCCCTAATATTCGGATATTCAATTTTTTAAAAATGCCAGAATGATATAAATTTCCTATAAATCAGAACTTTTCGAAATTCCATATATAATCAATTTTTGATCAAGCCCATTTCCCAGTATGATCGGGATTCACTTGCCTTCGTCTCGTGCATCCCCAAAGGGTAATCCTAATGCTCCTTTCACGAACTTCCCTGGGGATTCACTTGCCTTCGTCCCGTGCATCCCCAAAGGGGGTAAATCCTCCTTTCACGAACTTTCTTGGGGATTCACTTGCCTTCGTCCCGTGCATCCCCAAGGGGTAATCCTGGTCCTCCCGGGATTCACTTGCCTTCGTCCCGTGCATCCCCAAAGGGGTAAATCCTCCTTTCACGAACTTTCTTGGGGATTCACTTGCCTTCGTCACGTGCATCCCCAAGGGGTAATCCTGGTCCTCCCGGGATTCACTTGCCTTCGTCCCGTGCATCCCCAAGGGGTAATCCTGGGCAAGCATGAAAACCACGGCAAGCATTCGCTTGCCTGCTTTTTTGTTTCAGCTTCAAAGCCGAAATAAATTTCGCTTTTTCCCGAAACAAAAAACCCACAACATTCGTTGTGGGTTTCCTTTTGCGGAGAAAGAGGGATTCGAACCCCCGGAGGTGTGACCCTCAACAGTTTTCAAGACTGCCGCATTCGACCACTCTGCCATTTCTCCTTAGCGGTTGCAAATATAGGAACCTTTTTCAATTTCATAAAAAGATGAACAAGTTTATTTTGTGACAATTAGGGTTTATTATTGCATAGCACCTATTTTTGCTGAATGGAGGAATGGTACCATTATGTGCTTTTGATAGTAGTGGGCTTCGTTGTCGGATTTATCAATACCGTGGCGGGCGGAGGCTCGTTGATCTCACTGCCGGTACTTATTTTTCTCGGACTTCCTCCGAATGTGGCCAATGCTACGAACCGGGTTGCCGTGGCGATTCAAAATGCCATGGGTACCGCCGGGTTTAAGAGTAAAGGCGTTTCCACGTTTCCTTTTAATATTTATCTGGGAATTTCAGCCCTCTTCGGAGCGATCATTGGCGCCTATATCGCCGTAGACATAAAGGGTGAAACATTCAATAGAATTCTAGCCATAATAATGATCGTAGTAGTTCTTATTATCATTTTTAAGCCTAAAATGAAGCTAGAACAGATGCAGGAACGTATCACCGGTAAATATCTTTGGCTCGGGATGCTGGCATTTTTTTTCTTTGGAATTTATGGTGGTTTTATCAACGCAGGTCTCGGATTTATAATTATACTATTTTTGCATTATAGCAATCAGATGACCTTAGTAAGAGCGAATGCCACGAAAGTGGTGGTAGTATTGATCTACACCTTGGCTGCCTTGGTGATATTCGTCATCAATGATAAGGTTAATTGGCATGTTGGCCTGGTGCTGGCCATCGGCAATGGCACTGGTGGATGGCTGGCCAGTAGGGTGTCTGTGAATAAAGGAGATGGCTTTATCAAAACATTTTTAGTTATAATGGTAGTTATAATGGCCATTAAACTTTGGTTTTTTACTTGAAAGATATTTCTATGGACATAGTAGAACATTTAAAGTGGCGATATGCGGTAAAAAAATTCGACGCCGTAAAATTGCTCCCCAGGGCGAAAGTCGAACTGTTGAAAAAAGCCTTCAACCTCACCCCAACTTCGTATGGGCTGCAGCCAGTCACCTTATTAGTCATACACAATAAGGAGTTGCAAGCAAGTTTGGTGCCTTATTCCTTTGGACAACAACAAGTGGCCCAAGCATCACATGTACTTATTATATGCATACAAAACAACATAGATAGCGCCTATATTTCTAAATATTTCAGTCAGGTCGGAAAGGTTCGTGGTACCAGCCAAGCGATCTTAAACCCTTTTAAAGAGGCCTTGATTGCCGATTTTTCACAAAAAGATGCGCTTGAAATTAAACATTGGGCAACCAATCAAGCCTATTTGGCCTTGGGAAAATTGTTGACGGTATGTGCTGTTGAAAAAATTGACTCTTGCCCCATGGAAGGCTTTGATACAATGGCCTATGACCGTATCCTGGAACTGCAAAGAAGAGATTTGTCTACTGTCTTGGTATTACCTATCGGGTATCGGGCAAAAGATGATATTTTTTCTGAATTTAAGAAGGTCCGTAAGGATTTAGATGAAAGTGTCATCGATATCCCTTAATTTTTCATAAATATACCTAGTAAACCCTAAACACACGATGCCGGGATTCGAACTTTTTGGTGAATTGGAAAAAGCACAGGTGCAAGAAGTCTTAGATACTGGTGTACTTATGCGTTATGGTTTTGAGAATCTCCGCAAAGGCCGTTGGAAGGCGGTTGAACTAGAACGGGCCTTGGAAAAAAGATTGCAGGTAAGACATGCACAGCTCGCAAGCAGCGGTACGGCGGCGCTTTCAGTTGCATTGGTCAGTGCGGGCGTCGGTTCGGGAGATGAAGTGATACTACCTACGTTCACATTTGTCGCCAGTTTTGAGGCTGTCCTGGCCATCGGGGCGGTACCCATATTGGTCGATGTGGACGATACGTTGACCTTAGATCCAATTGCCGTCAAAGCCGCCATTACCAATAAAACCAAGGTTGTAATGCCCGTGCATATGTGTGGGTCAATGGCCGATTTAGAGGCCTTGGCGGTTATTTGTAAAAAACATGGACTCCTTCTGTTGGAAGATGCGTGTCAGGCTATTGGGGGTACCTATCATGGAAAGCCTTTGGGAACCTATGGGGACATAGGATGTTTTTCGTTCGACTATGTCAAGACCATTACCTGCGGTGAAGGTGGTGCCATAGTGACCAACAATACTGCATTTTATAAAAATTCAGATCATTATTCGGATCACGGGCATGATCATCTGGGGACGGATAGGGGAGCGGAGGGTCATCCTTTCTTGGGTTTCAACTATAGGATCTCTGAATTAAATGCAGCAGTAGGCCTTGCTCAAATTGCGAGGTTAGATGAATTTCTCGCTATTCAAAAAAGAAACTATTTGGTGCTAAGGGAGGCTTTGGCAACTATTCCTGCTGTTAGCTTCAGAAGAGTACCCACTGGGGGGGAGGAAAGTTATGCTTTTTTAAATTTCTTCTTACCGAATGCGCCTTTGGCGAAAAAGGTGCATCAAGCACTTGGTGATGCCGGTGTTGATGGGTGTTTTTATTGGTTCGATAACAATTGGCACTATTACAGAAAATGGGAACATTTAATGAATTTATCGGCTTTGGGTAAGTTATCCAAGGAAATTCAAAGTCAAATTCCGGACTATACCAAAGCTGATTTTTCTCGTTCAGATTATTGGGTGGGACGCTCGATTTCCTGTCTGATCAAGTTGGGATGGGAAAGCGAAGTTGTTATTAAAAGGGCGAAAACGATGTCCACCGTTATCAAGCAGCTGACTGCCTAACGAAGAACACTTAATACGGCACGTATTCTACAATTTCCAATCCGTAGCCAACGATACCTACCCGTTTTGTTTGCATACCATTGCTGAGCAGTCGCATTTTTGATATGTCGAGATCATGTAATATTTGAGCTCCAATCCCAAAATCCCGAGCGTCCATATCTATTTTTGGGGCCTTGTACTCGCCATTTTTTTGAAGTTCCTTTAACTCCGATAATCTTGAAAGTAAATTCAACGATTCATAATCTTGGTTGATAAAGACGATTGCTCCTTTGCCTTCGCTGTTGATGGCCGCAAACATATCTTCTAGTTTTTGGTTGGGATCATTCGTCAAAGTGCCCAAAATATCATTATTTACCAGCGTTGAATTTATTCTAGTGAGTACGCGCTCATTTTTTTTCCAACTTCCCTTGGTCAATGCAATGTGCACGTGATCATTGGTGGTTTGCTTGTAGGCCCGCAAGCGATAATTCCCGAATCGGGTGGTGATTTCAAAGTCTTCTTTCTTCTCGATAAGGCTATCGTGTTCCATACGATAAGCAACCAAATCTTCAATAGAAACTATTTTTAAATCGAATTTTTTGGCCACTTTCATTAATTGCGGTAAACGTGCCATTGAGCCATCATCATTCATAATCTCGACAATTATTCCTGCCGGCTTCAAACCTGCCAAACGCGCAAAATCTATGGCCGCCTCTGTATGACCGGTTCTGCGTAAGACGCCTCCCTCTTTTGCGATCAAAGGGAAAATGTGGCCCGGCCTTAAGAGATCATGCGGCTTTGTATCTACATTCGTCAAGGCACAAACGGTTTTGGCCCTATCAGAAGCTGAAATGCCGGTAGTAACCCCTTGGCCCCTTAAATCGACCGATACCGTAAAAGCGGTTTCCAAAGGATCTGTATTATGATTCACCATCATATGCAGGCCGAGTTCCCTACACCGTCTTTCCGTCAAGGGCGCACATATTAGACCTTTTCCATGCGTGGCCATAAAATTGACGGTTTCAGTAGTCGCCAATTCGGCGGCAGCCAAGAAATCACCCTCATTCTCCCGATTTTCGTCATCGACAACTATGATTACCTTTCCGAGACGAATGTCTTCAATGGCCTCTTCAATGGTATTCAATTGTATTTCTTTTATCATAGTCGAAATCATATAGTAACAATTTTATCCTTTTTTTTAAAGACATCCTTGATACGGTCAATTATGCTTCCAAAACTCATAAGCCCTTTATCAGCGGTTGCCCTTCGTGTCAGGATTACCCCCAAAGGTAACATTATCAAAGTAGATAACCATGCACCTAGTATCGGACTGATATTGCCTTCCTTGGCATAATTTCCGGCGAAGACCCCAATGAAATAATAAATCAGGAATAAAATTATGGCGATCACCATCGGCAAGCCCAATCCACCTTTTCGAATAATGGCGCCTAATGGTGCCCCTACAAAAAAGAGGATGACACAGGATAGTGCCAATGCATACTTCTTATGCAGTGATAAGATATGCATTCGGTATATTTTATAACGTCTATCCATTTCTTCCTTTTTTCCTTGTACGGAGGCTAAAATGCTCGAGGCAGAGTTTTTGGCCGTAGCGACTATCTGAATTTTTTGCCAGTCCTGAAAAAGATCTACCGGGCTTTTTAAAGTATCCATTATTTGGTTGATTTTTACAGGCTTGGTCAAAGAAATGTCAAGCTTTACGGTATCATGTAAAGGCCTTGATTCTGGAAATTGCGCTGATTTAGGATTCCTTACGGTAGTGGAATCTTCTTGGGGTTCAGGTATAAAGGCGCCCAATCGGTTGGTGATGTTTTTTGAAAAGGCATTTACAATCCTGATATTGTCCCTTTTCAGTGAATCGATGTCCTTTATCAAACGGGACGCATTTTTCATTTTATCGGTATCGATATTGCTGTCCTCTTCAAGGTCTTGTTCCATGGCCGGGATTTCGATGTTCATCCGGTAGATTTCAAAATTGGCCTGGGCAAACGGATTTTTTCGTTTCGAATCGGCGCTTTTTACGGTAACATCCTCATAATAATGCCCATCCCGCAAAACCAATTGTATTAGTTCGGAGGCTTCACTACTAATTAATTCCCCGGTTTTGGCTTTGATGACCGTTTTATTTTCATTGGTGTTATTTTTTTGATGGATGGTAACATTCTCGAGAAAACGATCTTTTTCACCGTATTTTCTATCAACTTTTATGCTCATTCCTTCAAAGTCACTAAACACGCCTTCTTCGATAGCTGCTGCTGGTTTTACTTTGGCGATATTACGCCGCAAATTGAAGAATTTCTGTTGGGAAGCCGGAATCACATTGTTCGCAAAATAAAATGTAACCCCCCCGAGGAAAACGATAAAGACTATAAGACTTCGCATTGCTCGCTGCAAGGAAATGCCGGATGCCTTCATCGCGGCAAATTCATAGTTTTCCGCAAAAGTACCAAAGGTAAGAATGGAAGAAAGCAATACGGTCAAGGGTATCACCTTGTCCATGAGCTCAGGAATCAAGTACAACAAAAACTTACCGATTATGGCAATATCCAAGCCTTTACCGGCCATGTCGTCTATAAAAAGCCAAATCGCCTGGAATATGAAGATGAACATCAATATTACAAACGAGCTAAAAAAGTTGTAGAGAAACCTCGATAAAATATATCGGTCTAAAATCCTCAAAATCTTAATTTCTTATGATGTAGTACCCGTCGTCTTTGTACTTGTTCTCATCAAAAGTAAATAAGGTTTTTGATAAAGGCTGATTTGTTTTAAAAGAATTAACGGTAATGGTCGTGATCGTTCCATTTTTACCGGTGTCGATCAATTTATATATATTCTTTGTCTCGACGTCAATGCCCAGTAAAATCGATCTGATTTCACTATTTGAATCAATAGGGGTCAACTTGATAAATTGAATTTTGCGTCCTTGCACATTCTGAAGAATGTCCCATTGGTAATTAAATCCTTTTTTATAAAAGGTGAGCATTTTTGAAGGGGTAAGGGCGTTTTCATCGTCTGTCTGATCCTCAATGGTAACTTCTTCATTTTCAGGCACGATCGTATAGACTTTTTTACCATCGAATAACTGCTTTGAACCAAAAAAATTCCCGATGTACTTTTCCCCCTCCATGGTGACATCTCCTCGGGTTTCATTGTTGATACCCGCTTCGCTATTGGTCAAGACATATTTGAAATCGACCATGATATTCTCATAACTTTTCACCTTGCCATATACTTCATCCAAAAGCTGCTTCGCCTTATCCGAGTTTTGGCCCATGGCACCAGTTGTTATGGAAATCAGCATCAAAAGGAGTAATTTTTTCATCATGATCTTAGTTTTTTTCGTTGTTTAATAAATGTTCGAGGCTATTCAGGTCGGTAATCAAGACCTGACGTGCCTTACTACCTTCGAAAGGCCCAACAATGCCCGCGGCTTCCAGCTGGTCGATAATCCGACCGGCACGGTTATAGCCCAATTTGAGCTTTCGTTGTATCAAGGATGCCGAACCTTGCTGTGCAGTAATAATGACTTCGGCCGCCTCCCGAAACAGTGCATCCCTTTCCGATATATCGTAATCAATACTTGTGCCAGAATCCTCACCGCTATATTCTGGGAGTTCATACGCCTCTGGATAGGCCCGCTGGGATCCAATATACTCGGTTATCTTTGCAATTTCAGGGGTATCTACAAAGGCACATTGTATTCGCGTTACGTCATTCCCTTGTGTGAATAGCATGTCACCCCTACCAATCAACTGATCGGCACCTTGCGTATCTAAAATGGTCCTGGAATCTATTTTTGATGTTACTCGAAAGGCGATACGCGCTGGGAAATTCGCCTTAATAATTCCTGTAATGACATTTACCGATGGACGCTGGGTCGCAATGATCAAATGAATACCTATGGCCCTTGCCAATTGTGCCAATCGCGCAATAGGCGTCTCTACCTCTTTGCCCGCGGTCATGATAAGATCAGCAAATTCATCGATAACCAAAATAATATAGGGTAGAAATCGATGCCCATCATGCGGATTCAACTTTCGCGATTTGAATTTAGTATTGTATTCCTTTATATTCCTGACCATCGCCAATTTGAGTAGCTCATAACGGTTATCCATTTCGATACATAAGGAATTCAATGTATTGATTACCTTATTGTTGTCTGTAATGATGGCATCTTCGACGTCGGGCAATTTAGCCAGGAAGTGGCGCTCGATCTTATTAAAGAGTGTTAGCTCGACCTTTTTGGGATCTACTAAAACAAATTTTACCTCAGCGGGGTGCTTCTTATACAGAAGCGATGTCAAAATAGCATTCAGCCCAACCGATTTACCTTGACCTGTGGCCCCTGCCATAAGTAGATGGGGCATCTTGGCAAGGTCTACCACAAAGGTTTCGTTGCTAATGGTCTTACCAAACGCAATTGGCAACTGCATTTCGGCATTTTGAAATTTGCTGGAGGCGATAACCGAGCGCATTGAAACCACTGTAGGGTTTTTATTAGGAACTTCAATACCTATTGTGCCCTTGCCGGGTATCGGGGCAATGATTCTGATGCCCAATGCCGCTAGGGATAAGGCTATATCATCTTCCAGATTCTTAATTTTGGAAATTCGGATGCCTGCATCGGGAACGATTTCATAGAGTGTTACCGTAGGCCCAATAGTCGCTTTGATCTGTGCAATCCCTATTTTGTAATTGCGTAAGGTTTCAACGATCTTATTCTTATTATCCTCGAGCTCTTCTTGATTGATCGTAATTCCACCGGTGACACCATGGGCATCTAATAAATCAATCGGAGGAAATTTGTATTTGGCAAGCTCTAGGGTGGGATCGAATTCCCCAAAATCATCGACCAATTTATCGGCAATATTATCTTTTTCTTCTTTTTCCTCGATAATTCGTTCTACTTCCATAGTCAGGTCTTCCTGACTATCTTCCTCGACTGGGACGGTAACCTCAAAGTCTTCGAGCGCCGAATCTTTTTCAAGTTTTGGAATATCTTTTTTGTGCGTATATGTATCAATGATCACTGGGGAATCTTCTTCGGCCAAGAGGTCGTTCACCGAGGCATCCACTTTTTTTCCATTTTTTAATTCAGTGGCAATGGCCGCCGTTTTTTTGTGAAAGAACGCGGAAATCTCATCTGGAGTTACTTTGAACAAGCGAACCAAAATGAAAACCAAGCCGAAGATGAGTAGTAGAAACACGCCGATTTTTCCGGTATAATCCTGCAAAAAATCATTCATTTCATAGCCAACGGTACCACCCAGCAGCGGCTGCTCAGAGGCGAAAAAGCCAAGGAAAATCGATATCCATACGATAAAAAGCAACCCCCATATCCATTTCTTTAACAATCCTGGTTTTTTTAAACTTAAAAACATATAAAGGCCCGTAACAAAGACTAAAAATGGAATGATCAAAGACGCGAGGCCAAATCCTTTATAAAGAAAAAAGTGGCTCACGCTTGCACCAAATTTATTGAGCAGGTTTTCTGCGGCCTTGTTTCGATCTGCAAATTCGGTCAAGAGGCTCTGATCGTCCTGCCAGGTGAAATAAAAGGAAATGAAGGAAAAGAAAAGTGCTACGCTGAATAGCATCAGCAAACTACCCAATATAATCTTATTTTGTTTGGAGGGTTTTAATCGTATCTTTTGTTTTGGGGCTGGTGAGCCCTTCGTACTTTTTTTGACCGATTTCTTTCTTGCCATCAACTGCGCTTGTATTACCTGCAAAAATACAAATAACCTTGATTATACGATAGTTTAATTTTTTTACTTAAAAAGGGGTTGCCCGTTACTTTTGATGATTCTGGGCCTTATGGTCGGCACTCAGGTCACCATCGATGATGCGGTTCATGTAATCCTGTTCAAAGCCCCTCGCCATTTGTTCAATGGCCTTCATTTCCTTCTTTTTCTCTAGAATACGGTTTTTAGAGAGTGCTTTATCATTGATATCATACAGACCCAGGGCCTTCCCATCATCTCCTAATGCCCCGATAAGGCTATCTCGCATAAATAATAGGTGCGAACCAGTATGCGTAACTACAAAAGGTCTTTGTAAGGAATCGTTTAGAAGACTTCGCCCCCAACTTCGAAATGGCTTATTGTAGCCTGCGATATCCAAAAGTGTGGGATAAATATCGATCTGTTGTGCTAGACTTTTATCAATACCTATATAAGCCCCATTGGGGTCAAATAAGAGAATAGGAACAGCGAAGCGATTGACGATCTTTCGATATTCATCGTAGTGAATTTGATTGGTGTGGTCGGCGGTGATAAGGAAGACTGTATTTTTGTAATAGGGCTGCTTCTCAGCCGCCTCAAAGAATTTTTTAAGGGCAAAATCGGTATACCCGATATTTTTATGCATTTCCAAAGTGCCCTCGGGAAATTTGCCGTTATACTTTTCTGGAATAATATAGGGGGTATGTGAGGAAACCGTAAAAACGGTTGCCATAAAGGGTTGTTTTTTTTCGGCGAGGACTGAATTCACATACCCTAAAAACGGTTCGTCCCAAATTCCCCAGATTCCATCAAAATCTTCGTCGTTATTATATTCTGTCTTCCCGTAATAATGGTCAAACCCAAGGATGTTGCCAAAGCCCAAAAATCCCATTGAACCATTTGGAGCCCCATGAAAAAAGGAAGTGTCGTATCCCATTTCCTTAAGTCCGGAAACCAAGGATTGCACTTTTTGCGTTGCGTAGGGTGATGAAGTATAGGCTGTTTTAAAGGAAGGGATGCCAGCCAATATCGAGGACATTGCATGTATTGATTTGCGACCGTTGGCATAGGCATTGGTAAAGATTAGGCTATGGCCGGCCAGTGAATCTAGAAAAGGAGCATAGCCCACATAGTTCTTGATCCCGACGTCCTTATTAAAGCTTGCCAAATATTCCCGACCAAAACTTTCTAGGATAATCAATACAATGTTTGGCTTCCTGGCCAATGCATGTTCGTATTTTTTTATGGGATGAAATGTGTTTTCAATCACCGAATTAGGAACCCCCGATAGTTTTTTAAAATCATTATTGTTAAAAGTGCGTATAATACTGAAAGGGGTATTCAACACAATATTTGCGTACTCCGGGGTGGTGACATGTCTATTGGCATCGATCAGTGTTATGGGCCGTGTACTGTGCTTAAAATCTCCCCGGATTCCGCCAACAGTCAAGGTGGCCGTGATGAGAAGAACGATTACAGAGCCGATTAAGTAATGCCATTTGTTATCAATATATCGGTCTTTAACCTTATACAGATTGTACAGTTTAATCCAGCCAAAGGCACAAATCGCAAATAGCAGAAAAATGTGCCAATAATCGCGAAGAAAATTTGCCAATAACCCCATTTTATTTGATTCGTTTTTGATCGATTCCAAGGAAGCCATCGAGGCCCTCGTAAAAGTGAAACGGTAGTAGGCAAAATCAATAAAATTGGTGGCATATGCCACGAGGTTGGGGATAAAATAGAAATAAAAAAGTACTTTTTGGTATCTGCGGGTCGTATTGATAAAAAGCGGGAGCGTACTGAACAAGATAAATAAAAGGTTGGTATATAAAATTGCCGTACTATCGAAACTCAAGCCCCAAAAGCACATCTTTATAAAATCTACAACAGATTCGACCGCTAAAAGATCTTGGTTGTAAACAAAGAAAAGCACCCTTGCTACAAAGTAAAAAAGATAGGCCAGAACGAGCCGATATAAAAAAATCTTATATTCCTGTATGCGCAAGTACTTCTGCATGCTGCGAAATTTTTTTGCCCAATTTCAGGCCTTTTGTATAGTGTCTGTACGGCACAATATGGCAGGGTCGACCGTTTAGAATATTTTCGGCAAATAGATAATAAGTCCGATGATGATGGCCCCGATCGATACGAACATGACCGCCCCAGCGGAAATGTCTTTTATAAAACCAATTTTCTTATCAAATTCAGGATGTATGAAATCGGCGGTCTTTTCAACTGCCGTATTCATACCTTCGGTACCAAGAACTACCGAAATTGCCAATATCTGGAGGATCCATTCGGTACTCGAAATTTTAAAATAAAAACCCATTACGGTTATGAGCACCATGATCGAAACTTGAACCTGAATACTGGCCTCTGTTCTTATTAATAATAAAGCACCACGAAATGCAAAACCTACAGATTTCACCCTATTCTTTACAAATGATTCCTCAGGCATCCTTCAGGGCTTTTTTAGCAGCTTCATAATCAGGCTCGTTCGCGGTTTCAGTGACTTGTTCGGTGTAGATGACCTTACCAGACTTGTCAATGATTACTATGGCACGCGAATGTAATCCCATAAAAGGGCCATCTATAAACTCGACACCATAGGCTTTTCCGAAATTGCCATAGCGAAAATCTGAGAGGACCTTTACATTTTGAATTCCTTCAGCACCACAAAACCTTTTTTGGGCAAATGGCAGATCTTTGGAAATACATAGTACCGTTGTGTCTTTTAAGTTCGAAGCTTCCTTGTTGAACTTGCGTACCGATGTTGCACAGGTGCTGGTATCAATGCTCGGGAAAATATTCAACAACAGCATTTGATCACTAAATGCAGACAAATCAACATCTGACAAATCAACTTGTGTCAATTTAAAATCCGGGGCCTTGCTTCCTACCTGGGGCAAATTTCCGATTGTATTAATGGTATTTCCTTTGAGCGTTACTGTTGCCATAGAGCACTGTCTAAAATTCGGGGCGAAATTATAAAATATTACGTGATAACTAAAGCATTACGCAAAAAATACACGAACTGTCAAAGGAAAGTAGGCCCTTCCCCCGTTGATTCCTTTAAATGCCGGTAGCTGTCATTAAAGTTTTTCCCGCTTGAGCGAGTCAACTGCCTTAGGGATTAAAACTGATGGGCGCCTTCGTTCGAGGAACAGATTTTGAAGTGAATCCATTTGTTTCATTAGGTCTTGGATTTCGGGCATATTTCCCTGAAAATGATTTATAAGTAAATCATCGTCATCAAAGCCACCGTTGAAAAATCGATTCATAAAAAGCGAGTCATTTTGGGACAACCCAGAAAATTCTTCCCCGGACATTGAAAAATCCTTTCCAAAGAACGTACCGAACCGTTTGGTGATACTATCGATTTGATCTGGGGAAATACTGCGAGGATTATCTGTAGAAGACCATGAATAAATCGAGTCATAACGGGTCAGATTCCCATTTTCGTCAACTTCCTTATTCACCTGCCATGAGCCTTTCGGTTCTGTTTTTGCAGATTTTCCTGGTTCTTTTGCCAGATCTGTTTTGTTTTTTTCCTGGGCACTGCAACTGGCGGCTAAAACAGCCACCAAGAAAAGTAAAGCATATTTTTTCATGATGATACATTTTAAAAGTCAATTCTCAAGCATCAAAATAAATGCCGATCAACTTGATTGTATCGAAATGTCAGGTTAAAAATTGTTAAAACTAGGTAGTCGTGGTATGCTACACAAAAACTAGGGGGATCTGAATCAGGGCGTATTGGCGCTTACTGCGGTTTTGGATGTTGCAAGTTGTTTGATCTTAATGTGCAGTGCCGCAAAGATTAAGGTCATAATCGGACTCAACCAATTAAATATGGCATACATAAAATATTGTCCGACGCCCACACCAAGAACGCCACTGTGATAGGCCCCACAGGTATTCCATGGAATAAGTACCGAAGTTACGGTCCCTGAGTCCTCCAAAGTCCGGCTGAGGTTCTCAGGTGCCAGGCCTCTGTCTTTATAGGCCTTGGCAAACATTTTCCCGGGAACTACGATAGCAAGATATTGATCTGAAGCGGTGACGTTCAAGGCCAAACAGCTAGTCACCGTAGTCGCGAAAAGACCGAAGGTGGTCTTCGCTAAGCTCAACAGCGATTTCGTGATCCTCGATAGGGCTCCGATACCATCCATAATGCCCCCAAAGACCATGGCACAGATAATCAACCAAATCGTACCAAGCATCCCTGACATGCCTTTAGATGAAAAAAGATCATTTAATGCGGCATTATCCGTGGCAATTGACGTGCTTACCGTGATAGAATTCATAATTCCTTTATAGGCCGATTCAAATGTCAAGTTTTCAGCACCACCGACAGTTGCCACGATTCCTGGTTGAAAAATAAGCGCAAAAACCCCTCCCAAGAGCGTACCGATCAAGAGGGCCAACAAGGGAGGTGTTTTTTTTAGAATCAATAGTATTACGACTACAGGAACAATAAACAACCAGCCGTTTATATTGAAAGTGGCATCCATTGAATTAAGCAGATCTTTGGTATTCACGGTCCCGGATGCATCTAAGGTGAAACCTAGGATAATGAAAAACAGCAGGGTAATCGTGTAGGTGGGTATTGTAGTTATCGTCATGTAGCGAATATGACTGAAAAGATCGCCCCCTGCCATGGCCGGTGCAAGGTTGGTCGTATCACTCATAGGAGATAGTTTATCGCCGAAATAAGCCCCTGAAAGTACAGCTCCGGCAGTCATTCCTAGGGAAACTCCCAAGGCGTCGCCAATTCCGATCAAGGCAATACCCACAGTCGCAGAAGTCGTCCAAGAACTTCCGGTGGCAATAGAGATTATTGAACAAATGATTACGGTCGCCACTAGAAATATCGTCGGATTCAAGATCTGTAATCCATAATAGATCATTGAGGGAATGATACCACTGATAAGCCAGGTGCCTGATAGTGCGCCCACCATCAGTAAAATCAGTAATGCGCCAGTTGTAGACCGAACGTTCTCGGCTACCTCCGTTAACATCTGCTCGTAAGACACTTTATTGAAAACTCCCACTATGGCCGCGGCTGCACCTCCTAACAAAAGGATGAACTGATTAGATCCATTTAGGGCATTATCCCCAAATACGAATACATTATACGCAAGCATACAGACCAAAATGAGCACAGGCAACAAGGCTTCCCAGATATTGAGCTCTGTATTTTCAACGATGTTCTCCTCTTGTGGTTCAATGGGGTGTATGTCTTGGCTTTTCATAAATTCAATCGGTTATGCTGTAATATTACAATTTTGGAAAATGCCCTGCAAATTGAAAAAATTCAAGCGAATCTATTCGAGCCCCTAAAATTCCTTTATCTTCAAATAAATTGAAATACTCAAACGGGCCTAATTTATTCTCACCTAGCCATTGGGTGTAATTATCCAAATTCGTATTTACCATCTTTTTCATGAAAGCTCAGTTAAAATCTATTTCCGCGAATTTTTATAACTAGGTGAAGGAGTTGACTAAAATAAGAGTAGCACTGTTAGCGGGTACGGTAGCTCCCTAAAATAATTATGCCTTGTTGAACAGTAAAACATTCGTACTTTTGTGACTTAAACTTCATACAATACTTTAATACAAAATACAATTATGACGCAATACGATGTGGCCATTATCGGCTCGGGACCAGGTGGATATGTTGCGGCAATACGCTGTGCACAATTGGGAATGAAAACGGCCCTTATTGAAAAATATAGTACGCTGGGAGGTACTTGCTTGAATGTGGGATGCATTCCGTCAAAAGCCCTCTTGGATTCTTCCCATCATTATGAAGATGCTGTTTTGCATTTTGAAGCGCATGGCATCGAAATTCCTGGGACCATCAAGGTCAATTTGGAAAAGATGATCGCCCGTAAACAGTCAGTTGTTGATCAAACCTGTGCTGGGGTCAAATTTTTAATGGATAAAAACAAGATTACGGTCTTCGAGGGTATCGGCAGCTATAAGGATGCTACCCATATCGACATTAAATTGTCCAATGGTACATCGGAAACAATCGAAGCCAAAAATAGTATCATCGCCACGGGATCAAAGCCTGCGACCTTGCCTTTTATTAAGTTAGACAAGGAGCGTGTTATTACATCGACCGAAGCGTTAAAGTTAAAAGAGATACCAAAACATTTGATCGTAATAGGTGGCGGGGTTATAGGACTCGAATTAGGACAAGTCTATAAGCGTTTGGGTGCTGAGGTTACCGTTATAGAATTTATGGACCGGATCATTCCTACCATGGATGCCGCCTTGTCAAAAGAATTAATGAAAGTGCTTAAGAAACAGAAAGTAAATTTCAATCTTTCGCACAAAGTCAAGTCGGTAGAGCGAAAAGGCAAGGAAGTAATTGTAAAAGCCGACAATCAAAAGGGTGAGGAAGTTGTTTTCAAAGGAGATTATTGCTTGGTCTCGGTCGGAAGGAAGCCCTATACTGACGGACTGAACGCCGAAGCCGCCGGGGTGAAAATCGATGAACGGGGCCGAATTGCTGTAAATGATCATTTACAGACCAATATTCCGAATATCTATGCCGTCGGTGATGTCATACGAGGCGCTATGTTGGCACATAAAGCCGAAGAAGAAGGTACCCTGGTAGCCGAAGAGTTGGCCGGCCAGAAACCACACATCGACTACAATCTGATTCCCGGGGTGGTGTATACATGGCCGGAAGTGGCTGCAGTCGGCAAGACCGAGGAGGAACTTAAGGAAGCCGGAATCGCTTATAAAGTCGGCCAATTCCCAATGCGTGCCTTGGCCCGTGCCCGCGCCAGTATGGATTTAGATGGTTTTGTAAAGATTTTGGCCGATGCCAAAACCGATGAAGTTTTGGGAGTGCACATGATTGGCGCCCGTTGTGCAGACCTCATCACCGAGGCAGTAACGGCAATGGAATTTCGAGCCTCGGCAGAGGATATCGCTCGTATGAGCCATGCACATCCTACTTATGCCGAAGCCGTTAAGGAAGCCGCCTTGGCAGCTACCGCCGATCGTGCTTTGCATGTTTAGTAGTATTCGGAAGAAAAAGCATCCTTAAAATACCCCAACCTATTGTGCAGGCTTTTTAGTTTGGTTGGCAAGAACACCTCAAACGACTAGATCATAGGCTCTTTTTTGGCCTTCCAATGCCAATTCAGTGGCAAGAAAGCAATGGGTTTGCGACATGGCCGTTTCCGTTCGGTGAACGACGTCGTTCACCAGTAGCTCGCCATAGGGCATGTACACATTGGAACAGTCATAATATTTGGTTTCTTTCTGATTGACCAGAAATAAATGATTACCGCCTTCACGGCCTGCGATATCAATATATTTTCGCATCTCAATATAGCCTTCCGTACCCAAAATAAAAGTCCTGCCATCTCCCCATGTGGCTAGACCGACTGGGGTAAACCAGTCGATTCGAATATACCCAGTGGCATGGGAACTGCGAACGCTCATATCCCCAAAATCCCGAAGTTGCGGGTAGTTGGCCATGTTAAAATTACCTACTTGGGAAAAATTGACCTGGGCTTTGTTCGAACTTGTATAAAAAAGAAACTGATCACATTGATGTGAGCCAATATCGCAAAGTATTCCACCTGCCATTTCAGGATTGAAAAACCAATCTGGGCGTGTTTCGGGACGCAATCTATGTGGCCCGAGGCCGATGGTTTGTACCACTTTTCCTATTGCACCGCTCTGTATCAATTCCCCTGCCTTTACCGAGGCGGGGTTTCCCAATCGTTCGCTGTACATGATCGAATAAATACGACGGGTTGCAGCTTGCACCTTTTTGACTTCTTCGAATTGTGCAAAACTTAGGATCCCTGGTTTGTCACTCATAAAATCCTTCCCAGATTTCATGACCCGTATACCCAAGGGCGCCCGGTCGATCGGAATCGAGGCACTGGCTACCAATAGAATGTTTTTGTCCTCGATGATGGCTTCCTCGCTTTTTGCGATTTTGACATTTGGGTAGCGCTGCAAGAAATTCGCTAATAGTTCGGGCTCTTTGGCATATACCGTTACCAATTCGCCACCTCCGTCGATCAACGCATCGGTCATGCCGTAAATATGACCATGATTGAGACCAATTACGGCAAACTTTATCGATTCCTTAGGTCTCAGGCGTTTACCAGGCTTTAGTAGAATTTCATCAGGACGCGCTGTTTTGTGCAGTTCCCTACCAAACAAAGGGCTCGGTAGTACCCCCAAGGTCGCCATGCCCACCGAGGAGCAAAACGATTGTCTCATAAATTTGCGTCTATTGGATTTCATTTCCTTGGGTTTACAGATTAAAAGAACAGGGAGGACTCGCTTATGATCGCGAGATTTAGATGTAAGTATCTCAAGTTATTGTGCATCCTGTATTTCAAATATACAATACTGAAAGAAAATGGTACGATGGTTGCGCCTCCTTTTGATAGCGATCTCCTTTAAATCGATTGACGAATAGTACGATTCACTTGATGTTATTGGCATCATGATTATAAGGCACGTAATTTTCCCATTGCCAAGGGGTAAAGATATCCCCGATCGCTACTTCTAAAAGTTCTTTAAAAATGCTTTCGCCATTGTCGCTATTCGTCATGATGAGGAGGCCTTTTTTTGCTTCCGGAAAAAGGATGAAATAATGTTGAAAACCATCCCCATGACCTTCTTTAAAAACGCCGCGACCATAAGGCGACTTCAATAAACCGAATCCCAACCCATAACTAAGCTTGATAGTGTCATTCAAGGTCGAATCGTGTAAGGCCTCTTTCCCGAATTGCTGCAACGAACGGATCCTTATTTGAGGGGTAAAAACTTCTTTCCAAGATTTTTCATTTAGTAGTTTGTGCCGCAAACTTGCCCCTAAAAAGAGTGTGTAATCTTCAAGTGTTGTTTCTAGCGTGCTGCTTCCTCTGGGTTCGTTATCGGTATCCTTGGGCCATAATTTTCCAGCGACCGTATGCCCATAGGCAAAATCTTTTTCAAACTTACTTTGCCATTTATAACTGGAACGTTTCATATTCAATGGCTCGAATATTTTATCCTGTGCGATTTCCTCGAGACCTTTTCCTATTATTTTTTCCAGAACCACCTGCAGATACACCAGTCCTTCCCCGGAATAACTATAACGACTCCCAGGAATTGTCTTTACCCGAAGTTTTTGATCTGGTTCAAACCAACGCCAATTTGGAAAGCCTGTGGTATGGTCCAGGCACATTCGGGCCGTGATATATTGGTATAGGCTATCTTGTTTCAAATCGGAATAATCATCATGCCATTTGGCCTTCGGTGTATACTCATAGATTTTTTTGGGAAGAAGCGATTGTAAAGGGGTATCCAAATCAATTATTCCTTCCTCAACATATTTCATTACCAGGACCGCGAAAAGCGCCTTGCTTAAAGAAGCCCCGTAGATATTGGTCGAATCGGTCAAAGGCAATTTCCTTTCATAATCCTTATATCCAAAAGCCTTTTCATAGACTTGGTGGTTATCATTGAAAACAGAGACCCCCATGCCTTGAATGTAGGCGAGCTGCATAAGTTGATCAATTTTTTGGGTCAATGAATCCGTTGAAATTAAGGAGCCATCAAGACGTTCAATGTACCGAGACGTATTTTGGCCTTGGGCCGCCATACTTAATCCACAAAAAATCAAAGCCATTGCCATTTTTGAAGGCGTAGTTGTTTTCTTGGTTTTTAAGAATGGAAACGAAAGGGGATAATAGCAATTTTGTGTATTCATGACCCTCACGATATTAATGATCATAACCACGATGGTATACGGTAGTACAGCCATAAAAAAGAAGAATCCGATACCTTCTAGGGTCACCAATGCAATTAGCGAAAGCACAAATAGTAGCGTCATCGTACTCTGAAAATTGATTATCGCACGCCCGTGCACATCATAGATCTCATTGTCTTCACGCTTATGTATCCATAGAAAAAGTGGGAATAATATATTACATAAGGGCAATACCAGCCCTATTATTGGGATGCCGTGCATAAGTAAAAGCCATTTTAACTGAAGCGTTTCCTCTTTGGGGTCGTCGATAACCAAAAGATCTTCGACTTCAACGTTCAAGGCGGTTGCCAGGAGTTTTATGGTTTGCAGGTGCGGATGTACGTCACCTTTCTCAATACGTTGAATCGTTCGAACGGTTACCTGTGTTTTTTCTGATAGCTGTTCTTGTGAATACCCTTTTAATTTACGTTGGTAAACCAAGTTTTTTGCAATGGTTCGAGTTTCCATATAAATGTTTATGTTTTGAACACAAAGCTATGGCAGCCGGATTGTTTTTAATACGACATTTAAATGTCACCTGCCTGTCATTTATAGCGCTGTCGTATGTTTTTGGGGTGTTTAAATTCAATTTAACATAAAAGTACGGGAAAATGATAGGTTTATTTTCTAAGATCTAAAAATACCAGTTGGCGAAGGGGTGCGTGTGGAGGTGGTCACGCATCGTTAATAATTAGCCCAAGGAAATGATTTTCTATAAGAGTAGGCTATCAAATCATGGATGTTATAAAGCGTATCGGCTAGGACCTGTTTTTAACCCACCCAAGGATCCTTAATACTCTGTAAAAGAAAGTTTTTCCTTGTTCGAGTGCATCTGAGAGGAGATTTTCCGAATTATCAAAAATGAAATTTTGGGCGAGGGCAATCCGTACTTTGATTTCTACTTTATGTTTTTCATATTGTAAAGCCGTATACGTGCTGATTCCCATAAATAAAAGTGCACCTGGGATAACCACCAAGGGTGCAAGCGAATGATTAAAAAAACGGTAAAGGCCCAGGCCTGTAAAACTTCCATAAAGGATGATAAAATGAACTACATAGATCGACAAGGTGCTTTGCCCAATTTTGAGGACGGTCTTGTTGGTCAAGAAAGATTTAAAGACCATAAAAACGGCGAAGACCAAAAACACGTTACCCAGTCGGATAAAAAGGTAATTATTATAAAAAATATCGGCAAATAGTTTTATTCCTGTTGCCTCGGAGGCATTTAGGAAGAAGGCAGACGAATAATAAATCAAACCGAAGCCAGTAAGTGCCGCCAAGCCAATAGCCATTGGATACAAATACTTGAAATTCTGAAAGCGTGCAAAGAGAATTGACAAAACAGCTCCGATGGCCGAGTACCCAAACCAAGGAAATATGGTAAAGACCGAACCATTGGTCTTGCTCAAATAATTAGCGAACAAATTCGGCAAAACTGAAAACGTCCACTGTTTGTAATAGGGTTCAAAAACGAATAATAAAAGCGTGATGGCCGTCAAAACCGCTGGGAAAAGATACTTTTTTCCATTCTGGGTAAGGAGATAGACTCCGATTATCCCAAGAAGCGAAAGTCCGATACAATGCAAAACATCGACCAAATAAAACGATTCATAAATCTCACCTTGCAAAATTCCGAACAGGTTCATACGGAGCAGGTAACCTATGAAGAGAAGTTGCAATCCGCGCTTGACCCCTTTCTGTACTCGGGGATTCTCCAAGCCTTTTCGCGGGTCGCGTATTAAAAGAAAGGTGAAAATAAATCCGGATACCGTAAAAAACACGGGAGCCGTAATGCCCCTAAAATACTTCCATAGCCCAAACACCTCATTGGTATTGTCACGAAAGGCATTGTCAAGAAGGCCATCCACAAAATGCCCTTGAAGCATCATAAGTATGGCCCACGCTCGTATGGCGTCAATAAAATAGAGTCTATTGTTCTTGTTTTCCAAGCGTAATCCTTTATTTGTAATAGTGTATAATGGCGATAAACATGGCCATTGCACTTTTATTTTAGTTAATTGCGTCCTCGATGGTTCATTCGTAGCACGTTAAAAATCGTGCAACTTACCAAAAACTACTCACCTATATACTTGTAAAACAGTATGGTTGGATGTTTTGCGGTGCAAAATTAGCTAAAATTCGTACATAACAATACTAATTGCTGTATTTTCGCCTTTTACCAAAAAAAACGAACATGGCGCTTATATTGGCTTTCGCCGGAAGTAATTCTTCTACCTCGATCAACTTTAAGCTCGTAAAATATACGGTTTCTCTAATATTGAACCATGAGGTACAAACTTTGAATATGGTCAATTACCCATTTCCGATGTTCAGCGAGGACGTTGAGCGCGAAAAGGGATATTCGAATTCTTTGATAGAATTGAAGAACGATATTCAAAAAGTGGACGGACTCATAATTTCGGTCAACGAACATAACGCCAACCCATCAGCTTATTTTAAGAACTTGATCGATTGGCTTTCCCGCGTCGACCGCAGGTTCTTGGAGAATAAAAAGGTATTCCTTATGGCTACTTCCGGGGGCAAGCGAGGGGCGCAAGGTTCCTTGGAGGTTGTAAAGAATATCCTTCCCCGTTTTGGCGCACAGCTTGTATCGGAATTTTCTTTACCACTATTTTACGAGAATTTTGATGAAAAGCAAGGAATTTTAAATGAGGACCTTTCCAAAGCACACCAATTGTCATTAGATGAATTTCTGAAGGTCTTATAGCGCACCTATTTCATCGAAGAAGGAGTGCCGTTTTATGCATCTCAAATTTGAAATAGGTCGACCTACTGAGTCCCAGGTCATGGGTATGGGACCATGCTACCAAATTGAACGCTTTTTCTGCTACCTTTATCCTGTGATACAGCAATTCAGGCAACATATAGAAAATCATTTTCCGAGACTACTTACCAATCGATTTATTTTGGCGTGTAGCGGTGGGTTAGATAGCGTGGTCCTGGCGCATTTATGCCAAAGCTGTTCAATGGATTTTGCGATTGCACATTGTAATTTTAGATTGCGGGGTACCGAAAGTGATCTGGATGAGGAATTTGTAAAGAAATTGGCTCATAAATTTAAGCGTCCATATTATGTAACACACTTTGATACTGTAGGTTATATAAATAAAAACAAAGTTTCAGTTCAGGTTGCAGCGCGCGAACTTCGCTATCATTGGTTCGCTGAGATTCTCAAGGAAAACAACTTCGGGACGTTGCTAACCGCCCATCATGCCGATGACAACTTAGAGACCTTTCTGATTAATCTTTCGAGGGGTACCGGCATCGATGGCCTTACGGGCATTCCCGCTGATACTGACGCGATTTGCCGACCTTTGTTGCCATTTTCAAGAAAAATGCTGCTTGATTTTGCTACCATTGAATCAATCACTTGGCGTGAAGATAGCACCAACTCAGAAACCAAATACCTAAGGAACAAAATAAGGCACGATATCGTACCACTCTTAAAACAGTTGCATCCGACCTTTACCGATAATTTTAGAGCAACCCAACAAAATTTAAAGGAGATAGCATTATTTGCCGAACGGCACATCGAACTACTGCAACAGACCTTATTCGAAAAAGAGGGGCCGATACTAAAAATAAAAATCGCATCCCTTAACAAATTGACTCCCCTAAGGCCCTATCTCTATGCCTTTTTTAAATCATTTGGATTTACCGAATGGGATAATGTAGAACATCTCCTCACGGCCATGAGCGGGAAGGAACTTTTTTCGAAAACTTATCGCTTGGCAAAAGACCGGGATTACCTCTTATTGACCAAAATCGATGCTATTAAAAATGAAATCCACATTATTGAGGAAAACAGCTCTGAACTGAGTTCGCCAATCAAGCTATTAAAAGAAACTGTAAAGCAACTTGGCGATCTGGATAAAAATATACTTTATGTAGATAAAGAAACGTTAAAGTATCCGTTGACCTTGCGAAAATGGAAAAATGCCGACTATTTTTACCCAATAGGAATGAAAGGGAAAAAGAAGCTTTCCAAATTCTTCAAGGATGAAAAGGTGGCGGTTATTTTCAAGGAAGCCCAATGGTTATTGTGTTCAGGAAATGATATTGTATGGGTAATCGGCAGAAGGGGTGATGAGCGTTTCAAAGTTACAAAGACTACAAAAAGCATTATTAAGTTGACATATGTGCCATAAAAAAACGATACTTCTTTTTCTTCTTGTCCTAGGGAGCCTTAGGTTATTTGCACAAGACGATTTGCAGCCAGTATTTTGGTCACAACAGGTCAATAAATTATCCGAAACCGAATATGAACTTATCCTTAAAGGGGATATTCAAGAAGGTTGGCACTTGTATTCACAGTATACCGCCGATGGCGGTTCACTGCCTAGTGAATTTGATTTTGAAAAGCAGGGAGTAGATTATGACTTGGTTGGAAGGACTCAAGAAAGTAAGACAATCACCGAATACAGCGATATCTTTGAGGTCGATGAGACCTTTTTTAGAAAGGAGGCCATTTTTACACAAAAGATCCGGTTGTTAAACCCAGACATACGACAGGTCGATGTCAATTTTTGGTATCAAATCTGTAAGGAAGTCTGTATCCCGAATGAACAGATCTTCAGTTTTTCATTAGACGGTAACGCTGTTGTGCGTGAGGAAAAATATGTCGATGCGAGAAGTTTGGCGATGAGCTCGGCCTTGAAACTCGATTTGCAGAATAAGGAATTGATGTCCGATTCCCTTGAACAGGCGGTAGAGTCAAGTTCAAGCCTATGGACAATTTTTGGGTTAGGGTTCTTAGGCGGACTTATCGCATTATTGACACCCTGTGTATTCCCCATGATACCATTAACTGTTTCGTTTTTTACCAAGCATACACAAAACAAATCAAAAGGAATCGCCAATGCCATTTTATATGGTTTTTTTATCGTTTTGATTTATTTTTTACTTAGTCTACCCTTTCAATTATTTGATTCGGTCGACTCCCAAATATTGAACACGATTGCGACCAATATGTGGTTGAATCTACTTTTCTTCTTGATTTTTGTGTTTTTCGCTCTATCGTTTTTTGGGTATTATGAACTTACCCTCCCCAGTTCTTGGGCTAATAAAATGGACAAGGCATCTTCCCGCATTGGTGGTATTTTTGGTATCTTCTTTATGGCCATAACCCTGGCCATCGTTTCGTTTTCCTGCACGGGACCCATTCTTGGTGGACTTTTGGGCAGTACGGCCCTATCGGAAGGGGATATGGCAAACAATTTAACTGCGGGCATGACGGGCTTTGGTCTGGCCTTGGCATTGCCGTTTGGTTTATTTGCACTATTCCCTACCTGGTTGAATTCGTTGCCCAAATCGGGCAGCTGGATGACAACGGTCAAGGTTGTTTTAGGTTTTTTAGAATT
>JBBQAM010000073.1:0-13990 GCA_038316335.1 Flavobacteriales bacterium
ATAAACCGATAGCGAATGAAAATTCCACAAGAGCTGTTGATGTGAACGCTATTAACCTTAAGTTCTTACCTATAGTGATTGCCGATTCCAAAACAGGATCAGTTTCGGAAGACCAATCAATTGGCCCTGATATCAAGATTGATGAACGGCAAGTTTTAGACCTGCCAGTAGTATTTCATCAGGTTCATCCAGATACGAAGATTCCTAATAAATTGTTAGGGACTGATGAAGCGAATGATCAAAAAATCATTGAAGATACTGATTTGAATTTTCTTCCTTGGGTAGTAGCGCACGAGAATCCCATTGCTTCGGAAGTGCAAAATACAGATGAGAATGCCCAACCCTATAGGTTCAAAACCAATACCAATGACAAGGCACCTACCAAAGGCCATAAGGACTTGGCTGTAATCTATGAAACGATTTGGTCTCTAAAAAATCACGACTCGCGAAATGTCCAAAAGGATCCTAAATCGAAAATGATACTGCCGGATCAAAAAATCCCGGTGCTAAATCCTATTTCCATAAAGGCCATTGATCTTCAAAAAGTTCGCAAAATAAACATTTGTTATGAAATTATATCGGCCGAACCAACGAATGAAGACGAAATGACCGTAATATGGCCTTTCGAAGGCGAAGGTCTTGATTCAGCTAAGAATAGCAAAACCGAGGATGTTGAAAAGGAAAAAGCGCCTAAGGATTCGGAGCATCAACAATATAAGGATACCGAAAACCTTGAAGTGAACCACCAATTTTATGATGTCGAAACTTTGGCCATGATCCATTTGTTGGACAATATCGAAGAATTGGGCGATGAGCGTGAGATTCCCTTGTTGTTGTCATATCTCGAAAAAGAAACCGATTCGGAAATCAAGGAACGAATTCGTCAACTCGTGAAGAAGTTCGCGAACTGGGATTGCGGCCAACAGAACAATAGTGTAGTTAAGTTTGCAGGGGAGGAGCTATCCCCGACCTATAGCCTTGTCAAGGAGCTTTTTGATAATAGTGATGAGGAGGGCCAGATGATTCTTCTTGATTCACTGGTAGATGTGATGGATGAAAAGGAATTACATTTTTTACAAAACCTTGAACGGCATCCGAACAACCAGATTCGTCAAAAGGCCCGAATAGCGCTTAGCTCCTTAAACAAAAGCTTGGAACTTGACACCTCTTCTCAAAAGAGGACGATACCGCGTAAGGATGACGATATTTTTGATAATGAACCAATTGGTATCGCACATGTTCTTCCCGGCCAACCCACTACGGGACAACCGGAAAACCGGGAATGCTCAGATATTTTTAATGTAGAATTCGAACTTATCCCATTATTTGAACCAGCTGATGACAGTACGGGAGAAACACGTTCGAATACCAACTCCTTGATTGATAGTATGCGATCGATTTCAAACAGGCTAATAAAAAAGTTGAATGGATAACGGCCTTTTAGATATTATCATTGAGTACATAAACATCGTATTTCTGGTTTTTACGATTGTGCTTTTTTCGATGTTCAGTCTTATGGGATATCTCTCTACACGAAATTATATTCACTATAGAAACAAGAATAGTTTTGGCGATATGTCAAAGATCATGGCTTCTCCCTTGGCGCCAGGCATAACTATTATCGCACCGGCATACAATGAAGGACTGACCATTGTCGAAAACATTCGTTCCCTATTATCCTTACGCTATGTTAATTATGAGGTCATGGTCGTTAATGATGGGAGCAAGGACGATACCTTGGAAAAGATGATAACGGCCTATGATCTTGAAAAAATCGAACGACCAATTGATCCCGACTGGAACTCGAAACCCATTAAGGGCATCTACAAATCTAAACAACGCTCTTTTTCAAAACTTACTGTCGTCGATAAGGAAAATGGGGGCAAATCAGACGCACTAAATACCGGAATGGCTCTTTCAGGAAATAAATATGTAGGTTGTATCGATGTAGACTGCTTATTATTACCGGATGCTTTGCTGCACGTCGTAAAATCTTTCTATCAGCGAACTGCGAAGCGAGTAATAGCAGTGGGTGGTGTTATTCGAGTGGCCAATTCATGCAACATTTCTGGTGGACAATTGGAAGAAATACGGTTACCAAAGAACTGGCTCGCCCGTTTCCAACTATTAGAGTATACCCGATCTTTTATCCTAGGTCGAATGGCTTGGGGCCGTATCGATAGTCTTTTGATTATTTCGGGAGCCTTTGGTTTTTTTGAACGAGAAATTGCCTTGGCCGTTGGCGGGTATGATACCGACACTGTAGGGGAAGACATGGAAATTGTTTTCAAAATGCGGCGCTACATGCATGAAAGAAAAATGCCATATACCATAGAGTACATGCCTGATCCATTATGTTGGACGGAGGTACCGGAAGACCTTAGGATATTTGTCAATCAACGAGATAGATGGGCTCGGGGCAATTTGGAAACCCTTTTTAAACATAAGGACATGTTCTTTAATGCCAGGTTTGGAAGGCTAGGCCTACTAAGTTACCCGTACTGGTTCTTTTATGAATGGTTAGCCCCTCTATTAGAATTCTTTGGCCTCTTGACCATCTTGCTCTTTTGGTATTTAGGAATTATAAATTGGGAATTTTTCATAGCAATTACGACGACGGTCTATATGTTTTCGATTATGTTCTCGTTTTATGCCATTTTATGGGACGTTTTCTCATATAACGAATACAAGCGCACAAGTGATATTTTGATCCTCATATTGTGTGCG
The DNA here is from genome assembly GCA_038316335.1 of Flavobacteriales bacterium. Taxonomy (GTDB): domain Bacteria; phylum Bacteroidota; class Bacteroidia; order Flavobacteriales; family Flavobacteriaceae; genus JALHST01. The sequence continues at coordinate 2,728 of JBBQAM010000073.1, forward strand.
ATTATAGAACCCATTGTCTTTCATCCGATCGTCGTGTATTCCGCTGTAAGTGGTAATTATAAAAAACTTTTTAAGATAAAATCAGGTTGGGGGTCCCAAGTACGAAAGGGATTTGCCAAGGCTACCTAATATGCAATTAACGAATACCATATCAAAATCGGTCGCTCGCAAGACCTTAAAGGATTTTATCCCGTTGATACTCGCATTTTTCGGAAGCTTGGTAGTCTTGGCACTCTATCAAAATTTCAGGTTGTATACGTTGGGTGTCCTAGACAGTTGGGTGAACAAGAGTTTCCTAATTACAGTTTTACATCACACCGGTTTTACCTCGATTGTCGCTATTTTTTTAGCGTTCCTTTTCAATTTTATGGAAAGGAGAAAATTTGGCCTGGGTCTAAAAACTGTTCGGGTCTTTTTGGCCTGCCTACTGACCGTTGAATGCGGACTAATTGAGTTTTATATACAGAACTATGAAATTCTAGAACCTAGCGTCCTTAGCCATCTAGAGACACAAAGATATCATTTTTCGATGTTACATTTCGTATTTGTATTGCCGATGATTCTGTGCATCTATTATTATTTATACCGATTTACGGCCCCGTATTATAGGCTTATTAGTGGAATGTATCCATTTACGATCATCCTATTCAGCTTGTTCCTAGCCACATTATACACCAATAAAAAACCAATCAATGAGAATAAGACGCAACATCTTTTGATCGGTATGTATAATGCATATTTTGACTTTAATAAATATGAAGGGACCGCAGAATTTCCCTTACTAAAATCCTTCGAGACCGAGGATGTACTAGGGAAATACTTTGTTGAAACTACCAAAATGCCCAATGTGGTGATTATTATACTAGATGGGATCGGATCTGACTTCGTTGGAAAACATGCACTCTATAAAGGATTTACGCCTTGTTTGGATTCTCTGACAGGTAGATCTTTATATTGGGAGAATTTTCTGAGTAATTCAGGGGAAAGTGCTGCAGCCCTACCGACCATTGTGGGTTCCTTGCCATTTGGCCAAAACGGATTCACAAATATCCCGGCCATGGTTAACCGAAATACGCTGTACAGTGTGCTAAAGAATAATGGCTATACCACCTCGTTCAATTACGGCGGTAATAGTGCCTTGAACCACTTCGACAAATTTTTGGATGAAGAGCATGTCGACCTCATCTTGGACAAAAAAGGTTTTGGTACCGGATATGCGCTTCAGGAAAAGGATGCGGCTGGCATTACCTTGGGATATCCCGACAAAGAACTATTCAAAAAATTTAATGGGAATTCAGTACGCAGTTCTGGTCCAAAATTTGACATATTCCTAACCTTAAGTACCAAGGACCCTTACGCGATTCCAAATGCCGAATACTATGCTGACAAGGCAGCTAAAATCGCAACAAGTGCCCAAATAGGTTTGAGGGCGAAAAAAGTTATAAATCAAAATACCGAAATCTTTTCAAGTGTGGTTTATGCAGATGAAGCAATCAAAGAATTCCTAAAGTCCTATCGCAAAAATCCTGATTATTCAAATACATTATTTATTGTAACTGGTAGTCATAACAATACAGATTTACCGCAAATTAATGAGATTGGCAGATATAGGGTACCCTTTATGATGTTTGGACCCTTGCTTAAAACTCCCCATAAATTCCATGCCTTAGCGTCCCATGCCGATATAGCACCTTCCATGATATCGTTTTTCAAAAAGCGATATGAAATTAAGGTTCCTGAACAAGCGGCCTGGTTGGGCCAAGTTATTCAAGATACAGGTTTCGTAGCACCTTCGAAAGAGATTCCCTTATTTCGAAATACTGGTATACAAGATTTCATTTTTGACAAATATTATGTATCAAGTTCAATAGTTTACCAAATGAACGAAGATTTAAATTTGATTGATGACATAGACGCTCCCGAAGAAGTTATCCTTAAAAAGTTTAGGTCGTTTAAGGCCGTCAATAGGTATGTTACCGAAAACAACAAGATAATTCCGGCTAAAAATGCACTTTTTGAACAGACGATTCCCAATTTCTCCAAATCTGAACTGATTTGGGTGGAAAGCATTTTCAACGGCGGAAATTACGATAACGCCTATAAGACCGCGAGCGAATTGGCACATCGCAAAGAATGGGATAGGGCCTTACTGCTATGTCGCTATATTTTAAGTGAAATACCAAGACATGCAGACAGCGAAATATTGATGGGTAGGATTTATGCTTGGCAAAATGATTTTGAGAAATCAATGGGCATTCTGGAAGGATGCATAAAAAAATATCCTGAATATGTCGATGGCTATTCGGCCTTGCTCGATACTTATTTTTGGGCTGGGGCCAATGACAAGGCACAGCGTTTATTACAAATACTTCAGGCAAGTAATCTAAATGACAAAGCACTAGATCAAAAAATAGCAAGGGCTAAAGGACAAATTGAAATAGGGGCCTCCTTGAAAGAGACACAGCAATTAGTAAAAGGCCCCTCCAATTCAAAGGAACCATGAAAAAGTGTATTCAATGCGTGCTTTTTTTTGCCATAATTCTTTGGATAACCCCTTCTTTGGGTCAAAATCTCGATTATACAGGAAATCCCGATAGGTCATTCTTAACAGCCCGGGAATTGGCATTTAATGGTAAAAGGGACCAGGCACGTGACACTTTGAATCAAATTTTGGTAAAATATCCTGATTATGTCGACGTACGAGGTCTTTTGGCCAGCACATTGAGTTGGGATGGTCGTTATGAGGAGGCCCGAAAGCAGTTTAATAGGATAACGTCTAGGGAGCGGCACAACAAGGAGGTATGGATTGCAGCTATAAAAAATGAAATGTATGGGGAGGAATATTATTTGGCACTCGGGTTGGCCAACAAGGCATTATTGAATCTTACAAATGATAGAGATTTACTTGAACTTCGTGGCCTTGCCTTGAAAAACATACATGGGAAAGGCAATAAGCCAAGGTTCAAGAATGTTGTCGACAGTGTCAATGTGTTGAATCATGGTGACACAGAGATCAAATCATACAAAAATAAGATTGGCATTGAGAGTTCCTTTGAAATTTTCGATGCCTTTTATGATCCAATGTTCTATACCAGTCTAGAATATAGTCGTGAGACTGGCATTGGGCTGGTGCTTCCTAGAATTAATTACAGCAATCGGTTTAATACAAATGGATTGCAGTATGAAATTGATTTCTATCCTAAATTTTCGAAATCGTTTTACGGCTATTTGAATTATGGGTATTCGAATGCCACCACATATCCCAATCATCGCGCCGGCATCGAACTATTTGCCAACCTTACAAAGTCTTTGGAAGTCTCTCTGGGAATGCGTTATTTGGAATTCGATGCGGGAAACGCTACCATATTTACGGGATCTATCAGTCTCTACAAAGGCAATTATTATTTTTCACTTCGACCCTATGTCACGCCGAAAACTCAAGGTAATCTCAGTTTAGCAGGAGATTTGATTGCAAGAAAATATTTCAAGGATGGCGAAAATTATGTTGGTATACGCGGTGGAATGGGCTATTCCCCAGAATTGCGACAATTGAAGGATGGCGATATGATACTTGCCGAAACGGTGCTTTTTCTTGAATCAGAGCGCCTGCGGTTCGAATACCAATTTACCGGGCAAAGCAACCTGAATCTTTATCGCGTCAATATTGGTGTAAATCGTCAAGAACTCGTTTTTGCGACAGGCAATTTCTTTTGGGCTTTTTCGGCTGGAATAAGTTATCAAATGAAGTTTTGAACGGCGCTATTCGGATAAATATCACATATTTTCGATGAACTGCACAGGGCATAAACCTAATAATAATAGGGTGTCAGATGCTTTTCTAAAATTCACAACACATTCGCGCAAATTCACCACAATTAATTGTTTTACTCGAGCGTTATAAATATGTTTATACTATAATTTTTGAAACCCAAATCAACCCGTTCCTATTGAAAACGATGGGACCTAACGGACATAAACTAACGTAAACCCCGACAACTATGCTTTACGACACCTACGGCGAGGAATACCTAACATTCCTTCAAGAACTAAACGAAATTTTGAGCATCAACGACTTGGTAGAACTCGATTACATGTAATCTTCTAGCACGTAAAATCTAAACCCCCGAACTATGGCAAAACAAAATCCTGACAACGCAGCCTATTTAAGTTTTATAGAAAATTTAAATGAAATCTTAGTTGATTATAATATCAGCAAATTGAGTTATTCTTAATTAGGTAATGAATACGCAAAAAAAAGCCCCTTGATGCATCAAGGGGCTTTTTTTTGCGTATTCATTACCTAATTAAGAATAACTCAATTTGCTGATATTATAATCAACTAAGATTTCATTTAAATTTTCTATAAAACTTAAATAGGCTGCGTTGTCAGGATTTTGTTTTGCCATAGTTCGGGGGTTTAGATTTTACGTGCTAGAAGATTACATGTAATCGAGTTCTACCAAGTCGTTGATGCTCAAAATTTCGTTTAGTTCTTGAAGGAATGTTAGGTATTCCTCGCCGTAGGTGTCGTAAAGCATAGTTGTCGGGGTTTACGTTAGTTTATGTCCGTTAGGTCCCATCGTTTTCAATAGGAACGGGTTGATTTGGGTTTCAAAAATTATAGTATAAACATATTTATAACGCTCGAGTAAAACAATTAATTGTGGTGAATTTGCGCGAATGTGTTGTGAATTTTAGAAAAGCATCTGACACCCTATTATTATTAGGTTTATGCCCTGTGCAGTTCATCGAAAATATGTGATATTTATCCGAATAGCGCCGTTCAAAACTTCATTTGATAACTTATTCCAGCCGAAAAAGCCCAAAAGAAATTGCCTGTCGCAAAAACGAGTTCTTGACGATTTACACCAATATTGACGCGATAAAGATTCAGGTTGCTTTGCCCGGTAAATTGGTATTCGAACCGCAGGCGCTCTGATTCAAGAAAAAGCACCGTTTCGGCAAGTATCATATCGCCATCCTTCAATTGTCGCAATTCTGGGGAATAGCCCATTCCACCGCGTATACCAACATAATTTTCGCCATCCTTGAAATATTTTCTTGCAATCAAATCTCCTGCTAAACTGAGATTACCTTGAGTTTTCGGCGTGACATAGGGTCGAAGTGAAAAATAATAATTGCCTTTGTAGAGACTGATAGATCCCGTAAATATGGTAGCGTTTCCCGCATCGAATTCCAAATAACGCATTCCCAGAGAGACTTCCAAAGACTTTGTAAGGTTGGCAAATAGTTCGATGCCGGCGCGATGATTGGGATATGTGGTGGCATTCGAATACCCATAATTCAAATAGCCGTAAAACGATTTCGAAAATTTAGGATAGAAATCAATTTCATACTGCAATCCATTTGTATTAAACCGATTGCTGTAATTAATTCTAGGAAGCACCAGCCCAATGCCAGTCTCACGACTATATTCTAGACTGGTATAGAACATTGGATCATAAAAGGCATCGAAAATTTCAAAGGAACTCTCAATGCCAATCTTATTTTTGTATGATTTGATCTCTGTGTCACCATGATTCAACACATTGACACTGTCGACAACATTCTTGAACCTTGGCTTATTGCCTTTCCCATGTATGTTTTTCAAGGCAAGGCCACGAAGTTCAAGTAAATCTCTATCATTTGTAAGATTCAATAATGCCTTGTTGGCCAACCCGAGTGCCAAATAATATTCCTCCCCATACATTTCATTTTTTATAGCTGCAATCCATACCTCCTTGTTGTGCCGCTCCCTAGACGTTATCCTATTAAACTGCTTTCGGGCCTCCTCATAACGACCATCCCAACTCAATGTGCTGGCCAAAAGACCTCGTACGTCGACATAATCAGGATATTTTACCAAAATTTGATTCAAAGTGTCACGTGCCTGGTCCCTTTTACCATTAAATGCCAATTCCCGGGCTGTTAAGAATGACCTATCGGGATTTCCTGTATAATCGAGATTTTGACCCAAAGAAGGGGTTATCCAAAGAATTATGGCAAAAAAAAGCACGCATTGAATACACTTTTTCATGGTTCCTTTGAATTGGAGGGGCCTTTTACTAATTGCTGTGTCTCTTTCAAGGAGGCCCCTATTTCAATTTGTCCTTTAGCCCTTGCTATTTTTTGATCTAGTGCTTTGTCATTTAGATTACTTGCCTGAAGTATTTGTAATAAACGCTGTGCCTTGTCATTGGCCCCAGCCCAAAAATAAGTATCGAGCAAGGCCGAATAGCCATCGACATATTCAGGATATTTTTTTATGCATCCTTCCAGAATGCCCATTGATTTCTCAAAATCATTTTGCCAAGCATAAATCCTACCCATCAATATTTCGCTGTCTGCATGTCTTGGTATTTCACTTAAAATATAGCGACATAGCAGTAAGGCCCTATCCCATTCTTTGCGATGTGCCAATTCGCTCGCGGTCTTATAGGCGTTATCGTAATTTCCGCCGTTGAAAATGCTTTCCACCCAAATCAGTTCAGATTTGGAGAAATTGGGAATCGTCTGTTCAAAAAGTGCATTTTTAGCCGGAATTATCTTGTTGTTTTCGGTAACATACCTATTGACGGCCTTAAACGACCTAAACTTTTTAAGGATAACTTCTTCGGGAGCGTCTATGTCATCAATCAAATTTAAATCTTCGTTCATTTGGTAAACTATTGAACTTGATACATAATATTTGTCAAAAATGAAATCTTGTATACCAGTATTTCGAAATAAGGGAATCTCTTTCGAAGGTGCTACGAAACCTGTATCTTGAATAACTTGGCCCAACCAGGCCGCTTGTTCAGGAACCTTAATTTCATATCGCTTTTTGAAAAACGATATCATGGAAGGTGCTATATCGGCATGGGACGCTAAGGCATGGAATTTATGGGGAGTTTTAAGCAAGGGTCCAAACATCATAAAGGGTACCCTATATCTGCCAATCTCATTAATTTGCGGTAAATCTGTATTGTTATGACTACCAGTTACAATAAATAATGTATTTGAATAATCAGGATTTTTGCGATAGGACTTTAGGAATTCTTTGATTGCTTCATCTGCATAAACCACACTTGAAAAGATTTCGGTATTTTGATTTATAACTTTTTTCGCCCTCAAACCTATTTGGGCACTTGTTGCGATTTTAGCTGCCTTGTCAGCATAGTATTCGGCATTTGGAATCGCGTAAGGGTCCTTGGTACTTAAGGTTAGGAATATGTCAAATTTTGGACCAGAACTGCGTACTGAATTCCCATTAAATTTTTTGAATAGTTCTTTGTCGGGATATCCCAAGGTAATGCCAGCCGCATCCTTTTCCTGAAGCGCATATCCGGTACCAAAACCTTTTTTGTCCAAGATGAGGTCGACATGCTCTTCATCCAAAAATTTGTCGAAGTGGTTCAAGGCACTATTACCGCCGTAATTGAACGAGGTGGTATAGCCATTATTCTTTAGCACACTGTACAGCGTATTTCGGTTAACCATGGCCGGGATATTTGTGAATCCGTTTTGGCCAAATGGCAAGGAACCCACAATGGTCGGTAGGGCTGCAGCACTTTCCCCTGAATTACTCAGAAAATTCTCCCAATATAAAGATCTACCTGTCAGAGAATCCAAACAAGGCGTAAATCCTTTATAGAGTGCATGTTTTCCAACGAAGTCAGATCCGATCCCATCTAGTATAATAATCACCACATTGGGCATTTTGGTAGTTTCAACAAAGTATTTCCCTAGTACATCCTCGGTCTCGAAGGATTTTAGTAAGGGAAATTCTGCGGTCCCTTCATATTTATTAAAGTCAAAATATGCATTATACATACCGATCAAAAGATGTTGCGTCTTATTCTCATTGATTGGTTTTTTATTGGTGTATAATGTGGCTAGGAACAAGCTGAATAGGATGATCGTAAATGGATACATTCCACTAATAAGCCTATAATACGGGGCCGTAAATCGGTATAAATAATAATAGATGCACAGAATCATCGGCAATACAAATACGAAATGTAACATCGAAAAATGATATCTTTGTGTCTCTAGATGGCTAAGGACGCTAGGTTCTAGAATTTCATAGTTCTGTATATAAAACTCAATTAGTCCGCATTCAACGGTCAGTAGGCAGGCCAAAAAGACCCGAACAGTTTTTAGACCCAGGCCAAATTTTCTCCTTTCCATAAAATTGAAAAGGAACGCTAAAAAAATAGCGACAATCGAGGTAAAACCGGTGTGATGTAAAACTGTAATTAGGAAACTCTTGTTCACCCAACTGTCTAGGACACCCAACGTATACAACCTGAAATTTTGATAGAGTGCCAAGACTACCAAGCTTCCGAAAAATGCGAGTATCAACGGGATAAAATCCTTTAAGGTCTTGCGAGCGACCGATTTTGATATGGTATTCGTTAATTGCATATTAGGTAGCCTTGGCAAATCCCTTTCGTACTTGGGACCCCCAACCTGATTTTATCTTAAAAAGTTTTTTATAATTACCACTTACAGCGGAATACACGACGATCGGATGAAAGACAATGGGTTCTATAATCGCACACAATATGAGGATCAAAATATCACTTGTGCGCTTGTATTCGTTATATGAGAAAACGTCCCATAAAATGGCATAAAACGAGAACATAATCGAAAACATATAGACCGTCGTCGTAATTGCTATGAAAAATTCCCAATTTATAATTCCTAAATACCAAAAGAGCAAGATGGTCAAGAGGCCAAAGAATTCTAATAGAGGGGCTAACCATTCATAAAAGAACCAGTACGGGTAACTTAGTAGGCCTAGCCTTCCAAACCTGGCATTAAAGAACATGTCCTTATGTTTAAAAAGGGTTTCCAAATTGCCCCGAGCCCATCTATCTCGTTGATTGACAAATATCCTAAGGTCTTCCGGTACCTCCGTCCAACATAATGGATCAGGCATGTACTCTATGGTATATGGCATTTTTCTTTCATGCATGTAGCGCCGCATTTTGAAAACAATTTCCATGTCTTCCCCTACAGTGTCGGTATCATACCCGCCAACGGCCAAGGCAATTTCTCGTTCAAAAAAACCAAAGGCTCCCGAAATAATCAAAAGACTATCGATACGGCCCCAAGCCATTCGACCTAGGATAAAAGATCGGGTATACTCTAATAGTTGGAAACGGGCGAGCCAGTTCTTTGGTAACCGTATTTCTTCCAATTGTCCACCAGAAATGTTGCATGAATTGGCCACTCGAATAACACCACCCACTGCTATTACTCGCTTCGCAGTTCGCTGATAGAAAGATTTTACGACGTGCAGCAAAGCATCCGGTAATAATAAGCAGTCTACATCGATACAACCTACATATTTATTTCCTGAAAGAGCCATTCCGGTATTTAGTGCGTCTGATTTGCCCCCATTTTCCTTATCGACGACAGTAAGTTTTGAAAAAGAGCGTTGTTTAGATTTGTAGATGCCCTTAATGGGTTTCGAGTTCCAGTCGGGATCAATTGGTCGTTCGATTTTTTCAAGATCATAGGCCGTTATCATCTTTTCCAAGGTATCGTCCTTGCTCCCATCATTAACGACCATGACCTCATAATTAACATAGCGTAAGGATAATAGGGAACGAATGTTTTCGACAATGGTCAGTCCTTCATTGTATGCCGGTGCGATAATAGTTATGCCTGGCGCCAAGGGAGAAGCCATGATCTTTGACATATCGCCAAAACTATTCTTGTTTCTATAGTGAATATAATTTCGTGTAGAGAGATATCCCATAAGACTGAACATCGAAAAAAGCACAATCGTAAAAACCAGAAATACGATGTTTATGTACTCAATGATAATATCTAAAAGGCCGTTATCCATTCAACTTTTTTATTAGCCTGTTTGAAATCGATCGCATACTATCAATCAAGGAGTTGGTATTCGAACGTGTTTCTCCCGTACTGTCATCAGCTGGTTCAAATAATGGGATAAGTTCGAATTCTACATTAAAAATATCTGAGCATTCCCGGTTTTCCGGTTGTCCCGTAGTGGGTTGGCCGGGAAGAACATGTGCGATACCAATTGGTTCATTATCAAAAATATCGTCATCCTTACGCGGTATCGTCCTCTTTTGAGAAGAGGTGTCAAGTTCCAAGCTTTTGTTTAAGGAGCTAAGCGCTATTCGGGCCTTTTGACGAATCTGGTTGTTCGGATGCCGTTCAAGGTTTTGTAAAAAATGTAATTCCTTTTCATCCATCACATCTACCAGTGAATCAAGAAGAATCATCTGGCCCTCCTCATCACTATTATCAAAAAGCTCCTTGACAAGGCTATAGGTCGGGGATAGCTCCTCCCCTGCAAACTTAACTACACTATTGTTCTGTTGGCCGCAATCCCAGTTCGCGAACTTCTTCACGAGTTGACGAATTCGTTCCTTGATTTCCGAATCGGTTTCTTTTTCGAGATATGACAACAACAAGGGAATCTCACGCTCATCGCCCAATTCTTCGATATTGTCCAACAAATGGATCATGGCCAAAGTTTCGACATCATAAAATTGGTGGTTCACTTCAAGGTTTTCGGTATCCTTATATTGTTGATGCTCCGAATCCTTAGGCGCTTTTTCCTTTTCAACATCCTCGGTTTTGCTATTCTTAGCTGAATCAAGACCTTCGCCTTCGAAAGGCCATATTACGGTCATTTCGTCTTCATTCGTTGGTTCGGCCGATATAATTTCATAACAAATGTTTATTTTGCGAACTTTTTGAAGATCAATGGCCTTTATGGAAATAGGATTTAGCACCGGGATTTTTTGATCCGGCAGTATCATTTTCGATTTAGGATCCTTTTGGACATTTCGCGAGTCGTGATTTTTTAGAGACCAAATCGTTTCATAGATTACAGCCAAGTCCTTATGGCCTTTGGTAGGTGCCTTGTCATTGGTATTGGTTTTGAACCTATAGGGTTGGGCATTCTCATCTGTATTTTGCACTTCCGAAGCAATGGGATTCTCGTGCGCTACTACCCAAGGAAGAAAATTCAAATCAGTATCTTCAATGATTTTTTGATCATTCGCTTCATCAGTCCCTAACAATTTATTAGGAATCTTCGTATCTGGATGAACCTGATGAAATACTACTGGCAGGTCTAAAACTTGCCGTTCATCAATCTTGATATCAGGGCCAATTGATTGGTCTTCCGAAACTGATCCTGTTTTGGAATCGGCAATCACTATAGGTAAGAACTTAAGGTTAATAGCGTTCACATCAACAGCTCTTGTGGAATTTTCATTCGCTATCGGTTTAT
>JBBQAM010000104.1:0-4816 GCA_038316335.1 Flavobacteriales bacterium
CGTACTGTATATCGCTCTGACCCACATTACCAAAAACCCTGCTTTGATGCACATCAAAAAGGTATTCCCACAGACAATCAGTAACAAAAAAGGAAGTCGCCTATATTATGAAGAAGATTAACCTATCGGCATATCATCCCATTTTGGATATTCAAAACCATATCGTTTTTGCTAATAATGGCAATGTGGTGTTAGGCTACCAAGTGGACAATCCTGAAATTTATTCCCTTGCGGAAAAAGACTTTGAGGATATTCACGGCTCGTGGTTTCAGGCGTTTAAATCATTGCCTGTGGCAACGGTTATTCATAAACAGGACATCTATCAGAAAGGGGCGTATTTAGCTGAAGAACTACCGAGCAAGAGCTTTTTGCAACGTGCCACGCACGACTATTTTAAAGGTCGGGAATTCATAAAACATTCTTCTTATCTATTCTTTATCCTTCCGCACAACAAAACTTTGAACGCACCAAAGTTTGTTAACCCATTCCGTAAGGTTGAAAAGGGCATCCATAAGCAAATGGACCACAACGTACAGGAATTTATCGCTTCGGTAAACGATGCCGTTTCCTTTGTCAATAATAGCCGAAAGGTGTCATTGATGCCTTTGGGTATAGACAAAGTATTGTCATTGACCAATGCCTATTTTAACGGATTCAACGAGGGTTTCGATACAGACATTCAATTGAAAAAATCGAATATTGAAATTGGAGACCATCATTTTGATGTGTTGGCCATCAATAGCGAACTGTGTTTTGGCGATGTCGTGCAAAGTAGCAAGACCAATGATAAATTCACTTCGGATGATTTTGTATTCCATCAAGGATTTATTGATGGATTGGGATTGAATCTCAATGAAAATCATATCGTCAACCAAATCATTTATTTGGATGACAAGCACAAATGGCGAAAGCTTTTGGATAAGAAAATCGAAGAACTTAAAAAGAGTTCTAATTTTGGAACACAGAACAAAGTCATACTAAAAAAGATTGAAGACATTGTCGCCAAAATCAATGAGGATGATAGTTCACGGATTATTCGAGGGCATTTAAACATCGTATTTTGGGATAAAGACGAAACACAATTAGAGAGAATTGCTTCCAAAATTAAAACCGAATTCAAGGAATTGGATATTGTGCCTTACTACCCAAAGGGCGAAGAGCGCAAGCAGTATTTCTTAAACTCCTATTGCTGTTTTACTTCCAACTTTTCAAATGAAGATTTATTTATAACCGATTTAAAACACGCCCTTTGTCTCTATATCAACAACACCAATTATCAGACGGATGCAACAGGTGTCATCTTTAATGACAGGCAACATAATATTCCAGTATTGAAGGATGTCTGGGATGAAAAAAAGAAACGCATCAAAGCCCGAAACTTTGCCATTTTCGCACCGACAGGAGAAGGAAAATCCTTTTTGGCGAACAATATTCTACGCCAATATTTCGAACAAAATGTTCGATTGGTCATTATTGATTTAGGTGGTTCGTACTCAAAATTCGCCAAGCTCTATCCAGACGACCATATCATACTTCGATATGAACAGGGCAAAAACTTGGGCATCAATCCATTTTATATCTCTGATATTAATGACTTGACACCGGAACGGTTGGAAGATTTGGCAATCTTCCTTTTAGAGCTTTTAGCTTCAGGTAAGTCAACTACCAAAGCTGAAGAAGTTGCGGTTAAAAAAGTGCTTCGGTACTACTATCTACAAAATGTGGACAGTACACATTCCCTTGAAAATCTATACCAATTTGTGGATGCCAAAAAGGACACCCTTTTAAAAGAATTGCACATTCAGGAGCAACACTTCAATATCTATGATTTTCTACACATTCTTTCAGAATATGTGGATGACGGACTTTACAGTTTTCTATTCAATGTAAGTGAAGACCAGACCTATAAAATTGAGGATAAAAGACTAATCGTTTTTGAACTCGATGAAGTCAAGGACAACAAGGAAATCCTATCGGTTATGCTGAAACTCATTAAGTCAGCCATTCAAAGAACGATATGGCGGAACAAGGCTGAAAAAGGTATCATTCTATTTGACGAGTTCGCAAAGCAACTCAAATTCGGAAATGTATTGGAAAGCGTGGAATTCTACTACCAAGCCATTAGAAAACAGAATGGAGCAATTGGGATTATTCTGCAATCCATAAACCAACTGCCCAATAATTCAACATCAGCGAGCATTCTTGAAAACACACAAGTCATTTACAGCCTTCGGAATGAAAAAGGATATGCCGAATTAAAGAACAGGCTCAACCTGTCCAGTCACGATTTAAACCAGTTAAAATCCATAAGGAACAACCTCACGGGAACACGAAAATATACCGAAATGTTCATCAAAATAGGAAAGGAAAGCAACATTTTCCGATTGGAAGTACCACCCGAAGTCTTTGCTGCTTACCTAACTGATGGACGAGAGAGCGAGGCAATAATGGCCATTTATAACGAAACAAAAAATATGGAGACAGCCATAAAACAATTTATTAAGTAGTCATAGACTGACTTAAGTAAAACAATTATTAATCTTTAAAAATCAAATATTATGAAAAACACAATTAGAAAATTAATCCTATCCGCACTATTTGTAGTGTTAATTGGAAGTAACGCTTCCGCCCAAGGGATGCCTGTGTATGACAACACAAACTTTATCTCTTTTGTAAAATCATTATTGGAATCCGGTAAACAGACCGCCAATTTAATGAAGACGGTAAAATTCCTTAAAACCCAAAAGGAGAATATCGATAAGGTAAACGATGTAATCAAGCAACTTAAGGCGGTCAGGGAATTGGCAAAAAATAACCAACGCCTTTATGATGTTATACAGGACGATTTAAGGGAGATTCTGAATTCCCCATTTATCAAACCCGATGAAGTTACTCGCATTTCAGATTCCTTTGATGCCATCCTTCAAAATTCTATGGCAGGCATGGAATATATCGACCAGATATTGTCCAGCGACAATATGAAAATGACCGATGCCGAACGAGCCGAAGTACTCAAAGAAAAAGAACTTGAATCCAAGGAAATGGTGGCTGAAATTGAGGCAAAGACCAGACGCTATCGAGAGATAATTCAATTTCGGGAAATGCAGCATAAAATCAATAACCGAGAAACCGATTACTAATGTCAGGTATTTTTTTAGGCATAGGGCTGGAATATGTGGACACTATTTTTCAAACGATAAAGAATAGTGATTTCTCGCAATATACTATTGCGGGAATGAAGACCCTGGCCATATTGTTTTTTCTCATCAATATCCTAAAAAAGTATAATGAAGGCGTTGCCAATAATGAGGGCTATACGTGGGGATTGACCCCTGCGGAACTGGCAAAAAACTTCGCCATAGTCATTTTGGTCATTTTTTCAACACAGGTATTGAGTGTTTTCGACACCATTCTGGTGGCCATCGAAACCCAATACCGGGACACGGCACCCGCACTTCTTCCTTTGCAGATGCAAGATATTGACATCGAACAGAATGTAAGTGCTTGGGATGCCGCCACTAAAGCAATGGCAATGCTTTACGAAGCTTTGGTTACACCCTTGTACGGTTTAAAAATACTATCCTTTATTGTGGGAATATTTCTCTGGTTACTGGATTTGTTTATTTACCCCTTATTCCTTGCGGAGCGCTTCTTTTTGCTGGGCATAATGCAGGCATTTTTTCCATTGGTCATTAGTTTGGCAGTTTTTGAAAAATTCAGGTCATTGGCCTATAACTTTTTCAAGCTGTATGCTGGTGTGTATATGTTAGTTCCGGCCTTCTTTCTGGTCAATGTTTTTGTAAATAATCTTTATACGGAAATCAACACCAATTTCTGGAGCGACCTTTTTGGAACGGATTGGGGAAGCAATTTTTTCGCACCGCTTTTACAGTTAGGATCCATCGGATTTATTGTGTTGCTGAAATTCAAATTATACAAACGGGCGACCTCGTTCACTTTTAAACTCTTCACAGGCTAACAAATCAATTAAATTTAATGAAAACACCATATAAAAATATTTACAACATATTAAAGCTCAATCGCTTTATCGTACTGGCAGTTGTTATCGGGTCTGTGCTAATGTGCATCATTTCCGTATTGATGGTCATAAAACTGCATAAAGAAACGGTCAACAATGCCTTTGTGGTCAATACGGATGGCAGCGTAATTCCCTTGAAATTGGTTTCCCAACAAGAAAATTTAAAGGTAGAGGCATTGGCACAATTGGAATTGTTCCACACCTACTTCTATAACATAGATGCCAGCAATTACGAGAAGAACTTGGAGAAAGCCTTATGGTTGGGCAATAGTTCAGTAGATGCTCTGTATAGACAGAAAAAAGCCGATGGTGTCTATAACCGTTTGTTGCAGTATTCGTTGGTTCAAAAGGTATTGAAAATTGAATCCAAAGTTGATATTCAAAACGAACCTTACAAGTTTGAGACAAAGACCATTTTTGAAATCAACCGAGGCACTATCACAGATACTTATGAATTGACTACAACTGGAAATTTAATCCACGTTGATAGAAACTTCCCGAACAATACCCACGGATTGTTGATTACCAACTTTTTTGAAAACACTTTACGAAAATTAGAAAATTATGAAAGCCCGTAATGGGTATTTAAAACTCATACAATGAAAGTAGAAAAAAATAAAATAATCTTTTCCATCGTATTAGCGTGCATCCTACTTTTTATAGGCGGTTATGCAATGCTTGTAATGGGCGAGGACGAAGAACCGACCATAGAGAACAACCAGATTCCCGTACCGAAACTGAAAGACGACCAAAAGGAATACGATTCCAAATTGGATG
>JBBQAM010000107.1:0-4739 GCA_038316335.1 Flavobacteriales bacterium
GCCAACCATGGCGGCTACTGGTCGGTACAATCGGTTTCCTCTGATGAAATGGCAGTTACCCAAAAAGGGGGTGACTGGTATGATGGAGGTATTTGGATTGATATGCACCGTCACACTTACGGCCCTTCAAGTGGTCCGGTGAACGACACTTGGAACGGGCAATACAGTGCCATTGCCGTTTGTAACGATTTGTTGGCGACGGCTTTGGATGCCAACCAAGAAGCTCAAATTCGGGTTCTTAGGGCATTATTCTATTACCGTTTGCTGGATGTATACGGCAGGGTTAAGATTGTGACCGCTGCCGGCCAAAACCCTGCACAGTCTACAAGGGCCCAAGTATTTGCTTTCGTTGAAAGTGAATTGTTAGGCGCCTTGGGAATTGCATCGGTCACCCCGAGTATGGATCTTTCAGCAAGCCCATTGGGCACTGGTAAAAATTCATACAGGGTCAATCAATTTGCCGCTTTAGGCCTATTGGCCCAATTGTACTTGAATGCTGAAGTCTATACGGGCACGCCACGATATGCAGAGGCAGCAAACGCCGCTTCCTATGTGATCGACCAAGGAGGGTATATTCTTTGTGATGACGCATCTTGTATAGCACCGAACCCAGGAAAACGGCCTGCCGTTGATTCCGATCCCGACAATCTTACAGGGTATGCTACGGTATTTGCGCCCAACAACCAAAACAACCCGGAAATCATTTGGTCGATAGCCTATGATGGGGTATCTGCCTCAGGGATGAATTTTCAAATGATGACCTTGCATTATGCCAGCCAGTTTACCTGGAATTTCGCTGAACAACCGTGGAACGGGTATTCAGTATTGGAGGATTTTTACAATAGCTATGAAAGCGGGGATTCCCGTAAGGCCATAAATTTCTTGGAAGGTCCTCAATTGGATTATAATGGTTCAGCAATCATTGACTATGCGGCCACCGATGGCAATCTCGAAATATCCTATGTGCCTCAAATCAACGAATTGGAACCAAATGCCAATCGGGTAGGTGGTGTTCGCTTGAACAAATTCAGTTATCGTCTTTTTGGAAGAAATGAAATGGATAATGATTTCCCACTGGTACGCTTAGGTGAAATGTATTTGATCCGCGCAGAAGGGCTTGCAAGAGCTGCTGGAGACTGGTCATTGGCGATTCCTGACGTGAATACGATTCGTGCTAGGGCGAATGTTCCATCGATGAGCACCATGACCGCAGATAGCTTCTTTGATGAGCGGGGTCGTGAAATGTTTATGGAAACCACAAGAAGACAAGACTTGATACGCTTCGGCAAATATGATGATCCATGGTGGGAAAAAACCAACAGTGATCCTTACCGATCGGTCTTCCCAATACCACAACCTCAAATAGATGCAAGTGCTGGGACTTTAACACAAAACCCTGGTTATTAAATTTTAAACATACTTTTAAAAGGGGTTATCTTTGCGGTAACCCCTTTTTTAATTTAAGGAACATTGATGAAAGCCTTTTTTATCTTAATTTTTTTCTCAATCTTCATCTTGTCCTGCAATAAGGAACCTTCCGAATCCAAACCAGTCGAAAAAACACTTTTTGAACTCAAAAAAAACATAGGTATCGATTTTTCAAATAACCTGACCTATACCGAGGATTTTAATCCGTACACCTATCATAATTTTTACAACGGAGGTGGAGTAGCATTGGGAGATATTAATAATGATGGCCTAATTGATATTTATTTTACCGGGAATTTGGTTGATAATAAATTGTACCTGAATAAGGGCAATTGGCACTTCGAGGATATCACGGAAAAAGCTGGGGTCGCCTGTAAGAATGTATGGTCTTCCGGGTCAACCTTCGTGGATATTAATCACGACGGGCTATTAGATCTATATGTTTGCAAGTCTGGTAAACCTGAAGGTGCCCATCGATACAACGAACTTTTTATAAATAATGGTGATTTGACCTTTACCGAAAAATCGAAGGAATATGGCCTGGATATTACAGGCTTATCAGTACAAGCCGCATTCTTTGATTATGACAAGGATGGCGACCTTGATTGTTATTTGTTAAACAATTCAATACGATCCGTAGGTGCTTATGATTTAATTAAGGACCAACGTAAAATACCAAGCGCGACAGGCAATAAATTTCTAAAGAACGAAAATGGCAAATTCTTCGATTTTTCTAAGGAAGCAGGAATTTACACAAGCCACATTGGCTTCGGCCTGGGTATCACGCTGTGCGATTTCAATGGGGATACTTGGCCTGACATTTTTATTTCCAATGATTTCTTTGAACGGGATTATCTATATCTCAATAATCAACAGGGCGGCTTTATAGAAGATGGGGAACAATCATTTTCGTCATTTTCAATGGGCTCAATGGGTGCCGACGCCGCCGATCTGGATAATGATTTACTTCCTGACCTAATGGTCACCGAAATGTTGCCCACAACCATTGAAAGACAACGCACGAAGGCGCAGTATGAATCTTGGGACAAATATGCATTGGCCGTCAAACAGGGATATGCACAACAATTTCCCAGAAATGTACTCCAACGGAATATGGGCGGGCAAAAATTCCTTGAAATTGGAAGGTTTTCAGGTGTATCGGCTACTGAATGGAGCTGGGCATCCCTAATTTTTGACATGGACAATGATGGCCTCCGCGATATTTTGATCTGCAACGGAATCCTCAAGGATTTGTTAGACAGGGATTATCTGAACTATATGGCCAATGAGGAAAAGGTGCGAAATATGATGAAGTCAAGTAAAGAGGTAATAATGAAATTGATTGACTTGATGCCCTCGCAGGCCGTCCCCAATGTTGCTTACAAAAATGAAGGTGACTTTGTCTTTGAGGACAAAACAAAAGCATTCGGGCTAGCAACGCCTAGCTTTAGCAATGGAAGTGCTTATGGCGATCTTGATAACGATGGCGATCTTGATCTTGTGGTTAATAATGTAAATATGCCGGCGTTCGTTTATGAAAATACCACTGATACCCTTACCAATAAAAGTATAGCCTTTCAATTTGAATCGAATACCGATAATACAAAAGCAATCGGAGTAAAGGCAACAATTTTTTATGGGACTGACCGGCAAGCGGTTGCAGAAAATTTCCCGTCAAGAGGCTTTGAAAGTTCAGTACCTTATGGCGTGCATTTCGGACTGGGGGCATCCCCCACTGTCGATAGCCTTATTATACAATGGCCCAATGGCGCAATTTCGAGGGAAAAGCAGCTACCGGCCAATCATAACTATTCGTTTATGCAACCCGATCTTTTGTCAATAGGTCAATCGGATCATTTTCAAAATAACTTCATTAAACCAATCGTCAATCCCCCATTTTCGTTTAAACATATTGAAAATAATTACAGTGATTTTAACAGGGAACGTTTACTGCCTCAAATGTTCAATAATGAAGGGCCTGCCTTGGCTGTTGCTGACGTAAATGGTGATGCGATTTTGGATGTGTATATAGGTGGGGCTAAAAACCAAAGTGGATCCTTGTTCCTATCGGATCAAAAAAACGGATACACCAAAATAAGCAAACCGTTCGAAAATGCTTCAAGATCCGAAGATACCGACGCCATCTTCTTTGATAGCGACAATGATGGAGATCTTGATCTTTACATTTGTAGTGGTGGAAAAGCTTTTTCAAAATACGACAGTAACTTACAAGACCGCTTATTAGTTAACGATGGAACTGGAATATTTACGCCATCTGACAGGCCTTTGCCTTTTAAAACGCCCTTAAGCTCCTCTACCGTTACGGCTTCGGATTTTGACAAAGATGGTGATTTAGATCTTTTTGTTGGAGGAAGATTCAATCCCGAATTGTACGGGGAACCGACATCGAGTATCCTATTGCAAAATAATGGGAACAATGATTTTTCGATTTCCGATCAGCCCGTATTGCAAAATATTGGAATGATAACTGATGCAAGTTGGGCGGATATCAATGGAGACGATTGGCCAGACCTTGTCGTCACTGGCGATTGGATGCCAATTAAAATCTTAATAAACCATTCGGGAACATTGAAAGACGAATCGGAGTCCTTTGGGCTTGCCCAAACCAACGGCATGTGGTCTTCACTAAAAATAACCGATATCGATGGGGATGGGGATATTGATTTTATAGCAGGGAATGTTGGTCGTAATTCCCTATATAAAGAGGGTATGCGCATGTATTTGAAAGATTTTGACGGGAATGGATTCGCCGAACAAATCATTTGCTACAAAATCGATGATTCATATTATCCAATCGTTGATCGTGATGAACTGATTGCACAAATACCGAGTTTAAAAGGAAAGCTGCTCTATTATAAAGATTACGGTAGCGCGACGTGTGCTGATTTATTTGGGGCGGAAAATTTGATGGATGCCCAAATTCTGGATTTGAATAAAGTAGGTTCGACATTATTTTTAAATAGTGGGAACCATTTTGAAGCCGTTGAACTACCGCGGGAAATTCAATATTCGAACGTAGATGCCATTGAGGTTATGGATGTAAACAAAGATGGGGTTTTGGATATCATTTTGGGGGGCAACCAATATCTGGTAAAGCCTCAGTTCGGGCGAATGGATGCCTCGAACGGGTGGCTGGTATTGGGGAATTTAAACAGTGAACAAAAATATGGTTATAAAAGCGTTAAAGATCTTGGAATCAACGGGCAGATTCGGAACTTTGCCTTTCTTCCCTATCAAAGTAAGCTTTTATTATTAACAGCAATAAATGATGATGATTTTCAGATTTATGA
>JBBQAM010000036.1:0-37141 GCA_038316335.1 Flavobacteriales bacterium
GAATGATTACCATCAAAAAAGGGCACGCCACACGAATGTAGAACATACCCTTACAGACTAGCTCATAGCCGTCTTAACAACAATATTAAAAAATAAACGATAAAATCTCTTGATAATTAACACAGAATCTATCGGGAGGGAGCTATTTAGATCATTTGGGTTGTCTTGTCAAGAAATCTGGCCTTATAAAAGTAGTAATTTTAAGGTTAGGGAGGGCAGCTATGAATTATGGCCGTTGTTTTGTGTAGCCTTTTTAGTTCAGTCGCAACAGCAATCTTTGTCGCTTTTTGCTTTTACAAAACATTCTTTTCCTTCCTTAAAAGCAAAGTATGAAAGTCCGAGTGTTCCGATACTATCTATATATGGAATTCCAAACAGTTCATAAATTCCACTACTTATGAGAAGAATAATTGACATATATATACAAACCATTGTACAATTGGCATCGGCTAAAATCGGAGTAGAGTTTAGTTGATTTCCAACTTTTCTTTTCCAAACAACCAAAATCCACATTATTAGGATCGAAATTATTGAAATCACAACTCCCCAAAAAGTTGTCAACGGCTTGTGTCCTGTCCAAATGTTATAAATGCTCGATACCAAAAGTCCAAAAACCAAAACGTAAAAGGAAACTCCTGTAATTCTTAAGGCGGTTCGTTCAAAATCGTCTCTTTTACTGTTTGGATTATTTTGAATTCTTAGAATCATATGAGCAATTCCAAGTCCTGAGATAACTTCAATAAAACTGTCCGTACCAAAACCAAAAAGAACTAGACTTTCGTCTTCAAATCCGAGATATGTTGAAATCAGTCCTTCTGCGATGTTGTATACTATAGTAAACACAGCAAGTCCAAAAGCAACTTTATATAATTTTTTGTTATCAGTCATAGTCATTAAAATCGTTTGCATTTCGTTCATCAGGTTGCGCTCAAAGGCCTTGGCTTAGAAACGTGAGGGTTTTGGAACACGTTTCTATCAACTGAGAACTGAGTATCCCCCTATTTGTGGGACAGTTGTTATCTTAAATTAAGTTCTGGTCCATATTGATTTAACCTGCAAAGCAATAAGAATTCCGAGAACCACGAGTATAATTTCGCCAATTGCATATTTCAGATACTTCCCAGTTTTATTTTTCTCCATAAGGTCCTTTCTGATGGTCCTAAAAAATTTAATCATTGCTTCTAATTATTTTTTCCAGAAGTCCGCAAGCGGGTATCTTAACCGAATGTCCACAGGACATTCAATTTTATTTCACAAAATTAGGTTTCGATAATATCATTGGTTATTGGTTGGTCCCGATATCCTGATAGCCGTCGGGAGGGACTATTGGGACGCCGAAATTGCGGTTATGCGTTGTTGTGCTTTCGTTATATTTTTAATTTTTTATTAATTAGCCCAATAAGTGTATCTATTTCCTTTAGCATATCTTCTAATCTACCTTTAGATTCTATTTCAGAGACACTTTTCCAACGATGAACTCCTTCGTAAACCAAAATCAGTTCTCTTATATTTTTATCAATATCAAAAAACGCTTTTAATTTAGGTTGTTTAAGAAGCCTATTAGGAAGCGTTGTTGATCCTAATAACGGATTTAAATTTTGAATTATGCCATTTTTACCATCATCTGTATATTCAGCGCGCTTTATTATAAGATTTTGTTGACGTTTTTGGTCGATTAATTTATTTCTTATGTCTGCAGGAATTAATCCAACATCACCGCTGCTCTGAAGCGTTTCTATAGTACTGGAATTGAATGTTAAAGATGTAGACATTACAGGAAGTTTAGAAATCTGTGCGTATACTTGATTTGGCGTTAGAACATCTTTATCATAACTAGTGTTATATGCCTCATAATCATTAAGGTAATTATTGAATTTTTCAATAGTTTGTTTAGCAAACAGGATATCACTATTCAAATCGTCTAATAACTGCAGATAATAATCATGTGTCTTCGCATCTAATTTTTTCTTTTCGTTCCAGTTATTAATTTGTAATGCAATTAAAATTCCAATAACGACAAGTACTATTTCGCCAATTGCATATTTCAGATACTTCCCAGTTTTATTTTTATCCATAAGGTCGAATCTGATTTTTCTAAAGAATTTTATCATTTGTTGCGTTAAGTTATTGAATTCGGCCGCTGTTTGTCATAATGAAGCACAACGGTCTGGGCTATGAGTAGTACGGGAATAAAAGTGAGCTTTTCTTTCCGTTTAAGCGATTAGCCTAATCTTTTTGTTTGTTTTTATTTTTACTATTTAAAAGCCATCCCGATAGCTATCGAGGACAAAAGATTTGGCGGACTCAACAAATACGTCCAAGCCCTTAAATATAGCACTTTATGCCCTATTTGTTATGGGCATTGTTGGCTGCTGGCTTTTTTTAATTTCACTTTATTTTATTAAATATCATTGGCATAGTCTCTCCGTCAATTGCATTCATATCAATTAACTTTAAGGAATTAACCATTTTTAAGGTTGTTGTTTTGTAATGTTTAAAATGTGGTGTTTCCAAGTGCGATTCGTATGCTTTCCTATCCGCATAAATTTCCAATATTCTAATTTCCGTTGGATTTTCTTTTTGATACATTGGATAAATGGAAATCACTCCAGATTCCAATTCCACCGAAGCTTTAGATTCTTCTTTAAGGATTGATAGATATTCATCCAGATATTCAGATTTAATTCCAATTTCCGAAATTCTTATCATCATTTTGTCCGAATTAAAATTTTCGCTCTTTTCTTCATATTCTTCACATGAAATGCAGACCATTATTATTAGTAATATCAGGTTGATTTTTTTCATCTTTTAGTTTTTTTAGCTTGCAGCCAACGTAGGGATATAGTTATTAACTATATCTCTTTTATATAAATAGGTTTTGGTTGCCCAATCTGCACCACCAAAAAAGATACCCCACTTTTGGTTTAGTGGGTTGTTTACCTCCAGGTACTGAACCTCCTCTTAATCTGTGGCTTATTTTGAAGTCGATCTTATGAATTCGGATACCTCTTTTTTGAATTGCTCCAAAGATGGAGGGTTCGTATACATCATATGCCCGGCTTCGTAATATTTCATGGTGATATTATTTCGTATTTCCGGGGTAAGTCCCAAGTGATCGATCGTATATTCTACCCCATAAAAAACGGTCGCGATATCATAAATACCATTTAGGATCAAGACCTTCATATTGGGGTCCCTTGACAAGGCCTGCGCCATATCAATGCCTGTATTGATTGCCGCCTGTGTTCCCCACCGTTGGTTTCCTTCGTGGTTCCAATCCCATTTGAATCCTTCCCGTACGCCTGCTGTAATGGCGTAGCTGCTTTTCTTGTTGACCTTGAGCGTGCCGTAATAATAATCCAGAAAACCCGCGATATAGGCCGGGGAGATGGCCGCACTTTGAGGATCATGGCTGCCTTCCTGGGCCAAAAGGTCCTGATTTATTCCCGTATACCGCGAATCAAGCCTGCCTATAACCGCTCCTTCCTTCCTTAAAAATTCGGCGAAAAATTCGCTGGCAGTTACCCGAAAATCAGCTTTGACCCAATAATCCGGGTCTGAACCGGTATATTTGGCCAACTTCGCTGCCATCGCCCTTTTTTCACCATCCGATAAACGACTCCCCTTGAACAAGGCTGGGGCATATTCATTTTCGGTAAAGTTCCTGACTTCGTCTAAAAATTGATACACATCTGCCGGTTTGTCAGCAATCTTATCATGATACCAGGCCGTGGCGGCATAGGTCGGAAAATGCACAATATAGGGCAGGTCGTCATTGGGCGGAAATACCAAGGTGCGCAGGTCGAATACCGAAGACACCATAATGACCCCATTTAGGGCAATCCCCTGCTCTAATAAGGTGTTCATAAGCCCCGCACTTCGAAACGTACCATAACTTTCACCCAAAAGATATTTCGGACTGTTCATACGGTCATTTTCGATCAAAAACTGGGTGATGAACAAAGAGAGACTGCGAATATCCTGGTCAACGCCCCAAAAATCCTTGAACTTGGCTTTTCCGACAGGGACACTTAGACCGGTACCTACGGGGTCGATCATGACCAGATCGGCCACATCCAAGATCGAAAAATTATTATTGACCAATTTATAGGGTGCGGCCGGTGTTGATTTCGGATCATTCACCAAAATGCGTTTGGGCCCCAAGGCACCCATATGCAACCAAAACGAGGAGGAACCAGGGCCGCCATTATAGGCAAAGACGATGGGCCTGTTTGTTGTGGTACCCCGTTTATCCCCAGCTGAATAGTACACATGTCCCATGAGGGCGAGGGGTTTGTTGTTTTCATCCCGAACCTCAAAAGTGCCTGCCTTGGCGGTAAGGAAAATTTGCCTACCCCCGATCGTGACGCTTTGCATGGTGGTAGCTATCTCGGCCTTGGGAAGGGTGTCGTTTTCTTTCTGGGCGATTAAATAGTGGCCACAAAGAAGCACAAATACTAGGGCGATCGTTCTCATTGTTTAGTCTTTTTTAATTTCAGTATACGTATAGTCGCTTTTTTTCCAATCGATCAAGGGCGAACGATAAAATTTAACGTCCATTCGGTCTAAATAGGGAGCCTGATTGCCCAAGCGTACCTTGTAATTATCCCAATCCCGATTTTCCTGTGTCGACCAGCTCAGCTCCGAATAGCCCAATAATCGTGGGAAGGCCAAATATTCCAAGGCATCCCGTGTTGAGATGGTCTCTGACCATAAAGGCGCCTCCATGCCCAAAATATTTTCCTTCGGAATACCGGCATAGGTTTCAGGTGTCCATACATAGGCCGTATCTAAGGGGATATACCCCGCCCAATGCAGTCCGTATTTTGAAAGTGTATCGTATTGCATGTCCAAATACATTTTTTTGGCAGGCGAGACGATGACCTGCATGCCTTTTTCGACCGCCTTTTTTGCGTTGTCCATGTTTGACCAAAATTGTGCGATGGCGGTTGTATCGACATCGGCTGTAACTATTTCATCCCAACCGATTGCACGCTTCCCGTGCTTCTGCACGATCTTTGAAACTTTGCTCACAAAATAGATATAATCGTCCTTTTTGGTAGCATGGCTCTCATCGCCGCCCATATGAAAATAGGGGCCGGGGCTGATTGCCGCGATTTCCCGCACCACATCGTCAATAAAGGCATAAACAGTGTCTTTTCTTGCATCAAAAGTGCTAAAACCTACATTGGTGCCTTCATACAGTTTGGGCGTCTTGCCATTTCCGTTTAAAAATGGATAGGAGACCGAAGCGGCGTTTGTATGTCCCGGCATATCGATTTCGGGAATGATGGTGATGTATTGTTGTGCGGCATACGCAACGATATCCTTATACTCTTCCTGGGTGTAAAACCCTCCTGATTCGCCGCCCACTTCGGTACTACCGCCGATTTCGGTCAGTTTAGGCCACGATTTGATCTCGATGCGCCATCCTTGGTCATCCGATAAATGAAGATGCAGGCTATTTAATTTATAATAGGCCAGCAGGTCGATGTATTTTTTAACATCGGCCACGCTGAAAAAATGCCTGGCGACATCCAACATCGAACTGCGATAGGAAAAATTCGGCGCATCGGTTATTTTGCCCGAAGCAATGGGCCATATTTTTTGCTCCGCCAAGGTATCGTTGCTACGGTCTGGAATGAGTTGCCGAAGGGTTTGGATTCCGCGAAAGGCGCCTTCCGGGGAAACTGCTTCCAAGAGAATCGAATCCCTGCCGATTTGCAATTGATAGGCTTCCTTCGACTTGTTTTCGGTGGTATCCATTTGATGGATGTAAATGACCCCTTGTGCATTTTCAATGTCTCCTGCGTTCACAGGGATATCCAAATCGATGGTTTCTTTTATTTTCGATGCCAAATAGTTCCCCACTTCGGGAAATTCCGGGTCATTGATCGACGTCTTGATGACCGTAAAGCGATCCAGGGCAAATGCTGAATGGGTCGGTTCGATAGAAAGGGGTTTGGGCAATAGGTCAGCCTTTGCCAGATCGGTAGGAGGGAAGTTGATCAGGGGTTTCTTTTCGCCTTGGCAGGCCATAAAGGCTGCAAGTGCCAGGGTAAGGACAAGACTCCGCAACAGGTTCGATTTGCTCATATTTCTCATAATGTGGTTTTTTTTATCTTTTATTGTTGGGGCGTCGGGAGTAGTCCATGCATTAACCAGCAACTACTTTTCGACATAGTTTTTAAGAACGTCGTACCAAATGTCATACCCCTTGGCGTTCATATGAAGGCCATCCTCTAAAAATAGGTCCGTTTTTAATTTTCTTCCGGTAAGCATCGGATACCAAACATCGGCAGACCGAATCAAGGGGTCTTTTTTGGCAAGCCGGTCGAAACGTCGGTTCAATCGTCTATATTTTCCGCGCAATTTCCAACGTGCGAGACTTGGTTTGGCGGCAATGAGTATAAATTCGGTGTCGGTTCGTTCCGCCCGGATCTTGGAAATGATTTGCTGCAAATTCTCTAGAATCACTTTGCGTCGTACCCCAGCTGCCAGATCATTATCCCCTTCATAAATAAATACTTTTTTGGGATGATATCGCCCGATCAATTCATCTGAATAGGTCAAAAGATCGGAGGCCTGCGAACCCCCAAAACCGGTATTGACTATATGATATTGGGGAAATCGCTGTGCGACGTCTTTCCAAATTCGTATGCTCGAACTGCCTGTAAATACAATGGTTTCCTGGGATGGATCCCAAAGGGTATCATATTTTTTTTCTATGGATGTCACCTCGTCCTTAAACCGAAGGGGATCTTGGGCATGCAATACATTCAGGACTAAAAGAATGGCAATCAACAGTATTCTCATTATAGGATCTTTGACAGGACTAAGATAATTTTATTTTACGATTTCCGAAATTACCGAAAATCAGGAAGTGAATACCCGTCTTAAGGGTGATCTTTTTAAAAGACACTTGGATTCTTTTACATAATAGCTGATTTTTCCTCTTCTCAAGGGACATTCCTTTTATTCTGCAATACTAGGAACGGTCAGGCCTTCTGCCAGAGCCCAATCATAAAAGCGCGAGATCCAATGATCGGAAGGGAGTCCTTGGTTTTTCATGCCAAAGCCATGACCGCCCTTTGAGTACAGATGCAACTCGGCGACTTTTTTGGCTTCTAACCATTTTGAATAGAGCGTTACGCTTTCCGGTGCCAATTGTAGTGGATCGTCGGAGGCACATATCACCAGCATCGGTGGGGCATCGTTCGGCACTTCATAGGGCCCCATAACGGTCATCCAAGGATATATGGGCACTATGAAATCTGGACGGTTTTGCTGGTTGTAGTTAAAGGTTACCCCCATGGTTACCGCCCCGCCTGCCGAAAATCCCATAAAGCCAATTTTATCGGGCTTCACTTCATATTTCGAGGCATTCGTACGTACATAGGTTATCGCCGCAAGGCCGTCCGCAAAAGACAAGGGCATAATGGGTGCGATTCGTTCCCCGATACGCCCCGGATTCGAAGCGCCTTCGTCGGTAATTTCCTGAACACCATCAGCGCCTGTTGGTACCAGCCGATATTTAAGGACAAAGGCAGTGATTCCCTTTGTGTTCAACCATTTTGCAACCTCGTTGCCTTCACTGTTGATGCTAAGCGCATATAGGCCGCCTCCCGGCGCGATGATCACCGCAGTACCATTGGGTGTAGCCGGCCTGAATATCTGCATGGTCGGTACCGAAACATTGGTCACCACCTGGGTCTGCCAAATATTCGAAAAATAGTCCTTTTCACCACCTTGCCATTGAACGGTCGTCGGGGCATTATAGGGCAAGGCCACAATTTCTTGGGAATAGGTAAGTGTCGCAAGGCCTAGACCAGCGATTAATAAAAGATACTTTTTCATCATTTGGGTTTTAGAATATGAACATAGTTAAGCTCCAATACAGAGATAGGCCAAAGCGGCCAGGATACCACCTACCAATGGGCCGACGACCGGCACCCAGGCATACCCCCAATCACTACTGCCTTTACCACGTAGCGGCAAGATGGCATGAAGGATCCTTGGACCAAGATCTCGCGCCGGATTGATGGCGTATCCAGTGGGTCCGCCCAGACCAAAGCCGATTCCCATGACCAAAAGGGCAACAGGTAGGGCATCTAACGCACCTAATTTGATGACTTCCTCCCCAAAAGAACCCCCCGCAATATAGAACACGCCGAATACCAAGGCAAAGGCGCCGATGACTTCGGTCATGAAATTCCAAAACGGACTGCGAATGGCAGGCGAGGTACTAAAAGTGGCCAAGATGGCACCTTGATCTTCGGTGGCATCATATTGCTTTTTATAGGCCAGCCAAACCAAAAAATTCCCCATCATTGCGCCTAGAAGTTGGGCAACGATATAGCCGGGTACCAAGTACCAACTAAATTTCCCAGCGGTCGCCAGACCTACGGTTACGGCGGGATTCAAATGGGCACCACTGGCATCGGCACTTATAAATACGCCAATGAATACGGCAATTCCCCATGCCAAAGAGATGCCGACCCACCCCGAGTCTGATCCTTTTGTGCCTTTCAGCACAAGGTTCGCCACAATACCATTGCCGATAAGGATTAGCATTGCGGTCCCAATAAATTCAAAGAGATACGAAGTCATACGTTTGGTTGTTTAGTTGGACAAAAGATAAATAAATTCTATCAGATATTTTAGAACTTCCTCCTAAACCGGGATTTTAGCACAAAAATTTGCCACAGCGGGCTGTTTCGAAGCCCCTTGTTTTATAACCGCACTTGTACCGAATCTAAAAATTATAGTACTTTTAATTCAAACAATCGACCGAATCAAACCAGCATAGAATGAAATGTTCCCTCAAAAGCCTCCAATTTCTCGGACTTGTAGTTTGTTCGCAATTCGTAATTTCCCAAACCGGTACGACTCCCAGCAATCAAGATAAGCCAACTGCCCAGGCCATAGCCATTGAAGAGGCACCCCTTATCGACGGGGAGGTTTTAGGCGATGCGGTGTGGCAACAAATCGTGCCCTTTGGCGACTTAAGACAGAACCAGCCCAACTTTGAACAGCCTGCGACCGAGAAGACCGAAATACGCGTGGCCTATACTTCTGAGACCTTTTACGTTTCGGTGGTCTGTTATGATGCCCAGCCCGACAAATTGGTCGTTTCCGATGCGCGTAGGGATGCTAATTTAGATAATACCGATGCCTTTATTTTTATTCTTGATACCTATAAGGACAATCAGAACGGTTTTATTTTTGGCACCAACTCCATTGGCGTGGAATATGACGCACAAGTCGATAACGAAGGGCAAGGGAACAACAATGCAAATCGCCAACAAGGCGGCACCATAGGTGGGTTTAACCTGAATTGGGATGGCTCGTGGGTCGTCGAGGCCCAGGTAGGCGACTATGGCTGGAGTGCTGAATTCGCCATCCCCCTGAGAACCCTCCGTTTTCAGACCGGGAAGGATTGGGGCATCAACTTTCGAAGAAATATAAGAAAGACCAATGAAGTCGATTATTGGTCCTTGGTACCGGTAGGTTTTGATTTGAATCGACTCTCCTTGGCGGGAACGTTAACCGATTTGGATCTAAAAAGTCCGGGGAATCTTAAGGTCATCCCTTATGTACTGGGAAGACTTTCAAGGGATTTTACCGCTGTCGATTCCAAGAGTGCCTTCGACGGTGAGGTCGGAGGGGACGTAAAATATAGTATTACCCCTAGTTTGACGTTAGACTTTACCTACAACACAGATTTTGCGCAGGTAGAGGTAGACGAACAACAGGTGAACCTGGATCGATTCAATTTGTTCTTTCCCGAAAAGCGACCCTTCTTTTTGGAGAATGCCGGCCTCTTCAGTGTTGGTAGCCCGGGCGAGGTGGATCTCTTTTTCAGTCGCCGCATCGGGATTGGGGAAGCCGGAAACATCGTTCCGATTTTCGGAGGGGCCCGATTATCGGGGAAAATAAATCGGACGAATGTCGGCCTGCTAACCATGTTCACTGAAGATGTGCCCGAGGCCGGTGTCGAGGAGAATAATTTTACGGTGGCCCGTGTCAACCATGAGTTCAAAGGCCGTTCGGCCTTGGGCGCCGTTCTTATCAATAAAGAGGGTTTGCAATCGGATGCCTTCAATCGAACCGTAGCCATTGATGGAAAATTGGGGTTGGGGCGTAAGGCCCGAATCACCGGATTCTATGCGAAGTCGGCCGGCAATAACGATACTATCAACGAACATGCCTTTAAATTCCAGACCGATTACAAATGGAATAATTGGGAAATGCGGACCGCATATACCGAAGTCGGCCAAGGGTTTAATCCGGAAGTCGGTTTTTTATTGCGTTCCTCTTTTCGAAAACCGGAAGCGCTGGTGTTGTATCATTTACGGCCGAAAAATCAGAATTCAATGTTTTTGGAGCTACGACCTCATATTTCGTACCGTGGGTATTGGAATTTCGACGGGTTTCAGGAAACGGGATTTTTACATGTTGACAACCATTGGGAATTTAAGAGCGGCATGGAGATCCATACCGGGGCTAATTTCACCACGGAAGGTGTGGTCGAACCTTTTGAAATCTATGAGAATATTTTTGTCGAACCAGGGACCTATAAACACAGTGAAGCCCAGATAATTTTCTTTACGAATCAAAGCAAACCCTTGGCGATCAGCACCCGATCTACGATCGGTGGATCTTTTGGTGGTCAACGGTATCTGAACAGTGCGACCCTGAGTCTGCGATTGGGCGAAAAGTTCAACTCGGCCTTTACGTATCAAAACAATATCGTGAACCTTCCGGTCGGGGACTTTACGGCCAATGTATTTATCAGCCAACTTTCCTATTCCTTTACCCCAAGTATGTATTTGCAGAGTTTGGTACAGAACAATACCGTAAACAAACTGTGGGCGTTTAATCTGAGGTTTGGATGGTTGCAAAGGGCCAATACCGGCTTATTCGTTGTCTACAATCATAACCTGCAAGATGGCAGCCCCTTGAACAACAGTTTTATCATCAAATATACCCGCATGTTTGATTTGGTGAAATAGGATGACCGCCTTATTTTTACAAAGTTTAGGCGTTTTACCGGGCATTGATCAAAATGCCTGTGTTATTAAATCGAACTTTTAGGTCATGAATGACGTTAGTGAAATGACAACCCTTTGCTTTACTCCAAGCGTATCAAAGGCAATTTTTAAGGTCAGATAATGCAGTGAATACAAAGTCTGGATTTTCACTTAATAAAAGAGCCTTTGGTTGTGTTCCTGATAAGATAACGGCAGTCAAAACACGGGCATTTTTGCCCTCTTGAATGTCTGCCACGGTATCGCCTACTTTTAAGAATTCGTGGGTATTCGTTAGATTCAATGTGTTCATCATATCAATAATCATATCCGGATAAGGTCGGCCACGCCCAATTTCGTTGGCTATTCCGATATAATCGAACTCAGCCTTGTTCCACCTAAGCGCATGGCATATGCTTTCAAAAACATCACGATCCAAACCAGTACCAACCCCGGTCCTAACATTTTTTTCCTTTAGGAGTGCCAATAGCGCACTGGCACCTTCATTTTCTTGGAAATTTGGGAGGTTGTCTAGGATATTCTTTTTAAAGCAACTATAAATTCGGTCTACCAATGATGCCGAAAGATCTTGTGAACGTACTATGTTTGAAATCATTTCTTTCTTGTCCTTGCCTCTTTCTTTTATAATACTCGCAAGCTCTACCGACACATTATGCTGCACAAATGCGCTTTCAAAACAGGAATTAATGATTTGAGGGTTGACTTCCTTGATTAGGGTTCCTATAAAATCAAATAAGACGGCTTGGATCATACGCGATAGATAAAGACTTGCTTACAGCTTTTCTATTATTTAATTCCATAATGGCACAAAGATGACCATAATGATCGTATCTGGCCAACGAACACACTCCCATTACATATCATAATCCATTATTTTTCTTAAAGGTTAGCTAGTAATTTACTAAATTTAGGTATCCTCAAAGATAATTTTCCCCCATACGAACAGTTTTTGTATTTAAATTTTATAAAAGTATTGGTTATGGGAACATTTGGATATTTTAAAACTTTGGCCAGGCATGCCGATAAGCGATTTCGATCAATGAATCAACAAGGTTTCATCGGCCGTTCATCCCGTAATGCCGACAAATTATCAGGGAGCTTGGCATTTCGTGTAAATGCTATTTTGGATACTGGTAATCTGCTACTTTTCGCTGGAATGCTGCTATGGTCTTGTGGGGGTTCGGAATCTGAGGTTACCCCGGTGCCCGAGGAAAAAGCTTTGTCAGCACTGAGCATCTTTCCAGATCAATTGGTCGCCTCGGTCGGAGATGGTATCTATCTCGAGACAGGAGACTATTTGAAAGTTACAGCATTGGATCTGGCAGGACATGAAACCACTGATGTAACGTACACACTTTCGAGTTCAAGTCCCGATATAGTTCGTATCGAAGGCGATGGTCGAATTCAGGCAATTGCCGTGGGTACGGCGATCATTACGGTTGAGGCGGGTGGACAATCGGCGCAGGTGATGTTTCATGTGGGGGAGTTATTGTATGATGTGGCCACCCTTGGCCCGCCACGTATCCTGGATGCCGATTATATTGACCTTAGTAAGATCAATCGTATCTCTCGATTCCGTTCTACGGTAGGGCATAGTTATGTAGATGGTTCGGGGGAGACCTGCAGAAGTATGAAACATTATTATGAGCCCTACTATCCTGAAGTAGATTGGACGACCGTTGACATCTATGCCCCGACTACCGGAAACGTATATGCAGCACCCGATGGGGCTTATGGTTATGCCATACTTTTACGTCCTAAGGCGGTATCTTCCATGTTCATTCAGATTTTCCATGTGAATCTTGATCCTGGATTCGTTAATGGGGCGTGGGTGAATGTTGGAGATCACTTGGGGAAGCAAGCCTCTAACAATACAAGTTCTGACATCTCTATGTATATTGGCGGTAAGGACAATGGCATTCTACTTTCCTATTTTGATTGTATGACCGACCCTGTTTTTGAAGCATACCAGGCAAGGGGGCTGGTGTCTCGCGCAGATGCCATCATATCGAAGGCCGAACGCGATGCCGATCCGGTGCCATGTGAAGGCGAGAATCAATTTACCGAGCATGGTTCGATTCCCGATTGGGTGATATTAAATTAAATACCGAATATTCACTTGTGAATTCAGTGCCTTTTTAGTAGTATCCAAGTATCATTTGCCCATCCTAATCCTTGGCTAAAGGGTTGTTTTGTACTTTGATTTTTGTTAGTGGCCTTTTTTTGTCAGACCTATAAGACCTAATGTTGGGCCTAGGGCCAGAATCATATAAACAGCGTTCGAATCGGTAGATTCTTTTAAAATATTTAGGAATTGTATACTTACAATCGTAATGGCAAAGCCGATACAATTCACCATGGTAAGTGCGGTACCTTTATTTTCGGCGGGGGCATTTTGAGCCACTAGGGTAGAGAAAAGGGGAGAATCGGCTATGACGACCATTCCCCAAAAAAGTAAAAAAGCCACAAATAAATTTTCCGTTGCGATTGAGAAGGCAAAAGGGGAAACCAAACAACAGGTACATGAAAGCGTCAAGGCCAGGAATGCGGTTCGCTCCGTACCCACGGTTTGCGCTATAAAACCGCCGAGCACACAGGCAATTCCGCCTATCGCAATGATGAAGAAAGAAAGGACAGGTACATTGAATGTGGTATCGGGGTGGATAGCACTGTATGATTTTAATATAATAGGTACAAAAGCCCAAAATGCATATAGCTCCCACATGTGGCCGAAATAACCATAAGCTGCGGATCGAAGGCCTTTGGTTTGGAAGATACCGAGAAATGCCGAAAATTTAATGTGTTGTCCAGGTTTTCGGAAAGGACCGTCTGGAACTAAAACCGCCATGAGCGATCCTCCAAAAACGGCCAGAATCGATGTGCTCGTCACTACCGATTGCCAAGTAAAAGTTTGGGTCATCCCTTTTAACAAATGCGGAAAAGCCGTTCCTAGTACCAAAGCACCAACAAGGAACCCCAACGACTTTCCAAGGCCTTTTTCAAAATAATCGGCTGCTATTTTCATCCCGACAGGATAGATGCCGGCCAGAAAGAAGCCCGTTAGAAAACGCAGTAAGAGCAACGAGAACAAACTTTTGTCCATCCATACGATACTGACATTACACGTAGCGGCAAGGAGGGCACTTGCAAAAAATACCTTAGACGGGGAATAGCGGTCGGCAATGGTCAGAATCGCAAAGATCAGTGTGCCTACTATAAACCCGAATTGAACGCCCGAGGTCAAGTGGCCCAAGGCACTCGCCTTCAGTCCAAAGTGGGCTACAAGGTCGTTCATTACAGCATTACCTGCAAACCAGAGTGAGGTACAACAAAACTGGGATAGTACGATTACCGGAAGTATCCACCTAGGTCGATTCATATTGATTTATACCAGTGGTCTAATGTACAAAAATTAGCAGGGTGTCCCTGCCAACATTAAATTAGGTGGAGGTATTATAAAATGTTTTATGAATTTAGTGCTTCGAGGACACGATCGGGCGTAAATGGTAAATGCCGCAAAGGTTTACCGGTAAGGCTCAAGAAGGCATTTGCAATGGCGCAAGCTACCAATGGGGTTCCGGATTCACCGACACCTTGTGGGGGCTCGTCGGAAGGTATCATGGCTATTTCGATGCTATTCGGAATATCCTCCATACGCAGCAATTGATAGCTATCAAAATTCGTCTGCTGTACTTTGCCATCAACGATGGTGATCTGTTCTTTTAACACACTGCTCATTCCCATTATAATACCACCCTCCATTTGTGCGATTACATTGTCAGGCTGTACGATAACACCGGCATCAATGGCACTCCAAAAACGGTGTACCCTTATCTTACCTGATGTTCGGTCAACCGAGATTTCGCAGATTCCTGTACCCAGTGTACCACTGCGTTCCAGGAAGGCTACTCCTTTGGCACGGCCAGGTTCACATGGGGTATCCCAATCGCTCATTTCGACCGCTTTTTCCAAAGTAGCAAATGCCCTGGGCGCTTTTGCCATTAACTTTCGTCGTATGGCCACCGGATCCATTTTTTGATCTCGGGCTATCTCATCAATCATGCATTCAATGGCAAATTTGTTAGGGCCATGTCCAACGGCCCGCCAATGTTTTAGGCGTATGCCATGGGTAGCTTCCCGCCATTCGGCAAACTGATTGGGAATATCATAATAAGCGTTACGAATGCCGCTGGTTGCCAGATTGCCATTTTCCGCTACCACGCAATGTGAAAATCCTGTAATATTGCCTTGGGTATCAGTACTGGCCTTAAGCCGCTGCAAGGATAAGGGACGATAGGCCCCATAGGTCACATCGTCTTCGCGGGTCCAAATCAGCTTCACGGGATGCGGCGCCATTTCTTTAGCAAGAACGGCACATTCGGTCACAAAATCGGTCATGGTCCTTCTGCCAAAGCCCCCCCCCAAATACTGTAGATGCACCTGTACCGCTTCCGGAGGAATGCCCAAGACGTCAGGAACCCCCAGCTTGGTATCGTCGCCTTGTTGGCTCCCAACCCATACTTCGGCACTTTGCAAGTCTTCTGCGACCTGCACCAGCGAATTTAGCGGCTCCATTTGGGCATGGTAAACATAGTCATTTTTAAAATCGGCCGTATAGGTCTTGGCTGCTTTGCGAAAGGCTTGACCTACGTTCCCCATATTCACGATTTCCTCGCCCTTGTCGGGCTGGGAAGCGATTTTCTCATAGGTAGGATAAATTTCCTGCGAATTGTAGCCGGTTGCATCAGAAGTGCTCCATTCGATTTTTAACTGTTTTTTGGCTGACAACGCCAGTTCCAAGGTTTTGGCAACAATGCCGATGGCATACTCAAATTTGACAATTCTTTGGATGCCTTCCAGCGCCAAAATATCAGGCTCATTTTGTAACGACGGCCTAGCGCCATGCAGGTTTCCCCTCTCCAATACCCCATATAACATATCAGGCATACGAATATCCCCTGCGAATAGTGCGGTACCATTTACTTTAGCCGGAATTTCATAACGTGGGATTATTTTTCCGATCAGACGGAAATCCTTGGGATTTTTTAATTGATCTTCGGGAATGTCGGGTAGGGCAGATGGCACAAGCAAGTACGGCACCAATGCCCCATAACTTATTTTATCATTGGTCTTGTTATTGATGACAAACCCGGTATCGGTATGAAGATCGGCCATCGGAACCTTCCAGTGGTTGGCGGCAGTGTATAATAAGACATATCGGGCCTGGGCTCCTGCTTTGCGCATGACGGGATAGTTGCTTTTGGTGACTCGACTTCCGGCCGAAACCATAATCTTACTCCCTGGCTGCCATCCTTCGGAACCATAAATTTCCGGCTCTTGGGGCGAAAATTCAACACGCACCAGCGACCAATCGGCATCCATTTCCTCCGCAAATACTACCGGAAGGGAAGTCATTGAGCCTTGCCCCATCTCCGCAGCCGGATTGTATATGATAATTTGGCCGTCCTCAGATAACCGCACCCATGCCGTAAGCGGATGTTTTTCTAATTGTGCCTGTAATTCTTCCTCGTTTTTGCATGAAATCGCAAAAGGCAACATACCCGAAATTCCGATAAAAAGCACTACACCGCCTGATGATTTCAAGAATTGCCTTCGGTTGATCGTTGTAATGGTCGTACTCATGATGTTCTTTTAAATGATAATTCTATTAGGTACTCGCAGGTTTGGCTTCCGCTGCCAATTCGATGGCCTTGACGATCCGCATATAGGTACCACAACGACAAAGAACACCATTCATATAGGTCTTGATTTCGTCTCGGGTAGGATGTGGATTACTTTCCAACAGGGCAACCGCCTGCATGATTTGACCAGATTGGCAATAGCCGCATTGGGGAGCCTGTGCTGCTATCCATGCTTTTTGAACAGGGTGATTCCCCTTTTCGGAAAGACCTTCGATGGTAGTGATTTTTTGACCCGCTTCAACATTTTCGACCGACAGGGTGCAGGCCCTGACCGGGCTGCCATTAACATGAATGGTGCAGGCACCACATTGTGCAATACCACAGCCATACTTGGTGCCTGTGAGTCCTAAATGTTCTCGAAGTACCCAGAGCAAGGAAGCGCCATTTGACACCTCGACTTTCTGTTTCTTGTTGTTAATGTCTAGGGTAAATATTGCCATAGCCGGGAAATTTTTACGGTTAAGTTACTCAATAAGAGCTAAAAAGGCAAGTCGAACCGTTTATCATACCAACTGTCGGGATCAATAGCGACCAACTACCCATAGTTGGCTATACACGTCAGTCCCTCGTACCAGCAACCTTGGGAACCGGTGGCGGTCCTGGAGGTAACATCGCTTGCCAAACTTCCTCGCCCTTTCTTTTGAGAAATTCCGATTTGATTTCGCTACGTAAGTTGGCATTCTCAAACAGATCAACCATCGTAGTCCCCAGGGATTTGGCTGCGAACAACATGCCCTTATGGCCGATACTCATGCCACCGCAAGCAACCACCACCCAGGAATGCCAAGGCGATTCGTACGGGGCCGTCGTGGCCAATAAGGTGATTTCAGGAACGATATAGCTTACATCGCCGACATCGGTAGATCCGCCGGGGACTTCCTGGTCCTCGGGCGCCAATGGCTTTATGCCCCCCTCGATGCCTTTCGCTTCGAGTCCGTATTCCTTCATAATCTTTTCACCAAAGGCAAGCTCTTCCTTTGAATAGACGATGGGCCCCACATATTCCATATTCTTATGTAGTACTTTTGCCCCGGCCTCGTTGATCAACAGTTCATAAAGGCCGCTATTTAATTTTATCTCATACGATACACCGGCCATAAGGGCGGCCCCTTCGGCGATCTTTTTCATTCGTTCTGCAACTTCCTGTACGCCGCGACGACTTGAATCCCGAATCCAAAGCCATACACTGGCGGTTTCCGGGACCACATTGGGTACGTGACCGGCATCGGTATATACATAATGCATACGTACCGTTGGTTTTACGTGCTCCCGAAGCGAATTGATGCCCGTGGTAAAGAATTCGGCGGCGTCCAAAGCACTACGTCCGTTCCAGGGATCGGCCGCGGCATGGGCACTTTTGCCTTTAAAGGAAATTGAAAAATCGGTGACCGCTTGGGAACTCGCCATATTGGCCTCGTTTTCATAACTAGGATGCCAATCAAGGCAAACATCGAGGTCATTGAAAAGGCCGGCCCTTGCCATAAAGACTTTTCCGGCCAGATCTTCTTCAGCTGGGGTCCCATAAAAACGGATAGTGCCTTTAAGTTTGCCCTGTTCGATCAATTCTTTGATGGCCACGGCAGCTCCTAAGCTGCCGGCCCCGAACATATTGTGGCCACAGCCGTGGCCTGCAGCACCTGTTACCAAGGCTTCTTTGTAAGGCAGCGCTTTTTGTGAAAGTCCGGGCAGGGCATCAAACTCCCCTAAAATACCGATGATCGGAGAACCCGAGCCATAGGTTGCAACAAACGCGGTCGGGATTTCGGCAACTCCCCGATCGACGGCAAACCCTTGTGATTCTGCATAATCGGCCAATACCTTGGCCGAATTGTATTCCATCATGGCCGGTTCTGCAAAGGCCCATATCTGATCACTTAAATCAATGAGCGCTTGCTGATGTTTTTCAACCGAGGCTAAAATGGCTTGTTTGTTCTTTTCCGTTTTATCTTGGGCAGGGAGAACAAGTACTGAGAGGCAGAAAGCGGCCGTGGAAAGTAAGCGGTTTATTGTTTTCATTGTGTATTTAATCATTTTAAAGTAGAGTTATCGAACACCGTGTACCTTCATGGCAAGGGTGTATACCGAGTCAGAAGCAGTGATAAAGAGTATATTTTGGTCAGGCCCCCCAAAGGTTATATTCGCGGTCCATTTTTCAGGGACGGGGATGTGTAAAATTTTTTCACCATATTTTGAATAGACCGTGACCCCATTCCCAGTTAGGTACACGTTGCCTTGATTATCCAAGGTCATCCCATCTGAGCCCATTTCGGCAAAGAGTTTTCTATCGGTCAAAGTCCCATCTTCCTCAATTTTAAAGGAATAGGTCTTTTGGTCTCCGATATCGGCTACGTAGAGCATTTTTCCATCGGGGGTACCAATGATGCCGTTGGGCTGTACAAAGTTGTCGATGACCACTTTAAGTTCTCCGGTCTCAGGGTTCAAATAATATACTTGCTGTTTTTGGATCTCGCTTTCAGTACGTTGCCAATACGGTCTTTGATAATAGGGATCCGTAAGGTAGATTCCCCCCTTCGTATCTTCCCAAAGATCATTGGGACCGTTTAATTTTTTGCCTTCAAAAGCATCGGTTACTATGGTTACATGCTTTTTGGCATCGATGCGCCACAAGGCAAACTTCTCGTCGGCGGCAGCCAAAAGATCGCCATTCTGGGAAAAATAAAGACCATTCGCCCGTCCTGCAGGTTGCATAAAGGTGGCTACCGAATTGTCTGCGGCCGACCATTTAAGGATGCGGTCATTGGGTTGATCTGTAAAAAATACATCACCAAGGGCATTTACTGCCGGGCCTTCGGTAAATTCGTAGTCTGCCGAGACCAGCGTTAACTGTGCTCCATCGGCAACAAGTGAATTTTCCTGGGACTTGCAGGCCGAGACGGTAAAGAGCATCCCTGCGAATATTAAAATCTGTGCTTGTTTCATCGGTCGAATCGTTGGGTTATGTGTGGGTTGCGATACTACGTGGAGCATGCATCGTCAAATTGGTTTTGAAGGAGAAAAGGTATGAAAAGATATTTGATTTTTATCCATAGCACATTGGTACTTCCGAAATCGCAATGGTATCGGCATTCCATTGAAGTATAGTAGCGCGCTAGCGTCGAAAAAGGATCGTCTTTTTTCAATTAAGGGACTTTTGAATACCCTGGCCCTTTTACAAAGCGCCCAGGCAAGGCCCCCGTATGTTGCCCACCTTTTAAGACCTGGGTACCATTGACAAATACATGGATCATTCCGGTGGCATACTGATGGGGTTTTTCATAGGTGGCATGATCTGTAATAGTTTCCGCATCGAATAACACAATATCGGCATAGTACCCTGTCTTTAGGGCCCCTCTTTTTTTGAGCTTGAGATTGTTCGCAGGGAGGGTCGTCAACTTATAAATTGCCTCTTCCAAGGGGATTGCTTTTTCCTCCCGAACATAATGTCCCAATAATCTCGCAAAAGACCCATAGGCCCTGGGATGGGTGCTTTGTTCCAAAAAGACGCCTTCGTTTGTATAGGAACCTGCATCGGAACAGATCGACATGTAGGGAAGTTTGATCTTTTTGATGATATTTTCCTCTGACATCGAAAAATAGACCACCTGAATTCTGCTGTCATCCTCATAAATAAGATCTACCAAGGTTTCATTGGGCGATTTTCCGCGTTCTTTGGCAACGTCGGCCAACGTCTTTCCGAGGAGGTTTCTAAGCGCTTTATTCCGAAAGCCGACCAAGAGAATTTTATCGGGTGGGACATAAAAATCAATTTCGTCCATCATTTTCTGCCGCATCGCCTTATTTTCAATTAAGCGCATCGTTGCAGCATGACCACCTTCTTTGGCCCATGCAGGAAGTACTACATTCAATCCTGTTGAACTGGCATTGTACATATACATGTCGGTTGTAATGGGGAGCCCGTTTTTACGGGCGGTGTCGATCAGGGTAATGGCACTATCCAACAAATGCCAATTGGCGGTGCCCGAAGCCTTAAAATGATAGATTTCAGCCGGCAACTTGGCTTTTTCAGAAATGGTAATCACCTCTTTTATGGCTCCCAATAAGCCACCTTCCTCATCCCGTATATGCGATATGTACATCCCATTATACGCTGAAACCACCTTGGCTAATTCAATGATTTCCTCGGTTTTTGCATGGCCGCTGGGTACATAGATCAGGGAAGTCGAAAGGCCGACCGCACCTTCCTCCATGGCTTCCTTGGTCAATCGTTTCATGGTCTCCATTTCATCGGAAGTTGGCGGCCTATTTTCATAACCCATTACATATTGGCGCAAGGTGCCATTTCCCACAAAGGAGGCGAAATTCGTTGAAACACCCTTTTTTTCCAAAAATTCAAGATACTCTCCCAGGCTTGACCATTCGATATTATAGGTAATACTGCCTTGTTCTTCTTCCATTTCTTCCTTCATGGCCTCATTCAACGGGCCCATTGAATGCCCTTCCCCCATTACTTCCAAGGTGACACCTTGACGAATATCGCCTTGTGAGCGACCATCCTCAATCAGTGATTCGTTGGCCCAACTCAGCATATTTATAAAACCCGGAGCCACGGTGAGTCCGCTTGCATCGATCTCCTGAATGCCATGGGCATTTTCAAGGGTCCCCATGGCGGCGATCGTGTCGGCATTAATACCGATGTCCCCTAGGTATATTTTTTGGCCTGAACCATCGGCAATGTGGCCATTTTTGATTAGAATATCATAGGTTTGGGGAGCATTGCATCCGCAGAAAACACCAATAAAAACAAGGATAGTCAACCCTTTGAAAATTTTCATATACTTCTTTTTTTAAAGCTGAACATTAGTGACCAAAGTATTTATAAATACCCAAGGCGCCAACCCCGATGATACTAAAAATACTTATCCAGAGTAGTATATCATATGAAATATTCGGGGCAAACAAGCTATCCAATCGCACATATCGAAAATGAATAACGGCGAAAACAACGAGAAATAATAAAAATGACCCTACGATTCCCCCGGTAATGATCATAATGACGGGCATTTTAATAAAAATAAAGAGGATGGCCCATAGCAATGGGATTACCCATGCGAGAATGGCGACTGTTTTTTTTCGCACGGCAAAATCCTTGAAATCGATCCAACCTACTTGGCCAAAAATATCGGTAATCTGCCGCGTCCAGGCAGCCAAGGCTGCAAAAAGGGTTGAGAATAAGGTAATAAAAGCCCCTACTAAAAAGGCCGTTTTGGCGGCCGGGCCTAGTGACTCGGTGTACATTGCCGATAGGGTCTCGACCATAGCATAGCCTTCGGGAATAGTTCCCTGGGCGTGAAGCACGGCCGCCCCCAACAAATAAAACGCTGCGGTTACCGAAGTATAGACCAACATGGCGATAATGGCATCGAGTTTCATGACCTGTATCCATCCGTTGGCCCGTTGCCGCCAAGATTCAGATCCATTGTTTTCCCCGGAATAAGCGGCATATCCCTTTTCAAGGCA
Organism: Flavobacteriales bacterium; assembly: GCA_038316335.1. GTDB lineage: Bacteria > Bacteroidota > Bacteroidia > Flavobacteriales > Flavobacteriaceae > JALHST01. Next base: position 22,232 of record JBBQAM010000036.1, read on the forward strand.
CCAATAGTTGTAATGAATGATCTCGTCTCCTCCGACCCCTGTAATGCCAAAGGCACCAATGGCAATGGCCACAGCCTCTTTGGGAAGATCAAATTGTAGGCCCGATGCTACATTTTCCCAGGTTATTTGATAGGGAGTAAAATTCAGAAAATACAGGGAGGCAAACGTAAACAGGGTAAAAAGGCCGATCATTCCTAAGGAAATTCGTTCGATAAACGTATAATACCCCCGGTATACCATCAAGGCGACCACGATGGCGATGCCGATGGCATAAAACGGGATACTAAATATCGGGGCCATAATATTAAGGATAATGGCAACACCGCCGACAATACCGCCTACTTGAAGCAATTTAATGATCATGACTCCTAAAACCGTCCAAACGCTCCATTTCGCCTTGCCAAATAGGGGACCTGGCAGGGCATTGAAAGCCTGCATCGCCGTTTCCCCGGTCAGAATGGTATGTTTGCCGAATTCAAGTTGTACGGCTACTTTGACCATACAGCTAACTAGTATCACCCAAAAGGTGATGAAACCTGCCTGGGCACCCAATGTGGTCGTTGCGATAAGTTCTCCCGAACCGACAATAGAGGCCGATAGAATAAAACTAGGACCAAGAAATTTTAACCTTCCTAAAAAAGTAGTCGGTGGATCCTTGATTTTGTTCGCAGCAAGCACATAAGGATCAACGTGTTCAGACATGTCTCCTGTTTAAAGTTTACTGAGGAAGGCCAAATTTTCCTTCATACTTTCCAAAGGGGTACTGGTGTACTCCTCTTGTTCGATAAAAATATGTTTTACCCCGGAAGCTTTTTGGTTTGCCATCATTTTGCGAATGTCCATGCCTCCCTTTCCAAATTCGGTACTTTCTTTTTTGACCATATCCATATCCTTCAAATGCCAGAGTGGGAACCGACCAGGATACTTGGCAAAATAGTCCAAAGGATCCTTCCCGGCCACGATGACCCAGCCAAGATCTAGCTCCATGTTCACGAGGTCTGGATCCGTATTATCGAGAAGAATATCATACAAGACCTGGCCCTGGTCAGTTTCAAATTCATACTCATGATTGTGATAGCCGAACTTAAGGCCCATTGATTTACATTGTTCGCCCGCTAGGTTGAATTTCTCGGCCACCTTTTTATAATTATTCACTGTCTGACCTTCAGTGGGCATTGAAGAACAAATTAGATATTCCTGACCCGATGTAACGGCGTCATTCATGGTTTTTTGCCAGAATGCATCTAAATGAACGTGTCCGCTTTTTAGGTTCATTCCTAAATCATCACAGGCTTTTTTCATTTCTGCAGGTGAAAGTCCATAATAGTTGCCCTTATTACTGCCTGCCGATTCAATTTCCTTGAATCCGATAGCTGCAATTTGCTTTAAGGTTCTAAGGGCATCCTTTGCCATGGCATCCCGAAAGGAATACAGTTGTACCCCGAAATTCTGAATCGGCTTATTTGCGAAAATACAGGATGGCAAAAGCAGGCTCCCTGCGGTGAATGCGGTTGATTGTAGTATGAATTCCCTTCGTGTTTTCATAGTTGAATTTAATTATGTTCTTCTTGATAATGTTTGGCCAGTACATCCTCACCATAGTCGTTCGTAAGGTCACGCACCACCTCATGTACATGGTTGGCATTGTTCTGGGTATTGTCATATTCGATCAATAACATCGGCCCTTGAATGCGATAATAATGGCCTGCCCCAGGGCTCAAACTCCCAGCCCACGCAAAATGTAGGTTCTCGATGCCTGCTTTCTTGATTTTGTCCCGAAAATCGGTAGCGAAACGCATTTCATAATTATCTAAATAGGTCTCCAAAAGCGCATCGAATATTTCCCTTTGTGTGGCCGTCAATTGGGAATAGGAAATTCCGTTGGGCTCAAAGGCGCCTGTTTTTTTCGCGGTCAATGAAAGGATATCGCCAGGCGCATCCTTTGAATACAATACAGACGTCAATTGATCTTCGGTCATCGAATTAACCAGGGCAAAACCCAAAACGGCCTCTTGGCGCAATACTTCCTTCCCTTTATATTCGGTACTTCTGACAATGCCCGGGTTGGTGCCAAAAAAGGTTGGGGTTGCCGAACTGATCTCATTTCCGTTGGAGGTAAAGTTCAAAGAAAGATGATGCCCCTCAAAGCGCCAACCCCAAGGAGCCGAGGAAGTGGGATCACCAAAAATTGAGATATGATAATTCATGGGATCACGGCGCGGCCGTCCGTCGGGCATTTTGTCATTATCATTGTTTTCTATGATCCGCAGTACCTTCTCGAGTGACCTGATTTCGGCTGTCTTACGAAAACCTTCTGCGCTCAGCGAGGCCCTTAACAAATCAATTGCAGCGGCAGCCTGAACGTCGTTAAAATCATTGAAGGTGGGTCCTTTTCGAGGAATAGGCACATAATTCATATTGTAGCGTTCAGGATCTTCAAGGGGAAACTGGGCTTTGGCCCGCAATTCCGTAGAAAGCGAATTCAAAAAATGTGTTGCTTTTTCCGATAGGTCTTGGGCAGTTGTTTTGCCGAGGACTAAAAAAAAGAGGAAGGTCAGGCAATATAGTTTACGATGCATATTTTGGTTGTTCTTGAGTTGTTTTATGGTTCTTTATTTTAGACGATAACTGACGAAGGCAAGGTGTTGGCTATCGGGCGACCAGGATGGAACATTTATGGTTCCTTGTCCGCCGAATAATTTTGCCATGACCTGTATCTCCTTGTTTTCCAAGTTCATAAGACGCAATAGCACGTCTTTGTTCGGCGGATGCGAACCGGCCGGGACATCGGTCCCAAACGAGATATAGGCGATCCATTTTCCGTCAGGGGAGGGGTGTGCAAACCAATCGTTGTAAGTGTCGGTGGTAATCTGTTCCTGCTCGCTTCCGTCGGGACGCATGCGCCAAATCTGCATGGTCGCTGTGCGCATCGAATTAAAATAAATATAGGTTCCATCAGGTGAATAATTGGGACCGTCATCCAATCCCTCCGCCGTGGTCAAACGTACTTCCTCCCCGCCTTGTAAAGGAACCGTGTAAATATCATAATTACCGTTCCGCTCGGCACAAAAGGCCAACGTTTTCCCATCTGGTGACCAACCATGCCAGTATGAGGGTCCAACGGGCGTTATTTTTTTTGGGTCACCACCTGTGATCGCTAAAGAATAGATCAACGATTTGCCCGTTTCGGTTTGGTCGCTGATAACCAATTGGGTACCATCGGGCGAGATACCATGGTCGTTATTGATCCGCTTGGCGAAGCCGGTAGGAATCACGGTAGGGGTACCACCTTCGACCGGGATGCTGTAGAGCTGACCTTTGCTATTATAGATCAGATTTTTTCCGTCAGGAGACCAATTGGGAGCCTCGATATGGTCTTTTGTATGATAGCGTATCCTTCGGTCGAAGGAGGCGATCGAAATTGTTTCCAAGGTGCTTTCCAATTGTTTTAACGAGTCGGGCCTTGACTTTACGGCTTCGAGTTCGACATCGCTAAATTTGGCGGTTTCCAAAACATCGGCATTGTGGGAACAAACACCGAGACCGACATAATAGGGTTCGGTGAGCTTGAGTTTAAACGATCCACCTGAGAAGTGTACCGCCTCATTGTCATTCGAAATAGCCATTGATACATATTCCCCCTCTTTTTCGATACATACCCGTTTCGGGGCAGCGCTTCCAGATTGTACCTCCCGGGTGGTCGCCCCGGCTGTTTCCCGGTATTGTATCGAAGTAAGACCGTCACCGTGAAAGGCCACATCGGCATAGGCCGAATTGGGTTCAAGGCTTTGACGAAAAATCAAACAGGCTTTGCGATGCGGGTCGACCCCTTTGGTCAACCATTGGATACTGGCAGTCAGTGATGCGTCACCCGACATCTTTTTCCAAACGAAGAAAAGTTCATCGTTTTCTGCCCACATGTTGGTACCACTTCCGGAAACCGTATAGCTCTTGTCTTCGGGATTGTAAACTAACGCCCCTGCATGCTTTACGGCACCGATGTCGGTAAATCCTTCAAAAATGCCCATCTGTTGGGCATTCCCCGAAAAACTGACCAGGCAACCCAGATACAATAGGACAATTTTGAATATTTTCATAGTGTTGGTTGGTGTTGCGCATTTTAAATGTAGTTAAAAAAATCAGAAGAAGCACTTCAAACCGATTATTCCCGATTTCAGGGCTTCCATGTCGCACTGATTTATTTAAAGGATGCATTTCTAATTTACTCCGAATTTCTAGCAACCGTAAAATTTGCTCTTTGTACTTTTGCGCAAACATGCGATTATGAATTCAAGACAGGCCCAGTTAAATGCCTTTGATCGTTTGCTGACCATTATGGACGAACTGCGGGAAAAATGCCCTTGGGATCGAAAACAGACCATGCAAACGTTGCGACATTTGACGATTGAGGAAACCTATGAATTGGGAGATGCCATTTTAGATAATGATTTGACGGAAATTAAAAAGGAATTGGGAGACGTACTCTTACACATCGTCTTTTATGCCAAGATCGGTTCGGAAACCGATGCTTTTGATATGGCGGATGTATGTAACGATATTTGTGAGAAACTCATTCATCGTCATCCCCATATTTATGGTGACGTAAAAGTCAAAAACGAAGAAGACGTAAAACGCAATTGGGAGAATTTAAAATTAAAGGAAGGGAAGAAGAGTGTTTTGGAGGGAGTTCCATTAAGTCTGCCCGCACTCGTGAAAGCGAACCGCATACAGGACAAAGTGGCCGGAGTGGGTTTCGATTGGGAGCGTCCCGAACAGGTCTTCGAAAAAGTGCAGGAAGAATTGGCGGAGTTACAAGAGGAAATACATTCGGGTACTCCGGAGAACATGGAATCTGAATTTGGGGATGTGCTTTTTTCATTGATCAACTATGCACGTTTTTTAAACATCAATCCCGAAAATGCCTTGGAACGAACGAATAAAAAGTTCATAAAACGTTTCCAATATTTGGAAAATAAATCAAAGGAAAGTGGAAAATCTTTAAAGGAGATGACCTTGGCCGAGATGGATGTCTTTTGGGAAGAAGCAAAGCAGTTCAAGTAGGTAGTGAACAGCAGGCAGTTGGCAGTGAGCAGTTGCCATTGAACAATAAACAATGGGCAATAGGCAGTAATGATGTCATCACCAGGATGCACGACGAAGTAATCTTTTTATTATGGAGCTTTTAATGATTAGAAATGCCAGGCCAGTGAACAGTAAGCAGTGAACAGTAATCAGTGAACAGTAAGCAGTGAACAGTAGGCAGTGAACAATTAACAATTAACAATAAACAATGATTGGTCTCCATTGAACATTGAACTTTAAACATTGAATAGAACGTAGTAAGCAGTTACATTTACGCCAAGGCTTCAATGTACGAAGGGGCAGTGAACAGTAAGCAGTGAATAGTAAACAGGGAACAATTAACAATTAACAATAAACAATGATTGGTCTCCATTGAACCTTGAACTTTAAACATTGAATAGAACGCAGTGAGCCGTGGACAATTAACAATAAACAATGATTGGTCTCCATTGAACATTGAACATGAAACCTTGAATAAAACGCAGGCAGTGAACTTTCAGAAGAAACCAACAATTTAATTTCCGATACATACAATTTTTACGAACCAATGATCTTCAACCAAGCCTAACTTTTGTTAAAGAACTTCACTAAGGAATTTCGGTACAATAGTACACTCTCGTTTCCGGTCATCCTCGGAATGCTGGGGCATACCTTTGTGCAATTTGCCGATAATATTATGGTGGGACAACTGGGAACTGCCGAACTCGCCGCCGTATCCTTGGGAAATAGCTTTGTCTTTATCGCCATGTCATTGGGAATCGGTTTTTCCACGGCCATAACGCCACTTGTCGCAGAGGCCGACGGGGCAGGGAACAAGGCCGTTGCCAAAAGTGCCTTTCAACATGGGTTGGTGTTATGTGCCGGGTTGGGGCTGTCGCTTTTTGGCATCATTTTGTTGGCAAAGCCCCTAATGGCTATGATGGAGCAACCTCCTGAAGTCGTTGAATTGGCCAAACCGTATCTAGACTTAGTAGCATTCTCGTTAGTACCCCTTGTCGTTTTTCAGGCCATGAAACAATTTTCAGATGGCCTATCACAAACTAAGTATCCGATGTACGCCACGATTCTTGCCAATGTGGTAAATATTATTTTGAACTATTTATTGATTTTCGGTTCTTTTGGGTTTCCGAAACTCGGTATCGTCGGGGCCGCCATCGGCACCTTGGCCTCTCGTTTTAGTATGGTTATCTATCTTTGGCTCTTGATGAAGCGCAAACCTAGGTTTCATGACTATGTCACCCATTTTGATTTCAAGAACCTGAAAAAAAAGGTTTTTAAAAAGATCATCGACCTTGGTTTTCCGTCGGCCCTACAAATGTTTTTTGAGGTGGCCATTTTTACAGCGGCTATCTGGTTGAGCGGCGTCTTGGGAAAAAATGCCCAGGCTGCCAATCAAATTGCCCTGAATCTAAGCAGTATGACCTTTATGTTCGGAATGGGCCTCGGGGTGGCCGCAATGATCCGTGTGGGCAATCAAAAGGGCTTGGGCAATTATAGCGAACTTCGAAGAATTGCGCAGTCAATTTTCCTAATGACCGTTTTCCTCGAATTCATTTTTGCGACGTTATTTTTGATAGGCAGGTTTTGGCTGCCCACATTGTATCTCGATATTGATGACGTTTTAAACTTTACCGATAATACCGAGGTTGTCGGTTTGGCCGCACAATTGCTCCTCGTGGCAGCCTTTTTTCAGATATCAGATGGCGTTCAAGTGGTGGTATTGGGCGCGCTCCGAGGCTTACAGGATGTGAAGATCCCTACATTGATTACCTTTGTGGCCTATTGGGCCATAGGCTTCCCGATTTCGTATTATTTGGGACTGCATACCGAATTAAAAAGTACCGGTATTTGGATCGGGCTCCTATCGGGGCTTAGTGCCTCGGCGATAATGTTGTATATTCGATTTAATTATTTGACTAAAAAGTTGATTACAAATGGAGCTACCTAAATTCTTATTGGGCGATAATACCGACTATCCATCGGCCATATTTGTGGTGCATACCGAATATCCCCGTTTTATTATCAATCTTGAAAACGATGAGGTTGAATGGTTCGAGGAATTTTCAGCCGATGACAAAGACGATCTGGAGGCAGAGACAGAGAACTTGATTATTGAAGCAACGGCATTTTATGATCGGGAAGTGGCCCGGTACGAAGAATAGGCAGGATGCTCGAACAACTGATACATTACGACAAAGCACTTTTTTTGTATCTCAATAATCTTGGTAGCCCAACTTGGGATGGTTTTTGGCTGTTCATGACCAACAAATGGAGTTCCATCCCGGTATATCTTATATTCGTCCTGCTCGCCTTTCGGCAGTTGGGTCTAAAGAAGAGTATCGTGCTTGTTGTTACAACGGCGGTACTTATTTTATGTTCGGATCAACTGGCCAATTTTTTTAAAATTGGGGTTGCACGCCTCCGCCCGTGTTATGATCCGGATATGAATGGTTTGATGCGATTGGTACAGGATACGTGTGGGGGTAAATACGGATTTTATTCGGCCCATGCGGCCAATGCCACTGCCTTTGCAGTTATTTTTTCCAGGATATTAAGGCCAAAGATCCCTTATATGGGATTTTTTCTAGGTATGTGGGCTTTATTTATTGCCTATAGTAGGATCTACATTGGGGTGCATTATCCGACCGATGTCCTCGCCGGGGTTATCCTTGGTGGATCGTTGGGCTTCCTATTTTATAAATTATACCTCCTTGCATTGCCTCGGTTTCGATTGTAACCAAGAAAAATTTGATGTTACTTATTTATCCTCTTGGTAGATCCGCAGCAGCATATCGGCCGCTTGAAAGGGCGATATTTTTTCTTCCATCACCTCCTTCAATAAGGCCTCGAGTTTTTTCTTCACACTTTTATGGGCATAAAAATTTTGCTTTAATCGGTCATCAATAGTCTGTAAAAGCCAACTTTTATTTTGATTTTTTCGATGCGAATTTAAATAACCCGATGCTTTGTTTTTTGTGATGTATTCGTGTATTATCTCCCATATCTCGTCGATACCTGTTCCCGCGATGGCAGAACATAGCAGCACTTTTGGGGTCCATCCGTTTGGTTTGGGTGGGTATAGGTGAAGGGCCGCTTCGAATTCGGTTTTGGCATTTCGAGCGGCATTGATATTCACCCCGTCAGCTTTATTGATGACGAGTAGATCAGCCATTTCCATAATACCTCTTTTAATTCCTTGAAGTTCATCGCCCGCCCCAGCTAATTTTAACAAAAGAAAAAAATCGACCATGCCGTGAACCGCCGTCTCACTTTGTCCGACACCCACCGTTTCGATCAAGACGACGTCATATCCGGCGGCCTCACATAAGATAATCGTTTCCCGCGTCTTTCTTGCTACCCCGCCCAATGTGTCACTTGCAGGTGAGGGTCTTATAAAGGCGTTCGGGTCTTTGACCAGCTCTTGCATGCGGGTTTTATCACCTAAGATGCTTCCTTTACTCTCCGAACTGGTTGGGTCGACTGCGAGTACAGCTACTTTTTTCCCAAGTGCGGTCAGCTTTTTCCCGAACGCTTCTATAAACGTACTTTTCCCAACTCCTGGCACCCCGGTAATCCCAATCCGAAGGGCCTCCGATTTTTTAAGGAGGCATTTTTCGATGATCCAATGTGCCTTTTGTTGATCCGCCAATTGCGAACTTTCAACCAAGGTAATGGCGCGAGCCAAAGCGGTGGTATTCCCACGAACCACCTTCTCGACAAGTTCTTGGGCCGAAGGGATTTCCGAGCGTTTCCGTTGCACTTTTGAAATACTTTTAATATCGGTATTTTTAATCTTCTTCAAAATTATTGGTTGATAGGAACCTTTACAACAGTCTCATCCCACGAGAATACGAGGTATAATTGTCGTCCGTCCTCAAAATCGATACGAAAACTTTCTTGCGGAGGCGTTACTATCTTGGTCGGCACTTCGACCTGCACTACATCCAATTCAGGGGTACGGGTAGTTTCCTTACCACCACTCAGGAGGGTTACCCCCCAATCGGGGACTTCCTTATTGAAGAATACCGACCAACTGTCTTTTTTAGGCAAGGTCCATAGCGAGTAGGTTCCCGCGGGCAATTTCTTCCCATCGACATTGATATCAGTGGTAGAGGTGAATGTAGTCGGTTCATTCGCCCCGGTCCGCCAGACTTTATCATAAGGAACAAGTCCGCCGAAGATTACACGTCTTTTTTTAAACGGACTACTATAATTTACGGTCAGGTCCAGACCATTTCTTGTATAAGTAGCCGTTTTTTGAGGACTATTTTTTTTGGTCTGTTCTTGTAGGTAGGGCTTACCCACCGTAAAAAAAAGCACTGCCAGTACCACCACGATAACGAGGAACCATTTAATGAATTTCATGATTTCTTTTTTAAGATTATTTTCTAAATTATTATAATACAGGATGCTTTATTTCTATTTTAAGGCCCACATCAATCGCCTATAATTAGGTTACCTCAAAGGTAAACCTGGACTCATTTTTATAAAATTCACCAGGTCGCAATACACTTGAAGGAAAATTTTTGTGAGTCGGGGCATCCGGATAGTTTTGGGTCTCAAAGCAAATACCCGGAAAATGAGGCGGGGTATACACCACTACCGTAGGTTGATCCGTGTGTACTTTCAATGATATCCCTGATTTCCTCGAGTAGACCTTGGCGGCCATTTCAGCTTGCTCCCCAATAATATAGGGAGTGTCTAAGGGAAGGCCACTTATTTTTTTGGTTGTAAGGAAATCGTATTCAGTGCCTTCGACCGATAGTACTTTTCCCGTGGGCAGTATATTTTCATGCGTCTCCAACATCTTAGGACAATTAAGCTGTAATTCGTACTGGTTTACACGATCTGAATCATCAAGTCTAAAATAGGAATGATTGGTAAGGTTTACGATGGTCGTGCGGTCGGTAGTCGCTTCATGTGTAATCTGCAACGAATTTTTCAGAAGCTTATAGGTAACCGAAACCTGAAGATTCCCGGGATATCCTTCTTCTAGATGCTTACTATAATAAGAAAGTTTCACAAAGGGTTCTTCACCACGCTCCACTTGTTCTATCTGCCAATATCTTTTACCGAATCCTGCCTTGCCTCCATGTAAATGCATCCCATGTTCTTGGTAGAGCGGATAGGTTTCGCGATCAAGTTCAAATTTGGCCCCGGAAATACGTCCTGCAAATCTTCCAACACAAGCGCCAAGGAACACCTTGTCGGTAGGGTAGAGGCTCGGATAATCATAGCCCACCACAACATTGGTCGAATTCCCATGCTTGTCTTTCACCAATAATTTTTGGATAATGGCCCCATAATCAAGTACAATGAGGGTTATAAAAGGCGTATTTATGGTAACTTGTTTCAAAGGTGGAAGTTCTATTGGTATAAAAATAGGTGTTTTTTGCAACATCAAAATATTTCTTTCGTCCTTAGGATATCAAAACAACTAAACCATCAAGGAAACCAGTCGATGTTTCAAATTGAAATTGTAGAACGCTGTAAGGCCAATGACCGGAAGGCACAGCTCAAACTTTACAAACAGTATTGTGAGGGAATGTTTTGCGTTGCTATGCGGTTTTTGAAAAATGCGGATGATGCGGAAGATGTGCTGCAGGAATCGTTTATCAAGGCATTTCAAAAAATACATCAGTTTAAGGGGGATGTGACGTTCGGTGCCTGGTTGAAACGCATCGTCATTAATAAGAGCATCGATTTTTTAAAGTCGAAACGGGAAAATACGTTGCGCTTGAATGAAAATTTCATGCAGATTACAGAGGACGAGGATTGGACGGTCGAAGATGATGTAACTACCGAAACAATCAAGGAAGCGATTGAACGATTGCCCGAAAAATATAAATATGTGGTGATGATGTATCTCATCGAAGGATTTGATCACAATGAAATCGCAGCGGTACTACACCTGACCGAAACTACCTGCCGAACCAGGTTATTGCGGGGAAAAGGATTGTTAAAGGAAGCTCTAAAAGATTGGAAGTATGGGACAGGATCTTAGAAAATTATTCGAAAAAGAACGGGAGAACAAAAAATTTCAATTAAAGGAAGGGCACGAAGCACGTTTTTTGGACCTCTTGGAAAAAGAAATGCAAAAGGCCCCGAAGCGTAGGATTCCCTACTTTAAAATGGTGGCATCGGCAGCGATTCTCTTGGCGCTCGGTTGGTACACCTACAACCAATATGCACCAAAGACCCCTTTAAAGATCACTGAGATCGAGGCGAAGGACGCCGGTCCCTCCGGGCTTGGTATTTCCCTGGGTGATCTTTCACCCGACCTTCGGAAAGTAGAAAATTTTTATGTGGCCAATATTAATCTGGAGCTTTCCAAACTGGACGTTTCGAAAGAGAACAAGAACATGGTAGATGGTTATATGGAGCGTGTGGCCGATCTTGATACCGAGTACAAACGTTTGAATGTCGAGTTAAACAAGATCGGCCCTAATGACCAGACCATCAGCGCCTTGATCAAGAACCTACAATTGCGCCTGCAATTATTGCATAAATTAAAAGAGAAGTTGAACGAATTAAAATCATCAAAAAATGAAGAAGTCAAAACGAATACCATTTAAGCTGATGGCAATTGCCATAGTGTCAATGGGCTTTTACGCCTTTGGGCAAAAACAGTCAAAATCGTATAATGAAAGTTTCTTGGTAACCGATGCGACCGTATTGGACATTGATACCAGTCATGCCGATCTGGAGTTCGAAACATGGGACAAAGACCAGATTCAAATAGAGGCCCTGATCGAGGTCGAAGGGATGACCAAAGAGGAGGCGGCAGCCTATTTTAAAAAAGAAGGGTTTGAAATCGCGGGAAATAGTCAGAAAGTAAGTGTTCGAACAGGTTCTGAAAATACCTTTTACTTAGCAAATAGTTTAAGTGGCTTGCAGGATATGCACTTTGAATTCCCGGAATTGCAGGCAATACATATGGATTCGCTGATGCATCATATGGCCGTACTTCCTGAAATCGCCGAATTGGCGGCCTTGGCACCGATGCCTCCGACCCCGGCCATGCCAGCGATGGAGTTTGATTATGACGCTTTCAAAAAAGATGGTGAAAAATATCTAAAAAAGTGGCAAAAAAAATTCTCCAAGGGGTTTGACGAAGAATATATTAAGAAATTGGACGAATGGAGTGCCCAGATGGATGAAAAGCGTGCCCAAATAGAAGAAAGGCAAGAATTGCTCCAAGAAAAAAGGATGGAGGCCCAAGAAAAGCTTTTTGAAAAACAAATGGAGTCAAAGGCAAAACTGATGGAGCAGCGCGCCGAGCAAACCGAGCGGGCAATGGCCCTTCAGGAACGGGAAAGGGCAGTAGTCGCGGCCAGGAAAGTTGACCGTGATCGAGGAAATGATCGTGAAAACCACGTATACAGAGTCGATAGCCTGATGGGTTCACCAAGTATCTTCTATTTTTCAACGGATGGTGAGAATACGAATTATAAGGTGAAAAAGACGATCAAGATCAAGATGCCAAAAGGGACCAAAATTCAAATGAACGTACGTCACGGAGCCGTAAAACTAGCCGAGAATACCCGGAATATCAATGCCAAGTTGTCGTATGCCAGTTTATTGGCCGCGACAATCGATGGGGATAGGACCACGATTGTGGCTTCCTATTCCCCGGTGAGCGTTCAAAAGTGGAATTATGGCCAGCTTACCGCTGACTATTCCGAATCAATAGCATTGAAAGAGGTACTCAACTTACGGTTGAGTGCCATTTCATCAGACGTGGTCATCGATCGATTGATCAACACCGCTACCATCAAAAATGAATTTGGGCCCCTTCGTATCAATGCCATCTCCAAAGACTTTAAAAGTTTGGATATCTCCTTGAACAATGCGGAGTTTGTATGTAAGCTTCCTACCTCTTCCTTTACAATCAACGTAAATGGCATAAATTCGGAATTTACAAGTCCGGCAGGCCTGTCATTGCAACGCACCAATAATCTAAACAGTTTTGTAAGCAAAGGCTACAATTTGGCCAAAAATTCGGACCGGGCGATATCGATCAATTCGAAATATGGCGACGTGGTATTACAATGAGCCATCGGTAAGTATTAGGGTACCGAAGATGTCGGCATTGATCCACGCCTGATCCTTATCCTCGCCCGGCACAAAAACAGAGCCTATAAAATTTTCCCGTACCGTACTTCCATCATTATCACAATAGGCCAACGCAAACCCGATTTTTTTTCCGTTATAAAGTGTTAAAGCAGGTGCATTATTTGCAGTGGTAAATTGGCTATCGAACATTTTTATGGCCATTTCCCAGATACTGGTGTTTCCTTCGGTTACCCGAACACAGTGTAGATTTTTATTGTATAGGTGGGGGGCCTTGTCTGCGGCAAGGTCGACGACATTCCCATCAAGGGCAATATGATAGTCGAAGGCATTGTTGTTAAATTGATGCAATCCGCCTGAATTGTCCTCATCTACAAAGACCTCGACACAGTCATCGTTCCAAAACAATTTCAAGGGATCTTTATTTTGGTCAAAGATCACATTATCGGTAATTTCTACTAAAATATACAGCGCATTCGAGTCCCAAAGTAGCTTGTATCGCCCATTAAAATCAGTGGGGTCATAGGGTTTTCCTTCCCAGATTTGGTCAATGGGGTACCATTTTGCCTTTTTCCAGGAATTTTCGGAAGCCTTTCCATCTAAAGTAGGAGGCCTTGACGTTTTTGCGACTTCAATGATCTGGTGGTCGACTTTTTTTTGACCTCATTGCAGGATAGCATTAGTAATACGGCAAGTGCCGTAAAAACAGTTTTCATAAGGTACAAATTTGGGGTTTGTTCCTTAAATATAGTAAATTCCTACATTGGTGGGCATTTATGAGTCTAAAAAGCACTGCAAATTACCTTAAAACAATCAATTCTAGGGCTTATACCATGATTCAGCGTTCAAGGTGGCGCTAAGGCATTGAAATTTGTTTTAAATAACACGGAAGTCCAAGCCATAAATCGACCCTACAAACTTGCTCCCTATTGATTCGGTTGCCTTTCTGCAGTATTGCAGTGTACTTTTCCTGATATTTTCTGGTAATTATGTTCAGACGATGGGTTCCCAGCCAGGCTGATAGGTGCGCTTCCAGTTTTTCATGGCTTTTTCACTGTTCAGCACTTTCCCGGTGGTGGTATCGATTTTTAAAAGTTCGCCCGTATCCTGGGCCATATTCCCTAAATGGCAGAGCATCGTCGAGATACTGGCATCGTTGATATCGGCTTGTAGACTGGTATCTTTTCGAATGGCATCGAAAAAATTGCCGACATGATTTACATCCAATTGTCCTTCGCCTCGGGTATTGGTGGTAGCACTTGCCGATTCCTCCATTTCTGTTTTAAGGAGATTTCCACCAAGATCGTAGAGCTTATAAAAATTACGATCGAGTTGAATGGCCCCTTTGCTACCATAGATGCTGATGCCCCTGCCAGGACGTTCTGGTTCTAAAACGCCTCGACTGTGCCCCGTCCAGGTAATGAACTTGCCATCGGCAAAGGTAAATGCCACTTGTTGGTTGTCAGGAAATTCCCAATCATCATCAAAGGTATAGTTGCCACCGACCGAGGTAACCGTTTCCGGAAGATTTACCCCAAGGGCCCATCTGCAAATGTCAATCTCGTGGGTACCATTATTATGTATTTCCCCGGTGCCCCAATTGCGAAACCAATGCCAATTATAGGGATGGATGTTGTCTTTATACTCTTTTCGAGGTGCAGGACCCTGCCAAAGTTCCCAATTCAATGAGCTAGGAACCGGTATTACCAGACCTGTACCGATAGAACCACGATTGTTCGAATAATAGGCCTCACC
>JBBQAM010000060.1:0-23566 GCA_038316335.1 Flavobacteriales bacterium
CCTTGGTTCACGATTACTGTTCACTCCTTCGCTGAAGCTTCGGAGTACATGCACTGCTTATTGCTTACTGAATACTGCTTACTGAATACTGCTTACTTAATACTGCTTACTGAATACTGCCTACTGCTTACTGCTTACTGCTTACTGCCTACTGAATACTGCCTACTGAATACTGCCTACTGAATACTGCCTACTGAATACTGAATACTGCTTACTGCTTACTGCCTACTGAATACTGTTCACTCCTTCGCTGGCCTCCTTCGCCAAAGTAGCACGGCTACGAAGGCTGCAGCTTCGGAGTACATGCACTGCTTACTGTTCACTACTAATTGCTACAACTTCTTCGGAGGATTACGGCCAATCATGGGGAATTGTTCAACCTCTATAACTTGTCCGCTTATAGGACCACTTTCATCGGACAATAAATAAATGGCGGCGGCCGCTAGCTCTTCAGGAGTAAAAAGCCGTTTTGATGGGGAAAATACCTCAGGAAGTTTTTTATACCAATCTTCGGGCATTCCTTGTTCACGTTGGTTGATTAATTCATGTTCGGTAAGCACCCATCCCGGATTTATTTGGTTCACACGTACCCCAAATTCCCGAAACAGGCTATCCCCAAGATTTCTGCTCAACGTCATCAAAGCCCCTTTTGAGATGCTATAGGCCAATAAATTAGGCTCCCCACTCCATGAATTTATAGAGCCGATATTGACCACACAGCCCTTTGTTTTGGTTAAATGGGGTAGTGCGGTCTGTATAATTGCGAAGGGTGCGATCGTATTGACCGCTAACATCCTTTCTAAATAGGAGACGGTTGTATTCGTTATATTCGATGATGCTACAATGGCCGCATTATTCACTACGGCATCGAGTTTGCCAAAGGCCTCCAAAGCGCAATTTACCAATTTGATAGGGGCATCATTTTTTGTGATATCAATGGTAAGATGGGTGGCGTTATTCTTCCCTAATTCCGTTACCAGATTTTGGCCATCCTGCTCATCAAGGCCATTTAGTACCACTTGGGCACCTTCTAGAACGCACCGGCGAGCAATGGCCTTGCCGATGCCAGTGTAACTGCCGGTAATTAAAATAACCTTATCCTTTAATCGCATCTTTTTTCAATTTGGTTTTAAAACGCTTTTTACGACATTCCCTGAATGCATTTCACCAAATGCGCGCCGCCAATCGGTAAGTCCCCATACACCCCCGATTATGGGCCTGACGTCTAACTGGCCATTGGCCAGCAGCGTAAGTACTTTCTCCCATATCGGCCAATTATGGCTAAAACTGCCTTGTAGACGAATATTTTTCTGTACCAAGGGGTCTAATGAAAAGTGTAAGGGTTTCGGCCCCCAACCTACCTTGGTAATCTGCCCATTGGGTCGCACCAATTGAAGAGCCATCTGCAGGGTCTCACTAACACCGGCCGCATCGATAACACAGTCGACCCCAAGACCGTCTTGTTGCTGTGCCCAGGTCATTGCATCGCCTATAATCGTTTCACACCCATATTGACGCGCGACCGCCAAGCGGGTTTGATCATTTTCCAAACCTACGACGGCTACATCTGCACCGCACAGTTTTGCCATGGCGGCACACAGAATTCCAATAGTGCCAGGACCTAGTACGATAACCCTATCGCCTGGTTTTATGTTCGAATTCATTACCACCGCATTGTACGCTACCGAACAGGGTTCGGTCAGACAAGCCTGTTCGAAAGGCAAACTTTCGGGTACCTTATGAAGGCAGCGGGCAGGCACTTTAACAAAGCGGGTCATGGCCCCATTCACCCCGTAGCCAAAACCTTTGCGGGTTGGATCTAAGTTATAGAGACCTTGTTTGGAAAGCGGATTATTGACATCGATGATAGCGGCTGTTTCGCTAACCACCCGATCACCTTCTTTCCAGATTGCCACATTTTTTCCTATTTCTAGAATGTGTCCACCAAATTCGTGTCCTAATACCACTGGATAGTTCACTGGCCAACTATGATCTGCTGACCATTGATGTAGGTCGCTACCACATACGCCAACATTGGCTACCTCTAAGAGTACATCCTCATCACCAATAAGGGGTTTAGGTACCTCCCGGATTTCAACACTGCCTTTTTCTGGGGCATAATTTACGACTGCAATCGATTTCATGGGAGTTCAATTTTATGTTAGTGTGCCATAGGAATGAATTTTTTGGCATATGAGCCGTAAGGAGCTTTCCAAATCGCCACTGGCCGTTTTAAAAGCATCGGCATCAATGGTCAATGGTGCTCCCAACACAACCAAGGGAGCCCCATATTCCGGGCAACAGATCGCTTGTTCCAAGGTTAGGCCGCCTACTGCCTGCACCGGTACCCGTACCGCGTTTACCACAGCGCGTAACTCATCTAACGGACTCGGCATGCGTTTTCCCGAAGCTGCAATGCCACGCCGCTCATCATACCCGATATGGTGTATGACATAGTCGCAGCCCAGTGCTTCGAGCATGCGTGCGCCTTCCACCATATCGGGACACCCTAAATTATCGCCCATCACCTGAATGCCATAATCCTTGCCGGCCTGTACGACCATTTTAATGGTTTCCTCATGGGCCCTTGCCATAACTACGACATGGGTAGCACCTGCCTTGGCCATCATTTCGGCCTCCAGATACCCACCATCCATAGTTTTGAGATCGGCGACGATTGGAATGTCAGGGAAGGCCTGCCGCAATCTTCGAACACAATTCAGACCTTCGGCGAGGATTAGGGGCGTACCTGCCTCGAGCCAATCTACACCGGCGCGTAAGGCCATAGTTGCAGTTTCCAGGGCTTCCTCAATATTCGTAAGGTCTAATGAAATTTGCACAATCGGCTTCATCCTATAAATATAGAAATTTAAGGTTTAGTACTGCATTATTAAATTAATCGGTGCTGCTGTTTTGCCATTTTACTGCAAATCGTTTAATAAAATAGGCCCACCCGATCAATAAAAATTGAAAAGGCAATCGAATGAGTGCCGCGGTATGGCTTCCCATGGCCGGGTCATCCGAAAATACGTCCCAAATATGAATGGGCAAGAAAACCAAAAGGAGCACTAGAATGCCCGTTGCGCCGATTTTCGCGTATTTTGGTATCAACAATAAAATACCCAAAATCATTTCAACAATCCCTGAAATATAGATTATGGCCATTTTAAAAGGCAGGAATTCAGGTACGAAGGGCATAAAATTCAAGGGACTTATAAAATGTTGGATGCCCGCATACACAAAAAAAAGGGCCAATAAAACTTGCAAGATTTTCAATACTACTTTCATATCGATGCGAAATTATGTCGTGAAATTATACGATGAATCGACAGGAATGCGTTTAAATTCGTCCAACTCGTAGTCTGATACTGTGGTTACACTTCCTTCACTGAGATCATCCAACGCAATCATTCCAATACGAACGCGAACAAGTCGAAGGGTGGGAAAACCGACTGCTGCGGTCATTTTTCGAACCTGCCGAAATTTTCCTTCGGTCAAGGTCAAACTGATCCAGGAGGTTTCACGATGCCTCCCTAGTCGTATTTTGCAATTCGCTTCCGGGAAGTATGTTGGGGGTGGTATTTTTTTGGCAGTTACGGCCCTTGTCAGGTACTTTTTACCTATAAGACCGATTGCAATGCCCATATACAACTGTTCTAAGGCATACGTGGTGATTTCACCGTCGAGTTGCGCATAATATTCCTTTTCAATCCCAGAACGATTGATGGTGTCGCTCAGTTTTCCATCGGTTGTTAGCAAAAGCAGGCCTTCCGAATTTTCATCCAAACGGCCGACAGGCATTGTTCCCTTTGGAAAATTATGGAGTTCGGTCAAAAAGCGTTTTGTCCTTGCTTCCTTCGTGTTGTTGGAGACCATTTGACTGAGCATGCCATAGGGCTTATACATCTTAAAATGACTCGGGTTGGTTTTTGACATGGTCGTAAGATAATCACACCCTTTATTTACCTTTCGGTAGTATCGTGCGCACGGTCTTGTTTTTCAATTTAAAATCTAACAAATGGCTTTTAGCAATCGGTTTGATAAATGTACAAAATCAACCGCTAGGATATCAAGACGATATTTTATAACTTTTCAAATCATTAAAAAAGGGGTATGTGCTATGACATCAAGGCAAGTTTGGAAGCCCAGTTGAAAAGGGCTAGAAGGAAAAATAATTTACAGGCCATCGAGGAAATACTTGAAAAACTGGTGCCATTAACCGATCTTCCCATCTATCATGCATCGGGATTTAGTCATCCTGAACTTCTTATTTATACCGATCAGTCGCCCTATTTTCCTCAAGTCGCAACTTGGGGCCTAGTTCCGAATTGGGTGAGAAACGAAGATCAAATGCTAAAAATGTGGAACACCACCTTGAATGCCAGAGGTGAGACTATTTTTGAAAAGCCATCCTTCCGGAACGCCGCCAAACACAATCGTTGCTTACTTTATGTGGACGGATTTTATGAACACCATCATTTCAAGGGAAAGACCTATCCGTTTTTTATCCAAAGAAAAAACAAGGAACCCTTTGTTTTTGCCTGTCTATGGAGCGAATGGGATAATTACGAAAACGGGGGGAAGCTTACGACCTTCTCAATAGTCACCACAAAGGGAAATCCGATGCTGGCCAAAATTCATAACAATCCAAAACTCGAAGGGCCACGAATGCCCTTGATCTTGCCATCAGAACTTGAGGATAAATGGCTTGCTACCGTGCGTGATGACTTCGATATTAAACAAATTCGGGAATTGATCCAGGAATACCCTGAAGAAGAATTGGAAGCTTTTACGGTACAAAGGTTGCGGGGAAAGGAGTATATGGGGAATGTCGAAGCAACCTCGGAGCCATTTACCTATGAGGAACTCCAGTTTTAATGGTCCTGTCTTACCAAAAAGATATAACAATCGTACTCAAGGCAATGAGAAAGAGTAATCCCAATCCGCCTGCCAAAAGGCGGATCGAAAAATTTACGTATTTGAATTTTTGGGCGGCGATTTTAGAATTGATATAGATTTGCTGTCCCAACTGGTCGAACAATTCATCCTCGATCAAACTGACACGATGAAATGTTTTGGCGAACTCCTTGATGTTGCCATATTTTGAAATCACATCCCCGAAGAAAAACATGTTCTTTTCGTATTTATCCTCAATTTTGGGCATAAAACAGCGAATACTGTAATAGATAGACCCAACCGTTGAAATAAACCAGAGGCCTAAAAGAATATAAATAAAAAAGAAATCCGATGCCATTACAAGTACCTCTTCAACGTGGGTATACGTAAAATTAAAGAGGATACCATAGAAGGAAAGTATTAGACCTGCTTTGATTTCCGAAGCTCTGATAAGGGAGAAAACATAGTTGATACTGCCCCAGTAATGATCCACCAGGTCCTCGGCATGACCCCTTGATGCCTCATGACGGAAAACCACATTTGGCTCCTTAAGATCTTCTGGCTCTGTTGGTTGATCCATGTATTAAAAATTTATAATTACAGTACGCCGTTACCTAAAAAGACCCTTTTCCACCAATATGATACTACACCAGGATTAGGGCATTAAGAAGGACGGCAGTACTTAAATTAATTTTCCATGTAATTTTTCTGAAAGATACTAAAATTACGTTTGATTTATTTTTTTGAATTTTTTTCGTGGCACCAAGGTCAAAAAATGCCTGTAAACCCATTGATTATTTCCTTTGATCATAAAAAGGGGGCCTTCGGGCGCAAAACAGACCCCTTCGGACAATTTTTCCCTTAGATCCGTATTATTGTTTTTCTTTCTCGTATCGGCATCAATACTGGCCCCGTGGTCGCCGGGGTGGTCGGGAGTAAAAAATTCTCCTACGACATTTGGGGCGATACGGTAAATGTGGCTTCCCGTATGGAGGCCAATTCAGAACCTGGGAAGATCAATGTGTCTAAAGGTACCTATGAGCTAATAAAAAACGAATATGATTGCGAATACAGAGGCGAAATAGCAGCTAAAAATCGAGGCAAAATCAAAATGTATTTTGTGCAAGAGCGCATAAGGTGAAAATCCAAAGCATGTCATTCGTAACATCGGCTGTTGTGTAATAGTATTTTTTTAGAAGTAAACCAAATTGGATATTGATATATTTTAAAGGAAGACATGGCCTATATTTCAAATAAAATTACTGAATATCAATTATTTAGGTGAAACTTTACCCAAAAAATATACTTTTAAAATGTTTTATGAGTCAAAAATTATACCTATCTTTTATCTTCATTTCCTTAAATAGTAACGATTAATTTGCCCCATTATAAGTACACTGTTTAAGAACTGTGTGCCACCTTGTAGACTTTCCTATTTTTAGATGGTAATTCAATGGAATAGGGCTGTCCGAACTTCCCTGCTCCGAACCTCTAAAATAATCAACCTAAAAAATGAATGCCATGGGAAAAACAGTGATTATTACATTACATGCAGATGCGAAAAGTCTTTTTAATACTGACAATTATAAGCCAGACCCTTCGCAAGTTAAGCTCTCAGATTCGAATGGGGAGCGACCATCAACCGATGTTAATTGGAATAACTTTCAAACCGATGTGTATGTTGGCCATTACGTTATTTGGGAAGGTGCCTGTATGCATCTTGATGATAAACCGGCCGGCTATTCTGTCTCTATTGACAACATAGTCCGGAAACCCGAATTTTTTGAAACAAAAGAAAAAGGGTTTGAGGGAAGAAACGGTATCGTTACGGCCAAGGTACAAACTGTAAAGCCGGAATATGATATCTATTCGTATCAAATACATTTTAGCATACTTTATGGATGCCGGTCTAAATGTTTCGTAATCGACCCCAAATTAAAATCTAATACATAAAACGTTGAGAATTCGTGAAGCTGTCGTTAAGGTTTGTTGTGCACTCTGCTTAATGCCCTTCCTAGTAAATGGCCTTTTTGCCCAAGATCAGCGGACGGCCGATAGTCTGGGCATTATTTATAGGGAAGAGAAGCTCACTGGAGATGACAGGCTCGAATTACTTCGTAATTTATCATTTAACGAGTTGAACGACCCTGCGCTTTCGCTCCGCTATGCTGAAGAATTGATCGACCTTTCACAAGCCGAAGGCAATCAGTTGTACCTGCACCGGGGATACCTTCAGAAGGGCAACACCTTTTTAAGACTTGGTGAACTTCAAAAAGCACTGGACGCATTCTTCAAAAGTAGTGAAGCAGCCTTGAAAACAGGTTATTTGGCCGGGGAGGGCAGTGGGTATACGTCGATGGCAGATGTGTATTCCTTAGAAGGCAATGACGACAATGCTGAACTTTATTACAACAAAGCGATTGGTTTATTACGAAAAACCAGTGATTCGGTCGCTTTGGCAACTGCAATTTTAAATACAGCCGATTTTTACTTGCATAGCAAGAAATACGAGCTGGCCCTTCAATATTTTGAGGAAGCTGGAACTTTTTTTAAGGAAGCAAACCATTTAAATGGTATCGCATACTACTTAGGAGGGGTTGGGATGGTCTTTGCCGAACAAGGAAAAGATGAAGCCGCCAAAGCCAAATTGATGGAGGCAATCATTATGCTTGAGAAACTGAAGGATTATTATCCCATAGCAGTTTATCTAAACACACTTTCCCATATTTATGCTAAGAAAAATGATTTTGATCGGGCGTTACAGACCGCACATAAAAGCCTGCAACTGTCAAAAACCTATGGTCTAAAAGACCAGATCAGTGATGCCAATTTGCAACTTTCCGAACTCTATGAAAAAAAAGGTCGCATCGTCGAAGCATACAAATATTTTAAGGACTATGTTGCCTATCGGGATAGTGTTAACAATTTGGCGACCACCCGCGACTTGGCAAATCTTCGCACGAATTATGAGATTACTCAAAAACAAAACGAAGTAGACCTTCTAGAAAAAGAATCCCAATTGCGATCGATAAAGGAAAAAAGTCAAACAAACATAACAATTGCAGCGGTTGTCGCCTTTATATGCGTAATGATTATGGCCCTTGGGCTGTTGAATCGATATATTTTTATTAGAAAGACCAAAAGGATCATTGAAGCCGAAAAAATTCGAAGTGATCGTTTATTGATCAATATCCTTCCTGAGGAAACAGCCATGGAATTAAAACAAAATGGAAAGGTACTGGCCAAAAAGTTCGAAGCGGTTACGGTATTATTTACTGATTTTAAAGGATTTACGAGCTATGCCGAAAATCTTACTCCGGAGGAGTTGGTTCAAAGCGTTGACTTTTACTTTACCAAGTTTGATGAAATCTTCGAAAAATACGGCATGGAAAAAATCAAAACAATTGGAGATTCTTATATGTGTTGCGGAGGGCTGCATACCCATAAAAGGGATCATGCCATAAAAATGGTACAAGCTGCTATAGAAATCGTCCAATTTGTTGAAGAAATTAAGAATAGCTCGATCACAGCGCTTAATTTTGACATTCGCATTGGGATCAATTCAGGACCAATCGTAGCCGGAGTGGTCGGGAACAAGAAATTCGCATACGATATCTGGGGCGATACGGTGAATGTTGCCTCCCATATGGAATCAAATTCGCTTCCGGGCAGAATTAATATTGCCCAAAATACCTATGATCTCGTCAAGGAGGTATTTGATTGTGAGTATAGGGGGGAAATCACAGTAAAAAACAGGGGCACAATGAAAATGTATTTCGTAAATGGTCTGAAGCACCCCACTAGAATTGAAACCCGGAAAGATTCTGAAAAGCACGAATCGTTGAAAATTTCTTGATTAGATGGCCGCTTTTCAGATACTGACGCCAAATTAGCAGCCCAATGCCATTCCCTAACTAAAATTTTTTAGATCCGAACTACTGTGGGGCTTCTATACCAAAAAAATATAGATTATTTTTAAAAATTGAAAATCCTTCATCCTAAACCATACACATGAGAGCGATTACTGTACTTTTCCTAGCCTTTATTACTACTTTTTCTTTTTCACAAGCAGACCAATCGACCTATCAGGACTTAAAATATCGGATGATCGGCCCCTTTCGGGCAGGCAGAACCGTCGGAGCCGTGGGCATTCCGACCCAACCCAATGTCTTTTTTATAGGCGTGAACAATGGAGGCGTTTGGAAAACCGATGATTATGGCAGAACGTGGAACCCTATTTTTGATGAGGCACCCACCGGCTCCGTTGGTGATTTGGCCGTATCACCTTCAAATCCCAATATAATTTATGTAGGAACCGGCGAAGGCTTACACCGTCCCGATCTTTCAGTAGGAGACGGGATGTTCAAAACGACCGATGGAGGAAAACATTGGCAACATATGGGCTTAGACGACGTGCAACAAATTAGCCGGGTGATCGTACATCCCACCAATCCGGATATTGTTTTTGTCGCTGGCCTGGGGCATCCGTACGGGGCCAATGAAATGCGGGGTATCTTTCGATCCGTCGATGGAGGCAAAACCTGGGAAAAAACGCTGTATCTCAATCACAATACGGGGGCCATTCAGGTTGAATTCGACCCCAATGATACCCAAGTAATGTATGCCGATTTATGGGAGCATCAGGAAGGACCCTGGGAAAACGCCTCCTTTTCAGGGCCGAATAGCGGCTTGTACAAGTCCATCGATGGCGGCTCCACATGGCGAAAAATCGAAAAAGGATTGCCAGGGGCAGCCCAAGGATTAGGACGCATCGGCTTAGCGATTTCTAAGAGTAATTCAAAACGTCTGTTTGCTACGGTAGATGCTGAGGAAAATGGGGGGGTCTATCGAAGTGATGATGCTGGGGAAAGCTGGAAGCTTATTTCCGGAGACCACCGTCTCTGGGGGCGGGGAAGCGATTTTGCCGAGATCAAAGTGCATCCTAAAAATGAAAATATCGTCTTTGTAGCCAATGTGGCTTCCTATAAATCAAATGATGGAGGACTTAGCTGGACCTCTATCAAAGGGGCTCCTGGGGGCGATGATTACCACCGCATTTGGATCAACCCACTTCAACCAGACATTATGCTTTTCGCCGCCGATCAAGGCGCCGTTGTCACCGTAAATGGGGGTAAGACTTGGGGATCTTGGTACAATCAACCAACGTCTCAATTGTATCATGTATCGACCGATAATCAATTTCCGTATTGGGTCTATGGCGGACAGCAAGAAAGTGGAGCTATCAGTGTGGCCAGTAGGGGCAATGGGGGGCAAATTTCCTTTCGGGATTTTATGGGCGTTGGCGCCGATGAATATGCCTATGTGGCCCCAGATCCAAACGACCCCGACATTATATATGGCGGACGTGTAATTCGATTTAACAAAAAGACCGGACAATCCCAAAACGTGGCCCCGGAAACTATCAGATCTGGGGAAATTCGGTATTTGCGTACCATGCCATTGCTATTTCATCCGGCAGATACAAAGACCTTATTGTTTGGCACCAACGTTGTCTGGAAAACGCAGGATGGGGGACAGCACTGGGCGCAGATCAGTGGTGACTTAACCAGAAAACAACCTGCTGTGCCCGCAAGCGTGGGCGATTTCAAAGAGGAGGCCATGCAGAAAATGCCACAGCGTGCGATCATTTATGCCTTAGGCCCATCACCCCTAGACAAGGACATCCTATGGGCGGGGTCTGATGATGGCCTCGTGCATGTAACCACTGATGGGGGTACTACTTGGAAGGACGTTACCCCTCCAGCCTTGACTTCCTGGGACAAGATTTCCCAAATAGATGCGGGACATTTCGAAAAGGGCACTGCCTATATTGCCGTTAATGCAATCCGCAAAGACGATATGCACCCACATATCTACAAAACACATGATTTTGGCACTAGCTGGACAGAAATTGTAACTGGAATCGATGTTTCCGGGCCTGTAAATGTGGTTCGGGAAGATGGCAAACAAAGTGGACTCCTATTTGCCGGAACAGAGCGGGAGGTCTACTTTTCAAACGACGACGGCGCCACCTGGAAATCACTCCGGTTAAATATGCCGCCAACTTCCATTCGCGATTTGGTGGTGCATGATAACGATTTGGTCATTGGCACCCATGGGCGGTCCATTTGGATCCTTGACGATTTTAGTCCGTTGCGAAAACTTTCCACTGCGATCACTCAAGCATCGTATCTATTTGAGCCTGTCATGGCCACCCGTGTTCGATTCAATATGTTCGCAGATACGCCTTTGCCCCCTGAGGAACCCACAGGGCAAAATCCGCCAGACGGCGCTATTCTCGATTATTATTTGAAAACGGATGCCCAAAAAATATCCCTTGAAATCTTTGATAGTGCCGGGAACAAAATCAACTGGTTTGCAAGTGATGATTCTCAAGAAGTCATGGATTCGACAAAATTACAACATCCGACCTATTGGATCCGGCCTCAAAAAATGCTTTCTACCGACAAAGGCCACCATCGGTTTGTATGGAATTTACGCTACAAGGAACCCCGTGGGGCGAATCGCAGTTTGGCCATAGCAGCCGTTTTCAAGAATACGGCCAGTGGGCCAATGGGCCCGTTTGTAGCTCCGGGGAACTATACCATTCGACTTTCAGTGGATGGTACCGTATTAGAACGTCCCTTAGACGTGCAACTAGACCCTAGGTCAACGATGACCGCAGAAGGCCTTAAGCTGCAAGAAGAACTATCCCTTGATTGCTATTCAAGCTATAAAACCCTGCAAGATATTCGCGAAACCATAGATCAGCGACTTTCAAGCGGTGAAAAATTAAGAAAAAGCACTAAAGAGGTCTTTGAGAGGTTTCGAGGAAATGGTGCGCCCGACGCGGGAGACATGCTTTATGGAAGTATTAGAGTATCTACTTTGGATGCCGAAACCCTCGTAGGCCTGCAGGAGAAATTTCTCTTTTTGATCGATGTATTGCAAAGTGCAGATGCCCACCCAACGGCCCAGACCCAGGCAGCTGTGCAAAGTTTGGCACAGCGGACAAAGGAAATGGTAACTCGTTGGAACGGCTTGAAATAGGGCTCCTATTACCCCTTTCTATTTTAGATAAGGTATTTATCTGAATGGATTATTTCATTTTATAGGGGGAAATACCCTTCTGGACTTCAAAGGGCCGTTTATAGGACAAATCGCCAAGTGTCGCCGTCATGATATAGGCGCCGGCTTTAATAAAAGTGTCGTAGTGTACAAAGTAGGGGTAATCACTTTTTAACTTTTGTAGAATAAGGTCCCAACGATACTGGTTGAATCCTTTATGGCCATCAAGCGTACATTTCCAAAGTTCGTTATTGCTTGTATCCCGAAGGGTTAGGGTTATCTTTTTTGGTTCGTTGAGCCACAGCGTAAAGACTGATTTTTCAAGAGTACGATAATCGGGTTCTCCTCCTGCAGAATTAAACCAAGGCCTTGTCATTCGCGCAATATCAAAAAAATAGTCTTGATCCGTCGCTAATTTTTGTTCGAACATTTTTTGTAATGGTCTAAGATTGGTCTTATAGATACCCCTGCCATGCGTAGCCACCACTAGATCCATGGTAGCTTCTTGAATTTCCAGATCGGCAATCGCTACGTTGGGCATGTCTTGGCCTAAATAAGACCAGTTGGCACCACGATCAATTGATACATAAACCCCTCGTAGACCTCCGGAATATAGGATGTTTTCATTGGTAGGATCCTCTAGGACCACATTGATCGGTTCATCGGGCAACCCGTTTGAAATATTTTTCCAATTTTTACCGTTGTCTTCCGAAACATACAAATAGCTGTGAAGATCGTCATAATTGATACCCGTCATGGCGAGGTATACACGTTCTGGTTTAAACCGGGAGGCACAAATACTTCGAATATAGTTATTAGCGAGTCCGGCCGAATGTTCTTCCCAACTACCACCATCATTTTTAGAGACCCAGAAGGCACCTTTATCGGTTCCGGCATACAAGACGCCTTTTTCGATCGGGGACTCGATAAGGGCACCCGTTGCAAACGATTCCTTTGCCTTTATGGAGGAATTAGCCAGATTCGGACTTATCACATTCCACGTATCGCCGCGATTGACGCTTTTAAAAATGTAATTCCCGCCATGATACAATGTCTTGCTTTCGAAGGGGGATATAAAATAGGGCGTTATGTAGTTAAACTTTAACGAATCGTACAGCGCTTTGGGAAGTGTGGGTTCTATGGAGACCGCGATATCCTTTTTTCTATCTAGCCGCATCGCATGGCCATGTTGCATGCTGTAATACGCAATCGTCGGATCTTTGGGGTCGACCTGGGAGACACAGCCATCACCACCATCCCAAGGGTCGATCCATAGATACTTCCAAGTATCCGGAAAATTTGTATTTAACTCTTTGGGCGGTCCGTAGACCGTGGCATCATCTTGTGTACCGCCATAAATAACATAATTCGATTGATCGATCGTGATGTCATAAAATTCTCCGGTGGGGATATTATTATAATGCATCCAGCTGGCTCCCTTATCATAGCTCACATAAAATCCACCGTCATTCCCCAGGGCCAAATGATCAGGATTCTCGGGATCGATCCATAATTCACATTGATCGAGATGAAGGCCTTGTGCCAAACTTGGGGTCATATGGGTTACCTGTCCCCCAATAAATTCGAAGCTTTTACCGCCATCGATACTATGGGCCAGTCGCACTCCAAGACAAAACACCTCCTCATCATTTTGTGGGTTCACATAGACATCGGTAAAATACCAGCCAATACCAGGAAAAATTTTAAAGGCCTGGTCGTGGGTTTTTGACCAATTTAAACCACCATCCACGGTTTTATAAAGTTCTGCAGCAGTATCGCTGCTATTATTAAGATTGTCGATAAGGGCATAGGCTTTTAACGGGTTCGTGGCGGAAACCGTAAGGCCGATTCGGCCGATCTTAGGTCCGGAAGGGAGGCCTTTCGTACATAAAACCCAGGAGTCTCCACCATCATTGCTCCGATATACCCCGCTATTTTTCCCACTTATGCCCGGGTAGACCTCCCATAAGGAAGCATACATGATTTTGGGATCGAGTGGGGAGATTACGACTGCATTAGCGCCTGTCTTATCATCTTTAAACAATACATGTTCCCAGGTTTGGCCGCCGTTACTTGATTTGTAGAGCCCGCGATTTTTGTTCTTAGACCACAAGTGTCCTAACACACATACAAAAACAATATCAGGATTCGTTGGATGAACGGTTATTTCGGCAATCGACCACGAATCTTGAAGGCCGATAGGGTCCCACGTTTCCCCTGCATCCTTAGATCGGTACATGCCCGTCCCGGGAAGTGTAAAGTTTCTCGGTTTTTTGAGATTTTCACCAGTCCCTAGATAGATTATTCGGGGATCCGAGGGCGCAAGGGCTACATCTCCAATACCCGGGGTCGGTTTATCATTGAATACCGACTTCCAACTAAGACCGTGATTGGTAGTCTTCCATAAACCGCCAGAACCAAATCCAACATACATGGTACCCGGATGGGTGGCATCGACCTGTACAACATCTGCCCGCGCCGAATTCAGGGTAGGGCCCAAAGAAATCCAATCAAGTTTAAAATCACTATGCTCCTTCATTGCTCTAAAAGACGTAAAGGAGGTCTCGAGTGGTGAAGTAGGCTGTTGTGAGACAGCCGTAAAGGTAATAAAAGCGCAGATAAAGCAAACAATGACCGATTTAATGAAGCTGCGATTGCTTCTTGAAAAACTAGGATTCAACATTTGAAAAAGTTTGGATAGTCATTTTATTGACGTGGGATTCTAAAATGGTTTTGCCGCTATATAGGGATAGTAAGATATCAAAAATAAAATAGTTTGGATACAATCAAGCCAAAATCAATTATCTTTATAACACAGCGATAATCCACACAACTTTATAGCAAGAAATGAAAACCTTTCCCAGTATATTCAACGACGTCATCGGACCCGTAATGCGAGGTCCTTCAAGTTCACATTGTGCCGCTTCCTTGCGTATTGGCCGATTGTGTCGGGATCTTATGGACGGCGATATTCAGGAAGTATGCATCGAATTCGACCCCAACGGCTCTTTGGCCACTACTCACAAAGGCCAAGGGTCTGATATGGGCTTATATGGTGGATTTCTAGGCTGGGAGGCCGATGATGAACGCCTACCTAACTATTTAAGTGCCACCGAAGAAGCCGGTATTCAAATAAACATCGATATTCATCCTTTCGGGGCCACCCATCCAAACACCTATAAGATTACCCTCAAAAACAGTAAGGAGATTCGAACGGTCACCGCACTTTCAACCGGTGGCGGGATGATTGAGATCATTGAGATCGGTGGGGCAAAAGTGTCGATGCAAGGCGATTTTTATGAGACCTTGGTCTATGTGGCCAACCAAGGGGATTTATGCACCTTTATTGAAACTTCGTTTTTGTGCGATGAAATTGCATTTCGAGACGGAACCCAGCCCTTTATTGAGATAAAGTCAAATCGGTTTCTGCCACAAGAAGTATTTCGGGAACTGCTTGCTATGCCCGATGTTTTGAGTATCAAAAACCTTCATCCAGTGCTGCCGGTCCTTGCGCGAAAGAATCTTAGAGTTCCCTTTATCACTTGTGAAGAGATGATTGAGTATAACAAGGATAAGAAATTAGAATTGTGGGAGTTATCTGTTGAATATGAAAGCATACGAGGAGCTATTCCCAAGGAAGAAGTCTTCGAAAAGATGCGAGAAATCGTCATTATTATGCAGCGTGCCATCGAAATAGGATTAAAGGGCACCACGTATGCAGATCGCATTTTAGGGCCTCAATCACAGGAGTTTCAAAAACGTATGAAGGACGATACGTTGATTGCAGGGGATATTCTAAACCAAGTGATCCTGTATACCTCCGCGATGATGGAAGTGAAAAGTTCGATGGGGGTAGTGGTAGCGGCCCCAACGGCCGGATCATGTGGCGCCCTGCCTGGGGCGGTTATCGGGGTTGGCAATTCGATGGGGCTATCGCAGGACGAAATCGTAAAAGCGATGCTGGCTTCTGGACTTATAGGGGTATTCATCGCTGCCCATGCAACGTTTGCCGCTGAAGTAGGTGGGTGTATGGCCGAATGTGGATCTGGTTCCGGGATGGCGGCAGCAGGAATAGTGGGATTGAAAAAGGGCACCTTAGGACAAGCCTTGTCAGCTGCGTCGATGGCCTTGCAATCGTGTTTGGGAATGATCTGCGATATGATCGCCGATCGTGTGGAAGCCCCCTGTCTTAATAGAAATGTACTGGCAGCAACGAATGCCATTTCCTGCGCGAACATGGCCTTATCAGACTACGACCATCTGATTCCCTTGGATGAAGTAATCGAAACCATGAAAAGAGTCGGGGATGCCTTGCCCAATACATTGCGCTGTACCGGTTTAGGAGGCCTGGCCATCACCAAGACCGCGAAGAAAATCGAAGCCCAATTGGAAAAAGGGGAAGTAGATCGTAAAAAGACCTTTTTTAAAGTTTGTTAACCGGGAAGGTTCGATATCTTGGGGTTGAGTTTGAGACCCATGTAAATGGAAAACTGGCCATGACGGTGGGTACTTCCTTTAAAAGCCTTCTATGCTAACAATCATTTGGATCACTTTGGCCGTTCTTACGATAGTATTTGCTGTTATATTAACTCGGGACTTTTTAGCGCATAGAAATTCGTTAGAAGATAGCAGTTGGCTGAAAACGGGCGTTATCGGCTTCATCGTTAATTTTTTTGACGTGCTTGGCATCGGTTCCTTTGCGCCACAAACAGCCCTGTTGAAGTTTACAAAACAGACCTCTGACAAATTGATTCCCGGTACCATGAACGTCGCCAATACGATTCCGGTATTGCTGCAGGCCATTGTATTTATCACGATTATCGAAGTAGATCCGGTAACCTTGATCTCGATGTTTATCTCGGCTGCGGTCGGCGCTGTCTTAGGCGCAGGGATCGTTGCCAAATTATCGGAAAAAAGAATTAGACTGGTGATGGGGGTTGCCCTGTTGATTACGTCTCTTTTCATGTTCGCCACAAATATGGAATGGATCCAGGGAGGGGGAGAGGCCATTGGGCTTTATAATGGCAAACTGGCCCTTGCTGTCGCCGCCAATTTTGTACTGGGAGCCTTGATGACCGCCGGGATTGGTCTGTATGCCCCATGCATGGCGTTGGTATTTGCTTTGGGTATGTCGCCCAAGGTGGCATTTCCGATCATGATGGGTTCCTGTGCTTTTCTTATGCCACCTGCATCGATACGTTTTATTCGCGCTGGGGCCTACAACCGAAAAGCGGCAATCGCCATGGCCATCCCAGGGATCGTCGCTGTGCTAATAGCCGCTTTTGTCGTAAAGTCATTGCCACTTGACACTTTGCGCTGGGTGGTGATTTGCGTCATTCTCTATACTTCTGCAGTGATGTTACTTGGGGCTTTTAAAAAAGAAGTACCCCTTGCCAAAGAAACGAATCACCCATAGGGGTTTTTTGAATTCCATCGGATTAATTTCAAGTATTTGTGCTCGGTTTCCATGTATTTGAAAGTGTTTTTTTCTTGTAAACGTTGGTGTCGGAAATAGTATATTTGGCGAGTTTATAGCAGCCTTTGAAAAAGATGCTTCCGATACTTTTACTGGTGTTTACGATGCTTTTTTGGGCGGCTAATTTTCATTTGGTGAAAATTGCCTTGAAATTTTATAGTCCCATGGCCGTAGCCTCTTGGCGGTTTTTCTTTGGCGTTTTGGGCCTTTTCGTAATCCTAGGAGTTCAATTTGGTAAAAAACTGTTCGTGTTACGTGTTTCGCGATTCGAATGGCGGCACCTCTTTTTGACTTCGTTTTTTGGAATTTTCTTGACGATTTATTTCTTTAACGCTGGCTTAAAAACAACGTGTGCGATCAATGGCTCCTTGATCATCGCCACAAGTCCGGCGATAACTGCGTTATTTTCCTTCCTTTTCCTAAAAAGGCGTCTAGGTATTTTACCATGGTCGGCCATGATGCTCTGCTTTTTAGGCGTGGCATTGATTCTGGTTAAAGGCGACTTGGGGAAGTTGTCAGGGCTCCAATTTGAGAAAGGGGACCTGTTTATCCTGATGATGGCCATTGTGTTCTCGCTCTCTCAGATAATCATAAACAAATATCTAGCCCAAATGAACGCCGTCCTCATGACTTCGCTGGGGTCATTGATCGCGTTGCTCCTATTCGCGGGATTTTCGTTTTCGGAAGTCGTGTCCAAACCATTTCCGCTGGATGCCGGTTTTTGGTGGAGTGTCTTGTTTATGGGACTAATGGGTACTGCTTTCGCCTATACCGCATTTTACTATTGCGTGGTGCGTGTCGGGGCTACTACGTCGACCCTGTATATGAATTTAATACCCTTCTTTACCGTTGTCCTGGCCTTTCCTTTCGGGGAGAAGTTGTTGGGAGTTCAGATCGTAGGTGGAATGATAATCATAATCGGCCTTCTGATATTCTCAACAACAAAAAAGAAAGTACCAAGTTTGGAATAAAATGGCGCTGGACACATAGTGGATTGCCTCCATGGAGCATTAATTTCCTTGCCATCAAGCCCGAAGATCACAGCCATACAACCTAAAAAATATCTTGTTAAGCCGATAAACTGGCAGGTTTGAACTGCATTGACGATCTTTGGCACGATTCTTCGTAACCAGAGGGTATCTTATTTCAAAGAGAAATACGAGGTACGAAGACTCCTTTGTTTTCTTGAATATCGGATGAAACTTATGAAACATATAATTTTTTATATTGCTTTACTAATCGGTATGGG
The DNA here is from genome assembly GCA_038316335.1 of Flavobacteriales bacterium. Lineage (GTDB taxonomy): Bacteria > Bacteroidota > Bacteroidia > Flavobacteriales > Flavobacteriaceae > JALHST01. The sequence goes on from JBBQAM010000060.1 coordinate 18,690, forward strand.
AGTAACTGCACAATCCCCGACGATGGCTGAGCTACAGATGAAATTCGATCTTTTGAAATCGGCGACCAAAGCAGCGGATACCCGTGTAGAGGAGTATTTTCATGAAGGAGACAGCTATTGGTTTATTTATGGGGCCGAAGGGGAACTGCTCGCATTTCAGGCAACCGGGGATCTTTCTTATTTAGAAGCATTTCTACGGCATTGGTATGCCTTTCAGGACAACGCCTTGCCGTCGAACACATTTCCCAACTCGAATTTACCCGCGTATACGAACGAGGAGGCCTTAGGGAAACAAAATGTTTTCAAGGATACCTATCTGTCATGGGATAATCATGGGAAACGGGAGTATGATCAAGGGCAGACCAATGGCGGGGAATACCCCTTGTTCGAGACGCATGGGTTTCAGTGTGTTCCAAAAATGCTCTATGTTTTGTATTTGCATCCAGAATTGCGGCAGATGAAGAATACAAGGGGCGGCACGTATCAGGATGATTATGACAAAATATTGCCATGGTTCGAAAAAAATATTTGGGACAAATGGTTCGAGCGAGGTACCAAGAACCTGTTTAGGAGCCAGACCCATATTACCTCACATGCTGCCAATATGGCCTTATATCTTTCTAAGATCCACCCAAAAAAAGTGGCCTACAAAAACTTTCTGGATGATTTTAATTCAGATGCCGATGGCCATGGGTATAGTACCTATCCGAGCTCGTTTCGGGGGCAATTGCGTAAAATGACCTATACCGATACGGGCACCCCGTACGAAGGGTATATTTGGAACCCCAATTGGGGGAAAATGACGGGGGCGACCGACACCAATCACAATCAAGCCGAATTTAGGCATATTGCCAATCAAATGATGTTCGCCGGAAGTTATTGGAACGATGCCGACAAGGCCCGATTTTTGGCAACGGCCCATTGGCAGCTTGAAAATTCGGAAGGGGCCGCCAATTACAAAATGGATCTCAGCACCAATAAGAAAGATGGGCAATGGGCCGGGATGGTCTATTACGGCGTGGCTGCCTGGGGTCGTTTCGACGAAAGTCTTCAGAGTGCCTTGGCAAGTTCGAAATTGTATCTGAGCAGGACACCGGCCCTTGCGGCCCGTAAAAAAATCCTGGTGGGCAATATGATGTACAATAGGGCCTTTTTAGATGGCACGATGGTCTATCCCGAATATTGAGGCATTCCATAAAGGCTAGGAGCGCATGCCTTCAGTGAAAATTCGAAGAATTTTTGGATCATGCTATTGCAGGTAATGCATATCTTTAAGAAGAAAGCACCTAATAGGATGAAGTACTACTATTTAATACCGGCAACCTTGCTCTGCTTGACGGCTTGTGGCCCATCAACGGTACCCGGCGATCGTGAACAATGGAAAGAGGAAATCGTTCAAGCCGAACAAGACTTTGCCCAGATGGCACAGAAAGACGGCATTGAAAAGGCCTTTACGACCTATGCGGCCGATAGTGCGGTAGTGATGCGAAACAACGATGTGATTATCGGAAAAGAAAAAATCGCCGCACACTACAAGAACCAAACTTCCAAGGGATTATCGTGGGAACCCGATTTTGTAGAGGTCTCCAAATCTGGTGATCTAGGGTATACTTATGGGCGCTATCGCTTTTTATCGGTTGATTCATTGGGGCAAACACATGCCCAGACCGGTATCTTCCATACGGTTTGGAAACGCCAGGAAGTCGGCACTTGGCGCTTTGTGTGGGATTGAGAACGTCATCGCCCCAGTAGGTATTTTTGAGGTATTGGCAAGTACCATCAAGTAATTCCTCTATTTGATTCAAAAACTGGCTATAGCCAATAGACCGTATATATGTGTTGATCGATTTCGATGTACTCCTTCACGATGCACCTTGATTATTACAAAGTATTTTGCCAGGTTTAGGACCTTTAAGTTCGTTTGATGTGGCGATAATTCATAAATTTAGCCAATGAACCAACCCATGAAGATAGCCTTCCCGACACAGACCATTTTCTACACCATTGAAAATGCGATCAAGCAATACCGCAAGATGAGCCAAAAACAGATTAGCCAGATTGTTCCCGATATCACGATCGATCAGGCGCTGATCTTGATCATCGTAGAACAGCATCCTGATTATTCCCAAGTAAAGATCGCAGAACTGCTTTTTAAGGATTATGCTGCGATAACCCGAATGATCGAACGGATGGTATCAAATGGCTATTTGATGCGGAAGGCACATGCAGTCGACAAAAGACGGTCGACCCTTCTATTGACCAAAAAAGGCAATGACAACATCGAACTTTTGATGCCCATTATCAAATCGAACCGGGAACGTGCTTTACAAGGTATTGACCAAAAGGAGATAGTGCACTTGAATGCCACCTTACAAAAGTTGATTCAAAACTGCTTATAACTTTTATAAAGTGCCTTAACTCCGAAATTAGGCACAAAAAAAGTACCCAAGAATTCCAAATGGCCCATGGTTGCATCGAAATGGCGAACGCCGATTTCAAACTACCAATTCTTTTGAGTTCCAGGGTACTTGATCTGGAGGGTGATGGGCCCTCAACCGTCGATTTTTTGATTGATATTCAAAAGTATAAAAAAAAACAATATGTATTTGATATATCAAATAGTTTAACATAAAATAAACATACTTTTAATCGCATCCGATTTGTATAGTGACCCAATGGGGTAGGGGTTTGATCGGAATTTCCTAAAAAGGAGCGCCGATGAAGTGCAGACTGGTATCATCGATTGCGTCAAAAAAAGTAGGCTTTCCCATAGTAAATGAGAGGAAGTTTTTATAGCTTGTAACCTTAATTTGAACACCCTAAAATTAATATATTATGAATTTTACAAGAAAGGCATCCGCAAACTGGAAAGGTAGTGGAAAAACAGGAAAAGGAAACCTGACCACGGGCAGCGGTGTGCTTGACAAAACCCCATATTCATTTAGTACCCGCTTCGAGAATGACACGAAAGGCACCAATCCGGAAGAATTGATAGGCGCCGCCCATGCGGGCTGTTTTACGATGCAACTTAGCTTTCTTTTGGGCGAATCAGGGTACACACCCGATAATCTGCAGACCGATGCCAAGGTGACTTTTAAGGATGGTGAGATCATTCAGGTTTCCCTGGATCTCTCGGGACAGATCAAGGGTATTTCACAAAGTGAATTCGAGCAGATTGCCAACAAGGCCAAGGAAATTTGTCCCGTCTCGAAACTGTTAAAGACCGAAATCAGCCTAACGACCCGTCTAAAATCCTAAGCTGCCCTTTTAAGAGGGATTTTGCATACGGGCAAGCCCCATGTGTGTTGATTTTGCATTGACCAATTTTAGCAAAGGTAGCTATGGAGGTTTTTATGCCTATTTTTTGATTCGAAAAACAGCGGCGTTCCCTATATTTAGGAAATCTTTAAAACGTACTTTATGAATCAGCGACGGTCTTTTTTAAAAACCAGCTCCTTAGCGGCGCTCTCGACGCCGTTTTTAGCCTTCGATTCTAAAAAGGACTGGTCACTTTCCCCCCTCCGTAGCAACATCGAGGATCCCGAGGCCTATTGGGGCATGGTGCGCAAACAGTTCCCACTAAAGGAAGGGCAGACCTATTTCAACAACGGCACCATGGGTCCGACCCCAGGCTATGTTCTCGACCAAATGATCCATCATATGCTGCATTATGCGAAGGAAGCGGCTACCATTGATTATAAGGATGGCTCCGGACCCGAACTCCTCAGTGGGTATTTTCCCTATGTGGAATTGCGCACCAAAATCGGCCGTATCATCAATTGTAACTATACCGAAATTTCCTTGACCCAGAATGCCACTTTCGGCATGAATTATGTCGGCATGGGGCTCGACCTAAAGAAAGGGGATGAACTGCTCAATACCAATCAGGAACATGGAGGCGGCTTTGGGGCTTGGCAATTGTTGGCCAAACGAAAAGGCTGTGTGTACAAACAGGCCATCATGCCAGTACCTGCCAATGATCCCCAAGAAGTATTCGATGCTATTTTTAAGGAAGTAGGCCCCAAGACCAAGGTAATTGCAATTCCACATATCATCTCTACCTATGGGACGGTCATGCCGGTTCGGGAAATATGTACCGAAGCCAAAAAACGAGGTATTTTCACCGTCCTCGATGGAGCGCAATGCGTGGGCCATATCCCGGTAGACGTCAAGGCGATCGGGTGCGACGCCTATTACTCAAGCTTGCACAAATGGTTCTTGGCCCCTCCAGGCAGTGGCATTCTGTATGTGAATAAAGAAGTGGCCCCCACCATCTGGTCGACCATTGCCAGCTATCAATGGGACAACCAGGAAGATCATGGGTTTCGCTTTATGCAAAACGGTACGGGCAATCCGGCCCTAATGACGGGGCTTGATGCCTCGGTCGATTTCTTTAATACGATCGGGGCCGAAAAGTGGTTGGGCCGCATCCACGAACTTGGTAACTACCTGCGCGACGGCTTGCGCGAAATGCCACACGTCTCCATACAATCGTCAACCAACGAGGCCATGGCGGCTGGTATTACCACCTATGCAGTAGCCGGGATTTCGGGGGCCGATCTGCAAAAATTGATGTGGGACAAAGAACACTTGCAACCACGTACCGGAGGGGTAAATGGCATCCGGCACTCGGTACATATCTACAATTCAAAGGCGGAAATCGACACCGCCTTGCGGCTGGTCAGAGAATTGGGATAGTGGCGCATCGGTATCGTTCGGTTGATACGAACTGAACGGAATTTATAAACATTATGACTGAAACATCGCTTGAAATACATCCTGAGGACATTTTGTATATACTAAAACATCCGTGGGAGGTGTCCGCCAATGAATGGGGGCTTCTAGCGGAAAACGGCATCGAGAGTCAATTGGCCTAT
>JBBQAM010000047.1:0-31839 GCA_038316335.1 Flavobacteriales bacterium
ACCCAGATGGTATCTTCTTCCCCGGCCTTTTCCAAAATAGCATCGGCGAATTTCCGATTGACTTTTTTATAGGTTCGCCAACTATCGAGTTCAAACTCGGAATATTCCAAAAAATAATGAAAAAGAGGCCAAATGGTGCGATTGCTAAAGCCATAATAGAACCCCTCCACCTCCTCTGCCGTAAGACTAACTTTTGAACAGTCATGTTTGGCAAGGGCCTGATCAATTTTGGCCGATAGTTCAGTGGTAATCTCCTCATCGGTCAACCCGCTCCACCCGATCCAAAGACTATCACCCCCACTATGAACCGATTTCATTCCAGTGGCCAGACCCCCGATACTAGGTATGGCCTTGATGTTCCCATTGCCAATTTGTAATCTAACGGGTAATCTGTTTGAGATAATGATAGTTTTGCCCATGTATTGTTGGTTTTGACCCATTTTGGTTTAATTACCGATATAATTTCTCTAAATTTCGACAAATAAATGGGCAAAAGCAATCAATTGTCCCTTTGAACCAAGAATTTTAGGGAATGGATAATTTAGATTACGGATTAATTGGAAATTGTAGAAGTGCGGCATTAATTTCAAAAACGGGAAGTATCGACTGGTGCTGTTTGCCAGAATTTGATTCTCCTTCGGTATTTGCCAAAATATTGGATACCGAAAAGGGAGGAAGCTTTGAGATACATGTGGAGGATACCTATACGATACAGCAACGATATAAAAAAAATACCGCCTTATTGATTACGAAATTCACTGATGGGGAGCATGCTTTTGAAGTACGTGATTTTATGCCACGGTATCGCAATTCGGAGGGAGGCTATCATTCTCCCCCCGAAATTGTCAGGTATATCAGACATCTTTCCGGGAAACCGAAATTCAAGGTCCATTACGACCCCAAATTGGAATATGCCCTTGGGGAAACTAAATCGTTCGTAAAGCATAATTTCATTGCAAGCCTTACCCACGCCGAGAAATTCGATACTGTATTTTTATATACCTCTTTCAACAAAAATGCCGTAATCGAAGGCCGGGAAATCGAAATCGTCAAAGACGGGTATTTTCTCATTGGCTACAATGAGAAACTACTGCTGCCCAATACAAGTAAAATGTATTTGGAACTGGAGCGTACCAAGGTTTATTGGCTCAATTGGAGCAACAATACCCCGACCTATAAAAAGTACAATACTGAAATAAGCCGCAGTGCCGTGACATTAAAACTGCTTAGTTATGACAAATCGGGAGCTGTTTTGGCGGCTCCTACCACCTCATTGCCCGAGACCATCGGAGAAGTCCGAAATTGGGATTATCGCTTTTGTTGGATACGTGATGCCTCGATGGTCGTCAAGGTGATGTCTGAACTTGGGCATAAAAATGTCGCGAAGCGGTATCTTGGTTTCATTATCGATCTAATCCCGGATAAGGATGAGAAATTGCAGATCATGTATGGCATCAACAAGGAAAAGAAACTTAGCGAAACGACCTTAGACCACCTAAATGGCTATATGGGCTCAAAACCCGTACGCATCGGGAATGCGGCCTATGCCCAAAAGCAGAACGACATTTATGGCATTTTGATGGATGTCATCTATGAACAACTTATTAAATTCAGCACCGAAATCGAAAACGGCGAAGATCTTTGGAGCATTACCAAAGGCATTGTTTGGATCGTATCAAAACATTGGAAAGAACGTGACAAAGGTATTTGGGAATTTCGCACCGAAGATCGGCATTTTACATTTTCAAAAGTACTTTGCTGGGTGGCCGTCGACCGAGCCATTAAAATCGGTCGTATTTTCAATAAGTCCCATAAAATTGAAAAATGGGTGGCCTTGGAACGGGAAATTCGCAACGACATCCACGAAAATGCCTGGAATGCCGATAAAAACGCCTTTGTACAATCGTATGGCTCCTCACATTTGGACGCGTCGGTCTTGTTGATGGAATCCTACGGATTTATTGCGGCCAAGGACCCAAAATATGTAAGTACCGTTAAGGCCATTGAAAAGGAACTAAGCAATGATGGCCTATTATATCGTTATAAGAACGAGGATGATTTTGGGTTACCCTCCTCATCGTTCACTATCTGCACGTTTTGGTTTATCAATAGCCTCTTTAAAATCGGGGAGGAGGAAAAGGCGATGGCGCTTTTCGATAAACTTCTAGGTTATGGAAATCATTTGGGACTATTCAGCGAGGACATCGACTTTAAGACCAAGCGACTGCTCGGAAATTTTCCGCAGGCCTATTCACACTTGGCTTTGATTGAATGCGCCATAAACTTTTCAAAAAAACATTCCGAGGAAAAGATTCTTGAATCGATGCGGGAATAAGGATGATTGTTTCGCAGGCTTGATATTCATTACGTTTAATTCATCCTACAGTTTTGCATTCAGATAAAATACGATGATCTTATTGTGGACCGCGGCATTGGCATACTTGGTTTGGGAACATTGACCCTGTCTTTATGTTTTCGTGTTGCCTGAATCACCAATTTTAAGTTACGATTCCTTGGCTTCCGGCATTTTGAGGCGCAACGCCAAAATAGCGGCGATGATAAAAAATACCCCTCCAAATAAAATGGCATTGATCGAATTGTTGCCTAGAAAATGTTTAAAAATCGGGCCGAAGGTAATGGTTTCAATACCCATCGGAATAACGATCATCATATTCAATATACCCATATACACACCTCGGCGGTCTTGAGGAACAATTTTCGACACCATGGTATACGGGATTCCCATCATTGCGGCCCATCCGATACCGAACAAGACCATCGGCATCAATACAAGAAACGGGTCTGCAATATAAGGAATCAAGATTAAGGCGAGTCCTGTGCCAAATAAGCTCAAGGCATAGATCTTTTTTCCTCCATATTTTAAGGTTAAGGGCACTAGAGCCAGTGCGATAACAACCGTAACAATATTATAGAACAGACTCATTTTTGCTGCTTGTGCAGCTGCGTTCGACGTATCATACCCCAATGTAGCTTTAAAAAGGGGCGTGATAAATTGCCAATAGACAAACAAGGCGTACCATTGAAATAAATAAACGGCCGAAAGTTGCCACATAAATTTGGGCATTTCTTTGACTGCCTTCTTAATTTCTATAAAAGGCATTTTAAATCGATCGATGAACGGAAGTCCTTTATGTAGGTTTATTTCTGCCATTTCTTCATCGGTCGGAGGAATCTCCGGGGTTTTGAACACTGACCACATAATGGTAGTCAAAGACAAAAAAGACCCGATGAAAAAGCAATAATAGATCCACTTGGGAATGGTCCCGGCCACTTCCGGGGAATCTGCGCCAAACCAAGATTGAAAAAGCACAATTGATCCCGTCGCCAAAAGTATCCCGGCCCCAACAAAAAGGCTCTGCATTTGATACCCAAAACTTAATTGCTTTTCAGGTAGTTTATCCCCTACGAAAGCGCGATACGGCTCCATGGCCATATTGTTCCCGACATCCAGGATCCATAATAGCCCTACGGCAAACCATAAGGAAGGGCTTAACGGAAATGCGAACAAACACAAACTACCTAAAACTGCACCCATAAGAAAAAAGGGCTTCCGCCGGCCCCATCGCGGCGACCATGTCTTATCTGAAATGGCTCCAATTATAGGTTGAATTATCAGGCCTGTAATGGGGCCCGCAATATTTAGAATAGGCAAAAGATCTTCGTGTGCGCCTAAGAAAAGAAAAATGGGGTTGATTGCGCTCTGCTGCAATCCAAAACTGAATTGAATTCCAAGAAATCCAACATTCATATTGAATATTTGCCAAAAAGTTAAATGAGGCTTGTTAATTTTCATTATTCGATGGTTTGGTCATAAAAAATCTAGTATCCAATATAGTATTTTTAATGTAGCAAATCGGGAATGTCACCTATAAAAATAAGTTTCACTTGTAACGAAAACGATATCGTAGCCCTCGGATTATTTCAGAAAATCGATATTCCGCTGTAGGCCTGCAAACTTGGTGCGTTTAACGGCCGACTTTTGAAAGACCTTTTTAAAGACCGCTTCGGTTATCTCTTCCCAATCTTTTTTGGTCATTTCCAACAGCGTAGGCTTCGGATCGAACAAGGGTTCGGAATGTGGTTTGGAAAATTTGTTCCAAGGACATACATCCTGACAAATATCGCAACCGAAGACCCAATCATCGAATTTCCCATGAAATTCGTTGGGGATTTCATTTTTCAATTCGATGGTAAAATACGAGATACATTTACTGCCGTCGACTACATAAGGCGCAACAATGGCCTCGGTGGGGCAGGCATCGATACAGGCGGTACACGTACCGCAATGGTCGGTAACGGGCGTATCATAGACGAGATCAAGATCAACTATCAACTCGGCAATAAAATAAAACGACCCCGCTTTTTGGGTTAATAGATTACTATGCTTCCCGATCCAACCAAGTCCGCTTTTTGCGGCCCAGGCCTTATCCATAACTGGGGCCGAATCGACAAAGGCACGCCCATTCACTTCCCCGATTTCCTCGGAAATAAATTCCTGTAGTTGTCGCAATTTTGTTTTGATGACGTGATGGTAATCCTGCCCATAGGCATATTTCGATATCTTTAAAGTGTTATTTACCTGTGTCTTTTCCGGATAGTAATTGAGCAGTAAGGAAATCACTGATTTTGCACCATCGACCAATAGGCGGGGATCCAGGCGTTTATCGAAATGGTTTTGCATGTACTCCATTTCGCCTTGCATCTTGTTTTGGAGCCAGCTTTCCAATCGAGGGGCCTCTTCCTCCAAGAAGTCGGCTTTTGAGATGCCGCACGACATAAAACCCAGGCGCTTTGCCTCGGATTTGATGGCCTCGGTATGGTGCGCTCTAGTAATCAAAATGTTCCCTTACTGTAAAATTAATGAAGACTTCCTTTGGCTTTAATGAAATCAAAGGATTGATTTCTACGGATTCGGTGCTAGTATGTAGCGAATATTTTTTTAGGACCTCGGCAACGGTCAAGATCATTTCGTAAATCGCGAAATTGTTGCCAACACACATTCTTGGCCCGGCCCCAAACGGAAAATAGTATTCCTGTAATGCCTTGTTTTGCTTGGGATCGAAGCGTTCTGGCCGATAATCTCCAGGCGAATCCCAAAATCGGTTATGACGATGCAGTTCATAGATCGACATCAAGATCAAGGTATTTTTAGGAATGACCCGGCCTTCGATCGCATCTTCCTCAAGAGCGACCCGATCAATAATATATGCAGGAGGATATAGTCGCAGGGCCTCCTCAATGCATTGTTTGATGAAGGGCATTTTTGAAATATAGGCCATCAGGTCACTTTCCAGTTCCTGCGAGGCCGCTACTTCCTGAAAGGCCTTTTTCTGGACCTCAGGATGCTTTGCCAATAAAAAAAAGGTGAAACTTAAGGCATTCGCCGTAGTTTCATGACCGGCCGTAAACAAAATCAATACTTCGTCGATCAACTGTTCGCGTGACATAGAAGTCCCGTCTTCGTATCTGGCCGATAAGAGCATATCTAATAAATCGTCTTTTTCCTGTCCGGTTTTCAAGCGTTCTTCAATAAGTTGATCAAGGATTGTTCTGCCTTTCTTGGCCAAGGCCAAATGATGCCGTATTTGACCACTTAAGTGAAACCACCATTTAAAATAGCGCTGCCGCATTTCCCGGATCAGCATTTTCTGGTTCTTCTCGGTATATTCTTGGAGCTTTTGCATGCGTTCCTGAATATCCGAGCGACTAAAGAGCGACTTTGCAACTACCTGAAACGCCAAATCCCCCATTAGGGGATAGATATCTTGATCTGTTTGTGGTATAATGCGCTGCAATTCTGTCTGAATTGCCCGCTGCATAATTTCCAAAAGACCCTCGAGTTTCTTTTTATGAAAGGCAGGTTGTACCATACGGCGATGGGTACGCCAATGTTCCCCGTTGGAAGTTAAGATCCCATGTCCGATGTATTTGGCAAGATCTTGTGTCTGTAAGGTCGACTTCCCATACTTTTTATGCTGCTTCTGAAGGATGTGCCGTATAATCACTGGATCCCGTGTAAATACTATCGCCTTTCTGAAACCAATCCTGACCTTGAAGATATCACCGAATTTCTTGAAATTTTCGTGATGGAAAGGCAAGGGATTTTTAAGGATTCCTTTTCGGTTTTTAAATACCTCATATTGGGAGATGGCCTTAAGATCTCGCATTTAAAACAATCCTGGTTGTATTCCACCTTTGATCTTTCCAAGATGCTTATAGGCCAATTCGGTGACCTCCCTTCCCCTGGGAGTCCGCATGATAAAACCCTGTTGTATCAAAAAAGGTTCGTAGACTTCCTCGATGGTCTCGGCGCTTTCGGATACGGCCGTGGCCAAGGTAGAAATACCTACGGGGCCCCCTTTGAACTTATCGATAATCGTGGTAAGTATTTTATTGTCCATCTCGTCGAGGCCATGAATATCGACATGCAACGCTTTCAATCCAAATCTTGAAATTTCGATATCGATCTTGCCATTCCCTTTGATTTGCGCAAAATCGCGCACCCTTCTCAAAAGGGCATTGCAGATCCTTGGCGTGCCCCTGCTCCTACCGGCAATCTCTATGGCCGCCTCCTGGGAAATGGGTACTTTCAGGATTTCCGCACTTCGTTCGACAATCGTCGAAAGTAATTCGGTCGAATAGTATTGTAAGCGACTTTGGATGCCAAAACGGGCCCGCATAGGCGCCGTTAATAATCCGGAACGGGTAGTGGCCCCTATAAGGGTAAACGGATTCAAATTGATCTGCACCGAACGTGCATTGGGGCCTGTTTCGATCATAATATCGATCTTATAATCCTCCATGGCCGAGTACAGGTATTCTTCTACGACCGGACTCAACCGATGGATCTCATCGATAAATAACACGTCCCTTTCTTGAAGGTTGGTCAATAATCCGGCAAGATCACCCGGCTTATCCAAAACGGGGCCCGACGTGATTTTAATGCCGACCCCCAATTCATTGGCCAGAATATGGGCCAAGGTCGTCTTGCCCAATCCAGGTGGGCCATGAAACAAGGTATGGTCCAACGCTTCGTCCCTTTGATTGGCGGCTTCAACGAATACCTTCAAGTTTTCCAATACCTGCTCTTGTCCTGTGAAGTCATCAAAAGTAATGGGCCGTAATGCCCTTTCCAAATCAACCTCCTCTGGGGAGAAATGTGCTCCCGTTGCATCTAAATAATCGTTCATCGCCACATTTAATATACTAGGATATCCCTAAAAGAATCAGGAAAACCCAGACCTGAATTTCGGACGTCCACTCGAAGTTGCTCTCCAAACAGGTTTCGTATTCAAAGATAGTAAAAAGAACTCCTGGATTTCTACCGGAGTTTCATACGATTCTATCTGGGTATATGATATTTATCATTCTTTTTTAGGCCCGTGATTGGGATCTTTGAAGCCAGGTTATACTACGAATTACAATTCAATCATATGTCGGATCAATTTGACCTTACCCCTTACGGAATCAATACTTCTAAGATTTATAGAAATACAAGCGTGCCCATTTTGTATGAATTGGGGCTGCGATTGGAAAAGGGCACAGCCCTTTCCGACGTAGGTGCCCTGATGACCTATTCGGGTGAAAAAACGGGTCGTAGCCCCAAGGACAAACGCATCGTGAAACATCCCGATTCGGAAAAACATATTGATTGGGGGAAAATAAATATAGGATTGGATGAACATACCTTTATGGTTAACCTTGAGCGTGCCATCGACTATTTGAATATGCTCGACCATGTATTTGTAGTGGATGCCTATGCAGGATGGGATCCAAAATATCGCATAAAAACTAGGATTATCTGTTCGCGCGCCTATCATGCGCTTTTTATGAAGAATATGCTAATTACGCCAACGGACGAAGAATTGGCGAATTTTGGAGAACCGGATTATGTGATTTTCAATGCTGGCCAATTTCCTGCCAATCGATACACCTCTGAAATGACATCGAAAACCAGTGTCGACATCAATTTAGAACGTAAGGAAATTGTTATTCTTGGAACCGAATATGCTGGTGAAATGAAAAAAGGCATCTTTTCAGTGATGAACTATTTGATGCCATTACAAGGGGTGCTCTCCATGCACTGTTCGGCCAATGTGGGCGAAAAAAATGATGTTACCCTCCTTTTTGGGCTCTCAGGAACGGGCAAGACTACCTTGAGTGCCGACCCAAAACGTAAGCTTATTGGAGATGACGAACACTGCTGGACCGATGAAGGTACTTTTAATATTGAAGGGGGATGCTATGCCAAAGCCGTTAATTTATCGGCCACCAAGGAGCCGGATATCTTTAATGCGATCCGATTCGGAACCGTATTGGAAAATACGGTTTATAATCCACAAAGCAGAAAAGTCGACTATACCGATGTGTCGATTACCGAAAATACCCGAGCCGCCTATCCCATCAATTTCATTAAGAATATTCAAATGCCCTGCGTTGCTGGCCATCCCGAAAATATTATTTTCCTTACCTGTGATGCCTTTGGGGTCTTGCCCCCAATCAGCAAATTAAGTCCTGAACAGGCTAGTTATCATTTTATATCGGGATATACGGCCAAGGTCGCCGGCACCGAAATGGGGATTACCGAACCACAGGCCACTTTTAGTGCCTGTTTTGGGGCAGCCTTTATGATGTGGCATCCCAATACCTATGCCGAATTGCTGGCCAAGAAAATTAAGGACCACAAGGCAACGGCATGGTTGGTAAATACAGGTTGGACGGGCGGTGGCTATGGCGTCGGTAATCGTATAAAACTGAAATATACCCGGGCGATGATCGATGCCATACATCAGAAAAATTTTGATACGGTCGATTTCGTCCAAGACGAAGAATTCGGGTTTCAGATACCCACGAATTGTCCTAATGTACCCTCGGAAGTACTGCTTCCGAAAAATACGTGGTCTGACAAACCAAAATATGATATGGCCAAGAAGAAACTTATCATGCTCTTCAATGAGAATTTTTAGAAATTTGACGAGCGTGTCAGTATGGCAATATCGGAGGCGGGTCCAAGCAGCTATTCGTTGCAATCCCAATAAAATTTCATTTCTCTTGGTCTTGGGCACCCACAACTTTTTAGGGGAGGTCTTTTTATGTATAGGTATCCTACGATTTGTATAAAAATCGTACTTTCAAAGTATGGAAAGACATCGTTATTCCCCTGGGGTACTACACTATATTCCGTTATTTTATGTGATCTGGTCAGATGATCTACTCTCGATTTCCGAAATTAATGTAGTGCAGAATGCCTTGGATAAAGATCCAGCTTTAAGTAAAGTAGATCAGGCTTTGCTGCTTTCCTGGCTAGACAAGCAAAAGCCGCCTAAAAATTCTGAAATTAAATATTGGAAGCAGCTAATTTCGAATTCACAGGTAAAACTGGTGGAAAGCGAACACTATCCCTTGTCGACCTTTAGCCAAAAAATGGTATGCCACTATGAAAAGGAATGCCCCTTTAATAATCAGATCAAGCATATCGAAATACATCTTGGGATACAACCCAACCACTATAACCATTTGTTCGATGTCGAAACTGAGCATTCTAGCACCTCTGACTTCTACAACCCAAACGAAATCGATACGCTTTTAAAAGGGAAGCATGCAAAGATCATCGATGCTTTTCGAAAATTCCTATCGTATCCCATTTTTGATTGGGGCCTGCATCGTGAAAAAGAGGAATTTCGAAAACTTGTCTTGCAACAAGTACGTTACTTGGGTGAAAAAGGGTATGGGGCCTTGGCCTATCCCAAGGCCTACGGGGGCACGGGGGATATGGAGGCCTATGCGGGCATTTTCGAAAATTTGATGTTCGTAGATGCGAGCTTGACCATTAAATTCGGGGTGCAATTCGGCCTTTTTGGTGGCAGTATCCAAAAACTGGGCACCAAAAAACACCACGATCGGTATTTACAGGCAGCTGGTCAGGCCGATTTATTAGGTTGTTTTGCGATGACCGAAACCCGCCATGGATCAAATGTGCGCGGTATCAAGACCACGGCCACCTACGACCCGAAAACAGATTCCCTGATCGTTCATACCCCGGGTAAAGACAACAACAAGGAATATATCGGCAATGCCCTACATGCCAAATTAGCCTCGGTATTCGCACAGCTGATCGTAAATGGCGAGAATCAAGGGGTACATGCCATTTTGGTACCCCTACGAAATGAAAAACACGAGGTATTACCTGGAATTTCAATAGAAGATAATGGCTATAAATTGGGCTTGAACGGGGTGGACAACGGAAAGATCTGGTTTAACCAAGTGGTGGTGCCAAGGGAAAATCTCCTGAATAAATATGGGGAAGTACGGGATGACGGCACCTATCACTCCGATATCAAAGACCCGAACAAGCGTTTTTTTACAATGCTGGGCACGTTGGTCGGCGGTCGGATATGCGTGGCGCGGGCAAGCCTGGGCGGGGCAAAAATGGCCTTGGCAATTGCCATCAAGTATGCCTTGAAACGCAGGCAATTCAACGACGCTATAAAAATGCAGGAAGACCTGTTAATGGACTACCCGACGCATCAGCTACGCTTGACACCTTTGGTGGCCAGTGCCTATGTGTACCATGTCACCCTTGAAAAGTTGATGGCTCACTATTGCGATGAAAGCCAGCCCGACAAACGAAAAGTGGAAACCCAGGTGGCCGGCCTGAAATCAATCATTACGTGGTATGCCAATAGTGCCATTCAGGAGTGTCGCGAGGCCTGCGGCGGAAAAGGTTATCTGATTGAAAACCGTATTGCCGACCTGAAGGGCGACGTAGATATCTTTACTACCTTTGAAGGTGACAATACTGTCTTGCTGCAGTTGGCCGCTAAAGGAGTTTTATCAGATTTTAAGGCCGAATTCAACAGTGCTGGCTTCTCCTCGGTCCTAAAGATCTTGGGCATGCAGATCAATGATAAACTTACGACCATAAACCCCGTCTATGCCAACAAGGTCGACAAAGACCATTTGTACAACCCGAAATTCCATAAACATGCCTTTGCATATCGCACCCGCCGATTGACCTACACCCTGGCCATGCGTATTCGGGACTACATCAAGAAAGGGGTCCCCGCTTATCAGGCATTCTTGAAGGTTCAGACCCATTTATTGGCCTTGGCAAAAGCTTATAGCGCAGAACTGGCCTATACCACTTATTGCGATTTTACCGAGACCATCACCGACGAAAAAAATAGGGGGCTCTTTCAGAAACTGGGAACGCTACATGCCCTTCATACGATTCGGGAAGATGCCTCGTGGTATTTGGAGCAAGGCTATCTTGGAGGGACCAAATCAAAGGCGATACGACAGCGCGTCGAACGCCTTAGCACCGAGCTTCGGCCCCACATTGAGGTTTTGGTCGATGGTTTCGGCATCCCTAAACATTGTATGACGGCTCCGATTGCTACGTAAAAGTTGGGATGTCTATGGGCAGTTTTCAGTAATCAATGTACAATAAGAAATAAGCAAATTCGCATCGACGTCATCACGAGGAGCGTTAGCGACGTGGTGATCTGTTGCTTTTTGACACTGATCCGGGGGGAAGCATTGACGGCTTGGGAAGGGGCAGCGAACAGTAACCCGTGTTCAGCAGGCACTTACAGTATTCAGTAAAGTTGATCTTTTTAGGCACCTTTCGTCGTTTTTATTTTATAATAAAAAAGCTATTTCTCCTTATTCAATTGCGAGGTGTCCAAAAATTCGAGGATGACGATTTTGGCCTCCCCGTACAAATAGGTCTTGGAGGATCCACGCGAAGAAAGTTCAAAATTGTCCAGGGCATATACGCTGGCACTGGGTGATTCCTGAAGAGTAGCCTTTACGGTTTCTGCCTCTAATTTTTCGGCCTTTAGATTTGAGTTTTCATAGAGGTCGGCATAAAAAATATCGACTTTACCTTCCAATTTTGCCGAGGCATTCTTATACATCTTGATCGCACTACTTTCCCCGACCGAATAAATACTGGCATCGACCCGATCCTTTAAGGTAATGTTCAAGGAATCACTTGCCAGGTTATAGTCTCCCGAACTCATTCCTTCCATATTAATCTGAATATAGGGGGCCGAGGCGTTCAACTCTAGCCGGGAAGCTCCAAAAGTAGCTACATACAATTCATCGGTCGTAATGATATCCTGCATATCGATGCGGCCATCTTGCAGGATTAGCTTTTTTAAATCAACAAACTGAATGGTAATATTGAGTTTCTTCTTGCCCGTAATCTTATAGAACGAAGAGATGTACAACGTACTGTCCTGCACCTTGAATTTTAGGATGTCGATCAGATTATCGTCTGCTTCTAGCGAATACCCTTCCCGGGAGGATTTTTGGAGTATGATATCCAGATCATCGACCAATTCTATTGAATTGAAAGGCGGCAACTCTTGTTGAACTTCGACAACTTTTCGATTGCCCTTGATCTTGGGCTTACGCTGGGCATTCACAGCTTGAAAGGAAACCAAGAGGCCTATCAATATCACTATATTTTTCATGTTCCAATTAATTAAACCCAAAGTCAAATGATTTTGGAATGTTTTTAAACTTCGGATCAGCCCATCGCCATTCAGCACAGTGGAATCCCAAAAGTGTTTTAAATATATTCAATATCTTTTAATAGGTATCATAAAAAATGCCCAACATATTCCGATGGGCATTTTAGTATCTATTCTATGGTAGCTATCAATGCTGCAATTCTTCCTCATCCTTAAGTAAAGGAGTCGTCTGCGGAATAAAATCCTGACCAGGAATGAAGTAGTCACCATTTTCATTGGTTTTGCTATAATCATAAGCCCATCGGTGCACATGGGGAATCGGACCGTCCCAGTTTCCATGAATGTGTTTCACCTCGGCTGTCCACTCCAGTGTATTCGCTTGCCAAGGGTTTTGCGGCCCTTTCTTTCCATAAAAGATACTATGGAAAAAATTGTAGACGAAAATCAATTGTGCAATTCCCCCGATGAGGGCGAATACCGTCATCAACACTTGAATATCGCTCAATTCATCGAACATAGGAAACGCGGTATTTTCGTAGTAACGTCTTGGTACTCCTGCCATACCTACAAAATGCATTGGGAAAAATACCCCATAGGCGGCAACCACGGTTATCCAAAAATGCACATAGCCCAAGTTTTTGTTCATCATCCTGCCTTGGAACATTTTCGGGAACCAATGATATATACCGGCCAACGCCCCATAGGCCGCCGAAATCCCCATTACCAGGTGAAAATGCGCTATCACAAAATAGGTATCGTGAACATTGATATCCAAGGTACTATCACCAAGGATAATCCCAGTCAATCCTCCTGTAATAAAAGTAGATACCATGGCTATCGAGAATAACATCCCCGGATTCAACTGTAGGTTTCCCTTCCATAGTGTCGTAATCCAGTTAAACGCCTTAACGGCCGATGGGATAGCAATCAATAAGGTAGTAAACGTGAATACGGAGCCCAAGAACGGATTCATTCCTGAAATAAACATATGATGGCCCCATACAATGGTCGATAAAAATGCGATGGCCAAAATAGATGCGATCATCGCGCGATATCCAAAGATCGGCTTACGCGAATTTACGGCCAACACTTCAGATACAATGCCCATCGCGGGCAATATGACAATGTATACCTCGGGATGCCCAAGGAACCAGAATAAATGTTCGAATAAAACTGGTGAACCACCCTGATAGTGCAAGACCTCCCCTTGGATAAAGATATCCGAGAGAAAGAACGACGTACCAAAACTTCTATCCATAATCAACAACAAGGCGGCCGAAAGCAGGACCGGGAAGGAAACTACACCGATGATGGCAGTCACCAAGAAGGCCCATATGGTCAATGGCAATCGTGTCATCGACATGCCTTTGGTCCTTAGGTTGATTACAGTTACAATATAATTCAGCGACCCCAACAAGGAAGAGGCGATAAAAATAGCCATGGAAACCAGCCACAAGGTCATCCCCATACCAGATCCCGACATGGCCATAGGCAATGCGCTCAACGGAGGATAGATCGTCCACCCAGCGGCAGCGGGCCCAGCTTCCACAAATAAGGAAAGGACCATGATGACAGATGATACGAAGAACAACCAATAGGATACCATGTTTAAAAAACCGGAAGCCATATCACGGGCACCTATCTGAAGGGGTATCAAAAGATTACTAAAAGTACCGCTCAGGCCGGCCGTTAAAACAAAAAACACCATGATGGTACCGTGTATGGTGACCAGTGCCAAATACATTTCAGGATCCATGACCCCACCTGGGGCCCATTTACCCAAAACGGCCTCAAAAATGGGAAAAGATTCCCCCGGCCATGCCAGTTGCATCCTGAACAACATCGACATGGAAATACCTAGGAATCCCATAATCAATCCCGTAATCAAATATTGCTTCGAGATCATCTTATGATCTTGACTAAAAATGTATTTCGTTACAAAAGTCTCCTTGTGATGATGAACATGATCCTCTGCGTGTTCTTCTAGGTGTACATGTGCTGTTGCAGACATAATCTATTTATTATTTTATTTTATCCTTAACTAAGATGTTTATTGCGCCGATGCCATGGTTTGACCAAAAGTCTGTTGGGTTTTCATCCATGCATTATATTCCTCCTCGGTCTCAACAATGATTTTCATCTGCATATTGTAGTGTGATTTGCCACAAATCTTATTACAAAGTAGAATATAATCGAACTCCCAAGGATCGTTATTAGGAATCCCATTGGCCGCCTTCTCGGCCCGTATCTTATTGGTACGTTTTACCTTGTCGATTACATCGGGGTTTCGGCGCATCTCTTCGGTAGTGGTAATGGGTGTAAATGAAAATTGAGTAATCATTCCAGGAACACAGTTCATTTGCGCCCTAAAATGGGGCATGAATGCCGAATGCAAAACGTCTTGTGACCGCATCTTAAAATTGACCTTTCTCCCTACGGGAAGATGCAACTCTTTTACGATTACATCATCGGTTGCATAGTTATCGGATACATCGAGACCCATTACATTTGCTTTATCGATATCGATCATACGAACATTGGCCATCCCCAAAACATTATCGGCGCCGGCATAGCGGGCTGTCCAGTTGAACTGCTGAGCATACAGTTCTACGATCAAGGGGTCATCGTCTTCATTTACATCCATAATATTGGTCCAGGTGTACAATCCCCAAAGTATAAGACCTGCCAAAACAATTACAGGGATAATCGTCCATATGAATTCCAACCGATCGTTGTCGGCAAAGAAAAGCGCTTTATTTCCTTTTTTTCCGCGATACTTATAGGCAAAATAATGCAACAAAGCCTGGGTAATGGTCTGTACGAAAAAAATAATGACCATAGAGACCAACATCAATTGGTCATATTCAGCACCGTGTTCAGAAGCGGCATCCGGCAAGAAAAATTTACCATATTTCCAAAAACTGAATATGGTGATGCCATAAATAAAGATAAGGAAAGTGAACATGAGATAACCGTTGTATTTGTTATCGTCGTCATTCGCTATCTGGTAATTATCCGTTCGAAGTTGGGACAGTTCAAAAATTTTGGTCATTTGCCAAATGGCGATTGCCACAAGCAATAAAACCGCTAAAGTCAATAATGTTGTCATCGTATGATTTCGAATTATACTTTACTTACTAATAATGATAATGCCTACTTTCCCCAATAAAGGGATCGCGTTGGGCCTCCAATGGAGCAGCTGCGATCGCCCTGAATACCCAAAAGATAAAAAAGCCGGCAAAGAACAAAACAGCACTAATCTCGGGGATACCTATATACCATTGGTCACCCACTGTCGATGGCATGATCATCTGGAAAAAATTGATATATTGACCACCCAAAATGATACAGCCCGCCATTACCACAAACCAGTTAATGCGTTTGTAATCACTGTTCATTAACAATAAAAACGGCAATACAAAGTTGGTAGCGAGCATGCCGAAAAATGGCAGCTTATAATCGTTGATCCTTGCAACGAAATACGTGACTTCTTCTGGGATGTTGGCATACCAGATCAACATGAACTGTGAAAACCAAAGATAGGCCCAAAATATACAGAAGCCGAACATATACTTGGCCAAATCATGAACATGGCTATCATTAACATTGGGCAAAAAGCCCCTTGATTTTAAATAAATGGTAATCATCGCTATTACCGTAACTCCGGAAACGATCATACTGGCAAAGACATACCAACCGAACAGCGTACTGAACCAATGCGGCTCTACGCTCATAATCCAGTCCCAGGACATCATCGATTCGGTTACCAAATAGAAGACCAGAAAGCCTGCCGAGATTCGAAAGTTCTTTTTAAAATTTGAATTATCATCCGATGCATCCTGAGCCAACGATAATTTTCGCGAATATTCCCGGTATAAAATCCAGCCTCCCATAAAGATGACGGCCCTGATCAAAAAGAAGGTCGGATTTAAATACCCTGCTTTTCCTTGCAATAGTTTATCATGTTCGACCACCTCGGAATCCATCCAAACGAATAAGTGGTTCATATGCAAAACCGATAAGACCAGGATTACAAATACAATAATCGCTCCTGGAACCAGATAGGCGGTTATTCCTTCCATAATACGAAATAATAAAGGCGACCATCCTGCCTGGGCTGCACGTTGTATTGCGTAAAATGCCAGCACCCCTAACGCGATGACCATAAAAAATATGGCTGCCACGTACAAAGCGGCCCATGGTCGATTTTGAAGTTGATGCAACAGATGTTCATCGTGCGATGCATCATGGCCTTCAGCATCGGTCATATGGGCATTGGCCTCCGAATGCCCCGATTCAGAAGCACTTGCCTCCCCATGACCTTCGCCATGACTGGCAACGGCTACCATAGCCTTGGCCTCTTCTGCGGTAGCGGGCATCGTTAAAAAACCATAGCCCATTCCCAATAATCCGATGGCCATTAAAATGACGGAACCTATCTTGAGTCTATTTGAAAAGGTGTACATATCTAAGTTCTATGTATTATTTAGTTAAGTCCTGTTTCAGTTGTTTTACATACTCGGCTACTTGCCAACGCTCCTTTGGATTCAATTGGCCTGCATATGAGCCCATAGAATTCAAACCGTAATAAATGGTATGATACACATCCCCAACCGTAATATTCCTAGCAGCATCTGCATAGGAAGGTACACCCAGGATTTTTTCACGCTTGACCAAGGTACCTTGTCCATCGCCCTTGTCCCCGTGACAGATGGCACAGTAGATGGTGTATAACCCCTTGCCTACTTCTAGGTCTTTGTCAATCTCCAAAGAATCTAACGGACTTAGCTGCAAGATGGCCATTTCCTTACCTTGTGGTGTATTCTCAAAATCATAGGGCAAATGGCCCCTTGCGATTGTATTCGCGGCAGGCTGACGGGCTTCCAAGCGATTCGAAAGGAAGTCGATTTCCCCATAGGTTTCATAACCGACCGGCACATACATATTAGGCATATATTGGTAGTTGCGGCTATTTTCATGCTTGCAAGCGGCAACTAACAGAATACTGAGGACAATGGTTATTTTTCTAAAACTGTTCATATTCAATGACTGTTTTTTTCAGCGATGTTAATTTCTACGGCGCCAGTATCGATCAATAGATCTTTCAGCTCTTTTTCATTATCGTGTAACTCGATCTCCATAACAAAATGATCGTCAGTCGTTCGTATATCCGGATTTTCGGCCCTTTTAAAAGGCCATAACCTGCTTCTAAGATAAAAGGTGATTACCATTAGGTGAGCGGCAAAAAAAACGGTGAGCTCAAACATAATCGGGACAAAGGCCGGCATGTTTTGGATATAACTAAAACTGGGTTTTCCCCCGATGTCCTGGGGCCAATCTTCGATCATTATATAGTTCATCATAACGATGGAAACGGCCAACCCTAAGCAGCCATACATAAACGAAGTAATGGCGATGCGGGTAGGAGCCAACCCCATAGCCTTATCAAGACCATGTACGGGAAATGGGCAATATACTTCCTCAATATGGTGTTTGGCAGCTTTTACAGTTTTGACGGCATGCATGAGCACATCGTCATCATTATAATACGCATGAATAAATTTTGATGCCATACCTAACGTTTGTTATTTAATTTTTTAGCCTGTCCTGCCCAATCGTCACGTTGTGCTCTCCCTGGGAAGGCTTCGGTTATCGAATCTAACAGGTCATATTCTTTTTCGGTCATTCGCCCGACTTGGGCAAAAGTGAAAATACCGATCTGATTTAAGGTCTTTTCCATCTTAGGGCCGATTCCCTTGACCTTTTTCAGGTCGTCGGCAGTATCTTTCGAAGCATCGAACGTGCCAAGGGACTCCAATAAATTTGAAACCTCCTTCTTGTCCTGAATCGGTGTGGCAGGCTTTATGACCGCAATTGGCTCCGCATGAATAGCACCTGTGGTGGCAATTCCCATTTTATGGATTTCGTATAAAGGCTTCCCGGCGTCTCTGAGTTTCTTATAGCGTTCGCCCGAGGATTTCAAAATGGTTTTTACCTCGGCTTGGGCGATTACCGGAAACGTCCGGGCGTATAATAAGAATAATACGAAAAAGAATCCCAAAGTACCTATGAATATCCCGATATCGACAAAGGTAGGTGAGAACATCGTCCATGAAGAAGGAAGATAATCGCGGTGTAAGGAAGTAACGATAATTACAAATCGCTCAAACCACATCCCAATATTCACAATAACCGATATAAAAAAGGAAAACATAATGCTTGTTCGCAATCTTTTGAACCACATAAATTGTGGCGAGAACACATTGCAGGTCATCATCGACCAATAGGCCCACCAATAAGGTCCCGTAGCCCTATTTAGAAAGGCGTATTGCTCATATTCGACTCCTGAATACCATGCCATGAACAACTCGGTGATGTAGGCACAACCTACAATTGAACCGGTGATCATGATAACAATGTTCATCAATTCGATATGCTGTACGGTGATATAGGCCTCTAAATGGCACACCTTGCGCATAATGATAAGCAAAGTATTTACCATGGCGAATCCGGAGAAAACGGCTCCGGCAACGAAGTAGGGCGGGAAAATTGTGGTATGCCATCCCGGAATAACGGAAGTGGCAAAGTCAAAGGATACAATGGTGTGAACCGAAAGTACAAGAGGAGTTGCCAATCCGGCCAAAACCAGGGACACTTCCTCAAAGCGCTGCCAATCTTTTGCACGGCCAGTCCATCCAAAGCTCAAAAGACTATAGATTTTTTTCTGAAAAGGTTTGACGGCCCTATCGCGGATCATCGCAAAATCAGGCAACAAACCGGTATACCAGAAAACCAAGGAAACCGAAAGATAGGTTGAGATTGCAAAAACGTCCCAAAGGAGCGGGGAGTTAAAGTTTACCCAGAGGGATCCAAACTGGTTCGGAATCGGCAGTACCCAATAGCCCACCCATACGCGGCCCATGTGGATTACTGGGAACAAGCCTGCCTGGATTACGGAGAAAATAGTCATGGCTTCCGCCGACCGGTTGATGGCCATTCTCCATTTTTGTCTGAACAATAGAAGAACCGCCGAGATCAAGGTACCGGCGTGCCCGATACCTACCCACCAAACGAAGTTGGTAATATCCCAGGCCCAGCCGACCGTTTTGTTCAATCCCCAGACCCCAATACCTGTGGAAATAGTATAAATTATACAACCAACCCCCCAAAGGAATGCCACTAAGGCAATGGAAAAAACAATCCACCATTGCTTATCGGCCCTTCCTTCTATCGGAGCGGCTATGTCCACAGACACATCGTGGTAGCCTTTATCCCCAAGTACTAAAGGTTTTCGTATAGGTGCTTCGTAATGCGACGCCATAATTTAGTATATAGTTACGTTCCCTTAATTATTATGCTTCGTTGGTATTCCTCACTTGTACATGATAGAACACATTGGGCTTTGTGCCAACATGTTCTAACAAATGATACATTCTTTCACTTTTCTTCAATTCGGCCACTTTGCTTTCGGCATCATTTATATCCCCGAACACGATTGCCCCATTGCCACAGGCGGCCGAACACGCGGTCTGGAATTCTCCGTCCTCGATCGTCCTGCCATCTCTTTTGGCATCTAATATCGTTTTCTGGGTCCGTTGTATGCACAAGGAGCATTTTTCCATAACCCCTCTTGAACGAACGGTTACATCGGGATTGATGACCATCTTGCCCAGATCATTATTCATATTGTAGTCGAACTCGTCATTATTCGAATATAGGAACCAGTTGAACCTACGCACTTTGTACGGGCAGTTGTTCGCACAATACCGAGTACCTACACATCGGTTGTAGGCCATATGGTTCTGACCCTGTCGACTGTGTGAAGTTGCCGCGACCGGACACACCGTTTCGCAGGGGGCATGATTACAATGCTGACACATAACAGGCTGAAAAGATACCTGCGGATTAGCTGCGGGCTGTTCCATTTCGGCAAAACCGCCCAAGGAACCCTTCTCGCCCCAAAGCCCGTCAAATTCATCTTTTTTAATCTCGTCCTCTTCAAAGGTATCCTCGGAAGAATAATACCGATCGATACGTAACCAGTGCATATCCCTGCTTCTTCTGACTTCTTGTTTCCCAACGACCGGTACATTATTTTCTGCATGACAAGCAATCACACAGGCCCCACAGCCGGTACAAGCGTTTAAATCAATCGACATGTTGAAGTGATGGCCGATCGAACGATCAAAACTGTCCCAAAGATCTACCGAGGTTGCGGGCACTTCCTGATGGTTTAAGGAAACCTCAGGAACGATATTCCATTCGGCATGGTCTTTTGTATTAAAAATTTCCAAGGTAGTATCCTTGATGATATCACCCCTTCCCATCATGGTCCGATGCAACTGGATACATGCAAACTCATGCATGCCAGCCGATTTTTCGACGGTTACCGATTGAATCTTATTAAAACCTTGGTACAATGGATAGGCATTCACACCGGTCTGCATCTCCGATTTCATCCCAACTTTTCGTCCATATCCAAAAGCAAGACCGACAGAACCGTTGGCTTGCCCTGGTTGGATGATAACGGGGACATTCTCAACTGAAATGCCATTTACGGTCAATTTCGCATAACTGCCATTTAAGCCTCCATTGGCCACGTGTTCCTCGGCCAATCCTAAATTAACGGCATCTGCCTTGGAAACGGTAAGGTAGTTGTCCCAGGAAACGCGCGAAATCGGATCCGGAAATTCTTGCAACCATGGGTTCCCGGCTTGTTGGCCATCGCCCATGCCCACCTTGGAATACAAGGTTAGTTCCATTCCTCCTCCACTTGTTGCGTTCGCCAAACTGCTCACAGCCGAGGCTATCGGCACCATGGCTACTTCAGCGACCTCAACGGCCTCTTTTCCTGTTTCCTTGTCCGAAGCCACAGGCGTTTTCGATACCGGGTCGAAGGCTCCAGCTTCTTGTCCCATTGATCCCTCCATCGAAGTGAAAACACCATCATGAAGTGTCTGGTTCCAGCTCGATCCATTCAAGATCGTGCTATTCCATGTATCCTTTATATACTCAAAATACGTAGTTGTATTTCCAAGCCACTGCATCAAGGCTCCCTGAAATTGTCTTGTATCGAACAATTCACGGATTGCAGGTTGCATAAGGCTATAATGCCCCTTTTTCAGCTGTACATCACCCCACGATTCAAGGTAATGGTTGGCTGCGGCAGCATAATTGGTTACCTCGGTGGTTTCGTTCCAATTTGTCGAGAAGGCAACCGAAAGATCGACTTTTTCCACACCCTCCTTAAATTCGGAAGCATTCGGCAAAGTATACATTGGGTTTACACCGTCGATGATCAAGGCACCTACTCTCCCTGCCTTCATATCGGCTATCAAGGTATTTACCGCTGTTATTCGGCCTTGCCGCACATATCTAGGGGACTTGGCATCAAAAGCCACACTGCCCAACATTTCGTTGATAGCGAGAACGACCGCTTGCGCACTGACATCGTCGATGCCTGTTACGACCACGGCGGCCGATGTATTTTTTCGTATTTGTGTAGCGGCACTTTCAATGGCCCGCTGCGCATATTCGGGGAGCTCTCCCCCAACATTGACCCCATTCAATTTAGCATACAATTGCGCCAAGGCTATTTTTTGCTGCATAGGTGTCAACGGGACCCGTTTATCGGCATTGGCACCGGTCAAGGACATGTTGGCCTCGAACTGTATGTGCCTGGACATTTTTCCATTTTTAGGAATGCGACCCTTTGAATAACCGCTATCAAAGCCTCCTCCTTGCCAATCTGCCAGAAAATCGGCTCCAAAGGAAACGATGGTCTCGGCCTTCCCAAAATCATAGTCGGCCAAGGCCCGTTCGCCATATCTGTTTTCGAAGGCCGTCAAAGCTGCATCCTCGGAAATCGTATCATAGATAACATGATTCACGGTTCCGAAGGCCTGTTTGAATTCGGCGATGAGTTTCGTTGTAGACGGACTCGCATAGGTTTGGGTCAAGAGTGCAATTTGCTTTCCAGAATCTTTTAGACTTCCCAATTTTGCCTTTACAGCGGCATCTAGGGTACTCCAGGCAACAGCTTCCCCGTTCGCCATAGGCCCTTGTAAGCGTGTGCTATCATATAAGGACAAAACAGACGCCTGTATCCTGGCGTTCGCCTTCCCGCCAATTTTGGCATCGGTATTGTTCTCTATTTTAATAGGCCTTCCTTCCCGTGTCTTTACCAGGATACTGGCAAAATCAAACCCGTCGGCAATGGTGGTAGCATAATAATTCGATACTCCGGGAATAATGCTCTCAGGTTGCACTACATACGGAATGGATTTTGTTACCGGACCCTCACAAGCCGCCAAGGTAGCCGCAGCAGTACTGAAACCCACATATTTTAGAAAGTCGCGTCGATTCGTGTTCGTGGCCGATAAGGTCTCCTTGTCGCCTAAAAACGCATCGACCGGAATTTCCTCAACAAATTCATTCTGCCGTAATGTCTCAACAATGGAATCGTTGGGAATTAACTCCGCTTCGCTTTTCCAATATTTTTTGTTTGATGCCATACGTATATCTCTGTAATTAGCTCCTTTTTATTATTTTAATAGTGACACTTTCCGCATTCCAAACCTCCCATTTGGGCAGCCGTTAGTTGGTCTACCCCATATTTCTTAGAGAGCTCATCATGGATCTTTTTGTAATATTCATTCCCCTCGACCTTCACATTGGTAACCCTATGGCAATTAATACACCATCCCATGGTCAATGGCGCAAACTGGTACATTACTTCCATTTCTTGTACAGGCCCATGACAGGTCTGGCATTCGATACCAGCTACGGTTACATGTTGAGAGTGATTGAAATAGGCAAAATCAGGTAGGTTGTGGATTCGCACCCACTCAATAGGCTGCGATTCCCCGGTATATTTCTGGTTTTCCTCATCCCATCCAACGGCCTTGTAGAGTTTCTTTATCTCACCGGTGTAAAACTCATTCGTATACCCATTGGCGATATCTTCCTGGCTTGGACCCTCGGGGTTGCCTTTATATTCGTAAATCGATTTATGACAGTTCATACACACATTCAAGGCAGGAATGCCGGAAGTTTTGGAAACCCGGGCCGATGAGTGGCAGTATTTACATTCTATTTTATTGTCACCCGCATGAATTTTATGGGAATAATGAATAGGTTGTATGGGCTGATATCCTTGATCGACACCTATCTGCATCATCCAGCCATATGCAAAATACGCACTGCCCAATAATAGGAAGATGGCCGTGACCAGTACCAGAAATTGATTTTTAGCAAAGGCCTTCCAAATCGGTAGGTGTTTCTCGGCCTTTTCTTTCTCAAGTACCACCCCATTTGCTTCCGCGATACGTCGTAATGTCTTGTTGACCAAAAACAACATAAAGGCTAACAAGGCCAAAACAAGTGCCAAGGCACCTAAAATTACTTCATTGGAAATTCCGGGGGAACTCGGGGCACCTTTTGTTTCAGAAACCGAAGCTCCTGTTGCTTGAACAGGTGCTGGAGGTGGTGCGGCCGTATAGGCCAATATATTATCAATATCGGAGGTCGACAAGGTCGGAAATGCCGTCATGGCCGCTTTATTGTTTTCGGCATAGATCTTGTTTGCATATGCATCACCCGATTTTATGACCCCAGCACTGTTTTTGACCCAACCATAGATCCATTCCCGGTCTAAACCGGCGTCGGCTTTTATGCGGGCTTCGATATTTGCCAGGGCAGGTCCGGTCATTTTGCGATCAAGTGCATGACAGGCCGCACAATTTTGATTAAACAAGGCCTTCCCTTTTACCGCATCGCCTGAACTGGCGGTTTCGGTCGTTGGATCGGTCTGTGCATGCAAAGGAGAATAAAAAAATAGGATTACTAATAAACTGATGCCTAGTATACTGGCTAGTTGATTGCGGTTTGTAACCTTTTTCATATATAGAATGTTTCAATCGAAATCTTGGCGCGAAACTTCCTCTTATAAAAGATGGGTTCGGTCGTTATCGGCACATAAATTGACCGCAAAAATACGACATAGACTTTATTTTGAAAATGTTAAGGTATTTATAATTTATAATTTATAATTGTTCTAAATAAACCTAAAATCGTTCTATTTGCCTTTTAAAAAATTACTTTTGTTTGTGTTCTTTAAATTCTAAAAATCACAGGAATGAAATTATTCATCTGTACGCTCGTATTCGCCTTTTCTACGATGTTGACCGTCGCCCAACAAGGTAGAATACATATTCAACAGGATAAGAAAATCGCGGATCTAATAGAAATCTACAAGACGACCAATTCAAGTGAGGAATATTATCGGATTCAAGTAGGTTTCGGCCCGCTTTCAACCGCGGAGCGTATTAAGTCTGAGGTGGATATCGATTTTCCCGAGCTCCCATCAAAAATTGATTTCGACTCCCCCACCTATCGAGTGCGCGTCGGTAAATTCAAAAACAAACTGGATGCAGAGCGAAAGTTTATCGAAGTGCGCGAAAAATATCCGGATGCCATGCTGTTAAAACCAAAAAAATCGACCAATTAGGTCGATTTTTTTTTGTGTTTCGTTGACTTACTTGGTCTTCAACTTTTTCTTAACCGCTACTTCCTTGAAGGCTTCTAGGATATCCCCTTCCTCAATATCGTTGTAGTTCTTAACTTGAACGCCACAGTCATAGCCTTTGGCTACTTCCTTTACATCATCCTTGAACCGTTTGAGGGAAGATAATTCCCCAGTAAAGATGACCACCCCGTCCCGGATCAGACGAATGTTCGAATTTCTAAAAATCTTGCCATTGGTAACCATACAACCCGCGATGGTCCCGATCTTTGAAATCTTGAAGGTTTCCCTAATTTCGGCAGTTCCTGTAATCTCTTCCTTGATTTCCGGTGAAAGCATCCCTTCCATGGCATCCTTTAGATCATTGATGGCGTCATAGATAATGGAATACATACGGATATCGATTTCCTCCTTTTCGGCCAAAGATCTTGCATTGCCCATTGGTCGCACATTGAAGCCAATGATTACGGCATCGGATGCCGAGGCCAAAAGCACATCAGACTCGGTTATCGGTCCTACGGCTTTGTGAATAATATTGACTTGTATTTCTTCAGTAGACAGTTGTTGGAATGAATCGGTAAGTGCTTCCACAGAGCCATCGACATCCCCTTTGAGGATAATGTTGAGTTCTTTGAAATCACCTAGGGCAATTCGCCTTCCGATTTCGTCAAGGGTAATGTGACGTTGGGTACGCACAGATTGTTCCCTTTGCAACTGGGATCTTCTACTGGCGATCTGCTTGGCCTCTCGTTCATCTTCCATTACATTGAACTTGTCACCGGCTTGGGGTGCCCCGTCTAATCCTAATATGGAGATGGGCATCGATGGCCCTACTTCCTGAACCGTCTTGCCCCGTTCATCGTGCATGGCCTTTACTTTTCCACTACAGGTGCCTGCCAACACATAGTCGCCGATCTTCAAGGTACCTGCCTGCACTAGGATGGTCGAAACGTATCCTTTTCCTTTGTCCAAGAATGCCTCGATAACGGTACCGGTTGCCAATTTGTTCGGATTGGCCTTTAATTCCAATAGTTCTGCTTCCAGCAAAACCTTTTCCAAAAGTTCCTTAACCCCTTGTCCTGTTTTGGCCGAAATATCATGAGACTGTATTTTTCCGCCCCAATCCTCTACCAATAAGTTCATTTGGGCCAAGCCTTCCTTAATTTTGTCAGGGTTGGCCGTAGGTCGGTCGATCTTGTTAATGGCAAATACCAAAGGTACCCCTGCCGCTTGCGCATGGCTGATCGCTTCCTTGGTCTGTGGCATGATATCGTCATCTGCTGCAATTACGATAATGGCGATATCGGTAACCTGAGCCCCTCTTGCACGCATGGCGGTAAAGGCCTCATGCCCAGGTGTATCAAGGAATGAGATTTTTTGGCCATTATCAAGGGTAACCGCATAGGCCCCAATATGTTGTGTAATACCGCCACTTTCACCGGCGATGACATTTTCTTTTCGAATATAATCCAATAAGGATGTCTTTCCATGATCCACGTGTCCCATTACCGTAACAATGGGTGCCCTCGATTTCAAATCTTTTGGATCATCTTTTTCCTCTACGATACTTTCCTCGATATCGGCGGTTACGAATTCTACTTCATAGCCGAATTCATCGGCGACGATTGAAAGCGTCTCGGCATCAAGTCGCTGGTTCATCGTGACCATGATACCCAAAGACATACATGCCGAAATAATTTCGGTAGTAGCCACTCCCATCATAGTAGCTACCTCAGTAGCGGTAACAAATTCGGTAACCTTTAAGATCTTGTTTTCAAGTTCTTGTTGTTCTAGGTCGGCCTCGGTTTGTTGTCGATGCAGATCCCTTTTGTCTCTTCTATATTTGGCCCCTTTTCCTTTTTTCGATTTGCCCTGCAATTTCTCGAGGGTCTCGCGTACTTGTTTCTGTACATCCTCTTCTGTGGGCTCGACTTTATTGGCAGTTGCGAATCGCTTAACGCCTTTTCGGGCATCACCTCCAGTTGAAGGCCCCCGCGATGGCCCACGTGGTGTGTCCTTATTTGGACCTCCCACGATGCGCTTCCTTCTTTTTTTACGGTCACTGGAGCCTGAAGGAACCGAGTCCTCCTTCTTTTTCTTGGGCTTTTGAAACTTGGTAAGATCTATTTTATCACCCGTAATGACCGGACCTGTTAATTTCTTGTATTTGGTAGTTAGGGTATCGTTGTCCACGACCACTTCGCTCTTAGGCGCGGGCGCTTCCACAGGCGCAGCAACAGGTGCTTCAGGTACAGGTGTTTCTTCCTTTTCAGGCTCTTGGGATTCCACGACTTCTTCGACTACTTCTGGCTTAACCTCTTCCTGAACGACTTTCTCTTCCTTTTTCTTGGGGCTAAGATCTATTTTACCAACCGTCTTTGGTCCGGAAATAGTGCCTTTGGCTTTAATAATATCGGTAGAAGCCGTTCTTTTTTCCCTAGCCAATCTTCGCTCTTCCTGCTCTTGCTCTAATTGGAGTCTAAGGGCTTCTTTCTCTTTTCGTTTTTCCTCTCCAACTTCCTGGGATGCAACTTTTTTGCTCATGTCCGTCTGGAACTCATCCAAAAGAACTTGATATACCTCGTTGGATATTTTCGTTGTCGGGCGTGCCTCTACATCATGCCCTTTGGCGTTCAGAAAATCTACCGCCCTGTCCAATGAAATATTAAGTTCGCGTAAAACCTTATTAAGCCTTATCGTTGCATTATCTGCCATAAATACCAATTCCTGTTCTTTAAATTGCTGCTAATATATAGCTAATCTTCTAATTCTTCTTTTAGTATACGTACAACTTCCAAAATTGTTTCTTCTTCAAGATCCGTGCGTTTTACGAGATCGTTGACATCCTGGTCTAAAACGCTACGTGCCGTATCCATTCCGATTTTCTTGAATTCTTCAATGATCCAAGCCTCTATTTCATCAGAGAATTCGGTCAATTCAACATCTTCCTCTACGCCTTCCCTGAAAACATCGATCTCATATCCTGTCAATTGCCCGGCCAACCGAATATTGTGGCCTCCGCGACCAATCGCCTTGGAAACCTCCTCAGGTTTTAAATAAACCTGTGCGGTCATTTTTTCATCGTTTAATTTAACCGAACTCACCCTGGCCGGACTCAACGCCCTGGTCACCATTAATTGGGGATTATTCGTCCAGTTGATCACATCAATATTCTCATTGCCCAATTCACGAACGATTCCGTGAATTCGAGACCCCTTCATACCAACACAGGCTCCGACGGGATCTATTCGGTCATCGTAGGAATCAACCGCCACCTTCGCTTTTTCCCCTGGAATTCGAACCACTTTTTTGACTGTAATCAAGCCGTCGAATACTTCAGGTATTTCCTGAAAGAACAACTGTTCTAAAAATTTCGGGGAACTTCTTGACATGATGATGGTCGGTTTGTTACCCTTTAGTTCAACACTTTCAATGATGCCTCTAACATTATCCCCTTTTCGAAAGAAGTCAGATGGTATTTGGCGATCCTTAGGAAGTATGATTTCGTTGCCCTCGTCATCTAATAAAATAATGGCCTTATGCCGAATGTGATGTACTTCTGCAGTATAAATCTCACCTTCAAGGTCCTTAAACTGCTTGTAAATGGTCGTATTATCATGTTCATGGATTTTGGATATCAGGTTTTGACGCAGGGCCAAAATTGCCCTTCTTCCCAGATTGATGAGCTTTACTTCCTCAGAAACGTCCTCACCTACTTCAAAATCAGGTTCGATCTTTCGGGCTTCCGACAGGGATATCTCCTCATTGGGCTCCTCAACCTCGCCATCTTCAACGACCACCCTGTTTCTCCAAATTTCCAAATCGCCTTTATCAGGGTTGATGATGATATCAAAATTATCATCCGATCCGAATTTCTTTTTGAGGGCATTTCGAAAGACATCTTCCAAAATGGCCATAAGGGTAACCCTATCTATGAATTTATCGTCCTTGAATTCCGAGAAAGACTCGATCAGCGCAATATTTTCCATCTCTAAACTACAATTAAAATTTTAATACAACTTTTGCTTCCTTGATTTCAGAAAATTTGATTTCCTTTCTTTTCTGAACCGTAATTTTCCCCCTTCCGGTAGGCTTGGGTTCCCTGGCCTTCCATTCTAGGACGATTCCATCGTTCTGTGTGGCCGTCAAATTCCCTTCAAAATCTTCCTGAAAGGTCGCCACGTGTACTTTTCTTCCTATATTTTTTTTATACTGTCTGGGCAAACGCATAGGGGCTGCCGCCCCGACCGATGTCACCTCTAGGGAAAAATCTTCGGCTTCCCGGTCTAAATTATGTTCGATGGCACGACTGATTTTAACACAGTCGGCTACGGTGACTCCCTTATCACCATCTATAACCACCTTTATTTTAGCCTCCGAGGAAATCGAAAAATCGATCAAAAAGAGCGATTCATCCTCTTTCAGGGCTTGGTTCAAAAGTTCAGTTACCGTATCCTTCAACATACTTTAACATTTCGGATACCAACAGGCCCGACTTCATCTGAATTGCTTTGCCTGACAGGGTCATTAGCTATAATACAAGCCTTTGTCCCTAAGTATCAACAATAAAAAAGAGGACTTTAGGGTCCCCTCATGAATACTATTATATCCTTTCAGTGGTGCAAATATACAATTTTTTTGAATCCTATCAAAGCTTTGGGACCACGTATTAAAAATTTGGCGCGTAGGCTATATGTGTGCTTTCTTTAACCCCCAGAAATGAACCAAGAAATAAAAAGGGGGAAATCCCGATTAAATCTTATTTTTAGCCAGAAATCAAATAAGCAGCTATTTTTCTATGGATATTGTATCATCGTTCGACTTGATCATTGCCGCCGCCATCATCGTTATCCTATCTTTTTGGTTCAATGGAATTTCAAAAAAGACAAACATTCCGTCGGTGCTCATGCTGATCGTGTTGGGTATTCTCTTAAAATATGTCCTGGCCTATTTTGTACCAAATACGCCTGATTTTACTGGAACTTTGGAAATCTTAGGAACTGTAGGGCTTATAATGATCGTTCTCGAGGCGGCCTTGGAGTTGGAATTGAAGCGTGAAAAACTGGTTCCCATCCTTAAATCTACGGCCATTGCCTTAATCGGTCTCGTGGCTTCGGCGTGGGTAGCCGCCCTAATAATCTATCAGTTTATTCCTGAAATGACCATGCAATCAGCCTGGTTGTATGCCACTCCCCTTTCTATTCTCTCAAGTGCCATTATAATTCCGAGTGTCGGTGGATTGTCTGCATCCAAGAAAGAATTTCACATTTACGAAAGCACCTTCTCTGATATCATAGGCATCATGATGTTCTATTTTCTTGCTGCAGGGTTTGACCCAGCCACAGATTCAGGTGTAGCCGGATTTGCCGGAAATATCGTCTTGACCATCGTGGTGGCGATTGCGGCAAGCTATGCCTTGATATTGATATTTCAACGGATTAAAAGTCAGGCAAAACTATTTTTGCTCATTGCGGTACTCTTGCTACTCTATGCCGTCGGTAAAAAAATGCATTTGTCCTCGTTGATTATCATCCTGATCTTTGGGTTGGTCATTAAGAACATTAAATTATTCTTTCCTGGGAAAATGGATGTGTTTCTCGACAATGAAAAAATCGAGCAGATCTATCATGAATTACATATCATTACGCTTGAAACAGCTTTTGTGGTGCGCACTTTTTTCTTTGTCATTTTCGGGCTCACGATTGTTCTCGCATCCTTGATCAGCCTCAAGGTGGCCATAATAAGCCTCTTGATCATCGCCTCCATTTATGCCATTCGCTATGTACTCCTGAAGGTCTTTCTTGGCAAGGACATTTTTCCACAACTCTTTATTGCTCCTCGGGGCTTGATTACAGTACTCCTGTTCTATGCCATCCCCGTACAGGCCCAAATCGAGACGTTCGAGTCGGGCGTACTACTTTTTGTCATCATAGCGACCAGCCTGATAATGACCTGGGCCATGATCAAGGATAAACAGAAAATGGGAACGATCTTGGATGAAATCGATGAGGAAATTCATGCGCGTAACGAATTCGAGGATGAATTATGGGCACATTCTGAAGCCGCAAATGTAATAACAAGGAAAGATCCCCCTGGGACGTCTAAGGAAGCGTTGGCGGATGATAGTTCACCGGAGGATTCAGATCGTTCAGATTAATTGCCAAAGATGTGATGGGGCTGCTTTTTTTCGACCTGCTATTTTCAGCAAGCATCTTGACAAGATAGGCCATTTTTCACTTGATATTCAAAGAAGGTCAAACTTTAGGTCAGGTACCCCGTCTAAAACACTTTAAATTGATTACCACCCGCTAAATTTTAAGCCAATGCTGCCAACGGCCAGCGATGCTTCACAAACAATTACCATACAAAATTTTTTGTTTCGATCATGATCAATAAGGCCTGGCAACGTGTGCCAAAAAATAGCCCAAAAGAGCGCGGATACGACAAAAAGTATTCCCGTTTAAAACATGAACCAGCATCGGCTAATTTATTATCGGTTTAATGATCCCCTTTTTTTTGTTTTAGGCCTTGTTTTTTTTCGACCCTTTTATTATTCACTTTTTTATGCTTTGGCTTCGGTGATTGCCCCTGCTCTTCAATCGAATGTTTTTTTTGTAAAGAGGATTCTTTCTTGGCTATATTTTTTATTTTTTCGTAGTATTTTCGAAGCCTTTTTAATTCCTCCTCTGTCAAGTCCTCAACATCGATTAGCCGATTACTTGCTGATTCACTGGCAGCCACAAGTTCATTCAGTTTCAATTGGACGGCCATAGCATCCCTGTTTTGCGATTTTTGAATTAGAAACACCATTAAAAA
>JBBQAM010000010.1:0-90075 GCA_038316335.1 Flavobacteriales bacterium
TATTCCGGACAATACAATCAGCGTTTGCCCAAGGGGATGCGTGTGCCATGCGGTTCTTGCACCAGGTTCAAATGTTACTTCGGCCGCACCGGCGCGTCTGTGTCCGTTCGGTAGATATAAATAGTTGATACGAACTGCCCCTGTGAACCAATCGTCAGGGCCTTTAACTGATGGTTGAGAACCTAATCTGATAATTTCCATTTGTTTTAATTTTTAGATTTATACTGGTCATCTGTCACAGGTTCAAGCCAAGTAACGAATCCATTTTCTGTTTTTGGCAGAATGTACATTTGGGTAAGACTGTTATTTTCGGTTGCGCCATGCCAATGCCTTATATTTGCCGGAACCTTGATGACATCACCCTTTTTCATCGTTTGTCTTGACTGTCCCTCCAGCTGATGATATCCCACACCATCGAGTACAATTAGAATTTGCCCGCTCGGGTGGATGTGCCAATTTGATCTTGCACTTGGTTCGAAATAAACATTACCAATGAGTGTATTGTAGATAGAATCATTTGCAACCAAACCATAATTATAGGCATTGCCTGTGAAATTTGTAGCAGGCCCAGCTTCGCCCTTAGGAAAAATTGCTTTTTCAGAAGGAATCGATTCCGTGTTTTCTTGTTTTTCAACTTTTGTGTTGCAGGCCTGACCTATTAATAGAATTAGGGCAACTGCGAGTGTCATTTTTGTTCTCATTCTATCAGTTCTGAATTTTCTTTATGATTTTTGCCGGAGTACCGCCCACAACCACATTATCGGGCACGTCTTTAGAAACGACCGAACCTGCGGCAACTACCGAGTTTTCGCCAATGGTTACGCCATGCAAAATGGTGGCATTGGCACCGATCCATGCATTCTTCTTAATATGGATGGGTTTCGGAATCAGCGAATGTCTTTTATCGGGAGAAAGCGGGTGTCCTTCGGTCAGCAAGCTAACTTTGGGTGCTATCAGTACGCCATCTTCAATGGTAATTCCTCCCAAGTCCAAAAAAGTACAATCGAAATTGATAAAGACGTTTTTACCAATTTTGGTATGCTTGCCATAATTGATATATAGCGGGGTGAAAACGGCAACGCTTTCATCAATTGCTGAACCGGTAATCTGACTTAATAATTCCCTGATCTCTGAAGGATCAGAAGAATTGTTCATCTGCACTAGTAATTTTTTCGTGCTGTTTGAGGCCTCACGCATTCTATAGGCTTGCGGGTCGTTGGGCGGAATGATTTCTCCTTTCCTTAACCGCTCAAAAATGTCCCTATCCGCCGAAAGGGAACTACTATTTTGATTTGGGTTTTCTACTTTATACATTTTTACAAATTACGCAATTAACAATGGCAATCATATTTTTGGTTTCGACATACGCCTATTGGCGCCACCAAAACTGTACACTAAGGAAACATTCCATATAAAATCATCTTCTGGTACGATCTCGGTATCGATAGCTTTATTGAGGATGGCGGAAACCGAAATGGGAAAATCTTTTTTTATGAAGGAAAAAAAGCCCACAATGTAAAAACCTTTTAATTCGTCCGTAATCAAATAATAGGCTTGGGGGGATACATTAAAATACAACTTTTCGGAAATATACAGGTTGTTAAAGGTTGAATTCAAAACCATAAAGTGGGTGTTTTTTACCCCTTCATCAAAGCCATGGCCATATAGATAGTAAACACCTAGCCCCACTTTGTCCGAAATCTTATAGGTGGGCGCCACCTCGGCGGCAAGATACCGCCGCGACTCCAAAAGCTCCTCGGGCTGCCCGTCTCGAAAAACATTGACCGTTCTAAAGTTCAGGGCAGGGTGTGCCCCAAGACGCAACGAAAACCGTTCATTTTCGATCGCCCTATACCGAAACCAGAACAGAAAGGACCAAGGCTTGCCTTCCAACGCAAAACGCATATCAGGTTCAAAACTTAATTTTCCCTTGGTAAATTTTAAATCAAATAAAAGGGCCGGATCTCCCAAGGAAAAAGAGGGAACTAGCGAAATTCCGTTATGGGTAACACTTGCCGATCCCCTAAAATCATCAAGGAATGGTTCTGTTTCTTGTTGCGCCCTTGCGTTAAAACTGCACAAAAAGATAGGTAGAAGTACCATCAGTTTATTCAGGGTACGAGTAATGGATTTCATGAATAGTTCGGTTTTTTAAAACACAAAACTATATAATACATGAGTTACATATGTTACACTAATATCGCATATAATGTCAAATATAGCTTATTTTAGTAAAAACTATCGTTGAATTGAAAGAGACAGGGGAAATTGGGCCGCGAATTATGCTCTTAGAAATTTCAAAAGGCAAGGGATTTCCGATAGATTTCAATACCTATTACCATACCCATTTGTTTTGCCACCAAGGAAGTATTTCCTTTTTGTTCAACGATAAAAAAATGAAATGTAAAGCCAATGAATTCTTGTTTTGGTTTGCCGAAAGCCAATTGAAGGATTTGGTATTTTCCAGGGCTTTTAGGGCAACAGTCTTGTTGGTAGAGAAGCATTTTTTGTATGATAATATCCCTGATCAAAGTTGGAGTATCGATTCTATCCTGCATTCCCGTCAATACCCTATCAAACAATTGAACGATAAGAATGACAGACACAGGGTCTTATCAAATTTTCGATTTTTGAACGATAAATTCCAAGATAGGGAACATCGTTTTTATGAAGAGGTATTAAAACTGCAAATGCGGTTGTTCATTCTTGAAATGTGGCACACCTTTGCGAACGAATACGAGCGCAGAAAGCGCACCTTACAAAGTGGGTCCTTGTACGAGCGATTCGTTCATTTAGTCCAAGAGCATTGCATGACCGAAAGGGAAGTACGATATTATGCCAATAAACTCAACGTTACCGCTAAATATTTGAATTTTGTTTGCAAGCAGAATTCAGGGGTTACCGCGTCTGAATGGATCCAACGATACACCAAGGAGCGTATCGAATTATTTTTACAGAACAAAAATCTCAACATTACAGAAATCGTCGATATAATGATGTTTTCAAGTCGGTCTTTTTTCACGCGGTATGTGAAAAAGGTTCTGGGTACTACGCCCACCGCGTACAGAGGTCGATTGGAGTAATATTAAAAACCATTGCCCAGCTTGAATTTATTGTTGGTGATCGCTTGGGCATGTTCAATATGGCAATGCCATAAAAAAATAGCCATAAACCAATTCAATAATTTTTCCTTGAAAACGTCTATTTAATGTGACAATTAATTAGGGTCTGATTTCATCTCGGGACCGTCTTAAAAACCCCTTCAATATTCTCCAATATTAGTATATATTTGAAGGTAGACCAAGCGGAACATAGATGTATACAGTGATTTCCAGTAACAACTTAATCCTATAGGGCATTTTGGCAAATTCATATTATAAAGCAAATGAAAAATATATTCCTAATTTCATTCCTTACCGCGATAGTTATCAATACATATTCCCAGAACCCGGGGAAAGTGGAAATAACGATGCTTTCAGGAGAATATTGGTGGGGCGGACTCAGTGCCATTGGCCATAATACCCCGTATGATTCACAAACCATTGAAAGTCATGACCTTTGGGGAGACAACCAAGGAAACCAAGCGCAACCTCTGCTGCTCTCCAACAAAGGGAGATACGTTTGGAGCGAATCTCCGATAAAATATTCCTTTGATAATGGAAAGATACTTGTCACTACGAGAACGGGTGAAATTGAATTTGGATCCGCCGGTAAGAATTTACGAGATGCCTATAACTATGCCGTTGCAAATTTTTTCCCTCCGAATGGAAAAATACCAGAGAAACAATTATTTACAAAACCACAATACAACACTTGGATCGAATTGACCTATAACCAAAATGAAGTGGATATTCTAAAATATGCGCAAGCAATAATTGATGAGGGGTATCCACCGGGAGTACTAATGATAGATGACAACTGGCAGGAGAATTACGGTAAATGGGCGTTTTCGGCGCGAAGATTCAAGGACCCAAAAGGAATGATAAAAAAGCTTCATGAAATGGGATTTCAGGTCATGGTATGGGTATGTCCTTTTGTAAGTGCCGATACCGAAGTATTTAGATATTTGGCCAAAGAAGGAATGCTATTGCTCGATGCCGATAGCACACAAGAAGTGGTATGGGCGAACACGATAAACAAAGCGGCAATTATTCGATGGTGGAACGGAGCAAGTGCTTGTTTGGACCTAAGCAACCCAAAAACACAACAGTGGTTTGAGGAACGGTTAAAATTCTTAATGGATGAATATGGAGTTGATGGTTTCAAATTTGATGCAGGTGACGCTGATTTTTATGCCAATGGTATTGTATCTTTTATACCGGGAACCAATCCGAACGATCATACCACCTACTTTGCAAAGATTGGGTTGAAATTTCCTTTGAATGAATATCGAGCTTCTTGGAAAATGGCAGGATTGCCTCTCGTGCAGCGGCTAAGGGACAAGAACCATAATTGGGATGACCTTCAAAAGCTTATTCCTGATTTAATGTCCCAAAGTATCATGGGATATGCCTATACGTGTCCTGATATGATTGGTGGTGGTGAGTACCAATCCTTTGAAAATTCAACGACCATCGATGAGGAACTAGTAGTGCGATCTGCCCAAGTGCATGCCTTGATGCCTATGATGCAATTCTCGGTGGCACCATGGCGCGTCTTGTCAAAGGAAAATAACCAACTATGTCTTGATGCTGCACTGCTACATGCTAAAATGGGAAACTTGTTGCTGGATTTAGCGGAACAAGCATCAAAAACAGGAGAGCCGATAGTAAAACCTATGG
This sequence comes from Flavobacteriales bacterium, assembly GCA_038316335.1. Taxonomy (GTDB): domain Bacteria; phylum Bacteroidota; class Bacteroidia; order Flavobacteriales; family Flavobacteriaceae; genus JALHST01. Next base: position 4,782 of record JBBQAM010000010.1, read on the forward strand.
CCTTGGCATACCCAAATAACAACTATGAAACCATTAAGGACCAATTCATGCTTGGAGACCACATATTGGTTGCCCCTGTGGTTAAAAATGGAGAACGCAAACGAAAAGTCGTTTTGCCAAAAGGTAAATGGAAAGCTGAAGATGGCAAGGTTTACAGAGGTTTTAGCGTAATTGAAATTGAAGTGCCCTTAAGTCGTTTGCCATATTTTACAAATAACTAATGCACAGAAGCCTTGGTTTTACCAGTTCCTTTAAAAATGTTTTATAAGCCTTAGTATTATTGACTGAAAACCTTTTATTAAATTATTTTCAATGAAACGTTCCAACTTCCTATAATTCTTCGAATTACGTCGATGTTCAAATAATGCCTTACAGGGAAATTTTGGCCAAATACACAAATCCTGTCTTGAACTTCATTTTTCACCGAGTGAATTTATAGCGTAAACAAATCTGGCATACGTTTACCAATCTTCATTTTAGCATTTTTGATCTAGCTTCAATTTATTTGATAAGGTAGTGACCATATCGGCCATGTAACTCAACTACTATTTAAATGTGGGGCCTTTTTCTAGGGGGTCCCAAACCTGGTCTCTTTTAATGCGATAGTTAACCTTTTATCTTTTGCCCTATAAAGTACTCGCAAGTCCCGATCAAAAGATGAAAATCCTATAAATATTCTATTCTGATGATTTTCGGCTGCACTAGATTCGGTCACATACAATAATTGCCTGTAAATCACTATCCTATAGGTATTTTTATTATATTTAAGAAAACATTAACGTCTAATCCCGCCTCGCAATGTCTGGCCATACCATTGAAATAATATTGAGTAGACAATTGGCGGATTGTCTTACGGTGCCCGTTTTTATAGTAGACCCTAAAGGGACCTTATTATTTTATAATGTACCTGCAGAAGAAATACTCGGAAAAAGGTTTGAAGATTCAGGTCCTATGCCATTGGGTGTTTGGGGTACATCATTTTACCCTATGGACGAGGGCGGCAACCATTTACCGGCAGGCGAGCTTCCGCTTGTAAAGACCTTGAACAACCAAGAACCTGCACATAAAACATTTTGGATAAAAAACCTTTCGGGCAAAACCACAAAAATCTCGGTTACCTCTATTCCCATTATAGGGCGATCTAAAGAATTTACGGGTGCTATAGCTATATTTTGGGATAATGAGCGTAGGATATGAGGGTAATACTACATGGTACTCGCGGGGCGTATCCCACATCTTCCATCGAAAATCAAAAATACGGCGGAAATACCTCATGCATTGAAATCATAGAGGACGACCAACGATTGATCGTAGATGCTGGAACTGGGATTTTGGGAATCGATTTTGATGCACATTATACCTCGGACCGCATAGATATCCTTTTGACGCATTTGCACTTAGACCATATACAGGGTCTGGGTTTTTGCAAACCGTTGTTCAATCCCAAAAAAGATGTACACTTATGGGGCCCCGGAGGAAGTACCCATTCGCTCCAGTCCCGCTTGAACCGATTTTTATCACCTCCGCTTTTTCCTGTCGTATTGCGCGATATCCCGTGCAATCTTCAAATCCACGAATTGCCGAATACGACCTTTTCGTTGGGGCGATTTGAAATCACCTCTGAATTTATTAGTCATCCGGGGCCAACCGTAGGTTTTAGGATCCAAAGCGGTTCAAAAACCATTACCTACATCCCAGATCATGAACCTGTTCTTGGCCGAGCGCACTTGTATAATGAGGATGGCTGGGTTTCGGGCCTTGGATTGGCCATGCACACGAATCTGCTGATTCATGATTCACAATATAGCGAAGAAGAATATCGGGATAAAGTAGGGTGGGGCCATTGTTCCTTGGAAATGGCTGCCGAATATTCGGTGAGGGCCCATGCCGATCGATTGATCCTTTTTCACCACAATCCCGCTCACAGCGATGATTTTAGGACCAAAATGTTCGAGACATTTATGAAAAAGGGCAACTATGATTTTCCCATCGAACTGGCCGTACAAGGCCAGGAAATCGAACTTTGAATTTATCAGGATGGCATGCTACCCATTATCGTTGCCAAAGCACCAAGTTGTTTTCCAAAGGCACTGATATATCCTGGTAACAAGGAACGATGCGGGCGGTATAATCACTTGATGACCTTGATGTTTTGACTTGTGCATGACACACATGCTCGAACTGACCTTCTGCGATGGGGTCAATGTTCATTTTTATGATTTCGGGGGAGGAAAGATTATCGCCTTCCGCATAAAGTTCGATTGCAATAGCATCTGGAGAAATGTTGTTCAGCGATATTCGACTGATAAATTGATAACCATCTTGTATATTCTCTATTTGGGTTTCACCAAATCGCAGCTGTGGCCATTTATTTCTTAGCTCGTGTAAAGTGTCGACAAGTTGCTTTCCGATGGCACCCCTATCCCAGGCTCTTTTCTTAAAGTTGGCCGCTGCGGTTAGGTAATACTTTTGAGTATATTCCCGAACCGCGCGATTGGCCGAAAACCGTGGGGTCAAAGTTGACATACTCTTCCGCATTTTTGCTATCCACCGTTCAGGAATCCCATTTTTGTTACGTTCATAAAATGCTGGCGCCACTTCTTGTTCCAACAAATCATACAGCCTATTGGCTTCGATGGCATCCCAGGCTGGATCTTCGTCGTGTTCCTGCCCATCGCCTATTGCCCATCCAACTTCCGGAGTATAGGCCTCGGCCCACCAGCCGTCAAGCTCGGATAAATTTAGGCCGCCGTTCACCAATACTTTCATGCCACTGGTGCCACAAGCTTCCCAAGGCCGCCTTGGGGTATTTACCCACACATCTACACCTTGTACAAGATGTTCAGTGAGTAGCATATCATAATCGCTCAAAAAAACGATATGCTTATACAGGTTATGCTGTTGTATGAATTGCACCCATTGGCGTATGAGTGCTTTTCCCGATTCGTCGAATGGAGGGGATTTTCCCGCTAAAACGAGTTGGACAGGACGCTCTGGATGGGTTAAAATGCGAATAAATCGTTCGGTATCATGCATGAGTAGGTTGGGTCTTTTGTAGGGAACAAAACGGCGTGCGAAACCCAAGGTCAAGGTGCCCTGATTGAAAACTTGTTTCGAAGTCTCGATAATTTCAAGCGATTGACCCGAATCTTTTGTTTGCTTTTCGAACCTCGCCCGGATATAATTTATCATATGATTTCGTGCAGCATTACGAAATTGCCAGAGGTCGGTATCAGTTGCCGACAGCATATCCACCTCAATAGTTTCTAGCTCCCCTCTCCATCGCTCCTTGCCACAGGAGCGCGTCCAGATCTTATCGGCAAATACAGAATCCCAGCTGGGCATGTGAACGCCATTGGTTACCGATCCCACAGGTACTTCCTGTAGGGGCCAACGTGGATATAAATTTCGAAAGAGTCTACGACTCACCTCACCGTGTAAACGGCTAACGCCATTGATGGCCCCGCTTCCTTTAATAGCGAGGTACGCCATGTTGAAATACTCAGACCAATTATAAGGATTTTCCCTTCCCAGCGCCAACAAATCATTGAAATCGATATGCAGCTTTTCTTTAGCATAATTACCAAAAAATTGCCACATTAACGTTGGACTAAAATGATCAAAACCCGCGGAAACCGCGGTATGGGTCGTAAATATATTTCCTGCCCGTGTCACTGCCAGTGCCTCTTCAAACGTTGTGCCGTTTTCAATCATAAAATCGCTTGCCCTTTCCAATATGACAAAGGCGGCATGGCCCTCGTTCATATGACAGACCTCGGGCGAAATGTTCATTGCCCTGAGCAACTTCCAACCGCCGATTCCCAAGATGATTTCTTGTTGAATACGAAGTTCCGATCCACCACCATAGACCGCACTGGTAATACTTCTATGAATGGGTATATTTGTGGGATCATTACTGTCCATTAAGAAAAGTTTGACGCGTCCTACTTGCACCTGCCATGTGCGCAACCATACCCTGTAACCTGCTAAGTTTATATTCACCCGCAGCCATTCACCATTGGGCAATCGCAAAGGGGTTATGGGCAATTGGCCAGGATCATTGTAAGGGAATAATGCCTGTTGGGTGCCATATTGATCGATTAGCTGGCGAAAGTAACCTTGCTGATAAAGCAAACCAAGGGCTATAACAGGAATGCCGAGGTCACTGGCAGATTTCAATTGATCGCCTGCAACATTTCCGAGGCCGCCTACATAAATGGGTAAGGCCTCGTTGAGCATAAATTCCATACTGAAATAGGCCACATAGGTAAGTGGGGCATCAGGATGGTTCAGCTGAAACCATGCCGGTTCTGTTTGGGATTTGTCCTTTGCTTTCATCATTTCATCCAACATATCCATAAAGGTAGGATCCTTCATTTGCCTTTCAAGCTGGTCAAATGAGACATTTTGTAAAACCACCCATGGATTGTGGGTTTCCATCCATAAATCGGGATCCAACCGGTACCATATTTCGTCAACGGCATGGTTCCAAGACCAACGCAAATCGAGGGCCAGTTCGGCCAGGGCATCGACGCCATCAATCTCGGTTGGTATGATGCCATAGATTTGATTGATATTAAATGCTTCTCTTTTCATATCCTTGAAATTTTGCCATTTAAGATGATAACAGTACTGTTTATCGTAGGGTAACGAAAGCCAATGTCGGGCTTTAAAAAATTCAACAAATTCGTATTATTGGCAGTAAATGGGGGCTGCCACAGATTATCTACGCGTTCGCGATGCCACCAAAGACCTTCTGGGTTCTTAGGCTGGGCAAAGGTATAGTGATATAATACCGCCCGAATATCGGGGAGGCCCTCCTGAAAAGGGATTGTTTGCAAAAAGACCAAGAGCATCCGGGCCGTTGTATAAAAGTTTCCATACCAAGTTTAGGGTCCATGGATATTGCTCTGGTTTTCCCATTGCAGCAAACCACATTTGCCAATGAGGTTCAAAACCTTGAATGTTGATTACTGCTGTATAAATCACTACACTAATCGTAATTTCATCAAGGAAGCATTGCATGACGACTACTACGGTCACTGAAAAATACCTCGATAAATGTGTTGGTTGAGCGTCAGTTACATTGGATCGCCATTCATAAAACAAACTAAAATTATTTTAAGCCTATGTGAAAGACTATGATATCGATCAGTTCAAATGAGCATATGGTAAGCGGTCGTTTTAATCATGCAATACCCAAAATGGGACCTTGGTCTGAAAACTCACTTTTTGAATGGTTGCATTAAACAACAAGTGTTGTAGAAAATTTAAATTTTTGCCTACCATGAGTAGCATCCCAATGTTTTTGTTCGTTACAAAGGTCTCAATGGTATCGGTAACTTTCGGTCCCTTCAACTCGTAAAAGCTATGTGATCTGGGAAAGATCTCGACTAAATAGCCCTTTAACTCACCCTTATTAAGCCGTTGTACCGTATTTAATCGGACGTGGTTTGTACGAACGTTCATAATGTTTATAGGAGCTTGACAGAGGTTGGCAATACGTGTAATACTGTCTAAAATAGCATGGGAATAATGAAAATTAAAGTCGGTCGCAAACGCGATTTTATTCGGGACCTTAAGGGGTGTATTTTCTGGAATTATAAGCGTATTGCAACGCACTTTAGTAATCACATCGCCGGCATTACTGCCAAGGATGATTTTTTTCAGGCCAGTAGCACCTCGCGTGCCCAAGACTATAAGATCAATCTTTTTGTCAATAACCAGTTTACGAACGACCTCTATGAAAAAACCATATTCGCAGCGTGAAGAGAAGCGATGTCTGTTAAATTCTGATTTGCCCCGAATCGGTCGTAGAATATTCTTCAATTTTTTTTCAGCGGATTCTGTTTTATGCGGTGAAACTTCCAATAGTGTAGGGCCATTGGCAATAACCGACGCACGTCTGTTGGCGAAGTCGAGTACATGTAAGATGTGAATGTTACAGGGAGTTTCCTTGAGCAATATTAAGGCATAGTTCAAGGCATTCAGGGAGTTATCGGAAAAGTCGGTCGGTATTAATATGTTCTGCATGTTCATAGTCGGCAGCTCGTAAGGTAAAGCTAGTCGACCCCATTGTTCTATTCAATGACAATTATCAGCTAATGAAATTTTTATCGATGCCCTAATTGACGTAATGTAGTGCCTTCAATTCTATGATTTTGATATTTCTGCCTTCTATGTCGATCAGGCCTTCTTTTTTGAAACCGGATAGGGTGCGTATCAAACTCTCTGTAGCAATACCCGCAACGCTGGCCAAATCGCTTCTTGAAATTTTAATGGGTTCTTCGGTTTTTTTGTTTAAAATTTCCGCGAACTGCAATAACGTCTGAGCGGTTTTTCTACGCACCGAACTGTAGGCCATTTGTAGCAATTGACTTTTCATTTCAGTAAGGTTCTCGGTAAGTAGGCTCATGATTTCCAACGAAATCGCGCGGTTATTAGAGAGTATGTTTTTAAGCTTTTCCTTGGAGATTCCTGCTAGCTCCACCGCCTCCATAGCCGTAGCTGTTTCAGGATATGCGACATTGTTGACGAAAGAGGTAAGACCTAAAAAGTCGTCGGCCCTGTGAAGGGAGGTAATCAATTCTTTTCCATCCTCGTCAATGGTATGGCATTTAACCACGCCTTTTAAAATAAGATAAATAGTATGTGAATGTCCGCCTTCCCGATAGATCATTTGACCTTCGCCAAATGTCTCGATCTCCCCGTTGTCATCAAAAAAGTTCTTCAGCTCGTTTAAGGTCCGCATTTCATCATTAGTTGATCGGATTGTTTGAGATTCTTCCGATTTCATACGCGCCAATAATTCGGTTTTAGCCAAACGACTTGCTATTGCACTCAGCAGATCGTCTTCCTCGAAGGGTTTGGTCAGATAATCGTCGGCGCCAAGATCCATGCCTTTTCGAATTTCCTTGTGCTCGGTCTTTGCCGTTAGAAAGATAAAAGGAATTTGATTTGTAGCTTCATTTGATGAAAGCTCCTGCAATACCCCATACCCGTCGATCTCGGGCATCATGATATCACAAACGATGATGTCGGGCATACGTTCCTTGGCCAGCGATATACCAATTCTTCCATTCGCTGCCACGATGACTTTAAAGTCGGAAAGTTCAAGAAGTTCCTTGGTGTTTTCACGTAAGGCTTTGTCATCCTCTATCAATAGAATCGTTTTCATGCACTAGCTTTTAATAGGCGCCATCAGAATTTTTATACTAAAAATAGAACCTTCATTTTCCACACTGCTAAAAGTAAGGGTTGCACCTAAATTTTCAAGATGTTGTCTGGCAATATTCAAGCCAATGCCCGTTCCTTGAGTCAATAAGACATTTTCAGCTCTAAAATAACGATTAAAAATATGTTTTTGCGCACCTTTTGGAATACCTATCCCTTGATCACGTACATGTATGACCAAATGGTCCCTAACGGTAGCTATGGTAATATCGATCATTGTATCTTCAGGCGAATATTTGATTGCATTGTGCACCAAATTCGATAGGGCCAATTCAAGGATTTTCTCATCAAATTGCATGACAATGTCGTCGATGTCTTCGGGATACCCAATTCTTTGACCGGTCTTTAGCAGCATGTTTGCATCATAAATAACCTCATTGATGACTTTGCTCAACGGAAAAGTCACCAATTTGTAGGTTACCTTTCCAGATTCCAAGCGTTCCACCGATAAAAAATCATTAAGAATGGTATCTAAATAGCGCACTTTATTACGTATTGTAGTGATATGTTTGTCTCGTTTTTCCTGCTGCGCGGTTTCGGTATATTTGGCCAACAAAGTGATTGAGGTTAAAATACCGCTGAGCGGGGTCTTAAATTCATGGGATACCAAAGACAAAAATCGTGTTTTCAATTCGTTGAGCTCCTTTTCCTTGGCCAAGGCCTCCGTCAATTGTTTGGTGCGCTCCTTAACCGTTTTTTCAAGTTTTTTCGTATAATTCAATCGCTCGGTAATATCAACGACTATGGCTACAAAAACATCCCTTTCCCGAATTTTAGAGGACTGTAGATGTACTTCGACCGGATAGGTGGTGCCATCCTTCCGTTTATGGATCGTTTCAAAAACCAGCTTCTCCCTATTCTTGACTAATAATGGTTGAATCAATTTACGAAATTTGGCTTCCGTAAATTTGGGTTTAATAGTTACCGCGCTCAATTGCCTAAATTCCTCAAGTGCATACCCCATATTGCTTATTGCCCCATTATTAACATCTACGAACAGTAAGGATTCTGCATCGAAAATATATATTTCGTTTAATGATTCATCAAAAATACGGGCCCAATGGATAATTTCCTGTTCGGCCTTTTTTCGTTCGGTAATATTTATGACCAGGGCCATAACATAGGTATGGCCATAAAGTTCAAACGGATTTAGCCCGGCCTCTACCGGAAATTCCTCTCCCCCTTTGCGAACACCATAAAGGTCCCGACCAATACCCATTTGGCGTTTTCCACTTTTTTTTATAAAGTCTTCAACATGGTCAATATGGGCATGATGATATTTTGTGGGAATCAAGATATTGAGCGGTTTGCCCAATAATTCATCATCAACGTAGCCAAACATTTCCTTTGCTGAAGAATTGGTGGCAACAATATGTTGTTCTTCATTAACGACGATAATTCCTTCGGAAATGCCTTCGGAAAGTAGATTAAAAATATTACTATTTTTTTGGAAGACATGCATAGGTCAAAAGTATGACAACTAAGTGACATGTATCATATGTGAAAAACAATTTTCAACGTAGTTTGAAATTCAAGGCCTATCGAGATAATGTTTGTTATTAAGGCAGTTTGTCCGACCTTAAAGTATAATCAATTTCTCTAAATCTTCGGCTATAAAAAGTATGACAAAATTCCTCATCGCCTCAATAGAAGATATCGCTTAAGACGAGAGACATTTTACCAAGGAAGTCCTAAAAGATTTTCATACTGACCTACATCATTTTTTAAGTGATTTTATGTTGCCAAATTTATACATAACATATAAATCTTGAAATCATGGCACTCAATTTTAATCAGTATGCTTCGGAGGGCAATACATTCCTAAAAGACTATACCAAGGAAATGAATTTAGGAAATGATCGTGACAAAGCAGGACGCATACTTACATCAATACTTCACGCTTTGCGTGATATGATAACCATTGAAGAATCTTTACAGTTTATCGCCCAGCTGCCAATTTTCTTGAAAGGCGTTTATGTAAATGGGTGGAACATCAAGAAAGAAAAACCCAAAGTAAAGCATATGGCCGAATTTCTTGATTTGGTCAGGCAGCATGATGGACCGGCGGCTGTCAACGATTTTGAATATAGCGATGAAATGGTCGAACGATTTGTTGACACCACCTTTATATACTTGAGAAAACACATCTCTTTGGGAGAAATGGAGGACATTCGTGATTCGCTTCCCAAGGATTTGAAGCGTATGATTTACTCAAATTTTATGTTTTAAGGTCTTTCGAAACATATTTACCGTCCGAAGGCGGCCTTTTTTATGTAAATCGTTTCAGCCTTAATCTGAACAAAATAGCATTTATTTTAAAATCGAATCTTATGAAAACTCAACGCTTTTTACTGGTAATGATTATGCTTTTGCCAGTACTATCCCTAGCTCAGCAATTGAAGGAAATTGACGAATTCACCTCTTTCAACGAAGGTTTGGCGGCGGTAAGAAAAGGAAACCAGTGGGGCTTTATTGATAAAGAAGGCACCTTGGTAATCGATTTCAGAAGCGATTTGTATTATAGCAAAGATGCGGATCCTTCTAAATCTGATATTATGGGAATTAGGTACCCCATATTTCAAGAGGGAAGGTGTATGATCACCAAGATTATCGAGGAAGGAATATCGGTTTATGGTTTTATCGATACGAAAGGGAACGTGATTGTCGAACCCCAATTTTTAAACGTATACCCTTTTGAAAATGGTGTTACTACTGGGGTTCTTTTTGAAAAAACCTTGCGAGGTGAAAATGAGTTCAAACTTAAAATATACGATTTTAAGTTTCATGACGTCGTAATGGATATTTCTGGCAAAATCGAAGAGTATCTTGCCAAAAGAAGCAATATTCAGATGACAAAAAAACGCTATAAACTGCCTTCAATCGGAGCAAAAATGCTCACTGATAATCTGATTGCCGTTAAAACCGCGGACAACCGTTGGGAAATAAGAAAATTGAATCAATAGAAAAAGGAAATATGAACCGATTAAAAAACAAAGTAGCCCTTATTACGGGCGGTGCTGCCGGAATAGGTTTGACTACCGCAAAGATATTTTTAAAGGAAGGTGCCAAAGTGGTCATTGTAGATAGTAATAAGCCAGAATTGGAAAAAGTTATTGCCGCCCTGGACCATCCCAATCTCTCCTACTGTGTTGCCGATGTTTCAAAGGCAAACGATGTCGAAAATTATGTTAACCGCACGATGGAGGTTCATGGTAAAATAGATGTTTTTTTCAATAATGCAGGTATAGAGGGCGTATCGAGCTCTATGGCTGCGTATCCCGATGAAATCTTCGACAAGGTCATCGCCGTTAATTTGAAAGGGGTCTGGCTCGGTTGCAAACACGTTATCCCTATGATGTCAGAAGGGGGTAGTGTTATCATTACCTCCTCAGTTGCCGGCTTAAAAGGTTTTGCCGGATTGGGAGCCTATGTGACCAGCAAACATGCCATTGTGGGGGTTATGCGCGTTGCGGCTCTTGAGTTTTCCAATAAAAAAATACGGGTAAACACCATTCATCCGGGCCCCGTGAATACGGAGATGATGCGAAGGATAGAACGTGACATGTCTCCCCAAAGTCCGCAGGAGGTCATGAAAGGTTTTAAGGCTTCGGTGCCCTTTGGCAGGTATGCCGAATCACAGGAAATTGGTGAATTGGCCTTGTTTTTAGCTTCTGACGAGAGTAAGTATATTACGGGCTGCACCCATGTGGTTGACGGGGGGATGTTGCTGTCCTGAAACGTAAAGATGCAAAAAATGAGAACAAAATTAACCTGTCTGATCTTGGTTGCCCTACTTTGGAACTGCAGAGAAAAGGTCAAGACTTTAAAACCAATGGTAGAAGGAGCGAAACAGGAGATTAAAGCGAATTCTGAGGTCAATCCTATTATCAAAGAGCTTGCGACTTTTGCAGATACCAGCCTAACGGAATTTGAAAACGGAAATCAGTTGGCCGAATTTAAGGAGATAACAGAAAACGGGTCCATTAAGACTATCGACATCTCAAAGTATCTGAAACTTTATAAGGCTCAGATGCAACCCCAAGAAACCGAGGTCCTGCCCATTTTTGAAATCAAGAGCACAAACACGGCGGTACTGATAGTAAAAGGAAGAGGGTTTGGAGGCCCTATTTGGGCGAAAGTCCTGGTCGACCGAACTACTCGGAAAATCAAAAAAATCGAATTCGACCACAAGGCAGAGTCAGAAGGTTATGGTGCTGGAATAACCAATACCTCATTCAAGGTTCAGTTTACGGGTGCAAAGATAGACCTTGATAAGAACAGTTTTGGGCTCAGTCAAAGCGGAAATAAGCTTTTACCTGGCGATACGATAATCGACGGTATATCCGGGGCTACCGCTACCAGTTTGGCGGCTGTCGCCATGGTAAACGAAGGATTGCATAAGTACCGCAATTATTTTAAGCTGTAAAGATCATCCTCAATATACGGGTAAACACCAAGAGTAACTGGCACTTTTTGGGATCAAATACTTTAATTATGAACGCTAAGGGCCTCGTAAGCTGGTTACTACAAGGCGATGTATCAATACAATACCAGGTACGGTGTGATTTGTTGTCTTCTGAGCGTACAGACTTGACAAAAAGAATTGTCTTGGAAGGCTGGGGAGCCAAATTCCTATCAAAACGAAAGCCCGATGGTCACTGGGGATTAAAATTCTATCAGCCCAAATGGACATCGACCCACTACACCCTAATAGACCTGCGAAACCTTTGTATTGAGTCCAATTCTCCGCAAATAAAGGAAACTATTGAAATTATCCTACAAAACGAAAAAGCAAAAGACGGGGGCATTTTACCAATCGGTGCGGCTCAGTTCAGCGATTTATGCGTTAATGGCATGTTCTTGAACTATGCCTCTTACTTTAGAACGAATGCCTCAAATCTAAAATCAGTAGTCGACTGTATCCTAGTCCAAGTTATGCCCGATGGCGGATTCAACTGCAGATCCAATAGGGTATCGACTAGGCATAGTTCATTGCACACCACCTTATCTGTTTTGGAAGGACTCACCGAATATGTTTATGGCGGATATCCATATCGTTTAAGGGAAGTTCAAAAAGCAATCCTATCGGCACAAGAATTTATTTTAGTACATCAACTTTATATTTCGGACCGAACCGGAGAAACAATACACAAAGATTTTTTGAAGCTCTCCTATCCACGGCGCTGGCATTATGATATTCTGAGTGCCTTGGATTATTTTCAATACGCGCAAATACCATGGGATGCACGCCTGCGACCCGCCCTGGAAGTCCTCTTAAAAAAGAGAAATAAAAATGGCACATGGAACCTACAGGCAAATCATCCCGGTAAAGTACATTTTGATATGGAAATAGCGGGCAGGCCCAGTCGATGGAATACGTTGAGGGCCATGCGTGTTTTAAAACACTTTGACCTTGAAGCAATTTTATAGCGAAAATTGCAGCAATTATGACATGTATCATAAGAAGAATTAATGACATGGTTTAATTTGAATGCATCACTTTTAAAATCTAAATCTTGACTACCAAAAAAGAGGATAAAAGTACTTGGGCCATCAGTAGAGGAGTTCTTATGGGATTGTGTATCGCCTATTTTTTTTACAGGAAAATCCTTTAATATTCGTCGGGCGTATCATTTTGGGACTAGGGGCAGGATTGCTCACAACGTTACTTATTTCAAGTAAAAGAGACAAAATTAACTTTTATAAAACAACCTAGGAACCGTCAATTCAAAGGGTCATCGAGCTTCAGGAAGGGAGTTGATCATCTCCTTTTTTGGTATTTCTCGGTAGGACTTCCTCGGGGAAAGGGAAGATGATAGTCGAGTTCTTTTCAGCGGCGATATTCGATAAGGTCTGGTAGAGTCTTAGTTTAATGGCAGATGGGGATTTGTCGATTTGCAGCCCCGCTTCTAAAAGTTTTCCGGCTGCTTGTTCTTCTGCTTCCGCCAAAATAATTCGGGCCCTTCTTGAGCGTTCGGCCTCGGCCTGATTCGCCATCATCCTGCGCATGTTTTCGGGAAGTTGAATGTCCTTGATTTTCACATCTTTGATTTCAATGCCCCATTCCCGGGTTTCACCTTCCACAATGGTTTTGATGTTCTTGCCCATTTCCTCCCGTTTTGACAATATGGTGTCCAATTCTACCTTCCCACAGACATCCCTAAGGGCGGCTTGGGAAAGTTGTGTTATCGCAAAAGCAAATTCTTCCACTTCCAGGACTGCCTTCTCGGGATTATTGATCTTAAAAAAAACTACCCCGTCAATGCTGCAGGGCACATTATCCCTGGTCATGACCTCTTGGGATACCACATTGATGGTTATCACACGAACGTCGACCACCTGAATCGTCTCTATAAAGGGAATGATCCATCGAAGCCCGGGTTGCAAAGTGGTAACGTACTTACCAAAACGGAATTTTAAAGCGCGTTTGTATTCAAATATAACACGCATGCCCGCTAGGAGCAATATGCCGATAATGATTGTTAATAATAGTAGCGGATTCATTGGATACTTGGTTATGGATTATTAAGATCTTTTAACTAGGATCAGGTAGCCAGGCAGAGGAGCAATGGTCATTTGAAGTCGTTAATACTGTTAGACCTCAATATAAGAAGCGTGCATCAGAAGTTTTTGCCTCAATTTGCTTTAACGCCATTCTTTTAAATTTACGACAATTCTATCGGGCAACAAAAATTATGTTCTTTAAAAAATCACCGGTAAGACTTTCGACTCGTCAGGGTTCTTCAACCGTCAATTAAGAAATAGATCTATTTTTTACCTCATCGCTATACTCCTTGATTGTATTTCCTTATAAAGGGCCAAATCTAAAAAAACAAACCAGAGAAGATAACAGAAAAAGGTAATCTTCTGAAGTATCGGTAGTGATTGTATGAAAGCTCCGGTTTCATAGATATAATAATTAACCAAAAAAATAAGGAGACAGAATAGACCTGATGTCAAAAGCTTGAAATGTCCGGCCTTAAAAAGTTCGACGAAACAGCAAACAAAAGCTATTACCCCAAATGTTCCTGCAATGCGCACGATAACATCATGCGTTCCGGAAGTCAAAAAAAGCGTGACGGCCAAAGCTAAAATTCCTGTCGCCCACATTATAGATTTATTTAGGCCTTGAGTAGCAAACAATCTGGGTAAAAAATGCCAGAGCATAAGAAGACTAAGGCAAAGGATGGCGAGCGAAGCTCTCGCAAAATGGCGAGCCGTATTTAATTGGCCATTAATGGCATGTTGATCTAATAGGTCACATAGATAATTGTTCATAAAGCTAAAACCAACCTGATCGGGCGCAAACCAGGAACCTCCTGGATAATTTAATGCAGCGAGTAAATAGAGTAACAGAAATAGAAAAATTCCTATAATAGGCAATAGGAAGAAAGCGCTTGGAAAGGAATTGATTGAAAATAAATCTTTACACATCATATTTTAATATCGGAATGAAATAATTTAAAGTCATAAGCGACATGCATCGATGAGATCTATACCACAACTGCGTAATACTTGCTCGACCTTGCTTCCGTTCCGATAGATCGTTATCCCCTTCAGGCCATACGCCCAAGCAGTTTTATAAATTTCCGAAACCTCTTTGAGGGTAGCATTTTCGGCAAGATTGATGGTTTTGGAAACCGCATTGTCGGTATAATTTTGGAATGCCTTTTGGTGTAGTAAATGATATTTCCAGGAAATCTCAAGGCTTGTCTCAAAAAGTTTTTTGATGTCTTTTGAAAGGTATGCTAGCTGCTGAATACTTCCCGTGGCCTGTATGGCCGCCTTGACCTCTTCCGTCCAAAGTCCAAGCTGTTTCATCTTGTTTATAAATATTCCGTTCGTTTCGGTCTGGGCCTTGTTGTCCAAAATACCCACTCGTTTATAAGACAGGGCATATAAGGGTTCAATTGAATAGGAGGTATTGGCAATGATCGATATACTGCCGGTCGGTGCAATGCTATTACAGGTAGCATTACGAAGCGGTAGGTCAGGGGCATATCTACTATCTTCCCAAGCTGGAAAATTCCCACGTTCTTTGGCCAATCCGCTTGAGGCATCGTAGCTTTTTTCCTTTATAAATTGCATCAGTTTTTCCGCAAGTGCAACGGCTTTATCGGAAGCATAGGGTATACCAAGTATAATCAATAGTTCGGCCCAGCCCATAATGCCCAGGCCAATTTTTCGGTCGGCCAGGGTAATCTCCCGTATTTCAGGCAAGAGATAATAGTTGCAACTGATGGCATTGTCCAAGAATCGCATAGCTAATTTTACGGTCTTTTCCAGTTTTGTCCAATCAATCTCAAAAAGGTTGTCATTAAAGTGCAACATTTTAGTGAGGTTAATAGATCCCAGATTACAACTTTCAAAGTTTAATAAGGGAACTTCACCACAAGGGTTGGTGGCTTGAATTCGCCCTTTTTTTGGAAGTGGATTTTGACGATTGATCGTATCAAGAAAGATGAGACCTGGATCGCCGGTGGCAAAAGCTTCCTTGATGATCGCCTCCCACAAGCTTTTGGCACGGACCGTTTTTTCAATGTTTTGGGTCCTGGGATTTCGTAGATGCCAAATGCTATCCTTCTTGACGGCTTGCATAAAATCATCGGTTATCCCGACCGAGATATTGAAATTTCTCAAGTGACTTCCCTGCGATTTTGACGCGACGAATTCTTCGATATCGGGGTGGTCTATGTTTAAAATGCCCATATTGGCACCACGTCGCTTTCCCCCTTGTTTTACATGTTCCGTAGCGGAATCATAAACTTCCATAAAGGCAATAGGCCCCGAAGACGTACCACCGGTAGAACTCACCAGGTCCCCTTTCGGCCGTAGTCCCGAAAAATTGTAACCGGTCCCCCCACCACTCTGATGTATCAGGGCTGCATTTTTCAAGGTATTGAAAATGCCTTCCAAACTGTCTTTTACTGGGAGTACAAAACAAGCGCTCAACTGCCCATTTGGCAAACCTGCGTTCATCAAGGTTGGCGAGTTGGGCAGAAATTGAAGTTGGGCCATACTTTGATAAAATGCCTCTTCCCAGAAAATGGAATCGTGCATATCGCCACCCGCGACATGCTTTGCCACTCTTCTAAATAGTTGTTGGGGACTTTCAACAATTTTAGCCTTTGAGTCTCGCAGGAGGTAGCGTGCTTCAAGAATTTGCAATGCGTTTGTCGTGAGTTGGGATAACATCGTTTACAACTGTTGATTCATGTTGTCCATGCGTTTTTCAATGGTTTTTTCTATGGTGGTGTATTGCTTTCCATTGAAATGGTATCAGTCTATCCATCAAAAATACTTGGGCCTTGTCATAGAAAGAAAATTATGTTCTTGCCATGGGCTTGATGTTTCCTGGTCGCATATTAAAGGGAATTAACCACCTGTTGCAATTTATTCGAGACCTCGGCAGCAATGCTAAAAAGTGCCTTATTCTCTATGGCTTGCATCGAGGCGATTGGGTTCACTGCGGCTACCTCGATCAAATCATGGTCTTTTTCCTGGATGATCACATTACAGGGAAGCATGGTACCCACTTTATCTTCCGATACCAGGGCCTTATAGGCAAAATCGGGATTACAGGCACCCAAAATCAGGTACTTGTGAAAGTCGACATTGAGTTTTTTCTTTAAGGTGGCTTGCAAATCGATTTCGGTCAAGATACCGAAACCTTCATGTTTTAAGGCCTCCGTGGTTTCTTGTACGACACTATCAAAGGATTTGCCGCTTAGAATTTTTGAATAATAATAGCTCATTTTTCACTTTTTGAATGCAGGTTCGTATTGAATTTATTACTTGGTATGTATCGAATATCCCTTAGGGTTCTATCGTTTTAGCCGTCGATTTGGCAGCGTTTGTCGTAATCCATTTAAATAGATTTTGCACGTCTTCCTTACGACATAGTTGCGTGCCCTCTGTCATGGTGGCTGCCGTACCGCAAGCGACGCCAAACTGCACCATTTCAAGCAGGGAGCTGCCTTGAATCAGGCGATAGACCATTCCGGCGACCATACTGTCCCCGGCACCGATGGTGCTTTTTTGATACACGATCGGGGCATCAATATATTCAAAGATGTCTTTGGTGGCCAACAAGGCACCTTTAGCACCTAATGAAATTACGATAACTTCACAGGAATGGTCCTTCAAAAATTTTTTGGCATATCGTTCCAATTCAATAAAGGAAATCGAGGATACCCCACAGAGGCCACTAAGTTCCCCTAAATTTGGTTTAAGCATGTAGACACCAACTTTCACTGCTTCTTTTAGGGCTTCGCCAGAGGTGTCCAAAATGAATTTCACGTTTTTTTTCTGGCATATTTTGGCCACCCGTCCGAAGAAATCAACGGGCATTTCAGGACAAAGACTTCCACTGGCTACCAATACATCCCCATCTTGTAAAGCATCATGTAGGTGTTCCAGGGTTTTTTTCCATTCGAATTCACTTACCTTGGGTCCGGGCATCCCAAACCGATATTGCAGATGGGCAGCGATATCGGTTACTGCGAAATTTTCGCGGGTCCAACCTTCAATTGGGACAATTTCCTGGCGAATATGCCGGGCATCGACCAGGTCTTTTAAATGTTTTCCAGTACGACCTCCGGCCAGATACATGCATAACGAAGTTCCCCCCAATACTGCCAAGACTTGCGAAACATTGATGCCTCCACCACCAGGTTCAAATACGGGATCGTCACACCTTAATTTGCTAGTCGGTTTGATGGCGGCCACAGTAGTACTTTTGTCAACGGCCGGATTTACCGTAAGCGTAAGAATAGTATTCATTTAAATAGTTGTTGCTCTTGAGATTACCTTTCAAATATACTCGCTATGTACAGGGGTACATATGATATTTGTCATTGCCCAAATAGGCCTTTGGAAATATCTTCGTTCAAAACAAATAGCTGGATGAAGGGTGTATTAAAGCTTGGCAAGATATCAGGAATCAGGATCGAGGTACATTGGACCTTTATTTTGTTGTTGATTTGGGTGGCCTTTATGGAAATGCGGCAAGGGGCTAATCTTGACCGCGTTCTGCTCAATGAGGCATTGATTCTGGTGTTATTCCTTTGCGTGGTACTGCATGAATTGGGACATGCCATTACAGCGAAGCGATTTAAGATCAATACCTTGAAAATCACTTTATTGCCCATAGGCGGCATCGCCTCGTTGGAGAAAATGCCTGAAAAACCGAGGGAAGAACTGCTAGTCGCCTTGGCGGGTCCGGCCGTTAATGTTGTAATAGCCTTATTGCTCTTTCTGGTGGTCCCTATAAAAAGCTATTTCAACTTCAGTGCCATTGTTATAGAAGAAATTCTTTATCAACCAACCTTACAAAATTTTCTATTCTATTTATTTATTGCCAATGTCATGTTGGTCGTTTTCAATTTAATACCGGCCTTTCCGATGGATGGTGGTCGCGTCCTCAGGGCCTTGCTGTCATTTAAACTGGGTCGTGTAATGGCCACTGAAATAGCATCTACCATTGGGCAGGGCCTGGCAGTTTTCTTTTTTATACTGGGACTATTGTTCAATCCGTTTTTGATACTGATAGCCTTCTTCATTTTTTTTGGGGCCTATGGCGAAAATCAAATGGTAAAACAAAATTCATTATTAAAAGGCCATATCGCCAAGGAGGCCACCTTAACCCATATTTCGGTTCTTAAACCTACCGATACTATTGGGGCGGTCATAGACATCGTCCTGTCAGGTACCGAAAATGATTTTGTGGTCGTTGAAAATGAAAAGATTCTGGGCGTTGTTAATCATAAGGATATCATTGAACATGCCAAAACTCCAACCCGTTTGGTAAAGGAAATAATGCAAACCTCTTTCAAGACTGTGGAAGCCGCTACTGAACTGCAGAAAGTACTAGAGATGATGGGAACCGAAAGAGCGGATTTTTTCCCCGTCATCGAAAACGAAAAACTCATCGGGGCAATCGATAGGGTCAATATTAGTGAGTTCGTTTTATTGAAAGCCGTATTTTTAAAGTAATTTCGAGCACTATGACCGTACATCATCTCGGCGAACAAAATTCGCTATTAAATCGGTTTATTTCAGAAATTAGGGATATTGTGATTCAAAAAGACACCATGCGATTTCGCCGGAATATTGAGCGTATCGGCGAAGTCCTGAGCTATGAACTTAGTAAATCCTTGAACTACTCAAAAGAAACCGTAAAAACCCCCTTTGGGAGCACTGAAATACCTCTTAGCAATGACCGCATAGTGCTTTGCTCGGTGCTTCGGGCGGGCTTACCCTTGCATCAGGGAATGCTCAATTATTTTGACAGGGCGGAAAATGCATTTATTTCGGCCTATCGTTATCATCGGGACGACGAGGATGCTTTTGAGGTCATTGTAAAGTATTTTGCGGCACCTTCTTTGGAGGGCAAGATTTTAGTGCTCTCAGATCCTATGCTGGCTACGGGCAAGACCTTGGAAAATGTTTTGAAGGCATTAATGGGGCATGGGGTGCCAAAACAAATACACATCGTATCGGTAATTGGGGCTACCGAGGGTATTGAACACATAAAAAAGGTATTTCCAAAAAGTACGCATTTATGGATTGCGGCCATTGACCAAAAATTGACTGGTAAAGGATATATTGTCCCAGGTCTTGGGGATGCGGGCGACCTCGCCTTTGGTGTAAAACTGTGACCTATATTCCATTAGTGTTTAATTGTTGTGATAGGCTTTCGACGTTTCCACCACTTCACCAGTTCATACCAAATGACAGAAATAATACCCACACCTACACTTATCAATAATTGGTACAAGCTCAGTGGTTCAAATTGAAAAAATGCCGTAAAAGTTGGAATAAAAAGTAGGATCGCGGCCAACCCAATGGTAATACAAATAATCACGGGCACCAAGTTGTTCTTATAGGTTAGGGTCGTAAAAATCGAATAATAAAAAGAACGGTTCACCAAGGTAAGCATGATGTTCGCGCTAATCAAGACCATAAATACCATGGTCCTGGTAGTCGCTTCATCAAAACCCATTGCGACGGCAAATTGATACGTCGATAAAGACCCCGCCGAAATAGCAAGACCCTGTATAATACTTGTAAGCAATTCCTTGAACTTAAAAAAGCGATTGGTAAACGGCCTTGGCCTTTGGGTCATCGCATTTTTTTCCATGGGTTCATTTTCATAGATGATCGAACAGGTCGGGCCCATGATCAATTCAAGCAAGATAATATGCGGTGGTGTAAAAATCGTCGGGTAAACCCACCCTAGTGCCAAGGGTATGAATACGGTCAAAATAATAGGTATGTGGATTGAAATGATATATTGTATGGCCTTCTTTAGGTTGGCATAGATTTTTCTGCCCATGGCAATGGCGTCCACCATTCGCGAGAGGTCGTCATCTACCAAGATCAGCGAGGCGGCCTGCTTGGCAATTTCAGTGCCTTTTTTACCCATCGCAATACCGAAATGTGATGCTTTTAATGCAGGGCCGTCGTTCACGCCGTCGCCGACCATGGCAACCACCTCACCATTCGCTTTCAGTGCATTGATAATCCGTAGCTTTGCTTCCGGAAACATGCGGCTGAAAATAAAGCTATCCTTAACTTTTTGAGCTAATTCCTGTTCATTTAATTGCATGAGTTCGTCGCCTGAAATACATTTTTCATACCCCTTGAACTCAATTTGTTTGGCAATGGCCAAGGTAGTTTCGGCATAGTCCCCCGTTACCAGTTTTACCTTGATGCCAGCCTTATCGAATTCTTGTAACACCGATTTGATATTTGCCTTTGGTGGGTCATTGAACGCAACTAAACCCTTGAACTCAAATTTAAAATCCTGCTGATGCTGAGGAAAGTCGGATCCTTCAAAACGGGCTATCCCCACACCTAATAAACGATAGCCATCTTTTCCCAATAATTTTATGGCATCCCCTATTTTAGCTTTTTCGGTGGGGGACAGGTTGGAAACTTCACGAAGTGCTTCAGGGGCACCTTTGGCAGCAATTATTCGATGGCCTTTTCCATTCACATAAATATGTGTCATCATAGGGGGTTTCCCACCTATGGGGTATTCATGAATCATCTTGTACATGGGTCTTTCATCGGCCACATCAAGTTTTGAATAGGCCGTATGCAAGGCTACTTCCATGGGGTCAAACGCAATTGGCTCACTGGCCCACATGGCAAGGGTAATAAGTTCCTTTGCCGCATCACTTTGTATTCCTTCGAACGATTCGAATGTATCGCTTTTTGAGATGTAATATTTGACCAAACTCATTTTGTTTTGGGTTATGGTCCCCGTTTTATCGACACAGATGACGGTCGCACTACCTAGGCTTTCAACGGTTTTCATCTGTTTGACCACAATGCCCATCTTCATTAACCGCCAAGCGCCCAAGGCCATAAAAGTGGTAAACGCGACGGGAATTTCCTCTGGCAAAATGCTCATGGCCAGCGTCAAGGCCTTTAATAAGCTGTCTAATAGATTATAGGATTTAAAATAGTTGATGCCCCATACCAAAAGAAAGGCGATGCCTCCTATAATCGACATGTTTTTTACAAAGTTTCCTATTTGTTGTTCCAGTGGAGTTTTCTCCTCCTTGATCGCCTCGAGACTTTTTCCTATTTTTCCGAGTTCGGTCCTATTACCTATGGCGGTAATCGTTGCAATTGCCAATCCACTTGCCACCGTGGTCCCTGCAAAAATTGAATTATTCGATTTTTCGGCATCCTTGAAAACCGCAAGGGATTCTCCTGTTAAAATAGATTCATCGACCGAAAAATCGTTAGAATGCACTATGGTGCCATCAGCAGGAATAGCGGTACCCTCTTCTACCATAAGTTGGTCACCAAGCACCAATTCCATACTGGGAATACCAACCACTTCCCCGTTACGAATTACAGTGCAATTAGGCTGTGTCAAAGTTTTTAGGTTTTCCAGGGCCTTACGACTCCTTGAATCCTGATAAAGCGAAATAGATCCGACAAGGACAATCGCAAGTGCCAAGAAAATTCCGTCCCCGAAACTGCCACTTATAAAATAGATGGAAGATGCTACCAACAGTAATAAGACCATGGGTTCCTTGGCAATATTCTTTAGGGCTTGCCAAAACCCACTTTCCTTACTGTAGGATAGGGCATTCACACCATATTTCTGTCTGGCCAGTATTACCTGTTCATCTGACAAGCCCTTAATCCCGAAATTATCTACTGACATGGTATTTATGTTTTGGCCTTTAATACTAGGAGTTTCAACACAGCCCGTTAGATTTTAGGGCCTATTTAAAAAACAACAAAGTGTATCGTACCCAAAGTACTTAAAAATATGTTTAAAAAATTACTATCTACTGACCCAGGTCATTTTTTTGGCCGTTGCTTGGTCGTAATTTTGAGTAACATATAATTGATTGTTTAACCTAAAATATATAATTATGTCACTTGTAACATTTAAAAGGAGACCCTTTAGCAACCTTATGACACAGGATTTTTTTGACATGGATGATTTTTTTGATAATCGTTCCTGGGTCAGGGATATGTTGCCAGACACTTTTTGGAATGGCAAAAGGTCCGAACCAGCCCTGAATATTGAAGAAACCGACGACAAGTTCAAAATTGAATTGGCCGCGCCCGGGTTCGCGAAAAAAGATTTTGAAATTACCATAGATGACGGCTGTCTTAACATTTCGGCTGAAAAATCTACTTCCGATGAGAAAAAAGACGAAAACTATACCCGAAGGGAATTTAGCTACAATTCCTTTGAAAGATCGTTGCAATTGCCAGATACCGTGAAACAGGAAGCCATCAAGGCAGCTTATAAAGATGGTATATTAAGTTTTGACCTCGTTAAAAAGGAAACTTCAAAAAAATTACCTCCTAAAAAAGTGCAGATTGCTTAGGATGCCGAAATAATCTGGGATTCTACCTAATACAACGCACTCCCGAATAGCTTATTGGTATTCATATCCGATGGGTTAGGTCGGGAGGGCGTCGCATTTTGGCCATTGTTTCGTGCTTATAACTATTTCCGGCATATGATTTTCAGTTGCTACGTCCTTTTTATAGGGATTTGTCACAATGCTGTAGATCCAGGACTAAGGGGAGCGTTCATATGCAAAAATTCATTTCGGCAAGTTGAACGACCTCGTTCTTTTTGTATGTCAATCCTATTCAAATCACTGCATTTTGTTTTGCATCATTTTGGGTAGGAGCGATTTTAAAAAGAATGAATAATAATTTTGGCCTGGGTTCAATACGTGATGTAAAGGGCATATTTTTAATGAGATTGCCGCTTTTTATGCTTTTTTGTTCAAATAGCAAGGGAAAACCATTTATAGCTTCCAACTCGGCGGCCTTTATTCGGTGTATTCGACGTTTTTTTTATTTTCCAAGGCTTGCAGTGTGCTTTCGTAACCCAGCTGAAAAATAAGGTCGATATTTTTCATTGAAAAAAGTCCGAAATTCTGCATATCCCTTGGGCGTATTAGAAGATCACAGTCTGGGAACTTCGCGAAGGACGCTTTGTCAAGCATGATATGATAGGTCCTTTCCATAACACTATACGCATGTTTAAGATCCCCTATCTTGACTTTGTCAAAAGGATTTACATAGACCCCGATTATTTGATTACATAGGGGTTTGATGAGGTCTACTGGGAAATTGTTCAAGACGCCTCCATCGGCATAATATCCGGCATCGATCTGCACAGGTGAGAAAATACCAGGCACGGCAGAGGAAGCCAATAGGGGCCGAATCAATTCCCCGTCATGAAAAACTTTTAAGGTTCCGTCCAATAAATTCGTGGCGGTAATGTAAAGTGGTTTCTTTAGTTTTTCAAAACTATCGCAACCCAGATATTTTTTTAATTCGGCATAATACTTTGTGGAATCTAAAAACCCGGGTTTGTTTTTAGCGTATTTGTTAATGGAAAAGATTTCAAGGTTTTTAAAAAAATCCAAGATTATTTCCCAGCCACAACCTGAGGCATATAATGCCCCTACAATGGCCCCTGCACTCGTACCCGCAATGTGTGTCGGAAATATTTTATGCTCCTCCAACGCCTTTAAAACCCCAATATGAGCAATACCACGCGCACCACCACCGGAAAGTACCAAGCCTGTCTTCATTGATTTGTGCTATTTAATTGGTTTAAACTTACTGAATAATCATGAGTATTACCAGTATCATTAATAGCTGGCTTTTGGTATGCACCGAATTGATGACGGATATCATTTTCTAACGTTTGCCCGAATAATACTTTTATAGAAATGTACTAGAAAAAAGAGACCCTAAAAAAATAGGCACCCTTTCCTATGCCATTCCCGATTTTTAAAGAACCATAAGCTGTGATGTATGTTCGAAGTACTAAAAAATAGCGATCTTTTTCAGGCCATTTCGGCATCGTCGATCGCCGGCCTTTTTGTATTGGACGAAGATGGGATCATTCTCAACGTCAATCTTGCCGGGGAATTTATGTTCGGTTATCAAGAAGGTGAATTGTCACATCAATTAATGCGAAAAGTAATCCCCAAAAACTATGAAGACCAATTTGACGTTCATTTAGAGAAAGCCACGGCAAAACCGATCCAGATGGTCGGCCTTCTTAAAAACGGGTCGGAATTCCCAATGGATATTCGCATTGTATGCACCGAGTTAAAAGGTCAAAAAATACGTGTGGTTTATTGTAAATCGGCCGATATTGCTGTTTTTGAAAGTGACCGGAAGTTTCGTAGGCTAGTCGCCAGTGTGCCCGGTATCGTATATCGTTGTAAGTCTGATACGCAAAGAACCATGGAATATATAAGCGAAGCTTGTCTCAATATAAGTGGCTATTCCCCGGAACAATTTTATGATAACCATGTGATTTCCTGGGGAGACCTTATTCATCTGGACGATAGGGTCAGGATTCGGAAGGAAATTAAAAAGGCGGTCTCAAAAAAAAGGATGTATCGATTTAGCTATAGGATCATTACCTCTAAAAAACGAATAAAGTGGCTTTTAGAGCGCGGTTCGGTGGTCGAGGACGAGATTAACCGTAGCTGCAGGCTTGAAGGCTTTATAGAGGATATTACCAAGCAAAAGGAATCCGAGATTACGTTGGTTAAAGAAAAGGGAAGGTTACACCAATATTTGGATACGGCCGCTGCCATGTTCTTGGTGATCAACAAAGACCAAATCGTTGAAATGGTCAATAAAAAGGGATGTGAGATACTTGGATATTCCAATGAGGCCATCGTTGGTAAAAATTGGTTCGACACCTTCATACCAAAAGAGGATAGAACAAAATTGTCGGAGATGTTCGGCTCGGTTATCGGGGGGAGCATATCGCCACCTACCTATTTTGAAAATCCCATCCTAAATAAGAAGGGGGTGAAACGGATCATTCAATGGCGAAATGCGGCCTTATGTGATGCTGATGGCGTCAATATAGGCGTAATAAGTTCAGGTATCGATGTAACGGGCACAAAATTGGCCGAACAAAGACTTGAAATCAGAAACCGGGCTTTGGAAGCTGCGGGGAACGGAATTGTTATTGTTGATGCACAACATCCCGATCTTCCCATTATCTATTGCAATAAAGCCTTTTCCAAAATCACTGGGTATAAGCAAAGTGAAGTTCTTGGGAAAAATGGTCGATTTTTGCAGATCGATGATCGCGATCAGGAAGAAATTGCTGTTTTGGCAAAAGCCATTCAAACCGGCAAAACGTGCCGGGTGGTCCTTCGGAATTACAGAAAGGATGGTGCCCTTTTTTGGAACGAATTATCGATTACGCCGCTATATGATAAAGACCAAAAATTAACACATTGGATCGGAGTTCAAAATGACATGACCGAAATTTATTTGGCAAAAACTCAACTGGAGGCATATACCAACCAACTCGAGCATAAGGTAGATGAACGTACCCGTGCGCTTAATATCGCAGTTCAGAAGTTGGTTGAGACCAATCAAAGCTTGGAAGACCAGATGCAAGAAACAAAAATTGCCGAGAAAATGGTACGGCAAAATCAAATGCAATTGACCTTGATCGCACAAAATTTTCCGAAAGGTATTATCGCGGTGTACAATCCGGAATTTGAATTGGTCTTTATCGAAGGCGAGGAGCTCTCCCGTTTAAAGCTTAAAAAAGTTGATTTGAAAGGCAAGTCCATCGATACGATTTCCATTTTTTCAAGTGACCAGAAATCGGAGATAAAAAAGCATATCGAACAAACCCTGGAGGGTCAAAATCTCTCCTTTGAGTTGATATTTCAGCAGAATTATTATGCCGTCGACACAACGCCTATGCGTTCGGAGGACAACAGAATCGTAGCAGCATTGTTCGTATATCACAACATTACCGAACAAAAACAAGTACTGGAAAAGCTTGGACGGGCCCTAAAGGTTGAACAAGAACTTAATGAATTGAAGTCCCGTTTTATTTCAATGGCGTCCCATGAGTTCAGAACTCCTTTAAGTGCCATATTATCCTCGGCCATTTTGATAGACAAGCAAAACGAACCGGGTAAGGAAGCCTATAGAACAAAACACGTTTCGCGTATTCGCGCGAGCGTTAAAAATCTTGTGGTCATTCTTAATGATTTCCTTTCATTGGGTAAGTTGGAAGAAGGGAAAATTGTTGCCGATATGCAGTATTTTGATCTTATTGAGATATCGAAAGCGTTGATCGAAGAAATGGAATCGGGTAAAAAAGAAGGCCAGCAAATCATTCTAAACACTGAGGAAAAGAACATGTCGGTTTATTTAGACCCAAAACTACTGAGTCATATTTTGGTCAATTTACTCTCGAATGCACTAAAATATTCTTATGAGGGCCAGGTAATTCTATTCGAAATTCTGCGTAATGGTGATACGTTGCTGCTTAAGATTTCAGATAATGGCATGGGAATTCCAATAGAGGAACAAAAAAATCTTTTCGAAAGATTTTTTCGGGCGGGCAATGCCGCAAATATTCAAGGCACCGGATTGGGTCTTCATATTGTTAAGCAGTACGCCGAGCTCATGGGTGGCAGGGTAACTTTTATTAGCGGCTTGGGGCAAGGAAGTACGTTCACCGTACACTTGCCCTTAAATCAATATGATTATGAAAAAAATACTATTTATCGAGGACAATACTGATGTGCGCGAGAATACGGCCGAAATTCTCCAATTGGCAAACTATGAAGTGGTTACGGCTGAAAATGGCAGAATTGGTGTTGAAAAAGCCAAACAATGTGCCCCCGATATCGTCATTTGCGATATTATGATGCCCGAAATGAACGGGTATCAGGTATTGGAAGAATTGTCAAAAAATAGTAAAACGGGCAATGTTCCTTTTATTTTCTTGACGGCAAAGACCGCGAAATCCGATATACGCACCGGCATGAATTTAGGGGCCGACGATTACTTGACCAAGCCATTTGAGGAAATGGAACTTCTAGATGCCATCTCAAGTCGTCTGAAAAAAAATGAGTTTCTGAAAAAAAATATTGCCAAGAATGTGCAAGGCTTAAATATATTTCTAAAGGAAGCGTCAAACTATTTGGATTTTGAACAACTCGCTAAGGAACACGATTTAAAGTCATTTGGCAAAGGTGAAATTATTTACCGGGAAGGAGATAGGGCGGCTTCCTTATATTTTGTCGAAAGCGGAACTATCAAAACTTTTAAAGGTACCGAATCAGGTAAGGAATTCGTGACTGGGATCCATAGAGCAGGAGATTTTGTGGGGCAACTCTCACTATTGAACCATATGGGTACCTGTATCGAAACTGCAACCGCACTTGATGCTGCCGAAATCGTTGCAATACCTAAAAAGGAGTTTATTGAATTGCTGTACGGCAATCCCGCAGTATCGCAAAAATTTATTGGTATGATATCGAACAGTTTAATCGATGTGCAGGAGCATTTAGTCGATATGGCCTATGCCACTGTACGGCAACGTGCAGCTAAGGCCCTTCTCGAATTATACCATAAGGGAATCGTCGGCGATATGACCAATAGGGCCATTGGCATTCCCAGGGAGGATTTGGCGGGATTAATAGGCACTGCTACTGAAACTGCCATTCGCACCTTATCCGATTTTAAAGACGAAGGATTGATTACTACCGACCATGGGAGAAGGATCATTCTCTTAGACATAGTACGACTAAATACCGTGGCCGATTCGGCATAGTGGTAGCCTTGGGGTTGAGGGTTCGATCGGCTCTAGGTAACTCCTCGCCAAGAATTATCTGATGGCAAATTCTGTTGTGGTCTGCTTAAAGGGTCCTCGAAATCAATTGTTGGGATTCCTTTTAATTTAAAAGTCTAGGTCGACTTCGACCTCGTGACAATATGGAAAGTTTTTTGATTAGGAATGTCAAAATGGCTTCTTGAATAAAAAAACGAGCACTATGCACTAACTTCGTTGGATAAATTTTCGATTTAGCCGTATTCAAATTCAATTTTAGGCGCTCGATATCGATTTGTCTTTGCAACTTTAATAGCTTCAAGCGTTCATCTATTTCCTCAAAAGATTGGTAGTGCTTGATCATGGTTCATTCAAAATAGCGTTTGGAGAATTTTCGTAATAGGGGTGCATTGAACCTGTCCCTAAGAAAATAACAAATAATCGTCAAGAGCACCCAGGTAGTTCCTACGATAACATAGCCTAGATATGGGCTGTTAAATAGCAGGTTTATGGCGATGGCCGCTGCCAATGATAACATAATAAGGGTCAAAAATGCCAAGGCACCGATAAAGAGCCATTGTGAGGCCGTACTAATAATCCCCATCAACACCTTAAAGACCTTTAATCGCAAGTACTCATCGCTATTTTCAAGATAGGACCTCACGTCGGCATCGGCTTCGATGAGGTCCCGCTTTAGTTCTTCAAAGGCCATGTTACCTTATTTTTGGAATTCGGCATTCTTTTTTCGTAGGGTTTCAAGTTTGTCCTCCAAAGTAGCGATAATATCGTCTGCCTTGTAACTCATGGTAGCGATCGCCTCATCTAATTTTCGGTCGAATTTATCTTTCTTCTCATTGGCCGTCTTGGTAAGCTCGTCCTTGGCATGTGAGATACGATCTACCAAGTCGTGTGTCGATTCCGAGACTTTGTCTTTGATTTTGTGCCTGGTCTCGACTCCTTTGTCAGGGGCGTATAAAATACCGATTGCTGCTCCTATGGCGGCTCCCGTTAGTAGTGCCAATAGCACATTTCCACTATCATTTGTCATGACTTTGTTATTTAAGTTATTGATTCAATTAAATTTAAGTATAAAAATAGCACCTTAGAAACTGATTTCAAATGATTTAAATCATATCCTGGGGCCGTGTTGGTTCAAAAATTCATACGTTGGGAATGCAATATACTGCGTGACAAATAGCTTCCAAGGTATGAAATAGGAAAGAGGCGGTCATCAACAAAAAGAGTTTTGCGTTCTGGCCAAATCAAAATTAGAGCAGCCCTGAAAAGTTAAAATTCAAGAGTTCCATCAAAAATTATCTTTTCAAGCATCGCAGTATACTCCGATTAATGGCAGGTCTGCGGACGCGTTTAAAAAAGTCAAAAAATGTGCTTCAGAAAAGAAGCTTTGGCCTTGTGTAATCGCCACTATTGGGACTAGAACTCGATTTCTAGCCCTATGGGGCAATGATCCGAACCAAGAACCTGTGGATATATAATGGCCGATTTTACTTTATCAATCAGGGAGCTACTGATCAAAAAATAGTCGATCCTCCAGCCTGTGTTACGTTCACGCGCCTTAAAGCGATAGCTCCAGTAAGTATAGGCCACTTCAGCGGGATGTAGTTGTCGAAAAGCATCCAAAAAACCGGCGCCGAGAAAATTGTCCATACCATCTATTTCGATTTGGGTGTAGCCTGCCGTTTTGTTGTAGTTTGATTTATCGTTTTTAAGGTCGATGGGTCGATGTGCCACATTAAAGTCACCGCAGGCAATGATAGGTTTTTTTTTCTCCAAGTCCTTGAGATATTTCAAGAAATCGGCATCCCATTGTTTGCGATATTCCAAACGTTCCAATTGTTGGCCCGAGTTGGGTACATATACGTTGACTAGGTAAAAGTCGGGATATTCGGCACACTGAATGCGACCTTCCGAATCATGATCTGCAACCCCCATATCCATCGTCAGCTGTCTGGGTTTTTGCTTGCTTAGAATGGCAACACCCGAATAGCCTTTTTTATCGGCCGAATTATAATCGATGGTATATTCGGCCATGGGCGAAAGGGCCTCTTTTGCTTCCGAGACTTGGGCCTTGGTTTCCTGTAAACAAAGGACGTCAGGCGAAATTTTTTGAATCGCGTCAAAAAAATCCTTTTTAACAATTGCCCGAATACCATTAACATTCCATGAAATAATTTTCATAGGGTAGTTCATTATTTTATTCAAAAATAGGGTATTGCTAGAATTTTACATCAATAACCTATAAAAATGGAACTACATGTACTTTGAAAGGAATCGAAAAAATTCCTTTTTAAGATCGGCATAGATTTGCCGTTGTGTCTCCATTTGTGTTCTGAAGTCCAAATGATTTTTAACCAGGGATACCTCAAGTGAATCTTGATTCATTTCACTTTGACCTGCCAACCCTATTTCATGTTTTTCAATGGCTTCCAAAAGGTCTTCGATTACCCCGCCATGAAGGATGAACTCATTTTGATAATGCTCAAGTTGTTTTAATACATCCTTGGAGGTCCATCGCGTTACCAATTCACTCAATCTATTTTTAAAAAATTTGAGCTCATCTTGCCAAAAATAAAGTTCGCGTCGCCACATCTCATGCTCAAAATGTAGGTTTGCATTGAAAATAACTTCCTTCTCCATGATATTTGATTATTATATGATACGTATGTATTCGAGGTCTGCTATTTTATTTTTGATCCTCTTACCCCAAAATTATTTGAATTTAACTTTTTAAAAAATGACCCTGGTCATTTCAGGGACTATTTCGTTGCTTTTATTTTGTCCTTAAACAGATTGGGATGGAAACAAAAAGCTTTATTAAATATTTGTTTTACTTTTTAATTTCGGGAGCCTTGGTCGCCATGATAAGTTGTGGCCCGGTGGTCATAACATCACGGGTAGGAAATCCGCCACCACCTTGGTTTTATCCAAACCGTCTGGAAGTAGTTCGTTATGTTTACTTTCCCGAATACAATATATATTATGATTTGTCGGGGCGTACCTACCTATATCTTGAAGGGGGCATTTGGGTGCGACATAGTGTATTGCCGCCACAATATCGCGATATTGACTTAAGACGCTCACGCTATGAGCGTATTCGAAATTATAATGATGAGAGCATTTTGCGATACCATGAGGAACATAATGTCAATCGGGGAAGAAGCAATAGAACGGTGCGGAGGGTTCATTGATGGTCATTGTAACAATTCAAAGGTCTGCTTTGCGATTTCCAATTCTTCATTCGTCGGAATCACCAATATTTTAACCCTGGAAGTGGCCGAGTTGATTTCGCGAAGCTCGTTTGTATTTTTTTCATTTTTCTTATCCTCCAAATCGAGACCTAGAAAATTCATGTCTTCGCAAACTAGTTTACGTAGTACGCTTGAATTTTCACCAATTCCGCCCGTAAAAACAATGGCATCGAGGCCATTCATCGCAGCGCCATACGCCCCGATATACTTTTTAATGCGGTAGGCATTCATATCCATGGCCAATTGACAGGCCATGTTTCCATTTTCTGCTTCCCTCTGAATGTCGCGCAGATCATGATACCCGGTTAAGCCTAGCATGCCACTTTTTTTAGTCAGGTAATTTTCGATCTGTGCCAATTCATAGCCTAGTGTGTCGACTAAGTAGAAAATAATCGAATGATCGATATCCCCACTACGTGTACCCATGATAAGTCCGTTGGAAGGTGCGAATCCTAAACTATGGTCCATACTTTTTCCATTGGCGATGGCCGTCATGCTGCAGCCGTTTCCCAGATGAATGGTAATTATTTTCGATGCGGTCTTGTTCAGATAGGCGACGGCCTTTTCCGCAACATATTTATGGCTCGTTCCGTGAAAGCCATATAGTTTGATGCCGTATTCGTCATAAAAGCGATTTGGGATTGCATATTTTCGTACTTTTAATGGGATGGTCCTATGAAAGGCCGTATCGAAAACTGCCACTTGTTTGGCATGGGGAAATAACCGCTCTGCAATACGAATCCCCTCAAGATTATGTGGATTGTGCAACGGGGCAAGTTTTGAATTCAGCTCGATTTCTTTTTTGACTTCCTCGTTTATTAGGGTAGTCTGTGTCAATGCATCCCCGCCATGTACTACCCGATGCCCGACCACATCGAGTTCATTTTTGTCTTTGATCGCCCCATATTCGGAATGAAGCAGTAGGCTTGCTATTTTCTCCAAGGCTTCTTGATGGGATTTCAAAAATGTATCTTCTAGAATATCAATTACATCCGATTTGTATTTGAGCAAGCTACCTTTTGCACCAATACGCTCCACCATGCCGGTACAAAAGACATTTTCCGAGGGCATTTGCAACACTTGAAATTTTATAGAGGAGCTACCGGAATTGAGTATTAATATGTTCATGGAATACTTCTTTTCAAATTCCTTCAGCTTGGATAGCGGTAATGATCACCGTATTAAAAATATCATCGACGGTGCACCCACGACTCAGGTCATTAATAGGTTTGTTGAGACCTTGTAGTATTGGGCCTATTGCCAACGCCCCGGTTTCCCGCTGTAATGCCTTATAGGTGTTGTTACCTGTATTTAAGTCAGGAAAAATAAAGACATTTGCCTGTCCGGCTACTTCAGACTTTGGCAATTTGCTTTTGCCTACTTTTATATCTACTGCGGCATCATATTGAATGGGCCCATCTATTTTTAGATCTGGGCGTTTGTTTCTGACGATTTCAGTCGCTAGGCGTACCCGATCCACATCGGTTCCAACACCAGAAGCTCCAGAAGAATATGAAAGCATGGCAATTTTGGGTTCGATCCCAAAAGCTTTGCCGGTATTGGCAGACGAAATGGCGATTTCCGCCAATTGTTCGGCGGTTGGATTGGGATTTATAGCGCAATCGCCAAAGACAACCACCCTATTTGGTAAACACATAAAGAACACCGAGGACACCAATGATACACCGGGTTGTGTCCTTACAAACTGTAGTGCGGGCAAGATGGTATGTTGGGTGGTATGGCTGGAACCTGATACCATACCGTCGGCATGCCCTTTATAGACCATCATAGTGCCAAAATACGAGACATCCTCCATAAGATCCCTGGCCATGGTAAGGTCAACGTTCTTGTGCTTTCTGAGTTCGTGGAGCGTTGTAGCGTATTCCTCAAAATGCGGCGATTCTATGGGATTAATGATAGTAATTTTAGTTAAGTCCAGACCAAGGTCAAGTTGCGCAATTTTATCTGCGACCTGTTGCTTATCACCGAGTAATGTTATGTTAACGGCATTCGTATCGATCAGTTGTTTTGTAGCCATTAAAATGCGCTCATCGGTACCTTCGGGTAGCACGATATGTTTTTTATGTAATTTAGCTTTTTTTAATAGATGGTACTGGAACATCCTTGGGGTTATTCCATCTGCTTTGAAGGTAATCAAGCGCTCCGCCAAAAGTTCGGTCGGAACATATTTTTCAAAATCGCTTATCGAAATTTTTATCTTCTCTATATTTTCGGCATAGATCTGCGATTTTATGGCTCCTATGCTATTGGCGATTTCATAGGTCCCATTCTGAACCGAAATTATCGGTACTACATCTGAAAGACCTTGAATGAGCTTGATGATCGTATCTTCGGGGACGAGACCACCGGTAAGCACAATTCCAGATAACGATGGATAATTGGCCGAAATATTGGCCTGCAATGCCCCTAAAATGATATCGGCCCGATCCCCCGGGGTTATTACCAGGCCATTCTCCTTTAAATGGGTTAGATAATTTCGCAGTTGCATGGCGCCAACACTAAAACCGTCGACTTGGTTGTTCATATAGCTTTCCCCAAATAGCACTTTGCCTTGTAATTGTTCATTGATTTCCAGAACGGAAGGATTGCCCAAGGTCGGATTTAGTGGGATGGCACTCACCAATACGCTCTTGGGAAGCTGTTTTTGAAGTCCCGATACTACTAAAGCTACATTTTGTGGCTGCACCTTATTCGCGATTACGGCCAGTATATTTACCCCTTTGTCCATGAAGGAATCGTACGCGATTTGCAGATTGCCTACAAGGCCTTCCAAAGTCTTTTCAACGCCGCTGGCCAATATAATGGCCGGGATGCCTAAGTTTTTTGCAATTACAACATTGATGTCGAATTCAAAGATGGTACCCTCCCCGGAGAAACTAGTGCCCTCAACAAGTACAAAATCAAAGCGTTCCTCGATGTCCTTGTATTTTTCGATGATCCTGCCGATCATTTCATCGTCCTGGTCTTCATTTTTTAGACGAATTACCTCACTTCGTGTATAGGCATAGGCCTCCTTGAATTTTAGATCAAGCTTAAAATAGGAGGTGAGGGTATTTATGTGATTGTCAATTTTACCAGGTTCAAAATCGTCGATAATTGGTCGAAAATAGCCCACTTTTGCCGTTTTTCCCAACAAGAGTTGCATCATTCCCAGGGCAACGATCGATTTTCCGCTATTGCGTTCCGTTGTGGTAATATAAACTGCTTTGCTCAATTGCTCTATTTCTTATTTTAAATTACAAATTTATGCGAATCTTTTCCCGTATCGCATTGGTTTGTTAAAAAATGGGTTTCCCCAACTTTCGTTGCCCATCTAAGAATATCCGAAGTAAGGCGATTAAAATAGGTATTGGAATGACTTTTGTCATTTCGAACCCAATCCCCGATGCTTAATTTTAAGAAAATTTCGAAGATTCTATATGATGAAAACCATTCTCTACACCACCGATTATTCGGAAAATTCAGCTTCAGCACTAAAGTATGCCTATAATATGTCACTACAATTGGGAACGCGTTTGGTGGTGGGCCATGTATTTGTCAATCCTGTCATCCTAGGTATGGAAGGAGTCAATAAACCCTTGCCACATATGTCAATGAATTTTATCAAGCAACATCGATTGAAATTGGAGGAATTTTGCGAATTGCATTTGGGTGAAAGTTGGGCGTCCTCGAACTTGCAAATACAGGCCGTGGAAAATCAATCGGTCATAAAGGGCATACTCTCTATTGCCGATGAATGGCATGCGTATTTGATTGTTGTGGGCATGAAAGGCGGTAGTGGTTTACGCGAACTCATCATGGGCAGTACTACAAAACAGCTAATTGGGAAGGCACCTTGCCCCGTTTTCACCATTCCCGCCGATGCCGATTACCGCCCACTTAAGACCATTGTTTATGCGAGCGATTTCGAGGAGGAAGACATTTATGCCATTCGAAAACTTGTGGAAATCGCCGAGTTCTACACCTCTGATATAAAAGTCATCCATATTTCCACAGAAAATGAATATAAGGGCCAAATGCAATTAAAATGGTTCAAGGGACTTCTCGGAAAGAAGGTGCAGTATGAACCTATGGAATTCAAATTGCTATTTTCCGAAGACGTTTTCGAAGCGCTCAGTGACTATCTTGATGAAGTCGGGGCCGATATTATGGTGATGCTGGAACGAGCGGATGATGCCTTTCTCAAAAAATGGTTTCATCGAGATCTAGTCAAAAAAATGACAACACATACCAAGGTTCCCCTGCTGAGCTTTCGGGGATCCAACCATCAACTTTTCTATTTTAAGCAAGCCCTATAAAATTTTTGATGGTTGCCATTAGAATCGTTTGTATTTCCTCAAATTGCATGACATCTAGACATGAAGAAACAGGGCCTTAGAATCAACCTTTATGCGATTATTCAATATCTAGAATAGCTGTTTTCGTTCGTACTTTAGAGGCCAATGAATATTGTCTGGGGAACCGTATACTTGTGTTTCGAACCCAGAATACAGGAATATTCAGGTTTTCAAATAAGTTCAAAGCTATTTAGTTAGGATGGCTTTGTTCCTCCCTTTGAGAAATATTCCACCCAAAAAAATACCCCATCCTGAAGATAACAGTCCGTATCTATGATTTTTACGTTAGACTACCTTAGAATTTTAACCAAAAAATCCAGGTCAGTTTCGCTGTTATTTGTTTTTAAACTACCCAAAGAACGACTTCGAAACCTAGTCTTTTGTGTTAAACCCAAAAAATCAATAAAAGCCTTTGATTTTCAAAATTAAGAATGCAGCTATCGTCTTATATAAGTGAAGTAAGGCTCATTTCCTGGTGTCCTAAAAATGTTAAGAGGCCCTTTGTCTGCCAACGATTTCCTTTATGTTGATACGGTACACTATCGGGATGCCGTTCTCATTGATTTTACTTGAAAATTCACTTATGAACCTTGCACTAATATTTTCCTTTTTAAGGATAAGTTTTTTAACGCCTTCCGAAAAATTATGGAGCAAGTGTTTTGCGGTAATCCCTTGCAATTCCTCATATTCCCCATGGATCAAAACCGATTTCCAATGATCTACATTTGAAATTTCGTCGACCTGAAAAGACACCGATGCGTGCTTGCGCATGGCCTCGATTTTTCCTCCTTTTCCAGAATAACTAATGATGCTATTGTGTTCAGAATCATAGAAATAGGTAATTGGGACAATTTCGGGGCTTCCCGCTAAAATATAGGCTATCCTGCCGACATAATTTTCGGCGAGGAGGGCGATACAATCTTTCTTATTTAAATCCCTCATATTGGTTTCCATTTACTATTCTTGACACTATTGTATGTAAAAATACACTGAATCATATAGAAACCAAATGACAATTATCAGAAATTGAGGTTCGTTTGATTATTAAAATAGATGTATTCAAAGCCTGGATCGAGTCATTTTAGGCATATTGGTTGTTAAATACCTTTAACCATAAGGTATAGCAAGAAAATTGTTCATCTTTAACATTAATCTAGGAACTTGCCTCATTAAAAGTCACAATTTGGTTTATTCACCATCGACTTGTCTATCACCTGATTTAGCCGTTGGCTATTGCGTATGAAGAAGATTAAAATAAAGAAAAATTTTACCATGACCGGGGGTTCTAAGGTCGCGGATGACAAAGCGGTCAATAAATTACAAACCAAGTTGAAAACGGCTATAATTGGAACCAGTTGACCTTACTGTTCGCTTTTTAAAGGAGGGCTTCATTAAAGCTAAGTAACGGCACCAAAATTTTCGATTCCATTTTGGTGACCAGATCCGGGACGAAAAGTTGGTGGTACAGGTCCTTATCCTTTCGTTCGAGCATGACCAAAAGATCTGCATCTGTTTTGAGCACGAGGGCATATAAGGCCGTATAGATCTCATCAGATGCTATGACCTCAAATTCGATATTTCCTGTAGCTACTTTTTGCGCCAACATTTCGGTAAACCAGGCCATTTGTTGCTCACCGTCATATTCTTTTTTGTTGGTGACATGTACCACCTTTATACGGGCGTTGAATGGTTTCGAAAAAGCCACCAGTTTCTTGATGGCCAAGATATCGGCCTCCTCAAAATCGGTAGCATAGATTATGGTTTTAATTGTCTGGTATGAATAGGTATGGGGTACCGCCAATACCGGGCATGTTGCTTTTTTTATTAAGGCTTTCGTGGTGCTTCCCAATAAAACTTCTTTAAACCGGCTGATTCCTTTCGTGCCAACAATCAATAAATCGGCATCGAATCGCTCAACTTTATCAAGTATTCCGTCTAAAGCCGAGTCGTTTTCAGAAACTTCTATCTGCATATTGGCAATGGGTAATGTTATACCAAGATGTTCGGTACAAAAATGGCTAACACGCTCTTTATGTTCTATAAGTAGCGCTTCTTCCTTCTTGAGATAGGTAAGTGATACCGAACTAGCCAACAAGACTGGATGTTCAAAGACATGTGCGACAATCAGTTTACAATTTAATTTTTTGGCCATTGAATAGGCCAAATGAAGCGCATTGATCGAATTATCGGAATAGTCGGTAGCATACAGGATCGTCTTCATTATAAGCGGTTTTATTTATAGGACAAAACTATCTGATTCAATAGTTATTAAAAATGACAATGGTCATTTACTGGGAACGGAGTGCATGATTTTTATCATTTTTAATGTTACCGCACTCGA
This sequence comes from Flavobacteriales bacterium, assembly GCA_038316335.1. Lineage (GTDB taxonomy): Bacteria > Bacteroidota > Bacteroidia > Flavobacteriales > Flavobacteriaceae > JALHST01. The sequence continues at coordinate 43,101 of JBBQAM010000010.1, forward strand.
CTATATTTATCCTGACAATGCTTAATTAAATAGCGCCATGGAAAAAAATAAGAAGTATAAAGAACATGAGGTATTAAAAAACGGTTCATGGGATGAAGTATACGTTTTAACGGAACACTGGAAATCGGATATGGAATTTTATAGAGACGACCTCCGTTTTTTACACCATCTCATAGACAAGTATTTTATATGGATCGCAAAACCTGAAAATTTGATGCTTGTACAGGAACTGAAAATCAGTTTGTATGAACTGAATAAAAAGAGCAATGAATTATTGGAAAAAACCAGTAACCATCTACGTAAACTGGGGCATCAAGTTGAAAACCCTGCTCTGGGCGAGATAAGAGTCCTTACCGAGGAACACGAATACCTTGAAGCTGAAATTACGGCGTTTGTAAAATCATTCAGACGAAATAGAAAAGAGGTTTTTGCCATTACTGAATATATTATTGATAGTGAGAAGTTGGCCAGTTTGGTAGAATAAAGAGGGTAAAATGTTAATTACCCATTGGTATCAAGATTTTCCGTGGCTTGATAGAACGACACCGAACCAACGCAATTTCGTGTGTCGGGGAATCACCGTTGGATGTGCCGATAATCCTTAATTGACCCCATAACAGATGAAGTTGACCTTCAGGAATTTTAATATCGCCGATTGGTTTTCGTTTTACCGTATCCTGGCGGTGCCTTTGTTAGCAGGTCTTTTATGGTTCGACGAGCGGCACTTGTTTACTTGGTTTTTGCTATTAAGTTACAGTACCGATGCCATTGATGGTTTCTTGGCAAGAAAATTAAAAATAAGTAGCGCCAGAGGTTCCCAATTAGATTCTATCGGAGACCAACTAACTTTTGTGATGGGCCTACTGGGCCTTTGGGTTTTCGAAAACCCTTTTATGAAGGAGTTCCTCGTACTCATGCTTATCGCTTTTATCCCATATGGTATTCAAATGATGATCGCGTTTAAAAAATATGGTAAAACCACAGCGTTCCATACCTATTTAGCCAAGACTTCGGCTCTTTTACAAGGGGTGTTTATTTTATGGGCCTTATTTTTTGACCCCCTGTATTGGCTTTTTTATATGATGATAATCATAGGGATTTTAGAAACTATCGAAGAAATCACCTTGATCTTTATGTACGAAAGATGGGTAGAGGATGTCAAGGGAATTTATTGGGCCCTGAAGGATGAACGCAGAATTACCAATGGAAACATAGAAGCGCATTGATGCTTGAATTATTAAGTCAAGATACTTGCTTGAAGCATGATGTCGGCTTTTGTATTCCGGTTTTAGTAGCGGAGTATATTCTTTCTCTAATTTTCATTATGACCATCGATAATGAATATATAGGGTAATCAGGATGTCTAAAAGTCTGGGACTTGAATTCGAGGTAGCATGACGGGCATCCTGTTTTTGGTTGGGTCATTCCCGTGAATTTGTAATTTTTCGGGAATCTTTAGAACGCAGTATATGATAATTGTTGTATTTGGGCTTCCGGGATCGGGAAAGAGTTTTTTTGCAGCGCGCTTGGCTGAAGCACTTGTAGCTAATTATGTGAATAGTGATGTGTTGCGAAGGAAAATGTTCTTGGAACGCACGTATTCCCAAGCGGAAAAAACAGCGGTATATGACGCCCTGTTGATTAGCATGAAGGAGGCGATCCGGAAAAAAGAAAATCTGGTACTCGACGCTACTTTTCATAAACATGAAACCAGGAACATGTTCATTGAAAAAGCTCAGGAAACGGTATTCTTTATAGAAGTATGGGCGGCCGAAGCTATCATCAAAGATCGGTTGCTCATGAGTAGACCTTTCAGTGAAGCCGATATCAAGGTTTATCAGTTAATAAAAAAGGAATGGGAGCCCCTAGGGCTGCCCCATTTAGTGCTTGAATCGACCAATGAAAATATTGATGAGATGCTACAAAAAGCCGAAGAATACCTGAATTATGACGCAAGAACAAATTGATACGCTACTTTCTGACGGGGATTTTCCGGAAGTGACGGGTCAACGTCGGTTGATTACGACCCATATTTCATGGGTAATCGTATGTGACCACTTTGTGTATAAGATCAAAAAGGCGATCAAGTATTCATTTCTTGATTTTTCGACATTGAAACTGAGAAAGTTCTTTTGTGAACGCGAATTCGAATTGAACAAACGACTTACTCAGGGCATCTACCTTGAGGTGCTGCCGATCTTTACATTGAGAGGACAACTACAAATCGGCGGAAAAGAAGGAACGATTTTGGACTATACCTTAAAGATGCATAAAATGGATCCTGAAAAGCGGATGGATCTGCTCATAATGCAGCATAAGGTACAATTGATTGATATTGATGCTTTGGTCGAATGCCTAGCCGATTTTCATAAGAGGACAACCATCATCCATACGAAGGATGTCCTCGAAATCAAAGATAAGTTCTCGGACCTGGCTTCCGAAAAGGAATATCTGTTGAAGGAGCTAGGACATGGGAGTTGTTCGATTATTGATAAGGCGATAGCTGTTTCAGACACCTTTCTTTACAAAAATGAGGCGTTACTAAATGACCGACTAAAGTCAGGGTTTTATAGGGATGGCCATGGCGATTTGCATACCCGTAATATTTTTTTGTTGCCTGAGCCACAACTGTTTGATTGTATTGAATTCAATGATGAATATCGACAGATCGATGTTTTGAACGAGGTCGCTTTTCTATGTATGGATCTTGATGCACTTGATAATCTTGAATTTTCCGTAAGGATCATAGGGCACTATAATAAACTATTCCCTACAATGCGAACGCCAGAGGAGCATAAGTTATTTGTTTATTATAAATGTTACCGTGCAAACATTCGGGCCAAGGTGAATAGTCTACGGGCAAAAAGTGCATTGAATATCGCTGAAAAAAAGAATGCCCTAGTCGAAGTTCAAAAATATTTAAACATGATCGATACATATCTAATATTGCTGGAAACGTACTAGTTTTTATCAGAGGGTATGACATTGATTACAAATTCATTAAACGTACATGAGGCATTCAATTAGAACGAATGAAGTTTGGCCGATGCTCGCCATGATGCTAGCAGTACTTTCACAGATGCTGCTACTAATGGTATTTAAGAACGTGATTTTAGTAAGTATCGCGAATGTGCTGCTGCTTGTGTTTGGGATACTTTGGTATGCAAGCGTGCATTTTGAAAACACCTTTAAAAAAGACCTGCTTATTGCGAGTGCGAATTGCACGTCTTCTAATGAACTAATCATCGAGAAGGACTTGGCCTCCTTGCCTTTGGTAGTGCAAAAGTATTTGCGCTACGTAGGGGTTTTAGGTACGCCGAAAATTCAGAATATGAAGATTACGTTTGAAGGTCAGATGCGGGAGAAAGGCAAGGATTGGTTTGGATTTACTTCCGAACAATACAATTTTTTTGGTGCGCCAACCCGTCTTTTTTTTATGAAGGCAAAAATTCGGGGCTTTCCTGTTTCGGGCTATCATGCCTATAGAAAAGAGGGGGCCAGTATGCTGATAAAACTTCTATCCCTATTTCCCGTGGTCACCCTGCGGGGAGGCGAATTATTTCGTACTGAGACGGTTACTTTTTTTAACGACCTGTGTCTTTTTGCTCCTGCAGCCCTTATCGATGAACGAATACAATGGAAAGAAATCGATACGCGTTCGGCTATGGCCACGTACACCACTAATAACATCCGAATTTCAGCAATTTTATATTTTAACGAGATGGGACAACTTATAAATTTTATTTCGAACGATCGTAGTGCGGTTTCGGAAATGAAAACATATCCTTTTTCTACTCCTGCTAAAAACTATCAGAACATCAACGGTTACAAGCTAGCTTCATATGGCGAAGCGATCTGGCATTATCCCGAAGGGGAATTTGTCTATGGCAAATTTCAGGTGAAAAATATCGAATACAATGTTTCGAATGTAACCCAAAGATTAAAAAATCGAGTCAGTAAGGATATTTGACTGGCAAAATAACAAAAATACATTTTGGTAATACGGAATCAATTCATAGCCAGTCTTTAATAGAACACATGCGGCTTGGTCGCCACAAGTGGATAATCCCAAGCAATCGTAAATTGCGAAAACTGTAAAGATTTGAACCCCCTTGATATGGAAAAACGAAAATTAGTAGGAATCAAAATCGTCCATACCATCATATGGCTTTTCTTCAATGTAGTGATCTTCTATCTGTTATACGCGGTAATTACGAATAGGATCGATTGGCGGGTATGGGGTTGTATCGGTTTGGTAGTCATCGAAGGGTTGGTGTTGGCCGCCTTTAATATGTTTTGCCCTTTGACACTTATGGCGCGGAAATATTCAGATTCCACGAAAGATAATTTTGATATTTATCTACCGAATTGGTTGGCCAAATACAATAAGTTGATTTATACTTCCCTATTTGGTATTGCCATCATGATTCTTGTTCTGCGAGTCGTTTTAAGATAAAAGTACTATCTGCAATCTTGTCTTGTGATTCTCAATTCAAAAGGAAAAGATCTAATCAGACATGATTAATTGAGTTTATCGGCATTTCCCTTATAGCATAAGTATCCATTTAACATGTGCCAGTTCGGCACCTATCAACTCGCGGATATCATGACCTAAGACATTTTGCCACTGCAAACTGATAATTATCATAATCTCTTTATGAGCACTTTGCTACATTTAAATTACGCCTTAAAAGACAGAAAAAGCGATATGAAATTAGATGAACGATGAAAAAATATACCATAAACCTGCCGAACGTTTTTTATTTTTTTAGTGTACTCGTATTGATCATGTGGATTTTGGTAGCTGCCAAGGTCATTCTTATCCCTGTATTCTTTAGTTTTTTTTTGCCTTGATGTTAAAGCCCATAGTTTCGTTTTTTGAGGTCAGACTTCACAATAGAACCCTATCGATCTTAGCAGCGTTCTTGATTGCAGTGGTTCCTTTCTTCGCCACTATTTTATTTTTTTTTAATCAGTCCCGTATTTTATTTAGCGACTTGCCGTCGGTAAATGAAAAGGTAAATAATTTTGCAGTTCAGTTCATGGATTGGCTCAATCTACAATTTCAACTCGACCCAGAGGCGTCCTCCCGATGGGTTTCGAAAAATGTAACAGCCGTCTTGGATCTTCCTCTTGGCCTGCTTCAGGAAGGTGTTCATTCGGGCACTACCATTATGATATATGCGATTATGGTAATCTTGATTACCTATTTCCTGCTATTATACCGTTCCGCCTTCAAAAATTATTTCCTTTCCCAAATACATCCAGACTCAAGAAAAATACTGGCAGAACTTTTTGACCAAATTCAAAAGCTTGCCAAGCGTTATTTGATCGGACAAGTATTGGTAATTATCATTCTTGGATTTTTAATAGGATCGGGGCTGTGGTTAATTGGCGTACCGTATGCCTATTTTTGGGGATTTTTGGCGGGATTTCTTGAAATAATACCCTATGTAGGCACCACCATTGGTGTTATATTGCCCTTTACATATATGTTGATGGTATCCGATACCATGTGGCAACCCTGGGCGGTCATCGGGTTATATATAGTGGTGCAACAAATAGAAGGTAATTTAATTACTCCGAACATTATGGGTCCCAGTATCAGGATAAACCCTTTATTTATTATAATCGGACTTTTTTTAGGGGGATTTCTTTGGGGTGTCTCGGGAATGATATTGGCCTTGCCCATGTTGGCAATCTCAAAGGAGGTCTTTAGAACGTTCTACATATTAGAGCCTATTAGCTATCTTATGGAAGATGGCTTATCACGGAAGGACCATATTTTTCTTGAAAGGTTCGATAACTTTAAATACCGTTTTTCAAGCCTTTTTTTTGAAAATAAAGTGAAAGAAGAAAAAGACGAAGAAAAAGAAGAAGCTATTTAAAACCGATTTCTCGGGGATGACCATGCCTTGGGCTCATGGGATCAAAATATGGTACAAACTAGCGGCGTAAAACTTTCTGTCAGGGCACAGGGGAATGAAGTTCAATCTGTGTACAACACTTCGGGGGTTTAAAAACAATTTTCAAATCAGGTAACTGAATAAACGGGATAGGTGAAAAAGTTTCGCTTTTTTATTTTTGGTAATTCCCTTTGCCCATTGGCTAGGCTATTGATTTGTATTGTCGGCTTTTTTATTTTGTTTCTCTAATTTTCTAAAATAGCCCCGAAACAGAAAATTATGTTTTAAGGCTTCCATATCTTCGTTGAATCTTCCCACGCCTTGTTCTACGTTTTGCATCGTACGTTTCAATTGGTTCACCATAGTGGTATCGTTTGCAAGATAGTTTATGGCGCCTTTTCCATTTTTAACACGTGCAACGACCGAGCTTAAATCATCGGTCATTTTTTCAATAGCGCTTCCAGATTTTTCCAAATTTGCGATGACGCTGCGCATATTTCCGGCGGAAATCGTATCCGACAATAATACCCCTGCGACACTTTGGTCAAAATTGATGTCCTTTACCATACGGTGTATCTGGAGCATTGTTGATTTGGTGCTTTGACTGGCCTCTTTGAGATTGATCAAGGTATACTGCAGTTCGTTTCCCATCACCGTGTCGTTCAACAAGCGGCCTAAAGTACCTTCGCCCTTGTTCAAGGAGCCGGTAACTTTCAATAAATCTTTCACTAGCAGGGCTAAATTATCATTGGTCATACCCAAGGTGTTCAACATATCGGCGGTAGCTATTCTGCTGTATGACTGAATTTCATCTCCCGTCTTTACGTAGGGGGCGTTCCCATCCCCTGGAACGATATTTACGATCATGCTACCTACCAGACCGTCAGATCCTATAGTGGCAATTGCATTGGTCCTGATATGATTTTGCATTTTTTTTTCGATCAGCATGGCTACCTGAATGGTCGTGTCATTTACCATCTCGATGTCCTTTACGGTACCAATGCTGATTCCGGCATAACGCACATTGTTCGCTTTTTGCAAACCGCTTACGTTCTTGAAGACCGCATTTATCGTTACGGTATTTCCGAACATATTTTGTCGGCTGCCAATAAGATACAGCGCGATTACCAGTAAAATGGTGCCAAGAATCACAAAAATCCCTAATCTTATTTTTTCCGAAGTCGTCTTTTCCATACTACATAAATTACAAATTCTTGGTTATGCATTTTCTCGCCAATGGGCATTATTTTTTAAAAAAGGCCTCTACCTGGGGATCTGTTGACTTTATCAATTCTTCATAGGTTCCTTCTGCATAATTGATGCCATCTACTAATAGGATCATGCGCTCCGATATGACCCTTGCACAGTCGACATCATGAGTAATTATTAAGGCAGAGGTCCCGTATTTTTTCTGGATACTCCGCATTAATTCGATTATTTCCTTGGAGGTAATCGGGTCCAGGCCACTTGTGGGCTCATCATACAATATTATCTTCGGACGAAGAATCAACGTTCTTGCCAAGGCTACCCGCCGCTTCATGCCTCCCGAAAGCTCCTCGGGCATTAGATTCAAAGTATGGGCAAGGCCAACACTTTCCAAGGCCTCCATAACCAAAGGGGTGGTATCAACAATGTTGCCCAATTTCTCTTTGTGTCTTCTCATGGGGAATTCAAGGTTCTCCCGAACGGTCATTGAATCATATAGTGCACTCCCTTGGAACAAAAATCCGATATCGGAACGAAGAATATCCAAGGTTTCTCGATCCAAGGTTTTTATTTCTTTTCCCATGACCGAAATATAGCCGCTGTCAGGTTGCATAAGTCCGACCAGACATTGTATCATGACCGATTTCCCAGAGCCCGATTTCCCCATCACCACTAAATTTTCACCTTGGTACAATTTTAAATTAAACCCATTGAGTACAAGATTGTCGCCAAATGATTTGTAAACATTACGAATGTCTATAATGACTTTTCTGTGCTCGTCGGTTTTAGGTTGCTTTGGTATGTCGATTGCCTGCGATTTCATAACTCGAAAAAAATATCAGAAATGAATACGGCGATAAAATCGACCACGAATAAAAGCATCGAGGTAAAAACAACGGCCGTATTCGCCGCCAGACCTACACCCGCGGTTCCTTTTTTGCAATAATAGCCTTTAAAACAACCAACCAGACCTATTACAAAACCAAAAAAGAAGGTCTTTATCGTGGCAGGGATAAGGTCGCCAAATTCCAAGGAATCGAATACCTTATTAAAATAGAGTTGAAAAGAAACATCGCCCTTAAAATATTCAACAAGTGCTGATCCATAAAGACCAACGGCATCCCCCAATATAACCAAGATAGGTAGCATAAGTGTAGTGGCAAGGATCCGAGTGACAACCAAGTATTTGAACGGATTGGTGCCCGACACCTCCATAGCATCGATTTGCTCGGTCACCCTCATAGAGCCTAATTCGGCACCAATACCAGAAGCGATACGTCCCGCACAGACCAAGGCCGTTATGACCGGTCCCAGTTCTCGAACAATCGATATTCCTACCATTCGTGGCATCCAGGATACGGCGCCGAATTGTGCCATCGTAGGACGCGATTGAAGTGTGACTACTAGTCCGATTATAAAACCCGTAACCACCACCAGGACCAAGGAACGATTTCCCATCTGATAACATTGTCGTATAAATTCCTTAAACTCAAACGGTCGTTTAAATACTTCATTGAAAAAACGTCTCGCAAAAAAGGAAAGTTCCCCAATTTCCTTAAAAAACCCCGCAATATTTTTTGTGGTATTCGATTGTGCCATGCCTGAACAATGCTGAATGCTTGTAAGGTTAAATGTATTAATCTTCTACCTCCAAATAAATGATAAGGGTCATATACCAATGAATCGGTATTATTCCCCGTCAACTGATTTTCCTCATTGTTAATAAGGGTGATGCTATGTACTTTTGTGCGACCTTACAGCATACTATGAAAACCACGCTTGAACTTCAACGAACAACACTTAAATTAAATAAAAGAGCCATAATTGGGCAATTGAGCACCATGGATGCTATATGGAATATTGAAGTGGATACCCATAAATATTGCGTCTCCTTTGAATATATGACCCGGGTGGATCTTGAATCGGTTCGAAGGGAAATTCAATTATTGGGTTATTTGGTTATAAATGATACACATCATTTTGATAGCTCTGAAAACCAGAACTGAGACGGTCTCAACCTAGAAACCATGAACAGACCAAGCCAAATCTTTTCGATAGCCCAAGTGATGGTGTGCATCATCTTTTCAGTGAAGCTTAGACCGCAGGTGATGCGCGTAGGAAATCTTGTCCAAAAAATCGAATCGAAACAGGTTCATACACCGCTTGTTCCCAACTACATTCATGTTGCCGATACGGTTCGTATTCGGGATTACTTTAACTATATTGATTCTCTTGTTGTAGCGTACGATTCATTGACCGATTATAGGCTTTCCGAGCATCTTTTGGTTCGTGCCAACCCATGGATAATCGATATTTTGGCCGCTACCGACTATTACCGCATGATGCAAAGGGATTCGTTCGTTTTCGATCAAAGACAAATGATAGTTTTGAGGCCGAGGGATTCACTCTTAGTGCCCAATAAGATGGTAGCAGGTAAATTATGGCAGGCGTTCGCCAAGACACAAATCGATGTGAATATACCCGAATTCAAATTACGGATCATCGAAAACTCGACGGTTCTTTATGTCTTTCCCGTGCGGGTCGGACAGAATCGAAAAAGATATTTAAAAATGGGCGATAGGATAACCGATTTGAGAACGATACGCGGTAAAGGGAAGGTCATTGATTATCAACGAAATCCCGATTTTTATAATCCGGTAGATGGGAAACGATTTTATTTGACAAAAAGGGATGATGAAAAAACGTCCTTGATGCCCCAAATACCATGGATCGAAACTGAAATTAATGATAAAAGATACGGGCAACTAATACATCCGACCACAAATCCCAAAACGCTTGGAAAAGCATCCTCCAATGGCTGCATTGGTGTCCAGGAAGCCGATGCATGGGTGATTTATTACTATGCACCCATCGGCACCATAGTGCATATTCGTTATGATTTGGAGGTTCCGGATTCCTACGGGAGGAAACAAATCTTAAAGGATATCTACGGTATAGGCAAATCGGTAGATTAAGAAATATTTCCTGGAATTTAGAACCGATTTTTTTACGGGGACATTGCTATTTTTTACGGTGATGTCAGGTAAATATTGACGCGATAAGCATTTAGAAACCAGGCAAAATCATGGCAATGGTTTTACCATAATATCCTTATAGAATATGATACTTCCCGGATCGTGGCCTTGTAAGGCAAAGGTTCCTCCACCAAGGACCCGGAATACCCCGTCGCCTTCTCTTTTTGGGTGTTCTGGTTCGGTATAATCAACCACTACGATATCATTGATTTTAATAATGATTCTTTTGTCTACTACCTGAATGTATTCTGTATACCATTCATTGTCAACTGCATAATTTTCAATGACATCCTGAATGCCGTACAGACTACCGGTGCGCCTCCAATCGGTGTGCGAATTATTGACTTGTACCTCATAGCCGTATTTTGGCCATCCGCCCTCCTGATATTTTGTATGGATATAAATTCCCGAATTTGCACCTGGTTTGGTCATTACCTGTGCCTTGAATTCAAAATTTTTAAAGTCGTGATTTTCTATGGGCCCATCATAAAATAAATGCGCCGTCGGGCCTGCTACTTTGATCGTTCCATCTTCTACTGAAAAGGTGGCCGCATTGTCCCCGACCTTCCAGCCATCCAAATTTTTTCCATTGAATAAGGATATCCATCCCGAATCTGAAGCACTTTCTGCCCCTTGTGCCTTTAAGGCAGGAGCGAAACCAAGAACAAAGACGAATACCACTATATATTTACATGTAAACTTCATAGTCATTTCACTTAATGATTTATCTGTACAAAGTATGAAAAAATTATAATAAATGCGGTAAACAATGCGCGGAATCGCGCAAAGGAAAAAATGAAAGGGACCATTTGGCGAATTGGAATTTTTTTAAAAATAGGGTAACCCTGAACCGACCCTTGGAGTAATCCGTATTCTGTCAATTTTATAGCTATTGTAATTTAGTTTTTTTAATTTAAGACCTTCGATTTGGCCAATATTTAAAATCTTAAATAGAATAGTATTGAAATATTTAGTTTGCGAAAAGCCTGGACAATTTCTCCTTAAAGAAAAGGCAGTTCCGAAAAGAGGGGAAGGGGAGGCCTTATTGCAAATCATGCAGGTAGGTATTTGTGGGACAGACCTTCATGCCTATACAGGCAATCAAGCCTTTTTTACCTATCCTAGGATCCTGGGCCATGAACTAGCGACCCTGGTTTTGGAAATCGACGATAATCCGCTGGGGATTCGTCGTGGTGATAAGGTTTTGGTGATGCCCTATATCAGTTGTAAAAGATGTGTTGCCTGTCGCAAAGGGAAAACCAACTGTTGTAAAAACCTGAAGGTGTTGGGGGTACATATCGATGGTGGGATGCAGGAAAAGATAACGGTACCTATCGATTTGTTGTTGCCCGCCGGTCAACTTACAAATGACCAAATGGCTATCGTGGAGCCGTTGTCAATTGGTGCCCATGCCTTACAAAGGGCAGCACTCAAAGCAGGGGAGACGGTGGTGGTCATGGGTTGCGGCCCCATTGGAATTGGGATATTAAAATTGGCACAACTTGCTGGTTCGAAGGTCATTGCGATCGATATGAACGAAAATCGCCTGGCCTATGCAAAAGATAAAATTGGTGTCGACTACATAGTGAACACATCAGATCAAGTTCGTGAAAGAATCCATGAAATTACCAATGGCGATCTGGCCGATGTGGTAATCGACGCAACCGGACATAAAACGGCACTTGAATCGGGAATCGAATTTATGGGGCATGGGGGCCGATACATTCTGGTCGGACTATCAAAAGGTGAACTTGTTTTTAACCATCCAGCCATCCATGCGAAAGAAGCTACAATTTGTTGCAGCAGAAATGCAACTTTGGAAGATTTTAAGGAAGTAATTTCGGTTTTACAATCCGGAGCCTTTCCTGTTGATTCCTATATAACCCATACGGTCGGGTATCAAGATATGATTGCCCATTTTGAAGGATGGTCGGATCCTAGGAACGGGGTTATCAAAGCCATGGTACTATTTTAATTGAAAGAACAAAAACCCACTATGACGATAGACGCACATCAACATTTTTGGAAATACGAACCCCGCAAGCATGCATGGATCGATGATGAAATGGCCGTAATACGACGTGATTTTCTCCCAACTGACCTTCAGACGGTCTACCAGGAAAATGGCATCGATGGTTGTGTGGCTGTACAGGCGGCACAGACGCTCGAGGAAACTGATTTTCTGTTGCAGTTAGCCCAGGAAAACGATTTTATCAAAGGGGTAGTCGGGTGGGCCGATTTACAATCAGAAAAAGTCGAAGAAGTATTCAACCGCTACCAAGAACATCACAAAATAAAGGGCTTCAGGCATATTGTACAAGGGGAAGCTGATCATAATTTTTTACTACGACCCAATTTTCTAAGGGGGATTTCTTACCTTCAAAAATATCAATATACATACGATATACTTGTTTTCCCCCATCAACTAGGCGCGGCCCTTGAGTTCGTAAAACATTTTCCGAATCAGAAATTCGTAATCGATCACATCGGGAAGCCCTATATCAAGGATGGATTTTATGACGGATGGGCCCTGCTGATGCAGGAAATCGCGAGAAACGAACATGTATATTGCAAATTATCGGGAATGATCACCGAAGCTGACTATCATAAATGGTCAATGGAACAATTGCACCCCTATATGAATTTGGTGATGGAGGCCTTTGGCCCCGATCGCATCCTTTTCGGTTCAGATTGGCCCGTATGCTTGGTGGCGGGTAGTTATAGGAAGGTGAAACAAGTTGTAACCGAATATATTGCCGTTTTGAGTCCCTCTGAACAAAATGCGATCATGGGAGAAAATGCCATAAAATTCTACAGTCTTTAAACGCGGTCTTCAGGCGTGTTCTTGACCTTATATCCTAAATCTAATTACGTTTAGCCAATATCAAATGGGCTATAGCGATACTAATGTCGCGGCCCCATGCCATTCGAAAGAATTTTATTCGATTTGCAAGTAAGGCGTCAACGATGCCCTAAAGGCTTTTGAAAATTAGGCTCAATCAACCGAAGGTATCTTTTCCTCGATTACTTTCCCCATATAATCTAATTCGTCCAAAGCCTTTTTCGCAAAATTAAAGAGGCTCAGACATCGGTCTAAATTTTGATTTTCGTAAGTGACCTTGTAATATATATTGCCGTTGAGATAATCGGTCAAAGCGCGAAGTCCGTGCATAAAGGGCATAAAGACGGCGCCATACGACAATGAGGCCAATTCTTTCTGGTTCAAAAACGGACCTATGGAAGCCAAGCCATCAATAAACGACACGAATAGGTCTCGATTGAAGGTAATTTTGGCCAGGTCTTTTTCGTCTTCCGAGGCCGTATTGGCAATTGTACGCACTGCATCCCCAAAATCATAATAGAAATAACCTTTCATAAGGGTGTCCAAATCAATTAAGCACAAGGCGGTATGCGCTTTTTTTGAAAAAAGTATATTATTGAGTTTGGTATCATTATGACAAATTCGAAGTGGGAGATCCATACCTTCTAAGATCTGTAATTTCTTAAAAATTTTAGGAACGAATTCTATGGGTTTTTCAGCCTGCTTTTTTTTAGGTATGCTGGCCCTGGCGATTGCTGTTTCAAACTGTTGCTTTCTTAGGCCAAGGTCGTGAAAGCGAGGTATGGTATCGCGGTACATCTGAAGATCGGCATCTTTGAGGAGTATATGAAATTTTCCGATAATCCTTCCCGCCTCATAGGCAATCTTTAGGTTAGTGGTCGTATTATAGGTCGTACTGTCACCCAAGTACGTCATCAGCCGCCAATAGCCATCGATTTTTTCAAAATAGGTGGCTCCGAGCTTTGTTTTGATGAGGTTAATTTGGGCGTATCCTGGATCGTCCAATGTTTTAAGGGCACGGTTCAAATTGGCCATAAGACCTTCGATATCCTCAAAAACATTCTTGTTGATGCGTTGTAGGATGTATTTGGGATACTCGTCGTCCAAGACGAGAAAAGTATCGTTAATGAAGCCGTTGTTTATCGTTTTGAGGGTATAGTTTTTTGGCGCAACTAAAAAGTGTTGCAAGATGGCACTGGCCGTAATGAGATCCTTACTGCCCATTGGTCTACTATGTTAGTTCCACAAAGGGGATGGATAGCCTCCCGAATCAGTAGTTTCCTGCAATTGTGCAACCGCCATTTCCCGATCACTGGCATAGGTAACCCCAAACCATTTGCCATCAGATGGAACTACTTTGACAACAACTTCGTTTTGTTGTACCATTTCCTGAATCACAAAGGGGATATAAATTTCACCTTTTTCAAGATTTTCGCCTTTTTGAAGAAATCGTTTTAGGTCACTTTCAATCGCATCAAAAATCGATGGCCGACAGATCCAATAATTCATACTCACTAACTCGTTGCCCGTAAATTCGAAACCGGAATCCAAATCTACTACCTTTGATCCCTTCTGTTCGAGCTGGGTCCGCTCGATTACAGAGCGCAAGGTATTGTTGTCGTCGGCAGTGCAGACACCCCTTGAAACCGATCCATGATCGGAGAGGGTATCTTTCAACGTATATCCAACAAGTGCGTAGGCACCCTTATTTATAGGATTTTTAATGAATTCGGCAGCATTCTTAAAGGCACCTTTGCCATAATAATCATCGGCATTGATTACGACGAATGCAGTGTCGATTACATTTCGAGCCGTCCAAACTGCATGTGCCGTACCCCAAGGTTTCTGGCGCCCGCCTGAATATTCAGAACCTTTTGGAATATCCATTAGTTCTTGTGAGAGCACATCTATCCTGATATTCTTTGGTAGTCTTTGGGATAAATGGTCTTTTAAGTAGTCGACATTGTCTTTCTTGGTAATGGCAACAATATGGTCAAATCCGTTTTCCAAGGCATCAAAGATGCTGAATTCCATTAGAAATTCTTCTTTGGGCCCCAGGCCATCAAATTGCTTTAACTTGCCATATCGGCTTCCACTGCCTGCAGCCATTAAAAGTAAGGTCATATAAAATAAATTTGATGGGGCAAAAATAATACTTTGCGATTAAAAACACCCTGCAATGGCGATATACCTCAAAAATTAGACTAATTACTACCCTTTTTTTGGTTGCCCCGCCTATTTTAAACTGATATTTATCATATTTTTCGCTCCTCCCGATGGCTAATTTTGTGCCAAAGCACATTACTTTCATGGTGAATCTCATTCAAAAATATAATATTCCAGGACCTAGATATACCAGTTACCCTACGGTTCCTTACTGGAATATTGAAGGTTTTTCCGGAAAAAAATGGCAATCAACGGTTCAGCGAAGCTTTGAGGAAAGCAATGCCGAGGAGGGCATAAGTCTTTACATTCATCTTCCTTTTTGTGAGCGTATGTGTACCTTTTGTGGTTGTCATAAACGTATTACCAAACGCCACGAGGTCGAGGACCCTTATATTCGGGCGGTTCTTAAAGAATGGAAATTGTATTGTGACCTTTTTTCCTCAAAACCGATTATTAAGCAACTGCATTTGGGGGGCGGTACGCCAACATTTTTTTCACCGGAAAATCTACAAGGGCTTCTACAAGGAATTTTTAGACTGGCCAAAAAGGCCGATGACTGTGAGATGAGTTTTGAGGGCCATCCAAATAATACGACTCGGAGACATCTTGAAGTACTATACGAAATTGGTTTTCGGAGGGTAAGTTATGGGGTTCAAGACTATAATGAAACAGTACAGCGGGCCATTCATAGGCTACAGCCTTTTGAAGCCGTAAGGAATGTTACCCAATGGGCCCGGGAAATCGGTTACACTTCTATCGGTCATGATATCATTTTTGGATTACCCTTTCAGACCTTGGCACATATCGAAGAAACCATTCGGAAGACGACCGAACTTATGCCTGATCGTCTGGCCTTTTATAGTTATGCCCATGTACCGTGGTTGAATGGCAACGGCCAACGCGGATACAAGGATGCCGATCTGCCTACGGCCGACGAGAAGCGTACCCAGTATGAAAAAGGAAAAGCTGCCCTGGTCAAGGCCGGGTACTATGAAATTGGGATGGATCATTTTGCCCTTACCTCTGACCGTCTTTATCAGGCAACACAGCTAGGCGAACTGCATCGGAATTTTATGGGCTATACCGACGCAAGAACGCAATTAATGATAGGTCTGGGAGCTTCGAGCATAGGTGATAGCTGGTACGGTTTTGCACAGAATGTTAAGAATGTCGAGGAATACCAGCATTTAGTTGAAAATAGTATTATTCCTATTTATAAGGGTCACATTCTAAACCAAGAAGACCAGATAATCAGGGAACATATCCTAAATTTAATGGTTCGTTTTGAAACCTCTTGGGCAGAAAATGAGGATAGATTTCCTGATTTGGGGTGGACCATAGCGCAACTCACCGAAATGGAATCGGATGGCTTGCTCGAACTTACCGAGGATCATCTCAAGGTTACCGAAAAAGGAAAACCATTCATTCGTAATATTTGTATGGCTTTTGACGTTCTCTTACATAGGAAAGCACCAGAAACACGTTTGTTTTCTATGACGGTGTAAAGTGCCGACATCAATCCAAAAATAAATTCCCTGGAATGGGAACGAAAAATAACAGGAAATATGAAAAAAATAATAGTACCCATTGACTTCTCGGAACAATCAGAATATGCCCTAAAAGTAGCGGCGGCCTTAGCCAAAAAGCATGGTTCCGAGATTTTGGCATTGCACATGTTAGAGCTTAATCAGGCCATGATGACTTCTTCGGAAGGGTTTCATCCCGAGCAAACGGTCTTTCTATTAAAAATGGCCGAAAAAAAGTTCAACGAATTTTTAGATACCCCGTATTTGAAGGACATAGCCATCACGCCTATCATAAAACATTTCAAGGTTTTCAGCGAGGTGAATGAAGTAGCTCAGCAGCATAGTGCGGAGTTGATTGTCATGGGGTCACATGGAAGTGATGGCCTTAAGGAAATCTTTGTAGGATCGAATGCCGAGAAGGTGGTAAGAAATGCCGAAATACCCGTTCTGGTAATAAAGAATGATATCCCCAATTTTAAAGTGGATCGTTTTGTGTTCGCTTCCGACTTCAAAGAGGAGAATCTTTTAGCTTTTCAAAAAGCGAAGGCCTTTGCCGATATGCTCAAGGCAAAAATGGACTTGGTCTATATCAACACTCCAGGGGATAATTTTCTTAGCACAACAGATGCCTATGTTGCTATAAATGCATTTTTGCGCAAGGCAAACGTAGCCTATGAGGTACAAATATTTAATGATTATAGTATTGAAAGGGGCATCCTCAACTATAGTGAAAATTGCAAGGCAGATGCCATTGGGATACCTACCCATGGTCGAAAAGGGCTTTCGCATTTCTTTATTGGAAGTATTGGGGAAGACGTAGCAAATCATTCAAAGATTCCGGTCGTGACCTTTAAAATCTAAGACCAGTAATCGAGGAAGCAAGCCTTCTTATCGTTCAACAAATTAAAAAGGGGAGGCCAATGGCCTCCCCTTTTTAATTTGATTGCTTCTTCATTGCCTGATGGAGTTCAATCTAATTTTTTAAGCATTGGGAACAATTTCCTCACTTCGTCATCTGTAGGTTGTTTTCCGTATTCGCAAATCTCAAAACTTTCGGCATGCAAGGCGTTTGCTGCGGTATTTCCGTACCACTTTTTTAAACTTTCCTTGGTATCTTCGTTCGGCGAGGCATAACGCCATTTTGACAACATTTCCAATCGTGCCTTTTCATCTTTGGGCACCTTGTCCAAATCCCCAGTAGTCCAAGGCAACCATTCGAAAACCTGTGATTCATGGGCTGCAAGGGCATAGATTTTTTGGTCAAATACCGAATCGATGTCAATTGCGATGTCTGGTTCGAAAGGACTCGGTTTTTTAAAGCCGTCTTCAGAATACAGAAAAACAGGATTCTTGGTCAGGGGAGGTACTTCGGGGGCAACATTGGGTACAATCACCATATAGGCCGCATCCTGGACCAACACACCGGTATATCGATGATCCGGATGATAATCATTTGGCCTGGGTGCAATTACGATATCCGCATGCCATTTTCTAATTTCGCGAATCACCTTCAATCGGTTCTCCAACGTGGGCATCAATTCCCCATCATGATTATCTAATACGGCATACTCGACGCCAAAGCGTCTTCCGGCCTCCTTGGCTTCCGCAATGCGTATTTTTGCCAATTCCCCGCCTCCTTTATCTTGATGGCCTGCATCTCCATTGGTAAGTGAAACAAACTTTACGTTATGGCCCATTTTTGCAAAAAGGATGGCGGTGCCACCGGCATCCATATCACAATCGTCGGGATGGGCTCCAAAAACGATTACATTGATTTTTTCGTTTTGCGAAAAAAAGGGCGTTATCCAGAAAATCAGGAAAAGTGGTATTAGGTATTTTTTCATAGGGTTGCTTATTTATCGATTAATTTCATTGCATCGGGATCCCAATGTATCGGCTTTCCCGCATAATAACTTGTGTTTGCCAAAAGTGCGGCCCCAGCAGCGCGCAGACCGAAGGTCGGGTCTTCGACAATTTCGCCCTTATTTCGAATGGCCTGAAAGAAATTATAAAAGTGATCGTGATGTGCTCCTTTATAATCACGTGGAGCCTCCCAGGTGGTTTCCCCTGTTTTTAATTCAGAGGCCCTCGGTTCTAAATTTTTAAGGGCGTACGCTTCGCTAATCTTCTTTTGGGTTGCCTCGGTATAAGCTATCATTGAATAATCGTCGGGCACCATATCTAATTTTGAACGTGTAAGTTTTACCGAGTTTTGATCCACTTCCATGACCCCTTCGGTGCCGACCATTTTGAATCCACCACCACCCCCGCCACCGGCAATGAAATTCACTCGGAAAGAAGCATTGAAAGCAGCATGGGTAGCGGTTTTTGGATAATCATAAAATGTCAAGGTCACATCGGGAACATCCCGACCATCCTTCCAATAGCGAAGGCCACCGGTAGACAGGGCCCTATTGGGGCCATTTGAATCAAGTATAAAATTCAGGGTAGAAAAGGCATGCACAAACAGATCACCGGCAACTCCGGTCCCATAATCCTGATAATTGCGCCATCGAAAGAAACGGGTCGGATCAAAAGGGACTTTGGGGGCACTGCCTAAAAAGGTATCAAAATCAATGGTATTCAGGTTGGCGTCGGGAGGAATTGGATATTGCCAAGCCCCTTCGGCAGAATAACGGTCATTGTACATGTCTAAAAGTACCATCTCCCCAATGGCACCATCCTTATAAAGTTGTTTGGCTTTTTCATTGCCCAAGGATGAGAGTCCCTGACTACCTATCTGACATATTTTTCCGGAGCTTCGATGCGTCGTAATAATTTCCTGACCATCTTCATAGCGTTGTACCATAGGTTTTTCGCAATACACCGATTTGCCGGCCTTAAAGGCATCAATAGCAATTTTTTTATGCCAATGATCTGGGGTTGCAATAATAACCGCATCTACATCTTTACGATTCAAGAGTTCCCGATAATCACGGGTCACGTATAGATCGTTGCCCCATAGTTCTTTAGCACGATCTAAACGACCCGTATAAAGATCGCAGGCCGCCACTATTTTTACGCCGTCTACAGTCAAGGCTGCATTCGTGTCGTGAATTCCTTGGATCCCGGCACCTATTAGGCCAAATTGTATTTGTTCGTTTGCCGAATAGTGACCGATTTCATAATTTTTCGATAGTATAATTTTTTGCTTATACGATGAGGCAAAAATCAGGGGTGCCGAAGTCACTGCAGCCGAACCCAAGACGGCCTTTTTTAGAAACTGCCTTCTCGAGGTATGTTTTTTCATCATTATAGTGCTTTTGATTTGAACAAGAAATGCCTAGGAAATTACACTTTTTACCTAGGACTGCCAAATTATTATTTTATAGGGGAAAGAAAGATATGCCCTTATCGATGTCTCTTGAAATTTGGGCAATGGTCTTAGAGCGCAGACTCTTTAAGAGCTTATTTTTTGAGGGTGCCACTAAATCATGAAGTGGGCAAGGTCGTTTTTCGTTGCAGTTTTCTAAACTTAGCAAGCAAGATTGTAATTTTTGATTCCCGTCAATGACTTCTACAATATTGATCAAAGGGCTATTCCTGTTTTCTTCGTTTAAAAAAAAACCCCCTCTTGGCCCTTTGGTCGAGGAGACGATGTTATGTCTTGAAAGATCTTGGAGTAATTTAGAAAGATAGGCCTGTGGCACCGCAATTGATTTACTAATGTCCTTGGCCATGATTTTCTTATTTTCATCAGAATATAATGCCAAAAAGAGGACTGCTTTGATGGCATATTTAGTGGAGTTTGAAAGCATATTTCTAGATGGTTCGACAATATAAAGATAAAAAGATATTTTTATCCTAAATATGATTTTTATCATATTTTTCTTCCTTGTTCGCCCATAATTTTGTTCACAAATCAATAATTATGAAAAGAGTACTTAAAAGTTTGATATTGTTATTCTCATTGTTGCTCTTGAGCTGCGGAGGCAATGCAGAGAAAAAGAAAGAGGGCTTTAGTGTTGATAGGCAAAAGACTTCAGCTGAAAAACCCGCAGAGGCAGTTCCTGCTGCAAATAGCCTACCTGCTTCGCAACGAGTCACCCTCGATGATAAAGGAGTAGGTCCGATCAAATCGGTCGTACTTGATGCCGAGATTGATCAGGCACTGGCTGTTAAGGGAAAGGCAGTTTATGATCAGATGTGCCTTGCATGCCATAGGCCCGACAAGAAATTCATAGGTCCTGCACCAACGGGTATTTTGGAAAGACGTTCCCCTGAATGGGTCATGAACATGATCTTGCATCCAGAAATGATGACAAAGGAAGACCCTTTGGCCATCGAATTAATGGCCGAGTTTAATAACGCCCCAATGGCCAATCAAGGGCTTACCGAAGAACAGGCCAGAGCCGTTCTTGAATATTTTAGAACCTTAAAATAGTCATATATGAAAACAACCACCAACTTCAAAATACTGATAGTGTCGCTTTATTTGCTGACTTTTATGTTCGGTTGCAAAAATGAGGCAAAACCTGAAACTACGGGGTCTGATGTTCAGCAGCAGGAGGCACCTGCCAAACAAGGACAAGCCTTTATAAAAGACGATGTTTCAAGGCCCAACGTACTTCAAATTGCCATGCAATCTCCCGACCATACTACCTTGGTGGCCGCGGTAAAAGCTGCCAGCTTGGAAAACGCCTTGGTAAACGCCGGACCTTTAATGGTATTTGCGCCTACCAATGAGGCTTTTGATGCCCTGCCCGAGGGTACGGTTGAAAATCTGTTGAAGCCTGAAAATAAAGAGATGCTTGCAAGCATTCTCAAACATCATGTTACCCCAGGTAATTATAGCAAGGAGTTTTTGAAAAAGTTCAAAAAATTGGGTCAGGCTGATGATCAAAGTGTCATGGTCGAGGTGAAAGGGGACGATGTCTATGTAGGCGGTGCTAAGATTATGGCTAGTATTCCTGCTGGTAACGGTATCGTGCATGTCGTTGACAAAGTGATACTGCCGTCATCGAAAGATTAATAAAAACCAAAATAAAACGATAAAATTTAAAAAATGAAGAAGCTAAACTATTTAGTAATCGCCCTCTTAGGACTTTCTACGGTCTTTATTGGTTGTCAACCGAAAAGTAAGACCACGAATGGGGCCTTGACCTCCAATGCCGCCGAAAGAGTCTATGTGGCACCCGGGCAGCATGACGAATTTTATGCCTTTATTTCCGGTGGATTTAGCGGGCAATTATCGGTGTATGGCCTCCCTTCTGGAAGGCTTTTCAAGGTAATCCCCGTTTTTTCGCAAGATCCTGAAAAAGCATATGGGTACAATGAGGAAACCAAGCCGATGCTGAACACCTCTTACGGTTTTGTCCCATGGGATGATGCCCACCATCCCGATATCTCGCAGACAGCTGGGGAATTGGATGGCCGTTATGTATTTATCAACGGAAACAACACGCCACGGATCGCAAAAGTAGATTTGAGTGTTTTTGAGACCACAGAAATCCTTGAAATTCCAAATAGTGCAGGAAACCACAGTTCCTCGTTTGTTACCGAAAATACCGAATATGTGGTGGCTGGCACCCGTTTTTCAGTACCGATACCACAAAAGGATATGCCCATAAAAGAGTACAAAGGCAACTTTAAAGGCGCACTTTCCTTTATAAGTGTGGATCCAGATGATGGAAGAATGGATATTAAGTTTCAGCTGTTGATGCCTGGCTTCGACTACGATTTGTCGCATCCCGGTAGGGGAGCTTCCCACGGCTGGTTCTTTTTCACCACCTACAATACCGAAGAAGCCAATTCCCTTTTGGAAGTAAATGCCTCCCAAAACGACAAGGATTTTATAGCGGCCGTTAATTGGAAGAAAATCGAGGAATATGTAAACGGGGGTGGCGGCACCAAAATGCCTGCCAACTACGCCCATAATGTATATAATGATGACACGCATTCGGCGACTTCTACTATGATGAAAGAGGTACTAGTGGTCAATCCGTCTGAAGTACCTGGAGCCGTATATTTTCTTCCGACCCCTAAATCACCTCATGGTTGTGATGTGGATCCCTCAGGAGAGTATATCGTTGGTAATGGAAAATTATCTGCCGATTTGACCGTACACTCCTTCACAAAAATGCTCGATGCCATAAAAAACAAGAAGTTCGATGGCGAAGCCTATGGAATACCGATTTTAAAATTCGAGGACGTGCTGGCCGGTACTGTAAAAAGTGGTGGTTTGGGACCGTTGCATACTGAGTTTGACGGACAAGGAAACGCATATACCTCCTTCTTTATCTCTTCGGAAGTGGTGAAATGGAAATTGGGGACATGGGATGTTATTGATAGACAGCCCTGTTATTACTCGGTCGGTCACTTGATGATTCCCGGGGGAAATTCAAGAAAACCCTTTGGAAAATATGCAATAGCCATGAACAAGATTACCAAGGACCGGTATCTGCCCACAGGACCAGAGGTTACCCAATCTGCACAGTTATATGATATTTCGGGCGAAAAAATGGAACTTCTCCTTGATTTCCCGACAATTGGCGAGCCCCATTACGCAGCAGGGATTCCCGCTGAAAAACTCACCGCAAATTCACGGAAAATCTTTGAACTAGGAGATAATAAACATCCCTATGCGACCACTTCCGATGCCAATGTAAAAGTTGAACGAAATGGAAAGGACGTGCATATTTATATGACCATGATCCGGAGCCATTTTAATCCCGATAACATAGAAGGGGTCAAAGTTGGTGACAAGGTGTTTTTTCATGTAACGAATTTGGAGCAGGACTACGATGTGCCCCATGGAGTCAGCATGATAGGAGCCAATACCTCTGAACTATTGATTATGCCTGGTCAAACTGAAACACTGGTTTGGGAACCAAAGCAAGTAGGTGTATGGCCGTTTTATTGCACCGATTTCTGTTCTGCGCTTCACCAAGAAATGCAGGGGTATATAAGGGTGTCCCCTGCCAATTCGAACACGGATCTTTCATGGTCTTTGGGCGATTAATTTAACCCTTAGAGTACTTTTTTCGAACTAAAAGCGGGTTGTGTTCCAAGACCTTCCCGCTTTTTAATCAAACATTAATCGCTGTACGATGAAGAAATCAAGGATAATCATGTTTTTTGGCGCGTTTTTGCCATTGTTGCTTTTCGTTTTTCCGCTTTGGAATATCACCTTGGAAGCACCACAATATCCGATACCCTTGGGAATGGATATCTATATCAATGACTTTGCCGATGCCAATCCCCATGATATAAAGAACATCAATTTAATGAACCACTATGTGGGCATGAAATACATTCCCGATTCGATTCCAGAATTTCAGATATTTCCTATTGGGATTATCATCACGACGATAATCGGCCTTCTTATTGCGTTCAAGGCCAATTATAAATGGTACCTTTATTGGTTTATAATGATGGTGCTGGTAAGTGCTGCCGGCCTTTATGATTTTTATCTGTGGGAACATGATTATGGTCATAATTTAGACCCTAAGGCCATCATGAAATTTACTAATCCCGATGGATCCGTAATGGGTTTTCAACCTCCGTTGTTCGGGACCAAGGATATCTTGAATTTTAGGGCACATTCTTATCCACAGCCGGGAGCCTACAGCCTTGGTATAGGTATTGCACTTGGCCTGATCGCCTATTTTATGGGAAGAAAAGAAAAAAATCGGACTCAAGAATCGTAATATGTATCCTCGTATTTTTTATTATTGGTTGGTTTTACTCATGACAATGTCCTGTAGTATACAACCCCAATCCATTAATTATGGTTCGGATGCTTGTCATTATTGTAGTATGACCATAGTTGATCAACAACATGCTGCCCAAATCGTGACCAAGAAGGGCAGGGCTTTTAAATTCGATGCTTCGGAATGTATGCTGAATTACTTAAAAGAAATCGACACAAACGAGGTCGCACTCTTTTTGGTCGATGATTACAATTTTCCTGGGGAATTGCTCGATGCCAGAAAGGCTACCTTTTTTATCAGCAAAGACCTGCCAAGTCCGATGGGCGAATTCCTGTCCGCGTTCGCTTCAAAAGAGGCTGCACAAAAAACGCAAACCGAGCATCAAGGCGAACTCTTTACCTGGGAGGAAATACGATCGAAGTTCAAGAAATGAAACGTTTACAATTTGTCTCAGCGCCCCGTTCGTTATTGATAATAAATATAGCAAGGAATCATGTACACGATAAATAGCATTATAAAAAACCAAACCTTTACTAAACTGCAGGTCGAAAAATTAGTAAAGAGCGAAAGTTTGGAAATTTTAAGTATCAGTTTAGAGAAAGATGCTATTTTTCCAAACCATACCTCACCGACCGATGCACAGTTGATCGTCCTAGAAGGTGCAATTGTTTTTCATATAGATGACAAGTCTTTTCATCTTTCAAAATATCAACTTTTTTGCTTTCCAAAAGAAACAGTACATTGGGTGAAAGCGATTGAAAATTCCAAATTTATTATCGTTAGATAAAGCGTATTCACCCATGAAGTTCATACCCATCATTTATTTATTGTTTACGGTTGCTGCCTTGTATGCCAAAACAATTCCTATTTGTGATGAGTGTGAAATAAAATCGATTAAGGAAGGTATACATCAAGCCAATGATTTTGATACCCTCTTGATCAAAAAAGGGCGCTATAAAGAATACAATATCGTAATAGACAAACCCCTTACCCTCCTCGGAGAAGATTTTCCCATCATCGATGGCGAGGACAAAGGTGAAATCATCACGATCATCTCTGATAATGTAACCATTGACGGCCTCTTCATTGTCAATGTAGGCACCAGCTATACGTCTGATTTTGCCGGCATCCGGGTTAAAAAATGCAAAAATTTCCTAATTCAAAATGTGGTGCTCGAAAAACTTTTTTTTGGAATCTATCTTGAAAAAGCACGTGACGGTATGGTATTTCACAACAAAATCATTGGCGATGCGGTCAATGAGTACAATTCTGGTAATGGGATACAGTTATGGTATTCTAAAAATATACTAGTAGATCGGAATATTGTGCAACACGTTAGGGACGGCATTTATTTGGAGTTTTCCGATAGCATAAACATAAAAAATAATTATAGCGCGAATAATCTTAGGTACGGACTTCACTTTATGTTCTCAAATGATGATGTTTACACCAATAATACTTTTGAGAATAATGGGGCGGGGGTAGCTGTAATGTTTTCGAAGAAAATAAAGATGACCAACAACGTTTTTAAGAAAAATTGGGGAACGGCTTCTTTTGGAATATTGCTAAAGGAAATCAATGATGCCGAAATTGTCGGCAACACATTTGAGGAAAATACCGTCGGGATTAATGTCGAGGGATCTAATCGCATTCAATATCGAAACAATGATTTTATAAATAATGGTTGGGCCATTAAAGTCCGTGGTGCCTGTTATAGCAACGCTTTCATCAATAATAATTTTTTATACAATTCTTTTGATGTTTCCTATAACAGCAATTTGAATGATAATGTCTTTGAAAATAATTATTGGAGCGATTACACGGGGTATGACCTCGACAAAAACGGCATAGGAGACATACCGTATCGTCCGGTAAAATTATTTTCCTACATAGTAAACCGCACTCCTGAAACAATAGTACTGCTACGCAGTTTATTTATGGATATCATCGATTTCTCGGAAAAAGTCTCCCCGGTTTTTACGCCCGATAATTTATTGGATGCGAGTCCATTAATGAAAAAAGTGGGGAATTTGCGAAGTAGGTAGTCATGGAAGGCAACTATGGGAAAATAGAAAAACAAAATGATGCGATTCGACATATAGATTGGAAATCTAAAATAGAAGTATGATCCAAATAGAAAATCTACATAAAAAATTCGCAAAAAACCTAGTACTTTCCGGTGTTGATCTGGCCCTTACCGGTGGCGGAATTTTTGCTGTCCTTGGGCCGAATGGATCGGGCAAGACTACGCTGATAAAGAGCATCCTAGGGATGGTCGTTCCGAGCAGCGGTGCAATATTGGTTGACGGAAAATCAATCAAGAACAATTGGAAATATCGTCAAGAAATTGATTACTTGCCGCAAATAGCAAATTTTCCAGGCAACCTTCGGGTGAACGAACTAATCCGAATGATTAAGGATTTGAGACAAAAACCAAGCAATGAGGAGAAACTGATAGCCCTCTTTGGCCTAAAATCATTTCTTGATAAAAAATTAAGCACGCTTTCAGGCGGCACCAAGCAAAAGGTAAACATCGTATTGACTTTTATGTTCGATAGCCCTTTGATGATCCTTGATGAACCCACATCGGGTTTAGACCCTGCTTCGCTAATACAATTGAAGGCCTTGATCCAGCAAGAGAAGGCAAAAGGCAAGACCATTCTGATTACTTCCCATATAATGCAATTTGTAGAGGAAATGGCCGATGAAATTATATATTTACTCGAGGGCAAAATATATTTTAGGGGAAGTAAGCAAGCTTTAATGAACAAGACCGAACAGAAAGATTTTGAACACGCCATTGCTGCCATCGCGAACATACCGACCAATGTTTAAAATATTAAAATATAGTTTTTATGACCTTATACGTAGCCGTTGGAGCTATGTGTATTTTTTATTTTATTTGGCATTGGGGTTCGTTCTCCTATTTTTAAACAATGATCTTTCAAAAGCGGTGATTACCCTAATGAACGTCATTATCGTCTTGGTGCCTTTAATAGGTACCATCTTCGGGGTTATGTATTTTTATAATTCCAAGGAATTTACCGAATTGTTATTGGCACAGCCCTTAAAACGATCTTCTATATTCTTGGGGCAATATTTGGGAGTGGCAGGTTCATTGACTTTGAGCTTGGTATTAGGCCTTGGTGTTCCGTTCGTGTTGTATGGATTATTTAGAAGCGATACCATATGGGACTTTTCATTGTTGTTGATTACTGGAGCCTTTTTGACCTTAATTTTTACAGCTTTGGCCTTCAATATTGCCCTTTCGAATGAAAACAGAATAAAAGGATTCGGTTATGCCGTCCTACTTTGGTTGTTATTGGCGGTGATTTATGACGGCTTGTTCTTATTGTCACTTATCGTTTTTGAAGAATATCCTTTAGATACGTTTTCTTTGGTGGCATCCATGTTCAATCCGATCGATCTTTCAAGAACACTTATCCTATTAAAACTTGATATTTCGGCATTGTTGGGATATACGGGCGCGGTCTTCAAACAATTTTTTGGGACACATACGGGCTTGTTCGTCTCTATTTTTATGCTTTTTTTATGGACCCTGTTACCAATTTGGCGTTTGGCCTATATTTCAAAAAGAAAGGACTTTTAGCTTTTAGTGCGGTGTTCATATATTTGAAGATAGAGCATGGTGCTCATTTTTTGCGCCCTGTTCTTGGCGATCCATGCGGTTTCACCCTCAAAAAGTTCATCTATGGTAGCAAACCATAGGTTGAGCCAAAGTCCGAAATGTTCTGAAGTTATGCTTTGGTTCATTTTGTCATCTACTTCTTGATGCGCGGTTACCGGATTCCCATAGTATTTTCGTTTTAGAAAAAGCTGGGTAACCCAGAAATCGGTCAGCAATTCAAAATGGCTCTCCCAATCGGTTATGATGGTATTGAAAATTGGCCCGAGGACCTTATCCATTCGTATTTTTGCATAGAAAGTACGTACCAAAACGTGTACGTCTTCCCTATTTTTTATGTCGGATTTTGATGCCATTATCTGCGGAAAAAATATAAATTATCTAGTGCCATTACGTTCACCAAACCACCATTTAGACTTTATTGGTTTTTTTACCAAGTCAAATTTTTTGATGGAGTAGGTCCTTATATGTTCTGCCAATTCCTCTACCGAATCGGTCACATATAATAACTCCATATCCTTTTTGCTTATACTTTCGTTTTTTGCCATGACCTCAATATGATGGCAAAGTTCCTTGTGATATTCACGACCGAAGATTACCACCGGAAAATCATGGATCATCTTGGTCTGGATCAAGGTAAGCGACTCGAAAAGTTCGTCCAACGTACCCATTCCCCCAGGCATGACCACAAAGGCATAGGAATATTTTACCATCACATATTTACGAACAAAAAAGTAGGGAATATCAATCCATTTGTGCAAATAGGGATTTGGTTTTTGTTCTCTCGGTAAGATGATGTTGCATCCCACAGAATATCCTCCTGCTTCATAGGCACCCTTGTTGGCGGCTTCCATGATCCCCGGGCCGCCACCGGTCATTATCGTAAATCCCATTTTGGCAAGTGTAGCGCCAACGGCTTCGGCTTGCTCGTAAAACGGACTATCGGAACCAAACCTCGCGGAACCAAAAACCGTGACACATGGGCCTATAAAATGCATTTTTCGAAAGGCCTTGATAAAACTAAATTGAACCCTAAAAGTGAATAGGAATTCGCTTATTCTTGACCTTGGGCCACTCAAAAAATTTGATTCCTCAGGTTCTAGATGAAATCGGTTTGTATGATCTTCCATTAGTTAACTTTTTTATAACCTAACACGGCGAAGCCATTCATTACTATGGCATAGGCAAGTGTCTTAAGGAATTGGGGATAAATATCCGAAATTCCGGCGCCTTTGAGCATAACCATACGCATTACCTGAACGAAATATTTAATTGGGTTGAACTCGGTCAAGAGCTGCGCCCAATAGGGCATACTTTCTATGGGGGTAAACAAGCCACTCATCAAAATAAAGATGACCATAAAAAACCAGGCGATAAACATCGCCTGCTGTTGTGTGTCGGTAAAATTCGAAATGAACAGCCCGATGCCCAGAATAACCAAAATATATACCACAGTATAGCCATACAACAAACCAATACTACCGACAATGGGGATCCCGAATAGCAACTTGGCGATAAGCAAGCCAACGGTCAACAGGACGAGTCCGAGGATTAAAAACGGGAATAATTTCCCGATGATAAATTGGTATTTTTTAATTGGGGTTACATTAATCTGTTCCAAGGTACCGATCTCTTTTTCCCTAACAATGTTCATCCCAGAAAGAAAGAGGGTAACCATCGTGACCAAAATTACTAAAATGCCGGGTACCATAAACGTTTTGTAGTTCAGGGTTTCATTGTACCAAAAGGAAGGGATGGTCTCTATATTCAGAGGCACGTTTCCCTGCTGATCATATTGCATCAATTTTACGCGTGCCTTTTGGTTGAATTGCTGCACAATTTGGTTTATATAAACATTCTCAACCCCAGCAGCGGCACCGTCGATGGCGTCGATCGTAACCGACAAGTCGGATCTTTTATATCTGAGAAGATTGCGCTCAAAATGGGAGGGTATTTCGAGGATTACCGAGACATTGCCGGCCAACATTGCTGAATTGGCCGCTTGTATCGAAGGAAATTCATTTACGATATCGAAAAACGAGGACACTTTAAATTTTTCGATCAATTCCCTTGAAAACGCTGTATGATCATGATCGATATACGAAAATTTGATCGACTTGACTTCGAAGGTAGCCGCGTTCGACAAGATGATCAGTTGTATTAGAGGCATCATAAAAATAATGGGCAACATGGCTTTATTTCTAAAGATCTGTTTGAACTCCTTTTGTATGATATAACGTATTGTGTTCATATTTTAAAGCGAAATGCTAGCTACCAAGGTTTACACATTCATCCTATATAGTTGTTTTTTATTCAAGTCGTATCTTATATTTTTTAATGCTTACCGCAATAAAAAACAGGGTCATGACCGTCAAGATCAGCGTTTCCTTCCAGACATAGCCAAGGCCAACCCCCTTCAGCATAATGCCTTTAATAATTATAATAAACCATTTGGCGGGAATGATGTTACTGATCAGCTGCAGGATAACCGGCATGCTGCTGATCGGGAATATAAAACCGGACAATAGGATAACAGGGAGCATCAGACCCATTAATGAAAGCATCATGGCAGTTTGCTGGGAAGCTGAAACCGTGGAAATTAGTATGCCCAATGAAAGGGCATTTACAATAAAAAGGATGCTTTCGATCCCTAACAGTATCAGGCTTCCCTGTACGGGCATTTTAAAAACGAAAATACTTAGTAAGATAATGACGGTTGCATTTATAACAGATAAAAAGATATAGGGTACTACTTTGCCCAGCACGACCTGAATGGGCTTTAAAGGTGATACCAATAATACTTCCATGGTCCCTAATTCTTTTTCGCGGGTAATTGAGATTGAAGTCATCATGGCCGAGACCAACATTAGAATAACGGTCATTACCCCGGGCACGAACATATATACACTTTTGAGTTCTGGATTATAGACCAAACGTGTCTTTGGCACAATTAAATAGCTTAATTGAACATCTTTATTTATTTTTTGTTGATAGGACAATAAAATAGCGGCTATATAACTACTGATCGCATTGGCGGTGTTCGGATCCGTGGCATCTGATATAACCTGGACAGTCGCCTTTTTTTCGGTCACCAATTTTTTGCTAAAATCCCTTTCAAATATCAGGACCGCTTTTATTTCACCTTTTTTAAAAGCAGCTTCAATGGCTTCTTCATTTTTGACAAATTGTTTTATTTCAAAATATTTTGAGGAAGCGATCGAATTAATAAGTTCAATTGTCGTAGCATCCTTGGAATGGTCTAGAATGGCTATATCTACCTTGTTGATTTCATTGGTGATTGCGAAACCGAATAACATAACCTGCACGATTGGCATCCCAAAAAGGATGAACAAGGTGCGTTTGTCTCGTACGATGTGATAATACTCCTTTTTTATAAACCCAATAAATCGTTTCACTTCGTGTGGGTGGTTTTCTGAATGGTTTTTGCTTCGAAAATTCGTTGAACACGCTTTTTTTCTTGAATGCTTTCGACCCTTCGAAAGGTTGTGTCAATCGTTTTCTTGCGTTTTGCGTTTGCCGCTAACGCAGGCTTGTTCTGGTTTCTATCTCTTTACGTACTATTTCGCGCTAATTTTAGGAATACTTGATTCATTGATTCGACTTGATAGTGATCTTTTAAATTCTTGGGACTATCCAAGGCTGCTATTTTTCCTTCGACCATGATCGAGACCCGATCACAATATTCTGCTTCGTCCATATAGTGTGTGGTCACAAAAACGGTGATGCCCCTATGAGCTTCCCGGTAGATCATTTCCCAGAATTGTCTGCGTGTTATCGGATCGACCCCACCCGTTGGTTCATCTAAAAAAATGATTTTAGGATCGTGCAACAGCGCTACTGAAAATGCTAATTTCTGTTTCCACCCTAATGGAAGGGCCCCGACCAATTTGTTTGCCATTTTCTCAAGGCCGAGGTCTTGGATCAAAAACTTGCTTTTTTCTTTGATCTGGTTTTTTTTTAAGCCATAGATTCCTCCAAAAAAAGTGATATTGTCCGCTATCGTCAAGTCATTGTATAAGGAAAAACCCTGACTCATATACCCGATACCTTTTTTTACTTCCTCAGAATGTTTCCTTACATCAAAACCGGCAACGGTAGCCCTTCCCGAGGTGGGTTTTGAGATACCGATCAGCATTTTCATCGCCGTGGTTTTTCCCGCCCCATTGGCGCCTAGGAAGCCAAAGATTTCTCCTTTCCCTACCTCGAATGAAATGTGGTCGACTGCGGTGAAAGCACCGAACATCTTGGTTAGGTCTTTGACTACTATAATGTTTTCTATTTGCATTATGCGATTAGATATCACTTTCGACCACAAGGATTCCCTATGTTCCGGATAGTAAGGCAATAAGGACTCCAGTCCGATTACATGCGCCGTTTATTCCGAGAGTTCCATGAAACTGTCCTCAATAGTGGCCATTGTTTCGATTACTTCTATATCGGTATGGTTTTTTTCTTTTAAATAACGTATTAAATCATGGGGCTTAAAATCGGTTTTGTTCGACGTAAAATGCATATATTCTCCAAAAGGGTATACACTATGTGTCTGTTGATAGGCTTTTAGATCCTGTATGAGTTGATAGGTTTCCGAAGCGCGGACTTTATAAATCCTTGTCGGGAAGGCGGCCATAATCGCCGAGGGCGTATCGACCTTCAATATTTTTCCGTTGGTAATCAAAGCAATCCGATCACACAACGAAGCCTCGTCCATATAAGGTGTTGATACTAGGATGGTGATGCCTTTTTGTTGTAATCGCTTTAACATATCCCAAAATTCGGTGCGCGATACAGGATCGACCCCCGTTGTAGGCTCATCTAAAAAAAGCACTTTGGGCTTGTGTATCAGGGCGCAACAGAGAGCCAGCTTTTGCTTCATGCCTCCTGATAGTTTTCCAGCCCTACGCTCTTTAAATGGCTCGATCTGACTATAGATTTCCTTGATCAGATCGTAATTTTCATCTAGGGTCGTGCCAAAAATCGTGGCAAAAAAATTCAAATTTTCGGCAACCGAGAGATCCTGGTAAAGGGAAAATTTTCCAGGCATGTAACCTACCAGGTTCCGTATAGACTTGTAATCTTTTAAGACATCATAACCAACTACAGTGGCCTGGCCCTCGTCTGCTACCAATAGCGTTGTCAAAATGCGGAACAAAGTGGTTTTGCCCGCCCCATCGGGGCCAATAAGTCCGAACAGCTCACCACCATCGACATCGAACGAAATGGCATTCAAGGCCTTTGTTTGGCCATATGATTTGCTGATGTTGTTAAGGGTGATCGACATACTAGGTTCTCGGATAAGGTGTTCGTGGTTTGGAGCCGCAATGGTTCGTATTTGGCCAAATCAAATTGAAAAAGGGGCAGCACCAAACACATGGCATACCGCAGGGTTCCATGGTTGCTTTTATTTACCGGATGCCTCGCTTGTATACTCCGCTCCAATCCACATCTCTGCGGGCATCCCGATTTTTAAACTACCATCATTTTTGACCATTATTTTTACGGCATAGACCAAACTAACCCGCTCCTCTTTGGTCTGTATTATTTTTGGGGTGAACTCAGCCGTATCCGAAATCCATGATACCGACCCAGGAAACGATTTCATATCGCCAACAGCATCGATTTTTACCGTTACATCTTGGCCGATTTTTATCGAAGGAAGTTGTTTTTCACTAACATAGACTCGAAGTATCATGTTGTCAAGGTCCGCAATTTTAAACAAGGGTTTGCCATAGGTTGCAACTTCATTCGGTTCAACATATTTAACCAAAACCGTTCCCTGGAGTGGGTTGGTGATGCTGCTTTTTTTGATTTGATCGTCGATTATTTCCATTTGTACTTCAACGTTTTTAACCTCATGTATAATGGGGGCATTTTGGGTTTCAACACTTATTATTTGTTGTTTAAGTATGTCGACCTGCGCATTGATATCATCAACTTGTTTTTGGGTTGCGGCATTTTCTTTTTTCAAATTTTCAAGCCTGACCTGACTTAGCTGCGCTAATTTGAGTTGCTCCTTTAGAACTTCACGTTGGGAAAGTACATTTCGGGATTTTGAGGCTATTGTGGCCTTCGATGCCAGAAGCTGATTTTTTTGCAATGAAAACTGAATCGTATCGATGAGACCAACCACCTTATTTTTTTCGATCACATCCCCTTCTTCCAAATCAAGGGATACGATTCTGCCGTTGGCCTCAGCTGCCACAATGGTCTCGGTGGCCTCAAAATTACCATAGCCATCAGCCTTCCGGCTTTTGTCATTACAGGATAAAGTTCCCGTAATCAGTATCAAATAAAGGATAGTTTTCAATCGCGACATGCAACTATTATTTTGGATTCATTGGCATAAAAACCGGCTTATCAAAAAAGTGGGGGCTGAATCAATTACGCAAATACGTACCCTTTTTGCCCCTTTGTCGTGTTGACCAGCATACCTTTTTCAGCTACCATTACCTTTTGTTTATCCATTCGTTTTAATTACCTGCTTTCCAGAATCGGCATACCTCCTTGTATTAGAATCCCGGAATTCATGGGAACGTTTACAGTTGTATAAGATAAAAGGCCATTACCTTGGTAGCAAAGGCACCAAGCCCCCGTCATCGATTGGCTATTAAAATTGTATCAGAAATGACAATGGACCATCGTTTATTTTGTGAAACATGAATTTAAAAACAAAATTGGGATAATCGCCCAATTAAAGCATAATTATTACGTGCAATTAGTCATTTTCCCCAATAAAATCGGCCTACCCTAAACTGATCCTCTACTTTTTAAAATTCCCCATCTTGCAGTGATTCCTGTTCTATTATTCTGGCCCAATGGTTTCGTTGATTGAATACACTAAGTTTCGAGCAACAATCTAAAAAAGCCCGTACAGGGCTAATGGCAGTCCATCTCAGCCGACACAAGATGATTCATTGGTTTTGGGGATACATAGGGGATGCCTAATCCCAATCCGCGTAAAATGAAAAGAAGTCCCATAATTACTACAAAAACCGGAATCAGTTTTTGCACTTTGCTTCGTATGGGCCCTTTTAATAAGTTGCTCAAATAAACGGCCGTTGTCATCAAGGGTATGGTGCCGATACCGAATACTATCATATACAAACTGCCTTTAAACGTATTTCCCATGGCAATGGCTCCAAAGAGGGCTATGTACACCAAACCACATGGTAAGAAGCCGTTTAAAAAACCGATGGTCAAGAAGGTATCTGGCGTCTTTTTTTTCAACTCCTGCCCTAATTTGTTCTTGATTTTTGAAATTATTTTATAAACGGGTTTCGAAAAATTGTATTTCGAGAACATAGTACTTGGTATGAGTACCGCCACAATCATCATGATGCCAATGATGATTGAAAGTTTCTGTTGCAATCCGAAGATATAGAGCCCTTTGCCCAAGAGTCCGAAAACAAGTCCTATAATCCCATACGCCATTAATCTCCCAAAATGGTAAATAAAGATCTGCGTAACTTTTTTAAGTTGGTTCGATCTATCTACAGGCAGCATAAAAGCAATGGGACCGCACATGCCGATACAGTGCAGACTTCCGAATAATCCCAAAATGAAGGCCGATAGTAACATTTTTTATTTTGACACTAGAAGTTTTAAAAGCCTACAACTTGACTTTTAGTTTCTATGAATTAATTCAAACCCAAACTTGCATAGGTTGTATTTCCGGTTTACTTTGAATTTTGCAAATTTGTGGTTCAGGTATTGGTTTTCAACAGTCTGACCACTATTTTAAATAGGTAATACTTTCTTTGTGCAAATACTTTTTTCCTTCGTATTCCCAAGAAACTTTAATGTCCCAGCGACCATCCAACAAACGTTTGTCGGGTATGAGCAAATGTAAATCGGATAGACGTAAGGAAACATCAAAATCCAATAGTTTATTAGATGGTCTGTACAGGGACACCGTACCTATAACTGAATCACTGCGATATTCTTCCGGAAACTCCAGAAGCAATCCTTCGGTCGTTCTATTGATTTTTATGGGGATCTTGGCATCACGCGCATTGGTCTCGGCATTGATTTCGTTTTGATAGTTCAGCTCCGCCTTATAATAATCCTCGGTGACCAGATCATGGTGTGCGCGGTCATCGGTCGACATGCGAATGACAAAAAATAAGATAAAGCTTATAAAGACCGCGAAGGCGATTAAGATACCTGTTCCCCAATTTATCTTCATTGTTATATTTTTTTAAATTTTTATCTCAATATCTTATCTTTCAGCCGGCCATGATGATGAACCTTTGGGCCGAAGGTTCGTTTAAGGTATGCATTCAAAATAGGTACTTTTCGTTAGGTCGCCGATACTATTTTAAAGAAAGAACCGGTTTTCACCGAGCGTCTCTTTTGGTTAAAATTGTTTCTTAACGATAGCTTCTTGGTGCCAAAAAACTGGCCGAGGTCGTCTCTATTAATTTATCACCACTATATACCCCTATTTTAATCTTATCCTTGTCCCCGTTGAGTGCGGCCAAATTGATCTCTATGAATAGGGTGCCTTCGGCCAATTCTTCGGCGGGCACTGTGAAATTATTCTTTCGTACCAACCGCAATGTTCCTTTATGTGACAAAAGCTTAAAGTGTACATCAGGAATTTCTTTCGTTGTCTTGTTCAAAAGCTTATAGGTAAAAACGTTGCTAATCATATTCCCTGCTTTGTGCTCATACAATTGCCCTGGCAATCTCAAGATGTTCGCCTCAAGATCATTTCTTAGAAATAACATGCCGATCAAGACACCAGTCAGTATTACCAGCACCGCCGTATATCCTTTTAATCGTGGTGTAAACTTGAATTTTTCCTTTTTTGTAATCTCATCTTCGCTGGCATATCGGATCAATCCCTTTGGCAGATCTACCTTTTCCATTATCTCGTCGCATTCATCAATACATGCCGTACAGTTTACGCATTCAAGTTGGGTTCCGTTACGGATATCGATTCCCGTAGGGCAGACATTTACACATTGAAAACAATCGATGCAATCCCCAACGCCTAGGGCCTCCCTATCTTCGTTCTTCCGCCATTTTTTACGGCCTTTTTCAGCCTCGCCTCTTTTGTGATCATACGCCACTACGATCGTCTTGTTGTCTAATAACACGCCTTGCATTCGGCCATAGGGGCATGCGATGATACATACTTGTTCCCGAAACCATGCAAAAACAAAATAGAACACTCCTGTAAAAATCAATAGGGAAATCAAGGTGCTTATGTGTTGTAGTGGGTTTTCAGTAACATATTCGATCAAGCGATCGCTGCCGATCAAATAGGCTAGGAAAACATTGGCGATGATAAATGAGATAATAAAGAAAACGGTCCATTTTAAAACGCGTTTCCTAATCTTTTCAGCATTCCAGTCCTGTCGATCGAGTTTTATTTGAGCACCACGATCCCCATCGATCCAATATTCCAATCTGCGAAATACCATTTCAAGAAAAATCGTCTGAGGACACATCCATCCACAAAAAATACGTCCGAATGCCACCGTAAA
This sequence comes from Flavobacteriales bacterium, assembly GCA_038316335.1. Classification (GTDB taxonomy): domain Bacteria; phylum Bacteroidota; class Bacteroidia; order Flavobacteriales; family Flavobacteriaceae; genus JALHST01. The sequence goes on from JBBQAM010000010.1 coordinate 80,589, forward strand.
AAGCGCAATAAAAATCACTCCGATGATCATAGATAGTACGAATAAATGAAAATCCTGTGGCCAAAACGGGAAGCCAAAGATGTTAAATCGTCGTTCAAGCACATTGAACATCATAAATTGATTTCCATGGATCTTAATGAATGGGGAAGCTATCAGGAAAACCAATAAAAAGTAACTTACATACTTGCGATATTCGTAGAATCTACCGCTTGGCTTCTTAGGAAATACCCATGCCCGCTTTCCATCTTCTTTGATGGTGCCCATGGAATCCCTAAAATTTTCGCTGTCCTGATTCATTCTTTGTCTTCTTTTTTCTCAATTTCCTTTTTGATGGAATATTGAAAAGGATAGGACCAAATAGGAAACCCCTGTTCGGTGTGTTACGCGGTAGGCTATTTTAGTACCACAGCTATCGAATCCTTAACCATTGCCGTGGAGTCTTGCGTTTTCTCTGGCATGGCATCAATCGGCGCATTTGGATCGACCCACAATTCACCTTGGGGTTCCTTTGGATTGGCAGGCGTTTTACCATTTATATTTTCGAGGACATAACTTGCCACTTGTGCAATTTCCAAGGGCTTGAGGGTCTGTTTCCATGCAATCATGCCTTTGCCGTCCCGGCCACCTTCCGATATGGTATGAAAAACATTTTTGATGCCGCCTCCTAGAATCCAATAGGCATCGGTAAGGTTTGGGCCAATGCCGCCTCCACCATCGGCCATATGACAGGCCACACAATTTGACTCAAAGATTTTTTTACCGGCGTCAAGGTCTGAAGCATCGGTGAGTAATTCAACACTATTGGCATCTACGAGGCCTTTGGCATTCTTCTTATATTCGGTAATTTCCGCTTGTGCCTCGGCAACTTCCTGTTCGTATTCGAGTTTTTGATCATAGCCATTGAAAATGTGAAAGCGAGCTAAATATACAATCGCAAAAATAATGGTAGCATAGAACATATAGACCCACCATGGGGGTAAATTGTTATCCAACTCACGGATGCCATCATAATTATGGTCGAGTATAATTTCACCTTCTTCCTCAATGGGTTTATTACCGGTTAATTTTTTCCAGAAATTTTTGCCCCAGTTCCACTCCCATGATTTTGATTTTGAAGTTTGGTACCTGGCCTTCGCCGCTTCAGATAGGGTTTGGAATAGTACGTTTTCGATAGCGTGCAAGATCAATTCGATGGCGATCAACAGCAACAAGACCAGTACCATAAAGTAACGGGCCACGGGATACACCATGATTGCTGGTTCTTTACCAGAATCGATTACATATTCCATCAATCCTAGGATGACAAAAAAGAGTAGGGGGACCCGAATCCACCAAGGTGTCATATTTCTCATAATAAGGGTTCTTTAGGTTGGTTATCATTTTCCAAGGGCAACTCGCTAACTTCCTTGATATAGGCCTTTTTTGCGGTCATTACCCACCAAAAAAGAAGCACAAAAAAAACAAAGAAAATCAGAAGGGAAATCATTGGGTACGTAGCAACACCTTCAATACTTTCCATATAATTTTTAACGAAATTTAGCATAGCTTCCTTATTTTGTGACTCGGAGAGAAGATCCGGAAGTCAGACTTCATTTAGTGCGGTCGTACTTCAGATTTTCGGTTTCCCAAATCAGTTTTTAATTATTTTCTGTTGTCGCCTTATCTGTATCCTTCACTTTGATGTCGGTACCTAGCCGCTGTAGATAGGCGATAAGCGATACGATTTCCCGATCACGCATCTCGATGAATTCGAGTCCGTTTTCTGCTGCATATTTTTTATCTGCTTCATAGTTCTTGGCAAAATCAGGATCCATATATAGGTTTTTTTCGATTTTCGTGGCCTGCTCGTCCATGGTCTTCTGTGCATTGGCTATTTCTTCATCGGTATACGGTACCCCTAGCGATACCATCGCTTTCATTTTAGTGGATATATTGCTACGATCATGGCGATTACGCACTAACCATTGATACGCGGGCATGATAGAGCCTGAAGAAGTGCTTTGTGGGTCATACATGTGGTTTAAATGCCAATTGTCTGAATATTTTCCGCCAACACGCAATAAATCGGGCCCAGTTCGTTTACTGCCCCAAAGGAAGGGATGGTCATATACAAATTCACCAGCTTTTGCATATTCGCCATAGCGTTCGACCTCGCTTCGAAATGGACGAACCATCTGCGAATGGCAGCCAACACACCCCTCGCGAATGTATAAGTCACGACCTTCCAATTCCAGCGGCGTGTATGGTTTTACACTACTTATGGTCGGAATGTTCGATTTCACTAAAATGGTCGGGACGATTTGGATAATTCCACCGATCAGAATGGCCACGGTTGCCAAAATAGTCAATTGAATGGGCTTGCGCTCCAACCACGTATGAAAAGTCTCGCCTGTAGTTCGCTTTTTAGACACCCTTGTAAGTGCTGCTGCTTCGGCCAATTCATCCTCGACCTTACTGCCAGATCGAATGGTCATAACTACGTTATAAATCATAACACAGGCCCCAATGATGTAAAGAGTACCCCCAATGGCCCGCATCCAATACATGGGCATTATTTCATGCACCGTTTCGAGGAAGTTTCCATATACCAAAGTGCCGTCCGGATTGAAATCCTTCCACATCAAGGCCTGGGTAAAGCCGGCGACATACATTGGCAAGGTATATAATATGATTCCCAAGGTGCCGATCCAAAAATGGAAGTTCGCAAGGCCTACCGATGCCAAACGTGTTTTGAACATTTTAGGCACCAGCCAATAGATCATCCCAAAGGTGAGGAAGCCGTTCCAGGCCAGGGCACCGACATGAACGTGGGCAATGATCCAGTCACTGAAATGTGCTATGGCATTTACGTTCTTGAGGGATAACATAGGCCCTTCGAAGGTCGCCATACCGTAACCGGTGATTGCGACCACCATAAATTTGAGGGTGGGATCGGTACGCACTTTGTCCCATGCTCCGCGAAGTGTGAGCAACCCATTGATCATTCCGCCCCAAGACGGCGCGATCAACATTACTGAAAACGCTACCCCTAAATTCTGTGCCCAATCAGGTAAGGCAGAGTAAAGCAAATGATGCGGACCGGCCCATATATAGATAAATATCAAGGACCAAAAATGAACTATCGAAAGCCGATATGAATAGATGGGCCTATTGGCCGCCTTTGGCACAAAATAGTACATCAAACCTAAAAATGGCGTGGTCAAAAAGAACGCAACGGCATTATGTCCGTACCACCATTGCACCAAGGCATCTTGCACCCCGGCATATACCGAATAACTTTTTAGTGCACTGACTGGAAGTTCGAGGCTATTAAAAATATGAAGTACGGCAACCGTTACGAAGGTGGCCACATAAAACCAGATAGCGACATAGAGATGGCGTTGTCTTCGCTTGATCATGGTGCCGATCAGGTTGACTCCGAAAGCCACCCAAACCAAGGCGATAGCAATATCGATGGGCCATTCGAGCTCTGCGTATTCCTTGGAGGTGGTATACCCTAAGGGAAGCGTTATGGCGGCTGCAACTATGATCAACTGCCATCCCCAAAAATTAAAATTGCTCAGAAAATCACTGAACATTCGGGCCTTTAGCAACCGTTGCGTCGAATAGTACACACCGGCAAAAATTGCATTGCCTACAAAAGCGAAGATGACGGCGTTGGTATGCAACGGACGCAATCGGCCAAAACTCAGCCAAGGAATGCCATCGGTATAATTGGGGAAAATGAAAAGAAAGGCCAGCATAAGACCGACCGTCATTCCTACGATTCCCCAAAACATTGTTGCATAAAGGAAATTTTTTACGATTTTGTTGTCGTAATAGAATTGCTGTACTTCCATAATCTTGGTTTAGAAAATTGAGATTGAACAATAGGAAGACCCAAAAACAAATCGCCTCAACACGAAGTTGTTTTTTATCCTATATGCTCTTTTCTTTTTTTAAGGTTGACTGATTTTTTTTGGTTTCTAAATCTTGGAATGATCTGGTCTTCCCAGGTCCCAAGATCTTTGGTGGCTTTACTAATTCATCCTCGAACAAAATGCGCACAGAAGGGGTATACGTGTCGTCATATTGCCCGCGCCGTATCGAAACGATAAAGGCAGCGAAAAAAATAATTGCTACCAAAAGGCTTATCGACAATAACACATAAATAACACTCATACCCTTTTAAATTCTGGCGTAAAACTAAAATGTCGCTACCTCATTAAATATGACATTTATCAGGTTTTCCGATTTTATGGATTCATGGCAATTTTCTACCCAATAAATTCGTCATAACGGTTGTAAAGGCTACGATGCTTATCGAACTCAATGGCATCAAAATCGCCGCGATCACGGGTTGCAACTGACCTGTAACCGCAAAATAGAGTCCGACCATATTGTACATTAGCGATAGGCCGAAACTCAATTTGATGATTTTCATGGCCCGCTTAGATGCCTTTATATAATCATATAGCTGTTGAAATTTCGAGGCATCCAGAATCGCATCACAAGCTGGTGAAAAGACGTTTACGTTTTCTGAGATGGCAATACCAACATCACTTTGAGCAAGTGCCCCTGCATCGTTAAGGCCATCACCTACCATCAATACTTTATGACCAGCTTGTTGTAACGACTTGATAAACCGTAATTTGTCTTCCGGTCTTTGATTGAAATAAAGCGGTGTTAGTTTTGGCAGTAGCTGCTCTAATCGGGTTTTCTCGGCTTCGTTATCTCCAGATAGAATGGCCAATTGTAGTGTGCCTGACATGGAATCAAAAAGCGCTGATAGGCCTTCCCGGTATTGATTGTGGAAAACATAACAACCTTTGTAGTGGTCATTGCTACTTATATGTACAGAAGTTTTATAGGCATTGGAAGCAATGGGCATCCCAACGAAATCAGCGGAACCAATTTTAATTTGGCTACTATCTTTTGAACCTGTCAGGCCTTTTCCCGCGAATTCTTCATATTCATCCAAGGTCAAAATGTTATGTTCAGACAATAGCTGATATAAGGTACGGCTCAAAGGATGGTTCGATGCCCGCAAAGTATTCTTCAAAAGCGATTCTTCTTCAAGGGTCAAGGCCATACCTTCATAAGTGGCCGTACTTTTCTTGGCACTGGTAATGGTTCCCGTTTTATCAAAAATCGCGGTGTCAATTTGAGCCAGTTGTTCGATGGTGCTGGTGTCTTTTAAATAGAATTTCTTACGACCAAAAATTCGGAGCATATTGCCAAGAGTGAATGGGGAAGCAAGCGCAATGGCACAGGGGCAGGCAATTATCAATACTGAAGTGAACACGTTCAAGGCCATAGAGGGGTTCTGATACAACCAATAAGAGGTAGCCACAAAGGCGATGATCAATACCGTGAATGTAAATCGTTTACCGATGCTATCGGTGAGGGTCTCGAATTTACTTGACTTGTCTTGATGGAAAATCGAATTGCCCCATAATTGGGTCAGATAACTTTGGGAAACCGATTTTAATGCCTCCAGTTCAATAGCGCCATTCAATTGCTTTCCACCTGCAAAAATCGTGTCGCCCACTTTTTTCATTACAGGTTCGGCTTCCCCGGTGACAAAACTATAGTCGATTCGCGCAGGCCCTATTTTAAGTACGCCGTCAACCGGAATTAGTTCTTCGTTCCTGATCAACAATCTATCGCCTTTTCGAATATCGTGCACCTGGGTAGTCTCTTCTTTTCCCTCGCGGGTTATTCGTGTTACCGCGATGGGGAAATAAGATTTGTAGTCACGCTCAAATGATAAAAATGAATAGGTTTTTTGTTGAAAGAATTTCCCGAGTAATAGAAAAAAAACAAGGCCGGTAAGGGAATCAAAAAAACCAGGTCCCCAGTCGAAAATAATTTCCGTGGTACTTCTTAGAAACAAGACAAGGATTCCTAGTGCAATGGGAACATCAATATTCAATAAGTTACTTCGTAATCCTTTGTAAGCTGAAATAAAATAATCCCGATCAGCATAAAAAACTACAGGTAGTGAGAAGATAAACATCAACCACCGGAAAACGTCCTGGTACTGATTTAGCCAGAATTCGCCACCCGACGCTTTACTCGAGGCCAAATCGAAGTATTCTGGCAATGAAAGAAACATAACGTTCCCAAATGCGAAACCGGCAATGCCTAATTTATAAAGAAGACTCCTGTCGATCTGTTTTTTTCTATTGTCAAAATCATCCAAGGAAATAGTTGGTTCATAGCCTATTCGCGTCAATAGCATCACGATTTGCTTTAATGAAGCTTTTTGGCTGTTATAGGTAATTCGTACGGTCTTTCTTGGGAAATCGACTTGTGAACTGCGTATGGATATATTTAGCTTGTTGAGGTTTTCCAGGATCCATATGCACGAACTACAATGTATATGTGGAATGTATAGGTTTACGATTTGTAGGTTGTGTTCGTTGAATTCGGTAAGTTTATCAACAATCACAGGGGAATCGAGGAAATTGTATTTAGATACTACCTCTTTAGGGGAGGCGCCTGCCGCGGCCTGCAGATCATAGTAGTATGCCAGGCCGTTGTCCGTAAAGAGTTCATACACCGTTTTACAGCCCTTACAGCAAAAGTATTTATCATCGATATGCAGTTGCCGATTATCGCATACTTCGCCACAATGGTAACACACTTCTGTATCCTTGAATCTTGACATTTGCTCTATACCTGATGCAAAAATGGGCCGGTTTTGTCTGCTAAAATATGATAATTATCAGATTTTCTTTCTGGCGTCAGAAGTAATTTTGTTATATTCGGTAAATTGGTCCGCAGTATGGAAAGCAGATGTGAAAATTGTATCATTCGCCAGTTCAACTCTTTACGAGCAATGAATAAAGAGGAATTGAAAAAAGTCGCCGATTCTAAAATTACGATGTCGGTCAAGAAAGGGGAGGCGATTTTTAAGGAAGGAGATAAGCTTGATGGGGTTTTTTGTGTACGCGACGGGGTTTCCAAACTTTCAAAATTAAGCGCCAATGGCAAAGATCAAATTGTAAAACTGGCCAGTAAAGGCCAAATTATGGGGCAACGTTCTGTAATTTCTGAGGAAACCACCAATTTAAGTGCTGTTGCGGTAAATGATATGCAAGTTTGTTTTATTCCAAAGGAAAGCATTACCCATACGCTGCACGCGAACCCCAATTTTGCCATTGAAGTTCTACGGCATATGGCACACGATTTGAAGGAAGCCGATGATGTCATAGTGAATATGTCACAGAAAACGGTCAAGCAACGAATTGCAGAAGCGTTTTTATACCTCCAGAAGAATTATGGCGAAGACCAAGAGGGGTTTCTCACATTGATACTCTCTCGCGAGGATATTGCCAACGTGGTAGGTACTGCCACGGAATCATGTATTCGCATTATTTCAGAATTTAAGAAAAAAGGATTCCTAAAAACTTCGGGAAAAAAAATCGGAGTCACCAATCAAAAAAAATTACTCGATTTGGTGGAGGGATTCTGAATTTCAAGCCAAAATAAACCTGACAAATATCATAGTTTCTGCCTACACATCCTTCTAATTTCACCCTAATAATTAGAATGGAAACGCATGAAGAATATACTGCTACCTACTGATTTTTCTGAGAATTCCTGGAACGCCATCCAATATGCCATTGCCCTGCTTAAAGAGAAAAGTTGCGTATTTTATGTACTACATACCTATACGCCTGCCATTGCCAATCACCGTTTTATGGCCTCTGCACTGTACGGGGACAACGAGGAAGATACACTTCATATGGCTTCGCAAAGAGGTTTAAAAAAGGTGGTGCGGCGAATACATAAAACGTTTAATAGGCCGAACCATCGATTTGAGACGATATCCTCATTCAGTTTGCTGACCGACGTAATTCAGGAGCTTATCGAAGAAAAGGACATCGATTTAATAGTCACGGGAACAAAAGGTGCGAGTGGTCTTGACGCCGTTTTTATGGGGAGCAATACCGTGCGCATTATTAAGTCGGTAAAAAACTGTCCTGTCCTGGCGATTCCCCAGTATTTTAAATTTCAAGCACCTAATCAGATTGCCTTTACGACCAATTTCAAGCGTTTTTATACGCTTTATGAACTACAGCCATTGATCCAATTGGCAACTATGTTCGAAGCGACTATACAAATCGTGTATGTACAACACGAACCCAAGGAACTCACTGAATTACAACAATTCAATTTAAATTTACTCAGAAAATATTTCGGGTCGTTGGTACATAATGTGCATACGGTCCCCGTAGCGAACACTGTGGCCAACTCCCTTGAAATATTTACGAACGGGTTGAACATCTACTTATTGGCCATGCTTAATTACCAGCATAGTCAAATGGAAAGGATGACCCGTGAACCCGTAATCAAGCATATGGCATTTAATACCAGGATTCCGCTTTTAGTAATGCCAGAACTAAGTACGAACATTCAATTAAAAAAAAAGCTGAGAAACGAAATGTCGATTCTTAAATACGTCGTGAATTGAAGTGACAATCCTTATAGAAATCGCCATACTTTTTGCAGTTCAAGGGGTATTGTTCAAAATCGACTATAGCATTCACTCCTTTGCTCATCGTGCTTGTATGCGCCCAATAAATCTTTGATTTAATGACAAGTTCTTTGGACTGTGATCGATACGCTTGCCAAAATAGTCATACTCGGCCACGCTTGTTTTTAATTATCCTTGTATATCTATATAGTTTCTACTGTTTCTCAGGCATCAAAAAATAATTATTATCGTATTTTATTTTTGAAGCCAAAATTTATCTTCTTCAGGAATGTTCTTTTCCTTTCCCAAGGCCAAAGGATTGAATTCCGTCTTGGCAAAAAGGTACCAAATCGTTGAAGACAATGCCGGAGTGATATCTGCATGATCCCACAAAAGATCCGAACCATAACTGGTACCATGGTTGGACGAATAAGGCAATCCGATCGATTCGGATAAAGTGGTACTGTTAATGAATGTTTTTTCAAGCTCGGTCAACAATTTGTTGGCATCGTTTTTCATGCCTCCAGAATTAAATGCCACCGCCATTTGAGCGGTGCCTTCCAACCAAATAACATCCTTGTCCTCATCAAAACAATAGCCGGTAATTTCTTGACCTGTGATGGTAAATGATTGGGTGTTCAGGTACCGTTGTGAATCTTGAAGTGTATTTACCGGAAAATTTTCAAATATCATAAACCCCAGGGCATGAAGATCCAACGCATAGGTATATGAAGGGTTTTCGGGCCATGCTATCAAGGAACTACTTTCACTGGCCCATCGTTGGTTTTTTAAAAATTCGAGGATGTTTCTATGAAAATCATCATACCCTGTTACAGCGTTAAATGCGGTGATAATTCCTTCGGTCACTTTAGGAATTTGCGACCCACCTTCATTAAATCCTCCTCGGAGCCCACCATCATCATCCTGTAATGAGCGCAGCCATTTTGTTAATTCAGCGGCCATGACATGGTAATTATCGTTGCCAGTAGTATGATAATATTGGTTGATAGCAATGAGTAGCCA
>JBBQAM010000037.1:0-36197 GCA_038316335.1 Flavobacteriales bacterium
CAATCTTGGAAGGCGCCTTCGTATGGCCTATTCGACGCGGGTATTAGTTATGGGTTTGATATGGGGGGCTTCGAAGCTACTATCATTGGTCGCATGAACAATGTCTTCAATACCGATTATATTGCCGATGCTTTAGATGGGGGCAATCATGATGCCTTGAGCGCTTTGGTATGGTATGGCTTTGGTAGGACGTTCAACCTCGGTGCTAAATTTAGTTTTTAATAAAAAAAATAGTAAAAATGAAAAAGTATATCTATTTATTCGCGATACTGGGCCTAACTTTTGTGGCCTGTAATCCATTGGAGGATGTTTACACCGAGTTGGATGCCCAGAAGGAAGTTATTTCCGGAGATGCCGTATTTACCTTGAGCGATGAGGACTATGCGGCCTTAGGACTTGATTTCGGAAATTTTAGCTCCTTGGATGATGCCAAGACCATGCTTCCCGATTATATAAAGGAAAAATATCCCGTTTGGGGCCAAGGTTCATCTGCATTGGTCGGCTTTGATCTCTATGTTGGTACGACTGCAGGTGTCAGCGATTTTACAGGGGCCGAGATTTATTCACTAACCAATGCCGATTATGCAAGTGCTGGAAGTGATGCATTCGGATTTTATCCCAATGCCAATCCGGCGGATCATATTTCCGATATATTGGCTGCAAACATTACAGATGCGAGCGAAGGTCAAATGGTATTGGCAAAATACAAGCAGTATTTTGAAAACCCAGTTATCGGCCTGGCGAACATCTATGAAGCAAATTTTAACGGAGGCCTTGACGATTGGACGGCGACCAGCGTGGTCGGCGATCAAGTTTGGGCAGCAAGTTCTTTTGGGGGTGTCGAATATGCTAAAATGTCAGGATATTCAGGGGCGGCGCTAGCAAACGAAGATTGGTTGGTATCGCCAGAGATCGACCTAAGTGGGGAGACCAATTTGAATTTTCAAATCAATCAGGCAATCAATTATGCCACGAATCTGAACTTACTTTCAATCTTGGTTTCCACTGATTATTCGGGAGATGTCACCACGGCCACTTGGGACCCCATTGCCTTGACAACGGCTCCAGACGGAACTAACTTTAATTTTGTATTGTCTGAAAACTATGACTTTTCTGCCTATGAGGGACAAGTAGTGAACATCGCCTTTAAATATGAGTCAACCGATATGGAGGCGGCGACTTGGGAAGTCGATCAGATGCTTGTTAAAGCGCTCGGAATTTCCGGGGCTACCAATTCTAAGGGAGACTACTATATGTATTCTGGGGGAACCTGGGAACCGATTACTGGCGTTTATTACCTAAGTTCGGCAGATTTTGATTCAATGGGTACCGGATCTGGACAACCTGGACAGTATAATAACTTTAGTAGTTCGATTTCGCCAGACGCTTACTTGCCCAATTTCTTAAAGGCTACATATCCCTATGCCCAAGAAGAAGATGAATTATTCGTTATTTATGATTATTATTCAAGTACAAGTGGTGCTCAAATAAGAGGAAATCTGTTCAAGTTCCTTGATGGAATGTGGGTTGGTAATCAATCGGTAGTTTCTACAGAATTGCAGTTTGGATTTGATAATGGGGTTTGGGTTCCTGACAATACCATAAAATATGCGTTGGTTGCTTCCGATTATTCGTTAATTGGGGACGCTCTTGCGGGTACCTATCCCACACAAGCTGGGAGTGCCGGAAATTATGGTAATTTCGACAGAAGGGAAGGAAATGCTGCCTATTGGAGTGATGCCATGCTTGTCGAGGGCTTTAATATACTTTTAGATAGTATAGCTCCCGGTGCCGCAGAAGGTCAAAAATATGTGATAACCTATGCTATTTATAATGGGGCTGCTGGCTTTGAAAATATAAGCTTAATTAAGACCGGAGGAGTTTGGGTGCTTAATTAGAGGCAATTTCTTTATTCGATTCGAAAACCTTTCAGCGTCCACGTGTACATGCTGAAAGGTTTTTCATTATTAATAACCAAATTTTACTTGTGGTTCCTATACACAGTTTTCAAGAAAGGAGACAACTATGAAAAGAATATTTTTGTTAATGGTACTTGGAGGGTTCTCCCTTTCCTGCAATAAGGATAATGCCCTGTCGGATGGTACGAGTAGCCAAGACATTTCGAATACGATTTCTTTTAACGTACCCAGTGATCTTAACTATTATTATGGAAATAGTTCGTTTACCGATGATGCCGACCTTAATTATCGAACACTTGCGGCATTAACGAGTGAGAAGCACCGGACAATTTTATATTATAGCCAAAGGCATGATTACCTCTATGTTGCCGATGAAGCCGTAGACGATCCTGAAAGTGTCATTCTGATGTATTCCGGGGAAAGTAGGTACTGGCAGGAATATTCCTCCACCAACAACCCCTATACACCCCAAACCTTTAACACAGAGCATATATACCCACAATCCCTCCTTGCATCCGAGGAGGCGGTCAGTGACCTACATCAGTTAAGGGTTTGCGATGCCGTCATAAATGAAGAAAGGCTTAATTACCCGTTCACTGCAGGCAGTGGAAAGTTTAAGTTGATCAATGGCAATTCATGGTATCCAGGGGATGACTGGCGCGGGGATGTTGCAAGAATGGTACTGTATTTAAACATTCGATATCAGGAATCCTTTGAAAAAGTTGGCGGTTTGGAACTATTTCTGGAATGGAATGTTGCCGACCCCGTGTCTGATTTTGAAATACAACGCAATGCGGTCATCGAGTCGGCCCAAGGAAATAGAAATCCCTTTATCGATAATCCATTTTTGGCAACCCTTGTTTGGGGAGGTACAGCGGCCGAGAATAAATGGAAATAAATAAAACGACCCTGTAGCATGGGCTTTTTTTATAGCCAAAATTCATTACATTTAGGCATCTTAAACTCGAAATCATGCAAGACAGCTCACTAGCATATCAATGGATACTTGAATTACATTCCTATTTGGCGTATGCGGTTTTGGCCATTCTTATTGTTGCCGTGGCCAATGCCTTCATAGGATGGTTGGGCAATAAAATGTTCTTACCACAAAAAGATTTCAGAATTAGTCTAATGGCGCTCATTTTGGCCCATCTGCAGTTATTGATAGGCCTGTTACTTTATTTTGTGTCGGGTAACGGATTTAAGGCGGTACAAACCTTGGGGATGGGAGGACTGAATGCGCCTGCCAGACTGTTAGCGGTAGAGCACCCATTTGTTAATATCTTGGCCATTGTATTGATAACCATTGGATGGTCAAGGCATAAGAAATTCATGGAAGGTGCCAAAAAGTTTAAGAACATTGCCATATTTTACGGGCTCGGATTAATCCTTATTTTAAGTAGAATCCCATGGGGGCAGTGGTTTAATTGAACATCGGGGAACGCCAGACTTCTCTATTAATGTATTCTTGAGCCGCGCCAATATTGACACGGCAAAAGAGGACAAAGGCAGCAATGCCAAAAAACATAAATATTAAAATAAAACCATAAAAATGAAAAATAGTATCCTAATTCTGGCAATCGTTGCCTTGCCTTTTATTAGTAATGCCCAAGAAAAGTCACTCTTTAATGGCAAGGATTTAACGGGGTGGACCATTTATGGCACCGAAAAATGGTATGTAGAAGACGGACTCTTGGTTTGCGAAAGCGGTCCGGATAAACAGTACGGCTATTTGGGGACAGCGGCACATTATAAAAATTTTGAGCTTGATCTTGAGTTTAAACAGGAAGCCGATGGCAATAGCGGGGTTTTTATTCGTTCAACCGTAGATGGAACGAAAGTTAGTGGATGGCAGGTAGAGGTAGCCCCAAAAGGGCATGATACCGGAGGTGTCTATGAATCCTATGGCCGGGGATGGCTTATAAAACCAGCGCCTGAAAAGGATAGCGTTCTAAAAGAAGGTCAATGGAACCATATGAAAATACGGGTCGTAGGCGATACGATCACCTCATGGTTAAATGGCGTTGAAATGGTCACTCTGAGCGATGAAAAGATTGGCGAAGGCGAAGGCGCCATTTGTTTGCAGATCCATGACGGAGGCGGTATAAAGGTAAAATGGAGGGATATAAAATTGAAGGAACTGTAATAAAAATATCAGGGATCCAATCCTCGAAAAAGCCTAGGGATGTTTAATCCGTTGGCTTTTGTATCGTGATGGGGATTTTATAGGTTGACTCCTTAAGTGGTATGTTCATTCCGTTATAATTGGCTGAATTGAGTATAAACCTCCCGCCACAATATAAAATTCCTTCTGAAACAAATCGAATATCCTCAGAAGCCATATTAAAATCAAGTGTGTCCACCTCGGTTTCCGATAAGGTCAATAGCCATCTATTGTCACCCTCCGTCCCAATGGTGTAAACAATGAGTAGATTTTCGAAATCTGGATTTTCATAGGGTATCAAAGTTTGATAGTCAAAATCCGCGCCATTGAGTTTAGAGGCAATTATGGCGCGGTCAAAATACCCATTTTCGATGAGGTTGTTGCCGACCGAATCTACCAATTCAATATAAAAGACCCCTGAGGGGGCTGTATCGATGCTCCCTTGACATTCCCCATTTAAGGGATCCTCCGTATTACTACAAGCGATACTAAATACAATAGAACACACTAGTAGCATATACTTTCCCATGGCTTTTTAATACAAGATGCTTTTAAAGGAAAAAGTTGCTTGAATGGATAAAAAATACTTTAATCGACTTCTTTAATCAAATATACAAACACGGGAAAATGATCACTATAGCCACCCGTATAGTTGCCCCCCGAATAGGTTCTTAGGGGATAGCCTTTATACGGACCATCTTGGGTGATAAGATAGGCTGGCATAAAGATACCTGCCTTCCAAAATCGATATTCCTGGGAATCGGAAGCTACCAAATTCCCGGTCATATAAATCTGATCGAATAAATTCCAGTGATCACGATACGCTAAAGTGCCAATTCCCTTTTTAAATAATTTTTCCATAGGGTTGAAGAGGTCGGTTGCCAAGAGGCCTTGTTTATTCCCCTTCGTTTTTAGTACCTTTTTTAGGCTATCACTAATTGGATCATCATTAAAATCGCCCATCGCGATAATTTTAGAAGTAGGATCTAGGGCGGTAATTGAATCGATAATTCGCTTGTTCAATTGGGCCGCTGCGAGACGATTTGGTTTACTGCGAGCCTCCCCGCCACTTCGCGATGGCCAATGGTTGACGATGATATGAAAATATTCGTTATCGAGGAGACCACCTACGACCAATTGATCCCTTGTAAAATCCCTTTCCCCCTCAAGATTGAAGAGCAATAGCCGGTGACTTTTAAATGACATAGGTAAAAAAACTTCTTTTTTATACAGTAAGGCGACATCGATGCCACGTTCGTCGGGAGAATCGAAATGAATTATGCCATAATTCTTATCCTGCAATTCAGGACTGTTTACCAAACGTTCGAGTACTTCATTATTTTCTACTTCGCACACGCCAATAAAATCAGGGGATGTTCGGGTTACGTCGCTGCCGATTTCAGATATGACCTTGCCCATGTTCGTGATTTTTTGATTGAATCGCTCTACTGTCCAATGATCTTTCCCCATAGGTGTGCGATCATCATCAAAAGTGAGGGAGTCGTTTTCTGTATCGAAGAGATTTTCTAGATTGTAAAAGGCCAGTGTGCGAATTTTAAATTCTGTTTGGCACGCGGCAGACACGATTCTAAATAAAAGTATCGGTAGAAGTATTTTCAGTTCGTTCCTAGGCATTTAAGGCAGCTATTAAATTTGAAGGTGCTACCAAGATACTTTCCTGACCTGCAAGGAGTGTGCAGTAGGGCCAACTACTTTTGAAAAACAGATTTCAAATCATACCCATGTCACTTCGTTTATTATTTCTTTCTGTTGGTTTCATTTTGATGATACCTACCGCTGTGGCCCAGGTAGCAGCCCGCATTGAGGGAACTGTTCTGGACAAGAGATCTAAAAACGCGATATCAGAAGGTATCGTGCGCGTTGAAGGATCGGATATTCTTGAAAAGATCGGTGTTGATGGCACCTTTTCCGTGGTCATTCATCAAATGGGCAACTATATCCTAAACATTACTTCACCGGACTATATTGCAAAACGATTGCCTATCACCTTGGAAAATGAGCGCCTAGGATTGGGTACTATTTATTTGGAAAGGGATATTGTCCTTGAAAATAGTGATAATTTAATTACCCTTACCGGAGCGGATTTAGACGATGATCAGGAGATCACGAGTTCTACAGGGCTTCTCCAGGCCACCCGGGATATATTCCTACAACGTGCGGCGTTCGATTTTGGACAGGCTTTTTTTAAGGTACGGGGCTATGATTCACAATATGGGGAGGTGCTTCTAAATGGTATTCCCATGAACAAATTTCAGGATGGGCGCCCCCAATGGAATAACTGGGGCGGTTTGAACGATGTAACTAGGAATCAACAATTTACAAACGGGCTACAAGCCACGGAGTATACCTTCGGAGGAATTCTTGGAAGTACAAATATCGATATGCGACCCTCGGGATTGCGTCCAGGGATGCGTTTTTCCCTTTCGGCTTCAAACAGAAACTATGCCGGCCGAACGATGGTCACCTATACTTCAAAAAAACGCAGGAATGGCCTAAACTACATGATTTCCGGGTCGCGTAGATGGGCGGATCAGGGTCTTATCGGTGGTACCTTGTACGACGCATTTTCGGTTTTTGTATCATGTGAATATGCCTTAAACAGTAGCAATACCCTTCACTTTACAGGGATGTTGGCTTCGAATCGAAAAGGCAGTTCAGCTGCACTGACCCAGGAAGTCTTTGATTTGGTTGGGAAACGCTACAACCCATACTGGGGATATCAAGCCGGTAAAATTCGTAATTCAAGAGAACGCAGGATTGCCGAGCCGATTTTTCTGATGAATCATTATTATACCGCTGGTAATTTTAAGCTAAGTACGGGGTTAGCCTATCAATTTGGGACTTCTGCCAAAAGTCGATTGGGGTATTATAATGCGCCTAATCCGGATCCCACGTATTATAGATATTTACCCAGTTTTTATGTCAATAGTCCCATTGGGGCAAATTTTATAAGTGCGAATACTGCACGGGAAGGATTTTTATTCGACCCACAAATCCGTTGGGATGACATTTATAGGGCAAATCATGAAGAAGCTACCTACTTGTTGTACGACGACGTCACTTCCGACAGACAATTTACCATAAACACCGTTGCGAATATGCCATTGAATCAGCGGATAAAAGTTGATTTCGGGGGCACCTATAGACAGCTTTTATCCGATAATTATGCCAAAATCCAAGATTTGCTGGGGGCTGATTTTTATGTGGATATAGATCCCTTCTCGAATACCCGGAATGATCTTCATGGGGATAGCAATAAAGTTGAAAATGCGATTTTCAACTATCATTATTTGATAGATGTACATGCTGTGGAAGCATTTGCCCAAATTAGCGTTGAAGGCAAAAAATGGAATGGTTTTCTTTCAGCCAAATATTCCCAAGCAGCATACCAACGCGAAGGACGCTTTCAGAATGAACGGTTTCTGGAAAACTCCTTAGGTGATGGCGCGGCCATAGCATTTCAAAATTATGCTCTTAAAACCGGTTTTTCCTATAAAATCACGGGTAGGCATCTGATTTTAGCGAATGGTGCCTATGTGACAAAACCACCTACCCTACAAAATGCATTTATAAATCCTAGGGAAAATAATCTCTTGGTACCAGGGATTCAAAGTGAAACCATATCGACCATTGATTTCAATTACCTGATTCGTATGCCTCTTTTGACAGGCCGTTTGACGGGGTTTTATACGAGATTTCAAAATACGACCGATGTCAATTTTTTCTTTGTAGATGCCGGTTTAGGGTCAGATTTTGTTCAGGAGGTACTTACGGATCTTGACAAATTGCATAAGGGTATCGAACTAGGGTTGGAATATCAGCTTTCCCCCACCGTTAAAATCACCGGTGTTGGCGCCCTAGGAACCTATGTTTTTGCAAGTGATCCGAATGTGACAATCAATTTTGATACCGCAGGTGCAAAGCAGAATTTGATCAATATGGAAGGGAATGCTTCCTTGGGAGTTGCCAAGATAAAGAATTACAGATTAGCTCAAGGGCCACAGAAGGCCATTGCACTTGGCTTGGAGTATCGAGACCCGAAGTATTGGTGGGTTGGAGCAACAGCTAATTATATGGCGAATAACTATGTAAATATATCCACGATTTTGAGAACACAGAGTTTTTATCTAGATCCTGAAACGAACCAACCCTTTGCCAACGCCACCTCTGAAAATGTAGACCGATTATTGGCGCAAGGAACTTTGGATAATTTTTATATGTTGAATTTGGTCGGCGGCAAATCGTGGTTAAAAAAAGGAAAGTATTTAAGTGTTTTTGCAAGTATTAATAATGTATTTGATGCGGAGTTTAGAACAGGGGGGTATGAACAGAGTAGAAATGGCAATTTTGGACAATTGCAACAGGATAATTTGGGTAGTACCCCCTCCTTCGCCCCGAAGTACTGGTATGGTTATGGTAGAACCTATTTTTTGAATTTGGCATATAGTTTTTAAGATTTAAAGGTCCGAATTTGTTCTTTAAAGAAATTGATTTTCAATACGCACAGTTTTAAACGAATCAATTTAGCCACAAGCCTAGCAATGACGGCTTAAGAGGCCGTGAAGCATACTAAATCTTCACTGAATGTGAGTCTATGATAGTTAGAATGAAACATATACTGTATGTACTTTTGATCCAGGTACTGGTCGGATCATGTGTCAAGGATCGAAACTTCGATACGCCAAAAACGACCTGTGATCCCAATTTGATCGCGAATTCGTCCTATGCGCGCGTAAAGGATTTATATCAAGGAGAAACCATTCAGATTCAAGAGGACTTGATCATCGAAGGGTATGTAAATTCCTCAGACCAGGAAGGGAATTTTTTTAGCGTGTTGCATTTTCAAGATAGTGCGGTTGATCCGACCGAAGGTTTTCAGATAGAAATTGATGTACGCGATTCACACCTATTCTACCCGGTAGGCAGTAAAATTCTTATAAAACTAAAAGGTCTTTATCTAGGTCAAACTAAAGGCTTGTTCAAAATTGGGGGCGTATTTACATCTTTCGGCAAGGAATCTGTTGGTAGATTGCCAGCGGCTATTGTAGATCAACACCTCTTTTTATCCTGTGAAGCACCTTCAGATTTGCGCCCCACTGCGCTTACCATAGATGCCATTCAAGAGAACAGCGTAAACATTCTGGTAGAATTTACTGGACTCGAAATCGCAGAAGAAGAACTGGGCGAACCGTATGCCATTGAAGAAGAGGATACAGAGCGCATGTTGAGGGATTGTAACGGTAATGGGATTGCACTCTTAAATAGCGGCTTTTCAGACTTTAAGGCAGCGCTTCTCCCAGTGGGCAATGGTTCCATCATAGGGGTGTTGCTACGCGAAAATGATAACTTTCAACTGGTTATCAGAACGCTAGAAGATGTTGATTTCCAACAAGACCGTTGTTTAGAATTGGTGCCTGAAAACGTTTCGGCCAATATTTTTATTACCGAGTTGGCAGATCCGGATAATAATGCTGGGGCGCGATTTGTGGAGTTGTATAATTCAAGTACCGAAACAATATCCTTAGCAGGGTGGTCCTTACTTCGATACACCAATGCGAATACCGAAATAAGTTCAAGTATTGATTTATCGGAGCTCGTGATTGAATCGGAAGGTACGGCCGTTATTTCTCCCAACCCTACTGAATTTGAATCGGTTTATGGCTTTGCCCCCGACTTGTCTGGGGGTAGCAATAGTCCTGCAGATTCAAATGGGGATGACAATTTGGTTTTAATAGATCCTTTAGGCAACATAGTAGATGTTTTTGGTATTGTTGGGGAAGATGGTTCAGGAACAAATCACGAATTTGAGGACGGCCGAGCAGTTCGTATAGTAAGCGTAACGGCCGGCTCCCCGGTCTATAATTTTGAGGAATGGGTCATCTATAATGATACAGGGGATTCCGATACCATTAAGCTTCCGCAAAATGCACCCGATGACTTTACCCCTGGCACACGAAATTAAGGTTCCAATAGGTTGACTGATCTAGAGCATCTTATTAAATTGTCCTTCCCATAATACAACTTCCGTTTAAATTTTTCGATTTCCCCGCCGATCAGGACGGTGTTGCAGCGTCTAAAGTATTCCAAATTTAAACTGCCATGTCATATCACCTGATTTGAAGGTTTTTTTATACATTTAACTAAACGGATACACCATGAACGAGTTTTTTTTCAGCGAGATACGGAATGGCAATTATAATGAAGTAAAGTCTATGTTGTCAAAGAATCCGATGTTGATCAATAGTAAGGATGAACGCGGTTCGACGGCCTTGATTTTGGCAACCTACTATGATGAACAAGAGATCGCGGATCTATTATTGGATCTCGGCGCTAAAATTGATGCGAAGGATGCCTCTGGAAATACGGCATTAATGGGAGTCTGCTTTAAAGGATATACCGATGTTGCCAAAAAATTAATCGAAAGGGGTGCCAATATAAATGAACGCAATGCAATGGGCGCCACCTGTTTGATCTATGCGGCAACATTCAACCGTGAAGAGATCGCAAGACTCTTGATAGCGCAAGGTGTCGATACCACGATAAAAGATAATAGGGGCCTAACGGCATTAGATCATGCGAAAATGCAAAACCTGCCTGATTTCATTGCCTTGTTGACCTAAAACCTACCTGAAATTAGGTTCTTGATATGTTTCGCATACCGAAGAAACGATGCGCCCCAGTATATCCTCTTTTATGCAAAATATTCAATAGCATCACTACTAGAATGATTCCTGCCAAAATTAGTGTTATTAGATTGCCTAAAATGATGGGAAGCTGCTTGTTCAGGATACCATATACCAGCCAAAGCGCTACCCCGATTACAAAGAGTAGGTACATTGGGAAGGAGAGACTTTCGGTATCCCTGGTCTTTATTGTTTTTATGGCTTGTGGCAGAAAACTTGAAGTCGTCAAGAAGGCCGCTATATTTCCGATTATTGCTGTTATTTCCATTTTTTAATTTGTTAAGTAGGTATACAATTTTATGGTACAAAATTGAGAAAAAAAGAATGCGCTTGCTACAACAGGATTTTCATATTTATGTGCTCTATTACCATAAATATGACTAATTAATACAATATGCGGTAATCAGGAGTATATTGCCGATGTATGGGACTAAACCGATTGTGGGTTACCGCATTTAGCATGGCAAACCAAACCATTTTGGCCAGGTCTTATAACTGGAGCAACGCGCGTTGGAACTTTTTTATACAATGTATTCATCCTTAAAGGAAGGGTACCCTGAAGTTCTTAACTCGGGAATTTATCAAAAGGTATCTATCGGAATTACAAGGACCATTCATTATTTTGATTAGCTTTATGTTTATGGAACTTGAACTGAGATTCGCATTACTACAATCTCCCTTGGTATGGGAAAATCCAGAACGTAACAGAATCCATTTTTCTGAAAAGTTAGCGTCCATTACAAAAGAGGTCGACATCATTGTACTCCCTGAAATGTTTACAACAGGCTTCACGATGCATCCTGAAAGGTTGGATCCCTCCGAAGGAAAAAGAACCATTGAATGGATGCAACAAGAAGCGCATAAATTAAATGCCGCCTTAGTGGGGAGTTTGGCATTTCATCAAAATGGATCCTATAGCAATCGACTTTTATTCGTGGCTCCCAATCGAAAAATTTGGCATTATGACAAGCGGCATACCTTTACATTGGCAGGTGAAAATAAAGTATATCGAGCGGGTGCTGAAAAGTTGATAGTAGCGTATAAGGGTTTTAAGATATGCCCTTTGATCTGTTATGATCTCCGATTCCCCGTTTGGGCCAGGAACACCGAAAATTATGACGTTCTTTTATATGTCGCCAATTGGCCCGAACCTCGGATCAGGGCTTGGGATATACTTTTAAAAGCTCGGGCCATCGAGAATATGGCCTATTGCATCGGAGTAAATCGCGTTGGCGAAGATGAATCAGGACATCGATATCCAGGACATTCGGCTGTATATGATGCCTTAGGGGATCCCTTGACATTTTCTGAAAGAGAGGAAATATTATACGCTACTTTGAGCAAAAATCACCTAGTGACTACTAGGAAGCATCTTAAGTTTTTAGAAGATAGGGATGTTTTTAATTTGTTACCTTAAAAGTCTCGATTTTCTCCCAATTCGCTCGTATCTCAATTAAACCTGGATAGTAGCTCACTTTTTCGGGCTGTATTTTTTGGAGGTAGTTCCCGGTATCCCATATCCCGTTTCCATTTGTGTCAAAAATTACCCGAATGTAATATTTTGCAGGCTCGATCATATTGAATTCGAAGGTCTGTGCTTCTTTTGCCTTGATTTCAAGTTTTATTGCCCCTTTCTCATCGACTAACTGAACTATGATGGGATAGGGAACAGTACCTTCGAGATTTAAACTCAAATTGCCATAATCTGCTTGTCGTTTGGTCGTTAGATTGTATGATATGGTATCATTTGTTTTCCCAAAAAAATCGGTGATTGCCCCTGGTAGGATTTTAAGGTTGTATTTCTGATCCGGCTCGCGCACAAAATCTAGCAAGACTCGACTCTCAAGAGTGTCCAATGTGGCATTAAGGATGACCGCTACCGAATCCTTATTGATCATTTTCATCTGCGCCGTATCCATTCGTATGAGCGGGGTCGATGCTTCAAGTCGAAACGGTTCATTAAAGCTTAAAGCCCCTCGTTGATTCGGCACGAGTACCAAGGTATCTATGGTTACCTTTCGACTTTTGACGGTGAAGGTGTCAATAACTTTTTGTTGGTCGTTGATGATCTTGAATACAAGAGAATCAAAAGCAAACGGAGTAAACCAAAAATTCAAGGTATCCTTCTGCCTTTCTCGTAAAACCAATGTCTTCACAGTATCCGGAATGTTGGTCAAGGGTTGTATCTCAATCGAACTCCCATCCCCATAATACCCAAAACTGATTTTATTTTTTGCCGTCAAGGAAGGCACTGAAATTTTATAGTCTGGTATTTCCTTGAAAAGGTTAAGGACGTAGGTAGAATCGGTTGGCAGGGTAACGGTATCTCGCAAAAAGGCGATTTTATCGGCATTCTGGTCAAATAGATTATTCTTGGCAGCATCCTTCAGGCCAAAAATGGCATACTTTCCTGCTTTGAGATTTTTCAGGGTAAATAGGACCGCACTATCCAAGGTATTGGTAATATAATTCGGGGGCCTTCGATACAATGTAGAATCGGTATAGGTACTATCGATTTCATAAAGGAGTATACTTATAAAATTATCGACCTTCCGCTCAAAGGCATCTTTGACTACCCCTGAAACCGTTAAGGAATCAATATAATCACCAGTCGAAAAGACGTATGTTAAGAAACTTGCCGGATTGCCTTCGTTATTATCGACGATGCTTTGGCCAAAATTGAAGGTATAGGTGGTATTTGGCTTCAAGGTATCTTTAATGGTGATTTCAATAAACTTATTGGCCCCTCCTTGCGGGGTTATCTGCGGGGTGTATTTCAGTGGAGGTGATATGATCAACTGATTTTGAATGTCCTCAAGTTTAATATATTCGTCAAAATAGAGCCGTATTTTTTTTGCTTTAAAATTGAGGGTCATGTTTTCTGGATCGGCCTTCACTAACTTTGGGGGGTCAAGATCCTTAGGACCTCCCGTAGGATTTCCTCTTCTGCCGCATTGAATCAATGCGATGACGATAAAAATTAAAAAAAGGGATGCAAAAATACGTCTTAACATGCCATTATAATCTTGTGGGCAAAGAAACAACATATTTGGAAACCCTTATTGGGAATCCCTTGGGAATTCGCTTAAAATAGCGATAAAATGGACATTTTCAGTAAGTCATCAGGGCTTAATTTTACGGTATGGAGACAACTAGGAGTCTAATGGCACAATGGCCATACTGGCAAGGTATAAATTGATGCCCTCGACTTTCAACAAGGTCTTTGCGCAAATTTCCATGGTGGCTCCCGTAGTTATCACATCGTCTACCAATAACACGTGCTTATTTCTTAACATGGATGGTTCAATCAGGGTATAAAGCGATTTATTCCCGTACCAACGGCCGATTCTTCCCTTTTTCGTTTGGGTCCGTGTATTGGCCGTTTTAATTAGATTATTGCCATTGTATTGGCAACCTATGTGATGCGCAAGTCTTTTGCCGAATTCTGCCACCTGATTATAACCCCTTTTACGAAGTTTTCTTTTGTGGAGCGGTACCGGAATTACATAGTCAATGGGGCCGAGGGATGCGTCTTTTGCAAGTATTTGGCCATACCAATCTCCTAAAAAAGTCCCGATGGCCTCCTGATTCTTATATTTTAGATAGTGTAAAAGGGTTTTAACGATTCCGTTTTCGGTAAAAAAAAGAAAGGAACTTGCTTTTTTAATGTTAATTCGTCCATAAAAAGTACGGTCAACTGCGTTTTCATCGTTAAAGTTGTATTCGGTGAGCGGTAAATGATTTCGACAAACGGTACAGACAAGGTGCTCTCCCCTGAATAAATGCGCATTACATCCAAAACATACCTTGGGCAATAGGATGCTGTTTATATCATTTAGTATATTTGATAGTTTAGAGCTCAACCAAATTCTTTTATTTTAACCTACTTAAAGCATACTTGTTCCAATGGATGGTCAAGATACTAAATTCAATTACAAAATAATCCTTGCTGCTTTGGTGGCCGTCATAATAGGCATCTTAATTGCTTTTTATTACAGCTATGCCCAATCTAAGAGCCAAATCAATTTTTTGGAACAGGAAAAGGAGCTTCTTGTAAAGGACCTAACCTTGATGAAGGGTGATGTTGACCGGCTTTCTGCACTGAATGAGGTCAATGAAATCGAACTACAGGATTCTAGATACAAGGTTCAACAATTGTTGGATTCGGTCGGCAGATTAAACTTCACCGTTGAAAAACTTCGGGAATATAAGAGTGAATTGCGAAGACTGGAAGCCAAGAACGATAGTCTCAAATTAAAGAACAACTTCCTCAAATATAATAATATGGTACTTTCCGAGCGATATGAGGAAACCAGAAAGCAGATAGAGGAGTTGCGTGGTAAAAGTAGTTCTTTGGCCGAGGCAGAAGCATTACAGCGCAAAAAAATACAAGAACTGAATAAAGAATTGAAGACCAAGAGTTATTTGCGCCTGCGTACTTCAGGAGGCAATGGATTTCGACTTCGTGGAGGCAAACCGATTATGACCAATAAGGCCTCGATCATCGAGAAACTTCGGGGATGTGTTACGATAATCGCAGATCCATCTTCCATTAACGAGCAACGGGTCATTTATTTCCAATTTTTAGATCCGAACAAAGGCATCATTGAAGACAATGCGAATATCATATCGGTGAACGGTAATATTTATAGCAAGCGAGTTGAAGTTTTGCTTATGGGAGAGGATATTGATGTTTGTGATTTTATCACTATTCCCGCTGGATCTCTTGATTCTGGAACCTATACCTTAAATATTTTTGAGGATGAACGTCTGCTTTCAACTTCTGAATTTGATTTAAAATAAATTCTTTCCATTTAGGCTAATATTCTATTTTTGCCAAATGGCAAAACAAGAAGACGATTTCAAAAAAGTTATTTCCCACGCTAAGGAATATGGATATGTATTTCAATCTAGTGAAATATATGACGGCCTGAGTGCTGTCTATGATTATGGTCAAAACGGGGCAGAGCTCAAGAAGAATATCCGTGCATATTGGTGGATGGCTATGGTGCAACTCAATGAGAATATCGTCGGTATCGACGCTGCTATTTTTATGCATCCTACTACTTGGAAGGCTTCCGGGCATGTTGATGCCTTCAATGATCCATTGATCGATAATAAGGATTCCAAAAAAAGATATCGGGCCGATGTGCTCATAGAGGATTATGTGGCCAAAATAGAGGCGAAGATCGAGAAGGAAGTTGAAAAGGCCACCATTCGTTTTGGGGAAGCCTTCGATAAGGAGCAGTTCTTGAAGACCAACCAACGTGTTGTCGAATATCAAGAGGAAGCTTCAAGAATCCTAAAACGAATGGGAAAGTCATTGGCAAACGAGGATTTGGCCGATGTCAAGCAACTAATCGAGGAGCTTGAGATCGCATGCCCAATGTCCGGGTCTAAGAACTGGACCGATGTCAAGCAATTTAACCTCATGTTCGGGACCAAATTAGGCGCTTCCGCAGAAAATTCTACCGATTTGTACTTGCGACCTGAAACGGCCCAAGGGATATTCGTTAATTTCTCAAACGTCCAGAAGTCCGGTCGAATGAAAATTCCCTTCGGCATTGCCCAAACCGGCAAAGCTTTTCGTAATGAAATCGTGGCCCGACAATTCATTTTTCGCATGCGGGAATTTGAGCAGATGGAGATGCAGTTCTTTATCCAGCCCGGTACGCAAAAGGAATGGTATGAAATTTGGAAAGAAAAGCGCCTTCAATGGCACCTTTCATTAGGGTTGGGCACTGAAAATTATCGATTTCATGACCACGACAAACTAGCCCATTATGCCGATGCGGCTGCTGATATTGAATTCCGTTTTCCATTCGGGTTCAAGGAATTGGAGGGAATTCATTCCCGTACTGATTTTGATCTTTCCAACCATGAAAAATATTCCGGCAAAAAACTGCAATATTTTGACCCAGAAAAAAATGAAAATTATGTGCCCTATGTAGTCGAGACCTCAATTGGACTGGATCGCATGTTTTTGGCAGTATTTTCAAACGCCTTGCAGGAAGAGCAGCTCGAAAACGGTACCGTTAGGACCGTACTCAGACTTCCTTCGGTGCTTGCGCCCATCAAAGCGGCCATTCTGCCTTTGGTCAAAAAAGATGGCCTGCCCGAAATGGCGCAGCAAATCTTGGAAGACCTGAAATGGGACTTTATGGTAACCTATGACGAAAAGGACGCCGTAGGACGGCGCTATCGACGGCAAGATGCCAACGGAACGCCATTCTGTATTACGGTAGACCACCAATCGCTAGAGGACCGTACAGTAACGCTTCGCCATCGAGACTCAATGGAACAGCAACGTATTTCCATCGACGATATCAAAGGCATTATCCATAAGGAGGTCGACATGAAGAGCTGGTTGCAAAAGGGATCATCAATTTAGGGTATACGCTAATCGTAGACTCCCATAAAAATTTCTACCATTCCCGGGATAAAAATAGCGCGGTTCGGCACCCCCGAACCCTACGGCATTGATAAGAACCGATTGGGCATATTTGGTGTCGCCCATATTGTTGATACCAAAATCCAATCCGGCTAGAAAGCCCTTAAAAATTTCTTTTTTATAACCCATTCGTGTGTTGATAAGCGTGAATGCTTCGCTATAGAGCGAAGTGGCATCCGTTAAGGGGATCCTATCTACATATTGAAGGGTAGAATTCCAATAGATTCCATTGGCCCATTGTAATTGCATTCCGAAATTCAAACGATGTTTCGGGACCCCGGTCAACGGATTGCCTGAATAGTCGGTATCCCCATCGATAAACTTAACAAAGCGATCATCACTAAGACTGTAACTAATAAATGGGGATATTTGAAAATTCGTTGTAACCGAAATCCTATAATTTGCATCAAGGTCCAAGCCTTGGTGCTTAGTACTTCCGGCATTTTTCCCAATAAACTGATCTTCCCCGACCCTTTGTGCGACCAACAGATTTTTAATGTCCATGTGATATAGGGCTACTTCGATTGTCAACCGATTATTTAAAAAACCCATGAAGGAACCTACCTCATAATTCGTACCTGTTTCCTGTTTTATGTCTGGATTTATTACTCCCTCGGGAGTCAAGGTTTCCTCTAAGCTTGGGTTTGAAAAACCACGGCTTATGTTGGCATAAACACGCTTACCTGATGCGATATCATAATTTATATCAAGACTTGGTAAAAAAATCGTACTGAAATTTCGTTCGGCGCTTTTGTTATCAATCCCTGTATTGAAAAGGTCCTTAAAATTATAATGTGTACTATTGATATTAAGGCCAAGTTGTGTGGTAAAATTTTTAGCGAACAGATAATTTACGTACCCGAATAGATTCAACTGTCTTCTCAATTCTGTATTATCACTTATTCGATCACCTTCTAAACTTCCATTCCCGTTATTGTTTTCATAAAGATTCTCAAAGGTACCCCAATCATAGGAGTCCTTGTAAAGTTCAGCTCCAAGTGCATATTTTATTTTTTGCTCGATGCGACTAATTGAGCCTGAGAACTGGGTTCGAAAGCCATATCCATTCGTAAATTCATCTAAAATATTAAAAGGACGGGGTTCGTAATGATCTAGATAGGTATAGAAAATACTTGTCGTATTATCAAGCCCGTGGCCGAACTTATGTACATAGGAGAGTCCAAGTAGGCTGTATTTATTGGCTTCATAGCCCTTAGCTGCCTTCCAGGTGAAGGCTGCTTGTCTTGGGTTTTCATCAAAGGCCGACTGGCTAATCGAACTGGCTATTTGGGCATAGTAATCTATATAATTGACAAGAAGCCCGATCTTGTTCCGTGAATTGATCTTATAGGTTGATTTTAGAAGGAGGCCATCTCTTTGAAACCGATTATTTTCGCGGTAGCCATCAATATCGGTATGACCATATTGGAGACTTACCGATAGGTGGTCTTCAGCGTGCGAAAAACTGAAATTATTTTTGAGCAATCCGTAAGAGCCTATAGTGAAGTTGTTAATAAATTCAGTCGTTTCCGAATAGGGATCTTTTGAGTTCAAGACGATTGCACCTCCCAAGTTGGATCCGTATGCAGTTCCCTTAGGGCCCTTAATGACTTCGATAGAATGCAAGTTTTCCACGTCATAAGCCTCGATCGTAGAGGAACCGGTACCGTTTGTAACTGGGATTCCGTCGAAATACAGTCTGAGTTTGTCAGTGCCAAAAGGGGTACGTGCCCCTACACCGCGAATGGTGATGCGATTGGTGTTCAGTGCCCCTGACAAGACATATATACCCGAAATTTGATTGATTGAAGAAGTGATGTCAATAGGGCTATAATTTTCGAAGACTCTTGCCCCTATACCGCTTGAAGCCACAATCCCGGTAGCGCTTCGTATTTTTAGGGTATCGATGAGGATGACCTCATCCAATCGTGTTACACTATCTTTTTGGGTTGTTTCTTGACCAAAAGAAGACCAACAGCCAATAAATACTAAAAAAAAGAATGATAATGCTTTCATGTAGTAAGGATAAGGCTCTTTAAATTTAGATTAAAATCGAAACCCGACCGATAAACCGAACCGGTACATAAAGGCGTCCTGAAAGTCGGCTGCATTCATATTGCGGCCCAAGCCTCCATTGATTTCCAGACTGAATTTTTCACTCCTGGTCAGCCATTTATTACCTACCCCTAGGCCTATGGCCAGCGTACTATAATCATTGTTTCTAGTTCCGATTGAGGCGTTGGGAATTTCATCTTCCCCAGTATAGTAGAGTCCGAAGGCCTCTGCAAAAAAGCCGCTCCGTGGAGCGTAACCGAAGTACGCCCTAAAATTGGGGCCAATTCCAAAATTTCCATTGAAATCGCTTGCCTTACCATCAAAATATATCGTACCGCCCACGCTTGTGTCTTCATTCAAAAAATACTCATAGGAACCTTCAACGGTAGTAGTGGCCAAGAATAAGCCAATATTGAACTTAACTTCATGGGCATTGTCAAACCGGGAGTAGGCCTGTGAATAGGTATAATTTGATAGCAAAATCAAAGTCGTCAAAGTCCATAAATAGTTCATCGTATTCAGTTTTCAAGTTTAAGGATCGGCTGCAATTCTCATTCCGAAAATGCAAAATTAGCTCTTTAATACGTGGAAACTATAGAAGCATTGCTGATGTTTTTACTATTTTTAAAGTCTTTACCATATAAATGAAGATCATATCCTATAATGTAAATGGTATTCGGGCAGCCTTGAATAAAGGTTTCATCAACTGGTTACAGGCAGTTGACCCCGATGTGGTATGTCTCCAGGAAATCAAGGCGATGAAAGAACAATTGGATCTTTCTGTATTTCAGGAGGCTGGATATCTATTTACATATTGGTACAGTGCCCAAAAGAAGGGGTATAGCGGTGTTGCGATATTGTCTAAAACCAAACCAGACCACATAGAATATGGCACTGGTATCGAATCTATGGATTTTGAAGGAAGAAATATTAGGGCCGATTTCGGTGACCTTTCTGTTATGAGCATGTACCTTCCATCGGGCACTAATATCGCCCGATTAGATCATAAGCTGCAATATATGGACGATTTTCATGACTATATCGATCAATTAAAAAGGGAGCGCCCCAAGCTTATAATTTTGGGCGATTATAATATCTGTCATCAAGCCATAGACATCCACGATCCAATACGAAATGCCAATGTTTCAGGATTTTTGCCCGTTGAACGTGCATGGATCGGGAATTTTATAGGGAACGGATTTATTGACAGCTTTCGTCATTTTAATAAAGAGCCCAATAATTATACGTGGTGGACGTATCGTGCCAATGCCCGGAACAATAACAAGGGCTGGCGGCTTGACTATGGCATGGTCAGTGAACCCTTGAAAAAAAATTTAAAACGATCGGTGATTTTATCAGAGGCAAAACATAGTGATCATTGCCCGATTTTGGTTGAGCTTGAAGTTTAATGGGTCAACTAAAAACCAACGGGGATATAATTTGTAAATTTGCGCTTTCCAATAGGTCACATCTTTAATACATGGAATATACCAACCTACCACATACTGCCATTGAAGTAAGTAAAATTTGTTTGGGTACGATGACTTGGGGCAATCAAAATACCGAAGCCGAAGGTCATGAACAAATGGATTATGCCTGGGATAAGGGGATCAATTTTTTTGATACCGCCGAATTATATCCCATTCCGGCACATCCAGATAGACATTCGGCCACGGAAAAGATCATAGGTACTTGGTTTAAAAAGAAAAAAAACCGGGAAAAAATCATCTTGGCTTCCAAAATTGTCGGGAAGGCTGATTTTACCAAGTTTATACGCACTACCGGATTTACAAGGGAATCTATAGTAGGTGCCGTAGAAGCAAGTCTGACACGTCTTCAGACTGACTATATTGACCTCTATCAACTCCATTGGCCCGAAAGAAATACCAACTATTTTGGCAAACGGGGGTACCAGTATGATATTACCGACTTTTGGGAAGATAACATCCATCAGGTTTTGGAAACCTTAAATGAGTTGATTCGCGAAGGTAAAATTTTGCATGTGGGACTTTCAAATGAAACCCCTTGGGGCGTTATGCGCTATTTGGAAGAAAGCAAGGTGCATGCCAGTCTGCCAAGGATGATAACCATACAGAATCCGTATAGTCTTTTGAATCGACAGTTCGAAATTGGCAATTCGGAAGTCTCTCATAGGGAGAAAATAGGACTTTTGGCCTATTCACCCTTGGCATTTGGGGTATTAAGCGGTAAATATCTTGGTGGGATGCAGCCGGCAACAGCTCGACTTACATTGTTCCCGAACTATACCAGATATAGTAGTGAAGCGGCTAGTAAAGCCACAGAAAAGTATCATAAAT
This sequence comes from Flavobacteriales bacterium, assembly GCA_038316335.1. GTDB lineage: Bacteria > Bacteroidota > Bacteroidia > Flavobacteriales > Flavobacteriaceae > JALHST01. Next base: position 21,612 of record JBBQAM010000037.1, read on the forward strand.
TGGCTCAGGAGCATACTATTTCGATGGCTCAAATGGCGCTGGCATTCGTAAATAGCCGTCCTTTTCTGACCAGTACGATTATCGGGGCGACCAATATGCGACAACTCAAGGAAAATATCGAAAGTATCGATTTGAATTTGAGCGATACCATACTTCAGGGCATCGAGAAGATCCATGAAGAAATCCCGAATCCGGCACCTTAAAAGTAACCTATGTATTTTTTGAAAGTGGGCTTTTGGCAACTTATCCTTATCTTGGCAGTAATTGTTATAATTCTTGTATTTGCAAGAATAATGCGGGATAAGCGTTAGGCATTAGGTAAACAACCTGGCGATTACATCTTCGATCCTTGACACCAATTGCACCGTGATTTTTGTATTCTTGAGGTCTATTTTATTGCGTTTGGAAACATAGATATCTGTGAACCCAAGTTTCTCTGCTTCCAAAATTCTTTGCTCTACACGTTGCACGGGCCGAATCTCTCCTGCTAGACCGACTTCTGCAGCGAAACAAACTCCTTTTTCGATGGGGATATCTGAATTGCTTGATAATATGGCGGCAATTACGGCAAGATCAATTGCCGGGTCATCAACTGAAATTCCACCTGTAATGTTTAAAAAGACATCTTTTGCGCCGAGTTTAAAACCGGCCCTTTTTTCAAGAACCGCCAAAAGCATATTCAAGCGTTTGACATAATAACCGGTCGAGGAACGTTGAGGGGTGCCGTATACCGCCGTACTTACCAGGGCCTGTATTTCTATCAGCAAAGGGCGCATGCCTTCAATAGTAGCGGCAATTGCTGTGCCACTTAGACCTTCATCATTTTTTGAAATAAGGATCTCGGACGGATTGTTGACTTCCCGAAGTCCGTTTCCTTGCATTTCGTAAATGCCCAATTCGGCCGTGGAACCAAAACGGTTTTTTAAGGCCCGTAGAATGCGATAGACATAGTTGCGATCTCCTTCGAATTGAAGCACCGTATCTACCATATGTTCCAATATTTTGGGGCCGGCAATCGAACCATCTTTGGTTATATGACCGATCAAGATAACGGGGACATTGGTTTCCTTGGCAAATTTGATAAGTTCGGCCGTGCATTCCCTGATTTGGGAGATGCTGCCTGCCGCCGATTCAATGTAGTCAGAATGCAAGGTTTGGATTGAATCAATGACCACAATGTCAGGCGAAATCGTTTGGATCTGTTGAAAGATGTTCTGGGTTTTGGTTTCGGTCAGGATGAAACAAGTCTCGCTATTGGGATGAATGCGATCAGCCCGCATTTTAATCTGTTTCTGACTTTCTTCCCCAGAGACATAAAGCGTTCTATAGGGTAGTTTAAGGGCAATCTGGAGCAAAAGGGTGCTTTTGCCGATTCCGGGTTCACCGCCCAAAAGAACCAAGGATCCTGGGACTAAGCCACCACCTAATACCCTATTGAACTCTAGATCATGGGCATTCAATCGAATCTCTTTTTCGCTACTGATCTCTCGAACCCTTAACGGAGTTGCAATCTTTTTGGAGGTAGCAGAAGAAATTTTCCAAGGTATTTTATCTTCCTTTTGGATAACCTCTTCCACAACGGTATTCCATTCTTTGCAAGCGGAACATTGTCCTACCCATTTGGCATACTGTGTGCCACAATTTTGACAAAAGAAAGCTGTTTTCGTTTTGGCCATATTTCAGGGTTAAGGTCTGGGGCTAAAGATAAAACTTTGAATTGTATTGAACAGGTTAGGGTAAGGGTTTAATCGCAAGATGTTCTGACGAAACATCTACTTTACAGGATAATTTCAAAAAGGGCTCGGTCGATACTGGCAAGAAGAAATCGCTTCGTGGGCTTGATCCAGGCAATGACTTCATATCAATGCACCAAACTGTTTGGTAAGGAGGTAACTTTTCGATTTTGATTCAAAGTAAATCGCGAATTTGATTTTGTATTTCGAAGTAGCAATTTAACTGCCTAAAATCCAAAATCAGCCTTTAGGGCGTCAATTTTCTCTAAGGCCATATCCTTGGTTAGAAAATCAATTTCATCCATGCCAAAGGCTTTTTCAAATGTTTTTAGCGCCTTTTTTGGTTCACCCAATTGCTCATAATATTCTCCTTCGAAATAAAAACCAAGCATGGTATCAGGAAATTCCTCCTTGCAAAGTTCTGAAAGGGGTTTTAAGGATTCGAAATCCTCCTTTTTCCGGATTCCGGCATATATTGCCATAACGTCATTGAGGTCGACCCTTTTTCTAAATCCGAACAAGTCTTCAATGCCTTGATATTTATCTTCCAAGTATTTGAAAACGGGCTCTTCGGACGTTAATATTTTCGTTTTATATTCTTTGGGGCTAATAGGTTTGAACATGCCAAAAATATTATCAAACGCCTTGCCGAGACCATAGGTCGCTACCGCAATATGATCCGCCCCGGGATATTCCTCGAAATAATAATGCAGGTTTTCCTTATTTAGCGCCTTGATGGCCTTGTCCATAGCCAAAATACGGGCGGTATCCGCGTTTTTTTCACCTTCAATGATCAATTGGTAAAAAATTTGTTTCTCAAAAGCTCCGAGACGACTCGGTAACCTTGTATCCATATCTGGTGCCAAGCTGGGGGATATGCTGACATACGCATTAAATAGGGAGTTGTCCTTGAACAACCAATAATTTTCAAAATTAGCAGTAATATCGTACCCAATTATCATCTTAAATGGTGCTGTACTAAAGTTTAAATCGAGGTAAGGAATTATTTCCATTCCTAGAAATTCGAAGAACTGTTTCCCTTTTTCCGTAGGCAATCCCGTATCGGGTTCGAACGCACAATCCACAAGACGGGTGTTGTTTTTGCTTTGGTCAATGCCAACAACAATACTTTGGGGCATGCCATGAAAACGGCTATAAAATTTGGCATTGGCCACTACTTGATCGAATAGGTATTCTGCGTCAAGGACGACAATTAAGGGGTATTTTTTCTCCTTGTCGTAATCTTCCGGAAAATAATATCGAACGTCCCTTCTTTCTTGAAGTTTAAACGATTCAAAAATTTCTTGTTTTACTTGGGCACTTAGGTTCAAACCTAAGAGAAGCACTAAAACGGTAATTGAACGTACCATATAAGAAAATTGCGCTAAGAATGGCTACTAGCTGTTTCTGTTCAATAACGGTAAGACTAGAAAGGATATTGCACCAAAAACCAATATCATAAAGGTTTGTGAAATCCACATGATCCATCCAAAGGCGTTTCCGGAAACAATGCCAATCCCAAATATCTCGAGCGATTTACTTACGGCGGCAGGATAGGCGATAAAGCCACCGTTGGTAGTGGTCATGGCAAAAGAACCACCTACAAAAGCCACTAAAAGCGCACTGAAAGAGAGGCCTGCCGTTTCAGGAACCGTAAATTTGATAACCCAAAACATAGCAATGTACGCCGCCCAAATAAAAAGCGTATGAAGTATAAAAGCCCATTTATGCTTCATTTTAAAAATGCTTAACACGCCTTCCAACAGGCTTTTGAGAAACCCCTTAAGTTTTATGATAAACGGTAATCTTGAATTTTTAATCAATCGAATCAGTACAAAAAGGCCTATGACCCCGACAAGTAATATGACCATACCACTAAAAAACCCGATACCACTTTCCTTGATAAATTCTAGAATAAGATTGGTTTGAAGCAACAACGCTACAATGACGATGAGCAAGAGCATGATAACGTCGACAATTCGTTCGGTAACAATAGTGCCGAAACCCTTTTCAAAAGGGACGTTTTCATAGGTGGCCAAGGCGGTCGCCCGTAAAAACTCACCGGATCGAGGTATCCCTAAATTGGTTAAATAGGCCGTTAGAATGATCAGGACGTTATTCGTCAATTTGGGTTTGTATCCCATGGGGGCGAGTAAATAATTCCAGCGTATCGCCCTAGAAATATGACTTAAAATTCCGATTGTAATCGAAATTCCAATCCAAAAGGGATCGGCTTCCCGAATATATTTTAAAATTTCTTCGCGTTGCTCGGGCGTCGTCGAACTGTAAAGGTACCATACCAATAAAACACCCAGGGTGATAGGAAGTATGGTCTTTAGGAACTTTTTTAGCGTGTCACTCAAAATTTAATTCAAGAGATTGTTTTCTTCGTTCGGGAATACCAAGGCGGGATTGAAGGATTTTGCCTCTTCCAAGTCCATTCTGGCATATGCTATGAGAATAAGGATGTCGCCAACCGCTACTTTTCTAGCAGCGGCACCATTCAAGGTAAGCTCTCCACTTCCCCGTGGGCCGGGAATAACATAGGTCTCAAGACGTTCGCCATTATTATTATTGACGATTTGTACTTTTTCCCCTCTGATAATGTTGGCTGCATCCATCAAATCTTCGTCAATGGTTATACTACCTATATAATTTAGATCGGCACCGGTAACTTTTACCCTATGGATCTTTGATTTTACAACTTCTATTTGCATGGTACAAAGGTAATTAATTCAGGGCGATGTTGTCAATCAAGCGCACTACACCTGCATAAACGGCAACAAATGCCCTATATTTTTTATTTTTCTGTTTTCGTAGAATGGGTGTTAACGTTGCCTCATCGGTAATTTGGAAATATTCTAACTTCATATCAAGCTGTTTGCTGAACTGATTTTTCACCCAATCGGTAACCTCATTAGCACTTTTTGTGCCAAATTTGTCTTTGGCAGCAAGGAGGGTTTTATAAATAAAAGCAGCTTCTTCTCGTAATTTTTGGGAAAGCCGGGTATTTCTTGAACTCATTGCGAGACCACTGGATTCACGTTCTATAGGACAGCCTACGATTTCGACAGGTAGGGTACGTTTCTCTACCAGTTTCCTGACAATCTGCAATTGCTGAAAGTCTTTTTCCCCAAAATAGGCCCTATCAGGTTTTACTAGGCGTAACAACGCTTCCACAATAGTTCCGACACCATTAAAATGACCTTCCCTAAACGCACCTTCCATCACCTTTTCGAGTCCATCGAAATCATATGAATTCGACTGAACATGATTGGCATAAATTTCCTCTATTGAAGGCGCGAAAATCAGGATATCTTTTGAAATATGCCCCAATAGCGCCTTGTCGGCTTGAATTGTTTTAGGATATTTCTTTAGATCTTCGGCACTGTTGAACTGTGTCGGGTTGACAAAGATACTTACTACGACCAGGTCATTTTCCTCCAAGGCACGTCTGACCAAGGCCATATGGCCTTGATGTAAAGCACCCATCGTAGGAACCAGGCCCAATCCATTTCCCCTTGATCGTGAAGAAAGAACCGATATTAGATCTTTTCGGGTTTTTAGAAGCAACATTCCTTTCTTTTAAGGCGAGCAAACTTACTATAATTACGGCTAATCTGCATAATTTTTGTAATTTTGCACCCATGCTAGCGCAATAAATAAAATAAAGCTTTTATGAAAGGCAAAAAGATATTGTTTGTATCTTCAGAATTAGTACCCTACTTACCAGAGAACGAAGTTTCCTTAATGTCTTACGAAACACCCCGGATGGTCAACAGCAATGGCGGCCAAATCAGGATTTTTATGCCCAGGTATGGGAACATCAATGAGCGCAGGCATCAATTACACGAAGTTATACGGCTTTCAGGGATGAATCTTGTAATCAACGATGTCGACATGCCGTTGATCATTAAAGTGGCCTCGATTCCAAGGGAACGCATACAGGTTTATTTTATCGATAACGACGAATATTTTAAAAGAAAGGCCACGTTTACTGATGTGAACGGCAATCTTTTCCCAGATAATGACCAAAGGGCAATTTTTTTCGCGAAAGGGGTCGTCGAAACCGTAAAGAAGCTTAATTGGGCGCCCGATATTATTCATGTGCATGGTTGGTTGGCATCCTTATTGCCTTTATACCTTAGAAAGTATTACACCGATGAACCCCTTTTTGCTGATAGTAAAATTGTTACTTCGGTATACAGAAAATCCTTTGAAGGGGAATTAGATCAGGATTTGATCAAGAAAATCTCTTTCGATGGAATCTCCCAAGATGAAGTAAAACTACTCGCCCAGCCCAACTATAATAATTTGTTAAAAGTTGCCGTAGATTTTTCAGATGCTATTATTTTAGCCGCGGAAGACATTTCCCAAGATTTACAAGAGCACATTTCCAACCTTGAAAAACCTGTGTTGCCATATGTTTCTATCCAAGAATTTGAAGAGGCTTATGCAAATTTTTATAACACTCAAGTTTTAAAATAAGCTACATGACCTTTTTGAAAAGATTCAAGTTTGCCGCGTTGGCGGCAATTTTATTGGTTGCCTTTTTATTTTCCTGTTCAAAGGATCTGACAACAATTGGCTCCGGAGTGATAGGGGGTGAACCTTTTTCTACAGGAAAGGCTACCTATGATGTTTTTGCCTATAATAAAAAGATGGAAGCGGTACGCACCAATAAATTGCCGGTGTATCAATTGGGAATCTATTCAGATCCGATTTATGGCAAGACTGATGCAAGTATCACCTCTCAATTACAATTATCAACACCAAATCCGACTTTTGGATCCTTTTCCAAATCAGTGGAAGACAATGCAGATAATGATGGTAGCGTAACTACCATTCGAGAAAATGAAAAAATAGATTCGGTGTATCTGTATATTCCTTTTTTAATTGCCGATGCAAGTCTACGGGATGCGGACTCTGATGGAGTCGATGACGAATTTGATATAGATCCGGCAGATCCTAATAGTGACACCGATGGGGACGGGGTCAGCGATGTACGCGAAACCGCCAATGGAACAGACCCATTGAATCCGGATACAGATGGCGATGGCATCCTTGATGGTGAAGATACCGCAACCTTGCAGAATATTTTTGCCAAAAGGTTCGACCTTGATAGCATTTATGGAATTACGAAAGAAGCGTATGCCGATACCCCTTTTAAACTTAAGGTCGAACGGTCTACTTATTTTCTTAGGGACTTGGACCCGAACACCAACTTTGAAGAAGCCCAAGCGTATTATTCAAGTCAACAGTTTTCGCCGACATTCGTTTCGGATGTACTATATGATGGTGAAGTCACGATCAATGATAAGGAAATATTGTTTTTTAAGGAGGACGACCCTGAAACGACCGATGTTGATGAATCCCTACAGGTAAATACGCGTTTAGGTCCTGGAATGCGAATCGCTTTAGACACCGCTTTTTTTCAACAGAATATTTTGGATAAGGAAGGAAGTCTTGAGCTGCTGAGTCAGGCGAATTTCAGTGATTTTTTAAGGGGAGTTCACCTTTCGGCATCGTCTATTAATAAAGACATTATGATATTGTTTGACCTAAGAAGGGCCAATATCACGCTTAGCTATTCTTATGACCACGTTAACACAAATAGCACCCTTTCCGATGCTTCTGACGATACTATTGAGCGTAAACAGAGCACTTATATTTTGAATTTCCTGCAGTCCCAAAGTACTGGTTTCATTACCGGAAATGCGATCAATACCTATACGAATGATGCTTTTCCAGCAGGCATTGCCGATAATTTAGATACGAATACGAACGCTGAAAAATTGTATTTAAAAGGGGATTCAGGCGCATATAGCGAACTTAGATTATTCGATGAAAACGGGGGTGCCGAAATTATTAATCAGATCAAGGCAGAGAATTGGGTCATAAATGAGGCCAACCTTGTATTCTATATAGATAGACAAACACTGGATGCAGCCAATAGTGTCTATGAACCTATTCGACTTTATGTTTATAATGCCGATACCAACGAATATCTTTTTGATGTATTATCTGACCCAGAGGGCGCTACCTCTTTGGCATCCTATCCGCAATATGATGGTATTCTTGAAAAATCAGGCGGGAAAGGAATAAAATATACCGCAAGGATTACAAAATACATTAATAATATTATTTTAAGGGATGCTGCAAATGCAACTTTGGGGGTAATGTCTACCCCGGAAATTCGATATAATGGTGCTGCAAGCGCCATGTTGGCGAACAATATCGAACAGAGTATTCCGATCGCGTCAAATATTACCCCTTTGGGAACGATACTTTTTGGCAGTAATGTTAGTGCTGCCGATCTTGATAAGAAATTAAAGCTTGAAATATTCTATACCAAATCCAATTAAAAACGTGGGTACCCATACCCGCCCTTTCCCCTGCGAATTTTAAGCAATCTATACTTCAATTATGAACGGATAATACCGATCATAGAAATTCTGCGTTTTATGTCTAAGATTTCGATAGAAAGGATCGCCATCGCTTAAATTTGCAAATAGTTTTTAAGTTCATCAGTATAAAAATCAAATAATATGTGCGGAATAGTAGGGTATATTGGCTTTCGCGATGCTTATCCAATAATTATGAAGGGATTACAGCGCTTGGAGTACCGTGGGTATGACAGTGCCGGGATTGCACTTTATGACGGGCAGCAGATCAATCTTTCCAAGACCAAAGGGAAAGTCGAGGATTTAAAGAAAAAATCACAGGAAACGATCTCATTAGCGGGGCAACTCGGAATTGGGCATACACGATGGGCCACCCATGGAGTGCCTAACGACGTTAATTCACATCCTCATTACTCCAATTCCGGGGATTTGGTAATCATTCATAACGGAATCATTGAAAATTACGAATCGATAAAAAAGGAGCTCACCAAAAGGGGGTATACTTTCGAGTCTGATACGGATACTGAAGTTTTGGTCAACCTGATCGAAGAGGTCAAGAATACCGAAGACGTAAAATTGGGACAAGCAGTGCAAATTGCTTTAAACCAGGTCGTCGGCGCATATGCAATTGCCGTTTTTGACAAGAAAAAGCCCGATGAAATCGTGGTAGCGAAACTAGGTAGTCCATTGGCCATCGGCATTGGGGAAAAGGAGTTTTTTATAGCTTCGGATGCTTCGCCATTTATCGAGTTCACCAACAATGCGGTTTATTTGGAAGATGAGGAAATGGCCATTATCAGGTTGGGAAAGGAAATAAAATTGCGAAAAATTAAAGATGATGCCATCGCCTATCCCAATATTCTAGAATTAAAGATGAATCTTGAGGAGATTGAAAAGGGGGGATATGATCATTTTATGTTAAAAGAGATCTATGAGCAGCCAAGGGCAATTTTAGATACCTATCGAGGACGATTATTAGCGGATCAAGGAATTATCAGAATGGCGGGTATCGACCAGAATTTGGAAAAATTCCTGAATGCAAATCGAATTATTATCGTAGCCTGTGGTACTTCCTGGCATGCCGGGCTTGTAGCCGAGTATATCTTCGAGGATTTGGCACGAATACCGGTTGAAGTCGAATATGCTTCCGAGTTTCGTTATCGAAATCCGGTAATTACCGACAAAGATGTATTGATTGCCATCTCACAATCGGGTGAAACTGCAGATACCTTGGCAGCCATTAAGCTGGCCAAGGAAAAAGGAGCATTTGTTTTTGGAGTCTGTAATGTAGTGGGGTCCTCAATTGCCAGGGAAACCGATGCTGGTGCCTATACGCATGCAGGACCTGAAATAGGAGTCGCCTCTACGAAGGCCTTTACAACGCAGATAACTATTTTGACCTTGATCGCCTTAAAACTGGCCAAAGAGAAAGGGGTATTTTCCGATTCGAAATTCCATGAATATTTAACCGAGCTTGAAACGATTCCCTCTAAAGTGGAGAAGGCGTTATTGACCAATCCGCTTGTCGAAATTGTTGCCAATGCATATAAGGATTCTACAAATTGCCTGTATTTAGGCCGCGGCTACAACTTTCCTGTAGCCCTTGAGGGTGCTCTTAAATTAAAGGAAATTAGTTATATACATGCCGAAGGCTATCCTGCTGCCGAAATGAAACATGGCCCGATCGCCTTGATTGATGAACATATGCCCGTTATCGTTATCGCTACCAACAAAGGACATTACGAAAAGGTTGTGAGTAACATACAAGAGATCAAGTCAAGGAAGGGCAAGATTATCGCCATCGTAACCGAAGGAGACGAACAAGTTAGGGAATTGGCCGATTACGTCATAGAAATTCCGGATACCATCGAAAGTCTAACCCCTTTATTGACCACCATTCCGCTGCAATTATTGTCATATCATATTGCCGTTATGCGTGGGTGCAACGTGGATCAACCTAGAAATTTAGCTAAATCGGTAACTGTGGAATGAGTATGATAGGGGGTATTTAATCACCCATCTATTAGTTGAAGTAGAAGTAATTTCTCCAAAATTTTGGGTACTACCACTATCCTCTTCATAGATTGAAAAATATAATTTCATTAAGGAAAAAAGAAGTCAAGGATTCTACTATCAGCAAATTAGTGATATGATGAATGAATCTCATTTCAAGCCTCAAAGAACTCTGAAATTTACCTCTCAACAAGTCTGGGGATTAAAATTTAAGATGGAAACACTATTAAAAAGATTAGATAAAATAAATAGACCTAAGATTGTTTTAATTGGTTTGACAAGTGAGGTCTGAAGATTTGATATTTATACAATTTTAGGTCTATATATTTATATGTAAATTTGTAAAATGGAAAATATTTTTAGTAATTATGGAATAGAAATTGTTGTAGGTATGATAATTTCTGTTTTGGCGGTTCTTTTTAGTAGAATCATATATTTTGGTTATATAAAAAAGAATCACAAGGACTCATAAACCATTATAAACATCAACCCACAGATTTGTCATTAGTGATTACGGTAGAATAAACAAAAATTACATCAAAAGTGAAAATAAGCCATGAGGTAGTCCTCATGGTTTTTTCATTGGTATTATGCATATTATAATTTTATAACCCTATTATTGACGATACTTATATTATGCACGCATAATTTTTCTAAATTATGAATTTCTGTTTGAAAAATTCTGTATATTCGACAGGAAACTAATTAACTTACTATTAACATGAGAAAAGTACTATTATTAGCCGTGTTATTATTTTCTGCCCTAGGTTTCTCGCAGACGACGGTGATGGGGAAGGTGGTAGATCAGAACAATGAACCCGTGCCTGGCGTAAATGTCGTAATCACAGGGAAGGCAATTGGGACAACGACCGATTTTGACGGAAATTTCACACTTGTAACTTCTGAAGAGCCACCTTTTCAGCTTACCATTACAAGCATTGGTTTTTCAGAGGGTACCGCCGAAATAACCGAAAACAATCAAAATGTGACGGTGGTGATCGCTGAAAAGGAAACCTTTCTTGATGAAATCGTTGTTTCGGCCTCGCGTACACCTGAGCGTATTTTTGAATCGCCGGTTACCGTCGAACGCATGGACACAAGGACGATTCAGGCGGCAGCGGCCCCCACCTTCTATGATGCCCTGGAGAACATGAAAGGGGTTGATTTGAATACAAACAGTCTTACATTCAAATCTGTGAACACAAGAGGCTTCGCCACTTTCGCCAACAACCGGTTTATGCAACTGGTAGACGGCATGGATAACTCTTCCCCAGCACTAAACTTTCCTTTGGGAAATTTATTGGGAATGTCCGAACTCGATGTAAATACCGTCGAGTTGCTTCCAGGTGCTTCCTCCGCATTATATGGGGCAAATGCCTTTAACGGTATCATGTTCATGACCAGCAAAAGCCCGTTTGACTATCAAGGAATCAGCTTTTATGCCAAAACAGGGATAACCTCGAGCACGAATGCCGGAGATAATAATTTCACCGATGTTGGGATACGAACGGCGTATGTTTTTAGTGAAAAGTTTGCGGCAAAGGCATCTGCCTCCTTTTTAAAGGGCACCGAATGGTTTTCAACCGATTATACCGATTACAACAATCCCGGACGTACCAGGGCGAACCCAGCCTATGACGGATTGAACATCTATGGGGACGAGGTGGGTACCACCTTGAACTTCGACCAAATTGCGGCAGAAAATCTGCCCATTCCGGTCGCAACTAATTTTGGTTCTGCTCGGATTACGCGAACTGGGTATGAGGAACGCGATTTAATGGATTACAATGCAGAAAGTTTCAAGGCCGATTTTTCCTTGCATTACAAGCCTTTAGCCAATGATCTGGAAATTATCTGGAATTCGAAATTGGGTCGGGGCAACACGATATATCAAGGTGCCAATCGCTATTCCATCAAGGACTTTTTTATGCAGCAACATAAATTGGAGATACGCAACGATCATTTCTTTGTAAGGGGCTATACAACCTCAGAAAAGGCGGGAAATTCGTATGATACGCGATTTACGGCCATAAATATCAACCGGGAATGGAAAGGTGATCGTCAATGGTTCACAGACTATGCCTTAGGGTATCTTACGGCCCGGTTCCTCAATCCGACAGTGACCGATGAGCAGGGCCATGCCGCAGGTCGGGCCAACGCCGATGCGGGTAGATTTCTTCCAGGATCGCCCGAATTTAATAGTGCCTTGAATAAAATTACCACAGATCCCGATTTGACGACAGGGGCTAAATTTCAAGACAATTCCAAGATCTATCACGTAGATGCCAACTATGACTTTAGCTATTTGACGGCTGACGTAGCCGATATTATGATTGGGGGTTCTTGGCGCCAATATTCCTTAAATTCGAAGGGCACGATCTATACCGATTACGATGGCCCCATCGATTACAATGAATACGGGGCCTATTTGCAATTGCAGAAAAAATTGCTGCAGGAACGCTTGAAATTCACGGGTTCGTTGCGCTATGACAAGTCTGAATTTTTTGACGGTTTCTTCTCGCCAAGGGTATCCTTGGTGTATGCGGTTGATGCCGACAAAAGACATAATCTACGAGCCTCTTATCAGACGGGTTTTAGAAACCCGACCACCCAGGACCTTTTTATAGGCTTGGATGCAGGATTGGCCATTTTAGTGGGTTCCGCTCCAAATAACCTAGATAGGTATACCTCTTCAGACCTTTTGTTGAGTACCAATGGTCAGGACATTGTAGGGTCGCCAACGGTACAAATTTCCGGAAATCAGGCCTATACCAATGCTTTTAGCCCGGAATCGGTTGCCGCCGGTGCCCCTCAGCCCATCAATGTGGCCTTGGTAAAGCCTGAAAAGATTACGGCCTATGAAGTGGGATACCGTGGGGTTTTCGGAAAGATAAGCCTCGATGTCAATGCCTATTACAATGCTTATCAGGATTTTATCTCTAATAAGACCGTGTTGGTACCATTATATGGCCAGGCAGGTGACAATTCACTTTCCTTGCTTGCCCTGCAGAATGAAGATTATAAACCTTTTCAGACCTATACGAATTCATCCGCCGATATTAGCTCCTATGGGGCCGGTGTGGGCATAATGACCAAAATTTTGGGCGGCTTTGATCTGGGGGTTAATTATACCTATGCGAAACTAGATTTTAACGAAGATAGCGATCCTGGGTTTCAGCCCAATTTTAATACGCCGGAGCATAAGGTAAAAGCCTCTTTCGGTAATCAGGATGTGCTCAAAAACTTTGGTTTCAATATCAATTGGAGATGGAATGACGTGTATTTATGGCAGTCTTCATTTGCCGACGGATTTATTCCTAACAGAAATCTGTTCGACGCCCAAGTGAACCTGCAGGTACCTAGTATCAAGTCAGTGTTTAAGGTTGGTGGCGCGAATATTTTTGGAGAGGAATATGTTAGCGCTCCAGGCGCGGGTACCATCGGTGCCCAATATTATGTCTCTTGGACCATAAACCAGTAAACTTAAAAATACGGATATGAAAAAAATATATAATAAACTATTCACCCTGCTATTGTTTATACTTGTCTTGGGTTGTTCTCAGGAAGACAATGTTATCGCAATTCCCGACGTTCCCACGATTACAGCCACAGACGGAACGCCGCCCAACTATACTCAGGGCTCGGCTGATTTCTCTAAATATGTTGCCATTGGCAATTCCTTGACATCCGGTCTTTCTGATGGGGCACTTTTTAGGAAAGGGCAGGTCGTATCTTTTCCTAATATCCTGGCAGGACAGTTTGCCCTCGCCGGTGGCGGGTCGTTTACCCAGCCTTTGATGAACGATGATTTGGGCGGACTTTTGCTGGGAGGTACCCAGATAGCCCCCAACCGTTATGTTTTTGATCCGGTCGCGCAACTTCCTTATATTTTACCCGGTACACCGACCACCGAAGTATCGAATATTTCGCCCGGACCATATAATAATATGGGCGTACCGCTCGCTAAAAGCTTTCATTTATTGGCCAATGGTTATGGAAATTTGGCAGGGGTCGTTCCCGGACTGGCCAATCCATTTTTTGTAAGGATGGCTTCAAGCCCCAATGCTTCGGTTTTAGAGGATGTTATTGCACAAAGCCCTACTTTTTTTACCTTATGGATCGGATCGAATGACGTCTTGGCCTATGCCACCTCGGGAGGTGCGGGCGTTGACCACAATGCAAGCGGTAATCTGGATCCTTCAACCTATGGTGGAAATGACATCACAAATGCCAATGTCTTTGGACAAGTGTATGGGTTAATTCTTCAGGGATTGACGCAAACAGGCGCCAAAGGTATTGTTGCGAATCTTCCAAATGTAATCGAGGCACCCTATTTTACAACGGTTCCTTATAATGCGATTCCTTTGGATGCGGCGACCGCTTCGATAGTAAACCAGGCATATGCCCAGTATAATGGGGGCCTCCAGCAAGCCTTT
>JBBQAM010000027.1:0-53299 GCA_038316335.1 Flavobacteriales bacterium
CATCCCGTTTGCTGTTTTCAAGCCAACAGGATATGGGCGGTTTGCACTCTTTCAAAAAATCGGCGAAGGAAAGTCCTTATCAAATTCCGAACAAGCCGAATGGGATCGAGTAGTTGCCCGTTTTGATGCTACTTGTAAAAAAGCCTATGATCTTGATGTGTCACTATTGATCGACGCCGAGGAAAGCTGGATGCAAGACGCTGCGGATGCGCTTGTCGAAAAAATGATGCGAAAATACAACACTAAGAAAGCCATCGTGTTCAATACCTTACAAATGTACCGATGGGATCGTTTGGATTATCTGAAGATATTGCTTGAAAAGGCCAAAAACGAGGGTTTTAAAATCGGAATTAAACTTGTACGCGGTGCCTATATGGAAAAAGAGAATGAACGCGCCGAAGAACGAGCATATCCCTCGCCGATCTGCGCTTCTAAAGAGGCCACTGATGCTAACTTTGATACCGCCATTTCATATATGGTCGATCATTTAGACACCGTTTCGGTTTTTGCGGGCACCCATAATGAACAAAGCTGTTATAAGCTTATGGAATTAATGAGAACGAAAGGCATAGATCCGGTCGATCCAAGAATTTGGTTTGGCCAACTATATGGTATGAGTGACCATATTACGTTCAATTTAGCAAAACTAGGATACCACGTCGCCAAGTATTTGCCATTTGGGCCCGTGCGTGACGTCATGCCTTATTTAATTCGAAGGGCCGAGGAAAATACCTCTGTGGCAGGGCAGACGAGCCGGGAACTATCTTTATTAAAAAAAGAACGCAAGCGAAGAAAAATATAAAAGCAAGCTGCTTCGAAATCAATCATCTGAAAGCCGTGATGTAATTGATTCAATTAAGGCATTATCTTCGCAATTGCGAACTTTTAGGAGGGTTGTTTTTCCCTTTAAAGCCCCTTCTATTAAATAAGTCTTACAATCTTTTGATCGCGTATCGCTATGGCTGAAATCTACATCTCCCTCGGTCAATAAATAGGCGATTTCTGTAGAATCTACCTGCTTGTTTGCCATTAGTTCTCGAACGGACTCCGAATAGACCAATGGCTTTGAACGAATATTCTTTAGGGTCCTACAATTAGGGAAATAGCAAAACGAAACTCCTGTTTCCTCTGATTTTTTCTTTAAAAAGAAGGCCAAAAAAACAAGGCCGATCGATAAGCCTATCAAATAAAAACCCAATCGCTTTAGAAACGCCATGTCAAAAAATAAGAAAGTTGATATCGCTGTATGGAAGATCAAACCATTCCCCGACCGATTTATTGGTCAAAATACCATGGTAGAGATAGAGTCCGTTGCGAAGGCCTTTGTCAAAACGAAGTGAATTTTCGAGTCCGCCATCTTCCCCTAATTTTAAAAGATAGGGCGTAAATATATTGCTGATCGAGATGGTGGCCGTTTTGGGATAGCGCGAAGGAATATTGGGGACGGCATAATGCACTACCCCATATTTTTCGATCGTTGGTTTATCATGTGACGTCACTTCACTCGTTTCGAAGCAGCCTCCCATATCGATGCTTACGTCAATAATGACGGCGCCTTTCTTCATTTGCTCTACCATTGACCTCAAAACGATTACCGGGGATCGATCTTTCCCACGCGCCGCTCCAATAGCTACGTCACAGCGTTTTAATGCTTTCAGTAGATTTTTAGGCTGAATCGTCGAAGTGTATACAGTCTGTTTTAAATAAGTCTGTATGTTGCGCAATTTCGTAATTGAATTATCAAAGATTTTGATATTGGCTCCTAGCCCGATGGCAGATCTGGCAGCAAATTCGCCCACTGTTCCTGCTCCGATGATTACTACCTCTACCGGGGGAACACCGCTAATATTGCCGAACATGAGTCCGTTACCATGATTGGTCTTTGCCATAATCTCAGCGGCAATCAGTACTGAAGAGATACCTGCAATCTCACTTAACGATCGAACTGCAGGATATTTCCCATCATCATCCCGTATATATTCGAAAGCGATTGCTGTTATTCTTTTTTTTGCGAGGGCCTCAATATAGGTCTTTGATTGGGTCTTTATCTGTAAGGCAGAGATTACCGTGGTCTGCGGATTTATCATTCCGATTTCTGCCAAGGTGGGCGGTTCAACCTTAAGAAGTATTGGGCAAGCAAAGACTTTTTTGGTATCCCGTGTTATCTCGGCACCGGCATTGGTATATTCAAGATCCGAATAATGGGCACCTTCACCTGCTCCGGCTTCAATGATAACCCTATGCCCATGGGCTGTAATCGCATTGACCGCGTCGGGGGTTAAGCAAATTCGTTTTTCCTGGTATTGCTTTTCTTTGGGCAAGCCGATAAACAACTCCCCCTTTTGGCGTAGTATTTCCAAGGTTTCTTCTTGGGGAAGTAATTGCTGTTTGCTAAAAGGTGAAGCAGGTTGGTTCATGAAAGTATCTTCCTAATGGATTTAATTTTATTAAACCCGAATCAATCGTGACTAATTTACAATAATTAAATGAAATCTAATTTTGAAAATGGAAGGATAAATCTACTGGGGCACCCATAAAAAGCGCTACCCTGTTTCTTGTAATTGTACGTTAAATGGGCTGGTTTAAAAAGAGTCACTGGGCATCCTAAAACTTTAAATTGACCCAATTATGAAGTACATGCTGTACTTGGCGATACATGTTTTCAAAACGATTACCAGGCAATTTTGTATTTAAGAGTGCAGAATAGTCGGCATCTTTATCGTCGTTGTTTTCTGAAAGAATATCTTGCTGTATCGGTTTTTTGTACCCCTGTTTTTGTTTTAGCGTCTCCAGTTCGGCCTCCATGGCTTCAAGATCGATACCATGCACATATTTGTCATACAATTTGATGCGTATAAAATACACAAAGGGCACCACGATCATGCATATTGGCAAAAGCCACCAAATATTTTCGGTGTCAACATCATTATCCGAGTCGAATACTACCTCGAATATTTGAAAAGCGTACATGGCAATGGGGATGAGAATGATATGGTACCACCAGTTTTTAGAAGTCAAAAACCAAAACACCAATAGATAAAGGGGGATTATCTTACTCATTAGGAACCATACGTAATAGGAAACGTCTGGCCACCCATTACGATCAATAGTGTAACCTAATATATTAAAAGTAGCTTCCGGATCCGATGGAAGATAATCGTATAACTTATATAGAAAAGGTGCAATGGCAATAAAAAAGACCACAATAGATTCAACAAAAATTTTACGTTTTGCATGTCTCCTTTTCTTTTTATCTGTAAATTCTGTCATCGTTAGGCAATGGATTATATATTCGCTAACGACGTATTTTAATAATTAGTATAAAAAAAGGGGCAACTTACAGTGCCCCTAGATAAAATGTTCAAAGAATATTTTTTATTAAATCTTTTTTTGACCTTCAAATTTACTTTTTTCAATACCTGGCATATTATTTTTAGTATCATCTTTTGATTGGGTCATTGCAAAAGAAGAGGCCATCAAGGCTGTACTAGCCAATACGGCAAAAATCATTTTCTTAGTGTTCATCTCGTTCGGGTTTTTTAGTTAGGAATTGGACAATTACATGGGTGCAATGTAGGAAAAAATCCCCGAATAATGATCGACGAAATGTTAAAATTGTGTATTTGGACGGAAAAAACGTACAACTCAACGAAATTTATGCATTTCATCGAATAAATTACAATAAAACCGGGCCTCGAGCGATGTGCGGTACTCTCCTTACCTTAAATTGTGAAGTTTTGATTTTTAGATTCTGGTATTGTGCTAAATGCTTGAAAATATGCTTTCGAAGGCTACCGACTATTCGATAACGAGTTCGCGTGCCTGTTCCCCGAGCAGGTGAAGACTGATTTTCGTCATTTTCTCAGGGAGCAAATTGGGTATCTTTTCGGGCCATTCAATAAAAATCCAGGCATCCTTCCCCAAATAGTCTTCAAAACCAAGGTCAAGCGCCTCTTCCTCTTCGTTCAGACGATAAAAATCAAAGTGATACCCCAAAAGGGTGCCGTTCATAATGGCATATTCATTTACGATCCCAAAGGTCGGACTACTCCCAGGCTCAGCACCCCCCAACTCCTTTACTAAGGCCTTGATCAGGGTCGTTTTCCCGGCCCCCATGGATCCATAAAAGCCAAGGATCTTTGAAGGGGTGATCGCAAGTATTTTATGGGCGGTCTGCTGAATTTCAGTAATGTTGTAGATTATTTTCTGCTGCATGTCGAAAAAATACTAAATTAGTTGAATATCTTAATAAAATTTATTAGTTTCAAGGGTTAATCATTAGGCTTCTAAAAGAATGGCTAATAAAACCAAACAGGAATGGTCCAACCTTTATAAAAGGGATATAGTAATCTGTATTGCAATTTTAATTTCGCCATTTTTACTTTATGCATATCTACTTTTCAGTAGAGAGTTAAGAATAATCAGCATATTTGGCTTTAAATTCGAACATAGTTTTGCTGGCAATGATATTTTCATTTATTACATCCTTATTAAAATAATTCCAATTTTATTATTATCGCTATGGTTCTTTAATACCCCGTATTGGTGGCGGTATTTTATTTTTTCACCAATTATTCTGTATTTTTTCAACTTAGTAAAGACCATAGATCCTGATAGATTGATGATATTTCACATGCAGTTATTAGGCATAATTTTAACTTTCTTACTAATCGTATTCATGCTATTATCAGAGCACTATTTATTGAAAGTAGTTAAACAAAATAAAATTAATCCTTCATTATTCCAAATGTTGAAATCTAGAATAAAAAGGACTTACAATTCTTTACATCCGGAACTTGATATTATCAGAAGTCAACAAAGTCAAAAGAAGCAAAGGAATTACTTAACTAGATTATTCGGCATACGATTATTACTTGATCAAAGATTATTGGAAATCGGATTTGTAAAGAAACCGTTTTTTATAAGACGAGATATTGAGTATTTTTTTATAATAGTATTATTATTAATACCTGCCTTTTATTATTCGTTTCTTTTAATTCCAGAGGGAGAAACAAAATTTAGTTGGCTTGATTTTAATATAAATAGTTATGGCTTTCCAGATACGACAACATTTATATGGTTCATCGATCAAAAAATCTGTATTCTTATTCCCTTATCGATTTGGTTTGTCGTTAGCCGCACCTGGTGGAAATACGCGATTCTCTCCCCAATTATTCTTTATGTTTTCCAGATTTGGGAGGCGGTACAAGATAGTGATATCGTAGAAGAAATAGAATATTTGAAAGCACTTCCCTTTATACTAGTGATCGTATTTGTTTTAATGATCCTATCAAGTTTTGTAAAATATTATTCGAAGACCATGGACATTTATGAGGATATCTCTGACGAAATCGAGGGTCTGATCGATGAATTTAATCCAGGGAAAGCGTTGATCGTCCAGAAAAAAACGGAGTTTGAAAAAATAAAGGCAGACCTCACCTTGGAAAAAGGGGAAGAACGTATAAAATCCTTATTAAAATTGCGGGATGAACTTTTGATAAAATTAAATTCGACCAATTTGTCTTGAATTTTTATCCTTCGTCCGGTTAACGGGTTCCTTTTGGCTCCTCATTTAAATGAGTCTTTCCTGACAATACTAACCGCATGTAGTTGTAGAATGGGTACCCATTTAAACAAGCGCAATAGCCGTTTTAGAATGCCACTTAAGCACTTTTAATTCCGAGGTGCTCCCAATATATGATTAATTATCTCGGTTGTAAGACGATGAATGGAATTATCATTTCCTCCAACGAAACACCCCCATGCTGATAGGTATTGCGATAATAACTTACGTAATGATTGTAGTTGTTAGGGTACGCAAAAAATAGGTCGTTCTTCGCAAAAATATAGGAACTGCTCACGTTGATGCTCGGCAAATAAATCGATTTTGGATCACGCGCTTCCAACACGTCTTTTTCTTCATAGGTGAGGCTACGGCCCGTTTTATAACGCAAATTCAGACTGGTTTCCTTATCCCCAACCACTTTTGAAGGCTGTTTTACATTGATGGTCCCATGATCCGTGGTAATGATCAATTTCATGCCGAGACCTTGAGCCTGTTGTATGATTTCCAGTAAGGGCGAATTCTTAAACCAACTTTGGGTGAGTGAACGATATGATTTATCGTTCGAAGCAAGTTCCTTAATAACGTCCATCTCGGTTTTCGAATGGGAGAGCATATCGACAAAATTATACACGATGACCGTCAGATCATTGTCCTTTTGTGATCGAAAATTTTGAGAAAGTTGCTTGCCTTGTTTTAAACTGCTTATTTTATGATATTCCCATTTTAAGTCAAGTCCCAAACGTTTAATCTGTGCTTCAAGGAATTTATCCTCATATAAATTCTTTCCTCCTTCGTCGGTATCATTTTTCCACCATTCGGGATATTTCTTTTGCATATCCAAAGGGGTCAATCCTGAAAAGATGGCGTTCCTGGCATACTGGGTGGCCGTGGGAAGGATACTGAAATACGACTTTTCCTTATTTTTTTTGTAAAAAGATCCCACAATATCCTCAAAAGCATACCACTGATCGTAACGCAAATTATCTATGACCACTAAAAGCACGGGTCCATCCGCCAACTCAGGCCGCACCCATTCCTTGAAAAGTGTGTGAGACATTACGGGGCCATCGTTCCCAATGAACCATCCTGAATAATTTTTATCTACAAATTTTCCAAATTGATTGTTTGCTTCGATCTTCTGGGATTCCAGAATTTCAAACATGCCATTATCTTCGATTTCTTCAAGGCGCAATTCCCAATAAATAAGTTTTTTATAAAGTTCGACCCACCCCTCGATTGAATTTACACTTGAGAGATCCATCGCTATTTTACGGAATTCCTGCTGGTAATTGGCCGTCGTTCTTTCAGAGACCAATCGGGAATGATCTAAATTTTTCTTTAGCGACAAAAGTATCTGGTTCGGGTTTACGGGCTTTATCAGGTAATCGGCAATTTTCGACCCGATGGCCTCCTCCATGATTAGCTCTTCTTCGCTTTTCGTAATCATGACCACCGGAATCGAGGAATCCATTATTTTTATTTCATTTAAGGTTTCCAAACCCGATATTCCTGGCATATTCTCATCCAAGAATACGATATCTACTCGGGTATGGGCCAATTCTTCCAAAGCTTCCTGACCACTTTTACTGGTAATTACCTCGTAGTTCTTTCCTTCAAGAAACAGGATGTGTGGTTTGAGTAAATCAATTTCATCATCTACCCAAAGGATCCTAATTTTATTCATCGTTGTGAAACTGTATTTAAAAAGTATGCAAAACGCCCATCTAATGAAAACTTGTAGTATTCCGCCAGATGGCGGGATCTCATCACATTTGCCTAAATTTGTATGTTATTTAAAAAATAGATAAAAATTTTGACGACCTCGAACAAGCTTAAAATTTTTAATGATCCAATTTACGGATTTATTAGTATTCCCAATAGCCTTATTTTCAACCTTATTGAAGAACCCTATTTTCAGCGCTTGCGCAGGATTTCTCAGATGGGTCTTTCGTACCTGGTCTTTCCAGGTGCACATCATACCCGTTTTCATCATGCCCTTGGAAGTATGCACTTAATGCAGCAAGCAATACAATTACTTCGATATAAGGGAGTTGCCATTGATGATAGTGAAGAAGTGGGACTTCTATGCGCGATATTATTGCATGATATCGGCCATGGTCCGTTCTCCCATGCAATGGAAAATAGTATCGTCGATGGTGTTTCTCATGAGGAACTATCCCTGCTATTTATTGAGGAACTCAATCAAAGGTTTAACGGAAGTTTAACGCTGGCCATAGAAATCTTTAAAGGAAAGCATGCAAAGCATTTCCTGAACCAATTGGTAGCAAGCCAATTGGATATGGATCGGTTGGATTATCTCAAGCGAGATAGTTTTTACACTGGGGTCGCTGAAGGAAACATCAATGCCGAGCGGTTGATAACCATGTTGAATGTAATAGATGGCGAACTCGTAGTGGAGGAAAAAGGCATTTATTCTGTTGAAAAATTCCTCATGGCGAGACGCTTTATGTATTGGCAGGTATATTTACACAAAACCAGCCTAGTAGCTGAACAGTTGCTAATTCGCATTCTAAAGCGTGCCAGGTGGCTGATGAAGCACAATGAAAACCTACACTGTAGTGAAGCCCTCCAGTTTTTTATTCAAAACCGAACCGCCATTGATAAATTTGATAGTGACACACTCGATATGTTTGCGAAACTTGATGATATCGATGTAATGTCAGCTATTAAAGAATGGCAGGTGCACCCAGATTTCGTGCTTTCACGACTTTGCCTAATGATTATAAATCGAAAATTACTGCATATTAAATTGAAGGATGGCAAGTTTAAGCCAGCAAAATTGCAGTTGAAGCACGATGAAATGAAAAAAAGATATGGTCTTACGAATGACGAAGCAGCCTATTTTGTCTTTTCGGGAAAAGTAGAAAACCAAGCCTATAATCCGGATAGGCAAAACATAATTATTCTTTCTAAAAACGGAAAGATGGTCGATGCAGCGGTAGCAACCGATCATTTGAACTTGAAGGTGCTTTCCAAGACGGTAATAAAATACTATCGATGTTATCCCAAGGATTTTGATTGATCGTATGGCAATAGAAAAAGCAATAAGGCTCCTTAAGAAGTTCCCTTAACGCACAATACCATTCGCCAAGTTTTGCAGAATTTAATATATCATTACGTTACGCAATTTTTCTTACTTTTGTCCTCATGGTATTTACAGCAGGTCAGATTGCCGGTATCTTGGAAGGGGAGGTCGAAGGTAATCCTGAAATCGCCGTCCACAAACTCGCAAAGATCGAGGAAGGCGAAACGGGGTCATTGACCTTTTTGGCCAATCCGAAATACACCGCATTCATATATACCACCAAGGCCTCTATTACCATTGTAAATAAAGACTTCATTCCTGATCAATATCTTTCGACCACACTTATAAAGGTAGATGATGCCTACGAATCCTTTTCCAAACTTCTTGAATATTATGATCAAGTGAAAAGTAATAAGGTGGGTATCGAAAATCCTGTCTTTATTTCTGATACGGCCTCACATGGCACAGATTTTTATATGGGGGCATTTTCCTATCTAGGCAATAATGTGAAAATCGGTAATAATGTGAAAATTTATCCCAACGTATATATCGGGGATAATGTTTCTATTTCTGATAATGTCGTTATTTTTGCTGGCGCGAAGATTTACTCGGAAACGGTTATTGGAAAAAATTGTGTCGTTCATAGCGGTGTAATCATCGGTGCTGATGGATTTGGATTTAGCCCCAACAAAAATGGCACGTTTAATAAAGTACCCCAAACTGGCAATGTAATTTTGGAAGATGATGTCGACATAGGGGCTGGTACCACAATAGATCGAGCGACCTTGGGATCGACAATTTTACGCAAAGGGGTAAAATTGGATAATCAAATCCAGATTGCCCACAATGTTGAAATAGGGGAGCATACCGTCATTGCCGCTCAAACGGGGATAGCTGGATCTACAAAAATAGGCAAAAGATGTATGATAGGAGGTCAGGTGGGAATCGTAGGTCATATTACAATTGGAGATAATGTAAAAATACAGGCCCAATCAGGGATAGGTAGAAACGTAAAGTCAAATGAAGTTTTGCAAGGTTCACCAGCACTGAATTACGGGGATTTTAATAAATCGTATGTTCATTTTAAAAATTTGTCAAAAATAATGGACAGAATCGACAAACTGGAAAAAAAAGATTTAGGGTGAGTACCATAAAAGCAAAACAAAGGACCATAGGTAAGGAAGTTGAGCTAAAAGGAGTCGGACTTCATACGGGCGAAAACGTTACCTTGAAATTTTTACCCGCACCCATAAACTATGGATACGCCTTTAAACGTGTCGATTTAGAAGGGGAACCTATTATAGAGGCAGATGCCAGTTATGTTGTTAATACACAGCGTGGTACCAACCTTGAAAAAAAAGGAGTTAAAATTCAAACTTCCGAGCACGTACTGGCAGCATTGGTCGGTCTGGAAATCGATAATGTACTCGTTGAATTAGATTCACCCGAACCACCAATAATGGACGGGTCTTCAAAATATTTTGTCGAAGCCCTCGAAAAAGCGGGTATTGTAGAGCAGGATGCGCCTCGGGAAGAATATGTTGTCAAGGAGGTTATTTCCTATAAAGACGAGGCTACCGGTAGTGAGATTACTGTAATTCCCTCCAATGGGTATCAGGTCACGGCAATGGTAGATTTTGGAACCAAAGTGCTTGGGACTCAAAATGCAACCTTGGAAAAACTTTCTGATTTCAAAAAGGAAATTGCCGATGCGAGGACGTTTAGCTTTCTTCATGAACTTGAAATGCTTCTGGAAAATGGATTGATTAAAGGGGGTGACCTTAATAATGCCATCGTCTATGTTGATAAGGAGATTTCAAATGTCACCATGAAAAAGCTTGAAAAAGCATTCAACAAGAAAAAATTGACGGTCAAACCGAATGGCATCTTGGACAATCTTACCTTACATCAGCCTAATGAGGCCGCACGTCACAAGCTTTTAGATGTAATAGGGGACTTGGCATTGGCCGGGACAAGGATTCGTGGTAAGGTCATAGCCAACAAACCCGGGCATTTTGTCAATACTCAGTTTGCGAAAAAACTGTCCAAGATAATTAAATTGGAAAAACGAAATAATGTTCCGCAATATGATCTTCATAAACCACCTTTGATGGATATCCATCAAATTATGGATATGTTGCCCCATAGGCCTCCGTTTCTTTTGATCGATAGAATTTTGGAGCTTTCGGATGAGCATGTGGTAGGTATGAAGAACGTAACCATGAATGAGCCTTTTTTCGTAGGTCATTTTCCTGGAGCTCCGGTTATGCCTGGGGTTCTTCAAATTGAGGCCATGGCCCAGACGGGCGGAATTTTGGTTTTAAGTACGGTACCCGATCCTGAAAATTATTTAACATTGTTTATGAAGATCGACAATGTAAAATTCAAGCAAAAAGTACTGCCGGGTGACACCTTGATTTTCCATTGTAGCCTAATTTCACCTATCCGGCGTGGAATTTGCCACATGCAGGCCTATGCTTATAGCAATGACAAGCTGGTTTGCGAGGCTGAAATGATGGCACAAATAGTAAAAAGAACATAACATGAACCAACCACTGGCGTATATACACCCTGGTGCCAAAATCGCCAAAAATGTTGTTGTAGAACCCTTTACCACAATACATAATAACGTCGTAATCGGCGATGGTACATGGATCGGCTCTAATGTGACCATTATGGAAGGGGCGCGAATCGGCAAAAATTGTAACATTTTTCCAGGAGCGGTTATTTCTGCTCCACCTCAGGACCTAAAATACAATGGCGAGGAAACGATTGTTGAAATCGGAAACAATACCACCATTCGGGAGTGCGCAACCATTCATAAAGGAACTTCGGATCGACACAAGACCGTAATTGGTAAGAATTGCTTGATCATGGCCTATTGCCATATCGCCCACGATTGTATTGTGGGTAATAATTGTATTTTTTCGAATAATTCTACTTTAGCAGGTCATGTTACTATTGGTGACAATGTCATCCTTGCAGGGTTGGTTGCCGTGCATCAATTCGTTTCTATTGGTCAACATGCATTTGTGACTGGAGGCTCACTCGTTCGAAAAGATGTTCCTCCCTATGTGAAGGCAGCACGGGAACCGTTGTCGTATGTAGGTATCAATTCGGTGGGCCTGCGAAGACGGGGCTACGAGTCTGAAAAAATCACTGAAATACAGAATATTTACCGAATTTTATATCAGAAAAATTATAACAATAGTCAAGCAGTCCAAATTATTGAAGCAGAAATGGAAGCTACTCCGGAAAGGGATGAAATACTTCAATTTATTCGTGATTCACAGCGAGGTATTATGAAAGGCTATTTTAGTACGACGTAGTCGAATAGGTTGTGGTGCTTTGAATTATAGCGATTGTTTAACGAAAATGAGACTTGAAATGGGCCATAATCCTAACAAAGGTCTTGTTTTTTTGAACATGCAAAAACGCTTTCAGCTTTGCGCAACAACCATAAACCATAAATCATAAACTTTTAACCATTATATGGCATCAACATCTGACATTCGTAAGGGATTATGTATAAGATATAATAACGATATCTATAAGATCATTGAATTCTTGCATGTAAAACCGGGCAAAGGTCCGGCTTTTGTACGAACAAAACTAAAAAGTGTTACCAACGGCAAGGTTTTGGACAATACTTTTTCTGGGGGACATAAGATTGAAGATGTTCGGGTAGAGACCAGATCCTATCAATTTTTATATGCTGAGGGGGAAACCTACCATTTCATGAATACCGATGATTACAATCAGATTACCCTACAAGAAAATGCCTTGGATGCCCCGGGCCTCTTGAAAGAAGGGGAAGTCGTCACCATACTTTTTAATACAGAGGACAGCATGCCACTATCAGTAGATATGCCAGCGAGTGTAATCCTTGAAGTGACCTATACCGAACCTGGGGTCAAAGGAAATACGGCTACCAATGCGACAAAGCCGGCCAAAGTGGAAACCGGCGCAGAAGTGAACGTTCCCCTGTTTATCAATGAAGGCGATAAGATCAAGGTCGATACGGTTTCGGGCTCTTACATGGAAAGGGTTAAATAATAGGTTTTTCCTAAGAGTGCGGAATGCTATACCCAATATGGGATTGTTAAGATAGCTTAGACACGACAAATTAATACGATTCGATAATTTAAACGGAGCCATTTGAGATTTCCAATTGTCTATACCCTAAAGCAAATTGCTTCCATCATTGAATGTGAATATGTTGGTGATGATACTTTCGAAGTATTGGGCATGAACGAAATTCATGTTGTCCAAACAGGCGAAATCGTTTTCGTCGACCATCCAAAGTACTATGATAAGGCCTTAAAATCAAAGGCATCGGTAATACTTATAAATAAGAAGGTTGATTGTCCCACTGGCAAAGCCCTGATTTTATCCGATGACCCATTTCGTGACTTTAATCGCTTGACGCGATTCTTCCAGCCATTTAAAAGCGCACAAGGTTCAATATCGCCTTCGGCCACCATAGGTCAAAATACGATTATTCAGCCAAATACATTTGTTGGAAACAATGTGGTTATTGGCAAAGATTGCACAATTCATTCGAATGTGTCAATTTATGATAATTGTATCATCGGAAACCATGTAATCATACATGCAGGTACCGTTTTGGGTTCCGACGCTTTTTATTATAAAAAGAGACCCGAGGGATTTGATAAGTTGCTTTCAGGCGGCAGGGTGGTTCTTCAGGATCATGTTGAAATAGGGGCATTATGTACTATCGATAAGGGAGTAACAGGCGATACTACCATCATGAAAGGAACCAAGCTAGATAATCAAGTACATGTGGGCCACGATACCGTAATTGGAGAAGGATGTTTAATCGCATCCCAAACCGGTATTGCTGGATGTGTTATCATTGAAGATGGGGTAACCCTTTGGGGACAGGTAGGTACCAATAGTGGGATTACCATTGGCAAGAATGCCATTATAATGGGACAGACAGGTGTCACGAAATCGGTAGCAGGGGGCAAAAGTTATTTTGGCACCCCCATAGAAGAGTCCCGTGAAAAGTTGAAACAATTGGCATATATCAAGAAAATACCCTCGATTTTGAAAAGATTGGAAGAGTAAATAAGATCGTGAATCTTTCAGAAATCAGCCACAAACCTATATTTTTGTACAACAAGTCACAAAGAAAATTGAAATTTAGACCAAACTAATCAATATTTAAAAAATGAGCGTTCTAGTAAATAAGCATTCCAAAATAATTGTTCAGGGTTTTACGGGAAGTGAAGGTACCTTCCATGCCGAACAAATGATTGATTATGGGACCAATGTGGTCGGTGGGGTTACTCCCGGTAAAGGCGGTCAAAAACATTTGGGCAAACCTGTATTTAATACTGTTGAGGAAGCGGTTCAAAAAGTAGGTGCCGATACGACGATTATATTTGTACCGCCTGCATTTGCCGCGGACGCCATTATGGAAGCTGCCAGTGCTGGAATCAAGGTAATAATAACTATTACTGAGGGCATTCCCATTGCCGATATGGTGAAGGCATATGACTATATAAAGGAGAAGGACTGTCGATTGATCGGCCCGAATTGCCCAGGGGTAATCACTCCAGGTGAGGCAAAGGTGGGCATTATGCCTGGATTTGTATTTAAAAAAGGCCATGTTGGCATCGTATCAAAGTCAGGGACGCTAACCTATGAAGCGGCTGATCAAGTTGTTCGTCAGGGACTAGGCATTACGACTGCTATCGGCATTGGTGGGGATCCGATTATTGGCACTACCACAAAAGAAGCCGTTGAATTATTAATTAATGACCCAGAGACCGAATGCGTTGTGATGATCGGGGAAATTGGGGGACATTTGGAAGCAGATGCAGCCGAATGGTATAAAAATAGTGGAAGCAAAAAACCGATCGTTGGTTTTATAGCCGGGGAAACGGCCCCTGCAGGAAGGACCATGGGCCATGCTGGAGCCATAGTTGGTGGTAGTGATGACACGGCACAGGCAAAAAAGAGAATTATGCGGGAGTGTGGGATCCATGTTGTAGATTCCCCTGCCGAAATCGGTAAAAAAGTCAAGGAAATAATGGGGTGATTTTCTATTTTGCATGAAAAGGTCCCGTTCCAAACAGGGCTTTTTTTTGGTTATATTAAAATCACTTTTTAATCATCACAGCTTCCAAGACCATTTTTTTGCTTTTTTTTAAATTTAGATGCATATGAAACTTTTACAGGATAAAATCGCACTAATTACCGGGGCCAGTAGGGGAATCGGTATGGGTATTGCCAAAACGTTCGCCCAGCACGGAGCCGATGTCGCTTTTACCTATAGTTCTAGCGAAGCTCCTGCCTTGGAGCTTGAAAAAGAACTACGTGAGCAAGGTGTAAGAGCCAAGGCCTACAAGAGCAATGCTGCGAGTTTTGAAGATTCGGCAAAACTCATCGAAAAAGTGCTCGAAGATTTTGGTGGTATTGACATATTAATTAACAATGCCGGAATTACAAAGGATAATTTGTTAATGCGCATGTCAGAAGATGATTTTGATTCGGTAATTGACACAAATTTGAAATCGGTGTTCAATATGACCAAGGCCGTTCAACGTACCATGCTAAAACAGCGAAAGGGGTCTATCATAAATATGAGCAGTGTTGTAGGTGTCAAAGGGAATGCGGGCCAAACTAATTATGCGGCTTCCAAGGCCGGAATGATTGGCTTTACCAAAAGTGTTGCCCTTGAACTTGGTTCCAGGAATATTCGATGTAATGCGATTGCTCCCGGATTTATAGAAACGGAAATGACCCAAAAATTAGAGGAAAAAACAGTAGCGGCCTGGCGAGATGCGATACCTTTAAAACGTGGCGGAACTCCGGATGATATAGCCAATGCGTGTTTGTTTTTTGCATCCGACCTCTCTGCCTATGTCACAGGGCAAGTATTGAATGTTGACGGTGGCATGTTGACATGAAGTTGAAAATTGACTTTTTGGATATTTGAAAGGGAATCAATTGCCAACTTGATGTGTCGATGGCCGAAACGCGGAAAACATTCGTAATAAAATGCAAATACAAACGGTCTTCTTATTAATATTTGCCGCAATCGTTGCATTTGGGATCGTATTTTTTCAGTATTATTTTAAAACGAAAAGAAGGGGTCTTCTCTCGGTAGTCCTCTTTTTTCTTCGGTTTCTGGCCATATTCGGGTTGTTTTTACTGCTTATAAATCCAAAATTTTCAAAAAAAGAACTTTCACTGGAAAAGCCAAACCTCGTGATACTTGTCGACAATTCTACCTCGATGGGCACCACACGGAAAGAACTTCTGGAAAATCTGAGATCCTTTGGGGACGACCCTGAAATCAAGGCTCGCTTTAATTTAAAGGAATATCTTTTCGGTTCTTCCTTAGATATTTTGGACAGTATTTCATTTGAAGCCAAAAATACAAATATAGCGCAGGCGCTCAGTGCAGTCAAAGAGATATATTCACGCAGTAATACGGCCATTGTATTGTTGACCGATGGAAATCAGACCCTTGGCAATGATTATGAATATTACGGAAATAATTTCGGTATCCCAGTGTATCCTGTTGTAATGGGCGATACCATACGATACGAAGATATACGAATTGATCAAGTGAATGTCAACCGATATGCATTTTTAAAAAACAAGTTCCCTTTGGAAGTATTCGTGTCCTATGAGGGTACGTTGCCAGTTGAATCGACACTTTCCATTTTGATCGATGGGAAAAGCGTATATCGAGAGCGACTCGCTTTCTCGACCACTCAGAACAGTAAAGTGATAAATGCCGTAATCGAGGCTGGTTCAGTTGGAGCCAAAACCATTCAAGTTGTTCTGTCAGCATTACAAAATGAAAAGAATACGGCGAATAATCAAAAGAAGGTGGCTATCGAAGTCATCGATGAGAAAACCAAAGTGCTACTGATTTCAGATATGCTGCATCCAGATATCGGTGCTTTGACCAAGGCAATTCAAAGTAATGAACAACGCACTGTTTTGGTTAAGAAACCACCATTGGGACCAAGCGATTTTGAAGATGTCGATTTGGTTATCCTATATCAACCCAACGCCAAATTTAAAACGGCATATGATTTTTTGACAAAAAACAAGACCAATGTGCTGACCATTGCAGGAACTCAAAGTGATTGGCGTTTTCTAAACAGGGCACAAGCAAGTTGGCAGGTCGATGGCAACTATCCCGTTCAAGAGGTGCTTCCTATATTGAATGTGGCATTCCCTAAATTTGATGTCTCCGGCTTTAATTTCGATGGCTATCCACCTTTGGATAGTGATGCTGGGGGAATTCAAATCAAAGTCCCATATGAGACCCTTCTTAATATGCAAATAAAAGGAGTCGAAATGCCGGATCCCCTTATGGTCTTAATGAACGAGGAAACTACTCGAGAAGCGGTGCTTTTTGGTGAAGGAATCTGGAAATGGCGCATGCAAAACTATCGGGACAATCAAGATTTTAGGAATTTTGATGACTTTTTTGGCAAGCTGGTTTTGTATCTCACCACCACAAAGTCAAAAAGCAGATTGCAGGTCGACTATAAATCCCTGTATGAAGGTAGTACCGATGCCAAAATATCGGTCAGTTATTTTGATGAAGGCTTTCAATTTGATCAGAATGCTACTATTTTGTTAAAATTGAACAATTCTGAAAGCGGTTATTCGAATGAAATTCCAATGCTGCTAAAAGGAAATTATTATGAAATGGACCTATCGGGGCTTTCGCCAGGCACCTATGACTTTACCGTGACGGTACAAAATGAAAACAGAACAACCTCCGGAAATTTCACCATCCTCGATTTTGATGTTGAACAACAGTTTCTTTCAAGCGACTATAAGAAATTAAATGCATTGGCAACCGAGACTTCCGGTGGCTTATTTTTCCCCTCTCAAACAGATTCCTTAATTAAAAATATAACAAATGACCCGAGATATCTTCCAATTCAAAGCAGCCAGGAAATTGTTGTATCTTTGATTGATTTCAGAATCATATTAGGCTTCATTGTAGCCGCCTTAGCCCTAGAATGGTTTATTAGAAAATTTATCGGACTAACTTAAAATCAAATAATAAAATGGACAAACTACCTAAAATTGCCCTACCGGCAATCGTTGTACTTATCGTACTCGTTATTTTAATTGCAAAATCCGCCGTCACCATTGGCTCTGGGGAAGCCGGAGTGCTTTACAAGACTTTCGGGGAAGGTGTGGTGACCAATGAACCCGCCCTAGGAGAGGGCTTTCATATCGTAGCCCCTTGGAACAAAGTCTTCGTATACAATGTTAGGCAACAGGAATTATTTGAGCAAGAAATGTCAGTACTTTCCTCGAATGGCCTTGAAATAAAGCTTGACGCATCGGTACTTTATCAACCCACACAAGGAACTATTGGATTTTTACATCAGACACGAGGAGAGAACTATCTAAGTTCGGTGATCATTCCTGCAATTCGTTCGGCAACCAGGAGCGTCGTGGGTAGGTATACCCCAGAACAATTATATTCCACAAAGCGCGATGCCATTCAAAATGAAATTTATGCTGAAACCAAGAAAATCTTAGAACCGCAATATATCCAACTCAACGCGGTTCTGGTACGGGATGTTACTTTGCCGCCGACGATTAAAGAGGCAATTGAACGTAAGTTGAAACAGGAACAGGAGTCCTTGGAGTATGAATTTCGCTTGGTAACTGCAGACAAAGAGGCTCAAAAAGTACGAATCGAGGCCCAAGGGAAAGCCGACGCCAATAAAATTCTGAGTGCATCCTTAAATGATCAAATTCTGCGTGATAAGGGAATCGAGGCTACGTTGAAGTTGGCCGAGTCGCCCAATTCAAAAGTGGTGATAATCGGTAGCGGGGATTCGGGCATGCCAATAATTCTTGGCAATAATTGATTATTTTTAAGGTGAAGTTTTTTTGATTGAAAAAAAGTTTTACTTTTACGCCTTTATGAGAACAAAAAATACACATCATCATTTTTACTCCTGCGCTCAAGCGAGGTAAAAATGTTTTGTAGTATTACAACATAATTTACGACCCGTTTGAGAAATCAAACGGGTTTTTTATTTGTGGCATCTGTAATTTTAAGCTGATAATATTTATAACAAGAAGTATCAAAACGATGACAAAAATTAGAATAGCGATTCAAAAGGCCGGTAGGCTCAATGAGGAATCACTTGAAATTCTCAAGGATTGTGGTATTTCAATTGATAATGGCAAGGATCAATTAAAAGCCTCTTCGCGAAATTTTCCGTTGGAAGTATTTTATCTGCGCAACGGTGATATTCCGCAATATTTAAGGGATGGCGTCGTCGATATTGCGATTATTGGTGAAAACGTCCTTGTAGAAAAGGGTGAAGACATTGCTGTGGCCGAGAAGTTGGGCTTCTCAAAATGCAAGGTATCGCTTGCCGTGCCCAAGGCGACCAAATATAGTTCCCTAAAGGATTTAGAAGGAAAACGCATTGCCACATCCTATCCGAATACCGTAAAGAATTATTTAAAGGAGCATGGTGTGACCGCCGAATTGCACATAATTAACGGATCCGTCGAAATAGCGCCTAATATCGGACTGGCCGATGCCATATGCGATATCGTATCAAGCGGAAGTACGCTCTTTAAGAACAATTTAAAGGAAGTGGAAGTGATGCTGAAAAGTGAAGCGGTCCTGGCTGTTTCACCTCAAATATCAGAGGATCGAAAGGAAATATTAAAAAGAATCCAGTTCAGGATCAAGTCGGTATTACAGGCAAGACAATCGAAATATGTATTGTTAAATGCTCCGAACC
This sequence comes from Flavobacteriales bacterium, assembly GCA_038316335.1. Taxonomy (GTDB): domain Bacteria; phylum Bacteroidota; class Bacteroidia; order Flavobacteriales; family Flavobacteriaceae; genus JALHST01. The sequence continues at coordinate 19,397 of JBBQAM010000027.1, forward strand.
ACAAATTGCAGGATATAATCGCACTATTGCCAGGAATGCGGAGTCCAACTGTACTTCCGCTGGCCGAAGCCGGTTGGAGTTCGGTACATACCGTAATAAATAAGGATACATTTTGGGAAGTTATCGATGAGCTTAAAAATGCAGGAGCAGAGGGCATATTGGTGTGCCCTATTGAAAAAATGGTGTTGTAATATGAATGATATAAAACGTATAGATACCGAAGACCTGGATGTTATAATTCCTCTTTTAACCCGCTTGAATCCTAGTATTGGAAGGCCCATTTTAAAAAGACGGCTTGATGCAATGCGCGTACAAGGGTATCAATGTGTGGGTTTATATGAGGATGGCAGATTGATCGGAATCTCTGGATTATGGATCCTCGTCAAATATTATGTCGGCAAACATATTGAACTCGACAATGTCTATATTCTTCCCGAATATCAAGGGAAGGGAGTTGGGACGTTATTGGTTGAATCGATAGTTGGGTATGCCAAAGCAATAGGTTGTAAAGCCTCCGAACTGAATTGTTATCTAGGTAACGCCCCAGGGCAGAAGTTTTGGGAACGGCAAGGATATCAGAAGGTAGCATACCATTACAAAAAGAAATTTTGAAAAAAATGAACAAGATTTACAATCCCGATAGGGCGAGTTGGAGCGAACTATTAAAAAGGCCTATACAAAGCGCTGATGTTATCGAATCTTTGGTAAATACCATTTTCGCTGCGGTAAAAAACGAAGGTGACAAAGCACTTAAAAAATACACTGAGCAATATGATCGGGTATTTTTGGAGTCGCTTAGTGTATCGGAAACAGAAATTGAATTTGCGAAAAATCATGTTTCCGTCGAATTACAGGATGCCATTCAAATGGCAAAACTTCATATAGAAAAATTCCACACAGCCCAGCAAACGCCTCGAGTTGAAGTTGAAACCGCCAAAGGCATACTTTGTTGGCAGGAAAAAAGGCCCATCCAAAAGGTGGGGCTCTATATTCCAGGGGGAACAGCCCCATTGTTTTCCACCATTTTGATGTTGGCGGTACCAGCACAAATCGCCGGCTGTGAAGAAATTATTCTATGTACCCCTCCTGATACCTCGGGTAGGATTGATCCAGCTATTTTATATACCGCTGCTCTTTGCGGAATTACGCGGATATTTAAAGTAGGCGGAATTCAGGCAATCGCCGCCATGACATTTGGTACCGAAACCATTCCGCAGGTATACAAGATTTTCGGACCCGGTAATCAATTTGTTACTGCCGCAAAACAACTTGCCACGAAATTCGGGGCAGCAATCGACATGCCCGCCGGCCCAAGTGAATTATTGGTGGTAGCCGACGATTCGGCGAATGCCAGTTTTGTGGCGTCCGATTTATTAAGTCAGGCCGAACACGGCGCAGATAGTCAGGTAATCCTTGTGGCTACTTCGAAACAAGTACTCTTGGAAGTCGAAAAGGAAATCGAGGCGCAGATTATCTTATTACCTCGATTTCAAATCGCCGAAAAAGCGATTGAAAATAGCAAGTTGATCTTTATAGACGATGACCAAGAAGTGATTGACTTAGTTAACGCGTATGGTCCGGAACATTTTATTATCTGTTCCCAGAATGCTGAATTCTTTATAGATAACGTTCAAAATGCAGGTTCTGTATTTATTGGAAATTATACTCCGGAAAGTGCAGGGGATTATGCTTCGGGAACCAACCATACCTTGCCTACAAATGGCTATGCCAAGCAGTATAGCGGCGTATCATTGGATAGTTTTTTGAAAAGTATGACATTTCAGAAAATCACGAAGGAAGGCTTGCTTAAAATTGGGCCGGCAATTGAGGTCATGGCAGAGGCCGAAGGGCTTCATGCGCATAAAAATGCGATAACCTTGCGGTTAAACAGTTTAAGAAAATAAAAGCGAGCGGGTATGATTGGGGTTTCAAGACCGATAGCTCGTGGTTATTGACATTTGAAAAATAGGAATATGATATATTTAAATAATGAATGAGGTATTTAACATACAAAATTTAGTACGCGAAAACGTAAAGAACTTAAAGCCATATTCTTCGGCCCGCGATGAATACGTTTCGAATGGTACCCAAATGATTTTTTTGGACGCCAACGAGAATCCGTTTGATAATGGTGTGAATAGATATCCTGACCCACACCAACGCGCCCTTAAGGAACTCTTGGTAGAAAGAAAAGGAATCAACTATGAAAATTTACTTTTGGGCAATGGGAGTGACGAGGTGTTGGATTTGATCATTCGGGCATTTTGTGAGCCAAAATTGGACAATGTGATTACGTTGCCACCGACCTATGGTATGTATCAAGTGCTGGCATCGATAAACAATGTCGAGAATCGGGAAATTTTATTGACCGAGGATTTTCAACCCGACGTAGATGGCATTTTAAACGCAGTCGATAAAAACTCGAAAATCGTCTTTCTTTGCTCCCCTAATAATCCTACGGGAAATAGCTTTGATTTGAATTTGATTGAACGACTACTTCAAAAATTTATGGGTCTTGTGGTGATTGATGAGGCGTACATTGATTTCTCCGAAAGGCCGAGCATGGCGAGAAATTTGGCTAAATACCCCAATTTGGTAGTAATCCAAACTTTGTCTAAAGCCTATGGCATGGCCGGAATACGGTTGGGCTTGTGTATCGCTTCCAAAGAAATCATTGCGACCTTGCAAAAAATAAAGCCACCTTATAATATCAACGAATTAACACAGCAAAGGGCATTTAGACGTATTCAGGATTTTGATGCCGTGCAATCGGAAGTTGCACGAATACTAAAGGAAAGACGACTTTTGGTTAATGCATTGCATGAAGTTGGATTTGTATTAGATGTATATCTGTCTGACGCTAATTTTATTTTGGTAAAGGTCGATGATGCCAATAGGCGATATCGGCAACTAATCGATAAGGGAATCGTGGTAAGGAACAGAACCAATCAACCTCGTTGCACAAATACATTGCGTTTTACGATAGGTACGACTGATGAAAATAATCGATTGATCGCAATTTTAAATGAAATCTCATGAAAAAAGTACTCTTTATTGATCGCGATGGGACCATCATCAAGGAAACCGCCGATGAACAGATCGATCATTTCGAAAAATTGACCTTCTATCCCAAGGCATTTACATTTCTTGGAAAGATAGCGAACGAATTGGATTATGAATTGGTCATGATAACCAACCAAGATGGCTTGGGGACCGATGCCTTCCCGGAGGATACTTTTTGGCCCGTACACAATTTTATCCTAAAATCGTTTGAGAATGAAGGAGTCGTATTCGAAGAGGTTTTTTTAGACCGGACATTTCCCCATGAAAATGCCACTACTCGTAAACCGGGGACTGGCTTGCTGACGGCGTATTTTTCGGAGGCCTATGATTTGAGGAACTCTTTCGTAATTGGTGATCGTTTGACCGACATGCAACTCGCGAAAAACTTAGGATCCAAAGGTATTTTCATCAATGATAGTACCCATTTAGGAACCAATGAAATCACGGTCAAACAGGAGGAATTAAAAAAGGTGATTGCCCTCGAGACCAACGATTGGGAAAAAATATACAAGTTTCTGAGGCTAGAGGATAGAATATTTGAAATACATAGGAAAACGAAGGAGACTGACATCACCATTCGCCTAAATATCGATGGGGTCGGTACTAGTAACATTTCTACTGGCTTGGCATTTTTTGACCATATGTTGGATCAGTTGGCGCGTCATGGACAAATGGATCTGGATATACAGGTGCGTGGTGATCTAGAGGTCGATGAACATCACACGATAGAAGATACTGCAATAGCCCTTGGTGAAGTATTCCACAAGGCATTGGGCAATAAACTGGGGATCGAACGCTATGGCTTTTGTTTGCCCATGGATGATTGCTTGGCACAAGTTTCCATCGATTTTGGGGGAAGAAATTGGCTAGTCTGGGGGGCTGATTTCAAACGCGAAAAAGTGGGGGATATGCCCACTGAAATGTTCCTTCATTTTTTTAAATCATTTAGTGACGGGGCAAAGGCCAATTTAAATATCAAGGCCGAAGGTACTAATGAACATCATAAGATCGAGGCCATATTTAAGGCTTTTGCCAAATCAATAAAAATGGCGGTCAAAAGGGATGCTGAAAAAATGGTCTTACCGACCACCAAAGGAATTTTATAAAATACGGGATGCGTCGCCGTATAAAAAGAAAATAGCAGCATTAGCATGGGGTATCGAATATAGATTTAGAAAATGAAGATCGTAATTATAAATTATGGGGCCGGAAATATCCAAAGCATCAAATTCGCTATTGAGCGTTTAGGCTATTCGGCAGTTCTGAGTGATGTGGCCAGTGTAATAAGTGCTGCCGATAGGGTCATATTTCCTGGGGTAGGGGAAGCGAGTAGTGCTATGAAAAAGCTACGGAATACCGGTTTAGACGTTCTAATTCCAAAATTGGAACAGCCCGTACTGGGCATATGTCTTGGGATGCAGCTGATGTGTAATTCCTCGGAGGAAGGCCACACGAAAGGACTCGGAATTTTTGAGACTGATGTGATCCGATTTTCAAATAAGGTCAAGGTGCCACAGATAGGTTGGAACCAAATTTCGAATTTGAAAACAGCTCTTTTTAACGGTATTACCGAGAACGACTACATCTATATGGTACATAGTTATTATGCCCCGCTCTGTAATGCCACCATTGCTACATCAGAATATGACATACGCTATAGCGCGGCTTTGGGAAAGGATAACTTTTTAGGTGTGCAATTTCATCCAGAGAAGAGCAGCGTAATAGGGGAGTCGATTTTGAGAAACTTTTTAGGGAACATGGATCAATGAAGTATTATATCTCTACTGACAAATCCATATTGCAGATCGATGCAATACGTGATTATATTGCCAATCATTCCTATTGGGGGAAAGGACGCACACTTGAAGAAGTACAAAGTACCATAGCAAATTCATTGTGCTTTGGTGTTTATACCGTAGACGATGAACAAATAGGCTTTACACAGGAAGTTACAGATCATATTTTTTTTGGATATTTCATGGATGGTATCATCTTTATAAAATTTCAGGGGAAAGGTTATGGTAAAAAATTCATGGAATTTATACTTGGGCACGAGGTTGTGAAGAAGCTTAAAACACGTTGCTTAAAAACCAGGAATGCCCGCATATTTTACGAAAAACTCGGTTTTAAAAGAGTTGGGGATTCTGAATTTTGGATGACAATCGATAAACAACAATTGCTTTAAAAGAGGTTATGAGAATTATTCCGGCGATAGATTTAATTGAAGGGAAATGTGTAAGGCTCTCGAAAGGCGACTACAGCACAAAGAAGGTTTATAATGAAAATCCCTTGGAGGTCGCCAAGGAATTCGAGGCACATGGAATAGAATATCTGCATTTGGTGGATCTTGATGGCGCCAAGTCAAAACATATTGTCAATCATAAGACACTTGAAAAAATAGCTGCAAATACCTCATTGAAAATCGATTTTGGGGGTGGTTTGAAAACCGATGATGATCTAAGGATCGCCTTCGAAAGTGGGGCGGCTCAAATTACAGGAGGAAGCATTGCCGTAAAGAATAAAAAAACGTTTCTGACTTGGATTCAGAAATTTGGCCCGGCAAGGATTATTTTAGGGGCCGATGCCTTCAATGAAAAAATTGCTATATCAGGTTGGCAAGAGTCTTCTGAGGAAAGTTTACTACCCTTCATTACAGACTATCAACAAGAGGGTATCGAATACGTTATCTGTACTGATATTAGTAAGGATGGCATGTTGGGAGGTCCCTCTCTGGAGCTTTACAAGAAAATAATAGCATACTCTGAAGCAAAATTAAAATTGATTGCCAGTGGTGGAATTTCGCACATCGATGAGCTGCCAAAGTTAGCAGAAATAGGATGCGAGGCTACCATAATTGGTAAAGCCATTTATGAGAATTACATTACATTGAAACAAATTGAAAATTATATCCTTACAATATGAACCAAGATAGTAGTATTCTAAGTGAGTTCATCGATAATTCGCTGTATCGCATTGATGAGAATACCAATAAAGTCAATAAATGCCTTCAAGATCTTTCGGATGATGAAATATGGGCGAGCCCAAATGCAGTATCGAATAGTATAGCCAATCTCATTCTTCATCTGTGTGGAAATATTACCCAATATGCAATTGCATCTTTGGGTCAAAGTGATGATGTACGGGAACGGGATCAAGAGTTTGCGACTAAATCAGGCTTCACAAAAATGGAGGTGTTGCAAAAACTGAACGAAACCGTTGCATTAGCCATGTTTACGATCAAGAAAGTGCCAGCAGAGGAATTACTTCGAAAACGATTTGTACAGGGTTTTAACTTATCAGGAATCGGAATCATCCTGCATGTAGTTGAACATTATTCGTACCACACCGGTCAAATCGCGTTTTGGGTCAAGCAAATAAAAAATAAGGATCTGGGATTGTATGAAGGCATTGATTTAAATAGTAAGAACCAAGGATAGCATGCTAGCAAAACGCATCATACCATGTCTGGATATTAAAAATGGTAGAACCGTCAAAGGCATCAATTTTGTTGGTTTGCGCGATGCCGGGGATCCTGTTTCCCTAGCACAATTTTATGCCGATTCGGGTGCTGACGAATTGGTTTTCCTTGATATTTCAGCAACCGAAGAGCGCAGAAAGACATTGGCAAAGTTGGTTTATCGCGTTGCGGAAAAAGTAAATATTCCATTTACGGTAGGTGGCGGTATATCATCAGTAGAAGATGTTGATATTTTGCTTCACAATGGCGCCGATAAGGTTTCGATAAACTCTTCCGCAATAAGGAATCCTGAACTCATTGATGAATTGGTGGCCAAATTCGGCTCCCAGTGTATCGTTGTAGCTATCGATGCCAAAAAAATAAATAACCAATGGAAGGTGCATCTAATGGGTGGAAAAGTACCCACTACCCTGGACTTGTTCGAGTGGTCAAAGGAAGTCGAACAACGTGGCGCAGGCGAAATACTTTTTACTTCTATGGATCATGATGGTACCAAGGACGGATTTGCTAATGTGGCCTTGGCACGATTATCAAGCACATTGAATATTCCCATAATTGCGTCGGGGGGTGCCGGGAAGATGCAGCATTTTGTCGAAACATTTATTGATGGAAAAGTAGATGCGGCTTTGGCGGCAAGTGTATTCCATTTCAAGGAAATTGCAATTACCGACCTTAAGGAACTATTAAAACAAAACGGAATAGCAGTACGTATATAAATAGCCTGAACGAACAGCGTATCGTATGGCAATAAAAATAGTAGGGAACAATGAAAAAAGAAATGGAACTTAAAACACCAAATTGGAATAAATTAAAGGAATTGAATCTAGCTTCCGACGTCGCGGGGCTCTTACCGGCAATAGTTCAAGATGCAATGACTAAAAATGTACTAATGCTCGGTTACATGAACGAAGAATCGCTTGCAGTAACCGAGAAAACTAAAAAGGTTACCTTTTATAGCCGCACCAAAAAACGATTATGGACTAAAGGCGAAACCAGTGGGAATTTCCTTCATGTGGTCGAGATGAAACTCGATTGCGACCAGGATGCGCTCTTGATTTACGTGAACCCAGATGGTCCAACATGCCATACGGGGAGCGATTCATGCTGGAATGAGGTCAATAGTTCGCATTTCGGATTTTTATCCAAATTGGAAAAAATAATAGAAAATAGGCGCGCAATGGTCGATGCCGATTCGTATGTGGCCTCCCTTTTCCAAAAAGGAATCAATAAAATTGCCCAGAAAGTCGGGGAGGAGGCGGTCGAATTGATAATCGAGGCTAAAGACAATGACCAGGAACTCTTTCTGGAAGAGAGTGCCGACCTGCTTTTTCATTATCTAATGTTGTTGCATGCAAAAGACGTACAGCTTTTGGATGTGGAAAATGTATTGCGTAAAAGGCACAAATAAAATAAGTTCGACAACTATGGGCGATGCTTTTTAAGGAGAATTTGCCATGAACGAGTCGAAGGTTTAATAGCAACTGGGGCCTTAATTTCATACAATTTAAAATAAAAACAAGTATTCTTTTATTATTTTTAATGACTAAATAAAAATACTATGGGTTCCAATAGAAGGGATTTTTTGCGCAAAGCGGCCATCGCAGGCATAGGTATTGCGGCAACTCCAAATTTAGGGTTCGGGCATAAGCTTCAAAAGGAGTATGACATACAACCGTCCCTTGGTTATATGGGTGGGTTCAAAGCCCAGAAATTAACTACGGTACGTTGCGCCATTATAGGTGTGGGAGCTCGTGGCTCAGGACATGCCAGTCAAATAGCATCGATTCCAGGCACCGAAGTGGTGGCCATATGCGACCTGTATGCTGACCTGGCTGAAAAGGCCGCCAAGGAATGCAAGGATATTGGGAAAACCGAGCGACATAAGAACATCCGTTTATATACAAAAGGGGAAAACGATTGGCGAACTATGCTGAAAGAGCAAAAACCGGATGCCGTTTTTATCGCCACTCCTTGGGAGTGGCATGCGCCTATGGCCATAGGGGCCATGGAAGCTGGTACGCATGCTTTTGTCGAAGTACCGATTGCCACAACCTTAAAGGATATGTGGGACATCATCGATACCTCCGAACGTACCCAAAAGCATTGTATGATGATGGAAAATGTGAACTATGGTCGTGAAGAATTATTATATCTAAATATGTGCCGCCAAGGAGTTATTGGAGAACTATTACATGGTGAGGCAGCTTATATTCATGAACTTCGATCTCAAATGAACGAAGTTGAACGTGGAACCGGTTCCTGGAGAACATATCAATATGCAAAACGCAATGGGAATCTATATCCAACACATGGGCTGGGGCCCATTGCACAGTATATGAATATTGGCAGGGGAGATGATAATTTTGAGGTAATGAATTCTTTTTCATCACCCGGGAAGGGGCGCAATTTATATGCAAAAAAGAATTTCCCAGCGGACCACAAATGGAATCAATTGGATTATGTCGGTGGGGATATCAATACGTCGATCATCAAGACCACTATGGGGCGCACTATTTTGGTGCAATGGGATGAAACAAGTCCAAGACCCTATTCACGGCTCAATTTGATACAAGGTACGCAGGGTACTTTGGCGGGATTTCCAACACGCATCGCTCTGGAAGGCGGCGTTGAAGGTGGTCCTGAGTCCCATCACGAGTGGGCCGAAGGGGATCAGTTGAATAAAATTTATGATAAATATGAGCATCCACTCTATAAGCGATTGGGGGATCTGGCCACTAAAATGGGAGGTCATGGTGGAATGGATTTCATGATGCTTTATCGAATTATAGAATGCCTGCGTGAAGGTCAACCATTAGATCAAAACGTTTATGAGGGATGCCTTTGGAGCGCTGTTGGTCCATTAAGCGAAGCTTCGGTAGCCACTGACGGAATGCCCCAAGAATTTCCCGATTTCACAAGAGGCTCCTGGAAGACCACCACACCTCTGCAAATAATTACGTAGTATAATTTCGCTTTCGACGTGTCTTTAGAGCGGCCTTTAGTCCCTTCATTTTGCAATGGATTAAATTGGCGGATCTTGTATCACAAACTGCCTATCAGGATGTGCTAGGATATGGGAGTTCCCTTTAATAGATGCCAGATTCTAAAATCGTTAAGTTTTCTTAAATAGATGGTGGTAAATAGGAATTGTAGTAACTTTATGAAATCGCTATGAATACAAGAAAAGGATTTCGTTTTGCTTCCTACGAGGCACCGGAACAATCACCGTTCGACAAACTCTTTGATATCTTTCAGGAACTTATCACCCATACTTCAGGAGATGTAGATGAGGCTTTGGATTGGCTGCGTGAGCTTGACAAGGAATACGAACTTACCGATGAAAATTATACTATCGACGATTTCATTGAAGATCTAAAGGCCAAGGGCTTTCTTATTGAAGAATTTGAAGATGGAGGCACCGATGAAGATGGCGAGGAAGGCGAAGAAGGTGATGGTAAGGGTAATCTTTCAATAACCGCGAAGCTCGAGCGCATTATCAGGCAAAGGGCACTTGATCAGATTTTTGGTAAAATAAAGCGTAGTGGTTCCGGGAATCATAAAACCGGTAAATCAGGACCCGGTGATGAACATACGGGTGATTTCCGAGAATATCGCTATGGGGATGGTCTAGAACATATCTCAATGACAGAAAGCCTTAAAAATGCCCAGATAAATCACGGCATTGGCAATTTTTCCTTAGATGAGAATGATTTGGTCGTAGAGGACACCCAATATAAAGCCCAGATGAGCACGGTCTTAATGATTGACATAAGCCACAGTATGATTTTGTATGGTGAAGACCGCATTACACCGGCCAAAAAAGTGGCAATGGCCTTGGCCGAGTTGATAACCACACGATATCCTAAGGATACGTTGGATATTTTAGTATTCGGCAACGACGCTTGGCCGATTCCCATTAAAGACCTGCCCTATCTTAAAGTCGGGCCCTATCACACGAATACGGTAGCAGGATTGCAATTGGCGATGGATATGCTACGTAGAAAACGCAACACGAACAAACAGATCTTCATGATTACCGACGGCAAGCCGAGCTGTCTTCGACTACCAGACGGTACCTACTATAAAAACAGTGTTGGCCTCGATGACTATATTGTCGAAAAATGCTATACGATGGCGCGGCAGGCTAGGAAATTGCACATTCCTATAACCACCTTTATGATTGCGCAAGACCCCTATTTAATGCAGTTCATTCGACATTTTACAGAGGCAAATAAAGGGAAGGCCTTCTTTACGGGATTAAAAGGTCTCGGAGAAATGATTTTTGAGGATTACGAAGCAAATAGAAAGAAGCGATTGAAAGGATAAAAAAATAGGAATACATCCGCTATGCAAAAGGAAATAGTTACTAAAAAAGGAAATTTGAAACCGGACAAAATTAAAACACTAGGCGATTTAAAAAAGAGTGGCTATCAGACAAAAAGTATCAAGGACGAACTGCGTGATAACCTTAGGGAAAAAATTAAAAAAGGGGAAGCTTCGTTTCCAGGAGTTTGGGGCTATGAAAACTCGGTCATACCCGAATTGGAACGTGCTATACTTTCGAGACACAATATTAATCTACTTGGACTTCGCGGGCAGGCGAAAACCCGCTTAGCAAGATTAATGATCAATCTCTTGGACGAATGGATCCCTGTAGTCGAAGGTTCTGAAATAAATGATGATCCGTTGCAACCCATCTCGCGCTATGCAAAGGACCTCATCGCTGAAAAAGGAGAAAATACGCCCATATCATGGCTCCATCGTAGTGAACGTTTCTATGAGAAATTGGCCACGCCCGATGTAACGGTGGCAGATATAATAGGCGATGTGGACCCTATCAAGGCTGCAAATCTCAAATTATCCTATGCCGATGACCGGGTAATCCATTTCGGCATGATACCGCGAGCCAACCGCAGTATATTCGTAATCAACGAACTTCCCGATTTACAAGCTAGGATCCAAGTATCCCTTTTCAATATTCTAGAAGAGGGAGATATTCAGATTCGGGGATTTAAAGTACGATTGCCTTTGGATCTACAATTTGTTTTTACCGCGAATCCAGAAGACTATACCAATAGAGGTAGTATTGTTACCCCCTTAAAGGACCGTATCGGTTCACAAATCCTTACCCACTATCCAGATGCTATTGAAATCGCAAGGAAGATAACCGAGCAGGAATCGAATTTAGACGAACGACAGACCGAATTGGTGTATGTACCCGATATTGCCAAAGATTTGTTGGAACAAATAAGTTTTGAAGCGAGGAAAAGTGAATATGTCGATTCAAAGAGTGGGGTAAGCGCACGCACGAGCATTACTGCTTTTGAAAACCTCCTCAGTACGGCCGAACGTCGTGCATTGCAAAATGGGGCTACCAATACCATGGTTAGATTGAGCGATTTTATGGGGGTTATCCCTGCGGTCACGGGAAAAATCGAATTGGTATATGAAGGAGAACAGGAAGGTGCCGACGCAGTCGCGGCCATCCTGATAGATGATGCTGTAAAGTCCTTGTTTCAAGTATACTTTCCAAAAATAAACAAGCTAGAAAAAAAGGATGCTGAAACGCCCTATGACGAGTTGTTGCATTGGTTTTTTCAAGGCGAAGGCTTTGAACTTCTCGATGATTTTACCGATGACGAATATAAAAGGGCACTCGACAGTGTTCCTGCCCTGAATCAATTGATTAAAAAGCATCAGCCCGATTTCCCTAAGCAAGATGTTTATTTTTTGAAGGAATTACTATTGTGGGGACTCGTTACCCATAAAAAGCTGAACAAACATAGGTTTTCGGAAGGGTATCATTTTAAGGATTTATACGGAAGTTATATTAGTGGATTATAGATACGGTTTTTCACATACCTCGATCACGGATGCCATTAAAATTAAAAGACCTTGGATTTTATCCAAGGTCTTTTGCCATAACACATGATAGGGAGTTATTCCCATGAATCTATCTGTCCGTTTATTTCATCAAAATTATAAGTGCCTACGAATTCCTTTCTGTACTTAAAGACTAAAAGCGTTAATACTAAAAGTAGAAAGTGAAAGGTTAGAATTAGAATTCCAAGAGGCATAAACGTCTCAGGGATAATAAAATCAGCGTAATCGCTCGCACCAATTAAGATGAAGAAAACATCAAAAAACTTATATAAATACACTAAGAAAATAGCATACAGGGCATATTCAAGATTTCTCATTTTAGGGTCTGCAACTTCGTGTTCCTTGATCTTGAACCATAAGGCATACAAAAAAGTAAAGTGCGCGCTGGTAAGTATTGGAAATATATAATTATCAATTTTAAAAAAATAGAATTTGTTCGTGTAAAGTCCGTAAAAACTGAAAATGATTAATACTACCAATACAAAAATTGATAGAAGTAGTCCTGTTTTCCAGGGAAGCAATCGCATTATAGACTTCATCGTGAACAAGTTACTTGGATTTGGGGGAACCCGGTTTAAAGACTTACAACGGCATCAAATATGTATTATTTCATAAATATCGACAAAGCGCACACAATGTTGACAATGTCCGAAAACCTGTTGTGAAATAAGACGCGGGGAACGCTTTTCAATTTTTAGCTATCGTATTCAATTTTATTTCTATTATTAGGGTTTTTATGTGAGCCACTTTTTATGGGAGGCTGAACGTGCCAGGAAAACCAAAAGAAACCCCACTATTATAATCACGATCGGCATGATCAACGCGCCCGCGCCCGATACTATAGGAGAAGCGTCGCTCAAAAAGAACGAATAGGACATCTGGGCAAGGGCACCTAGTAGTGAAACGATTAAGACAGGAGCGGCCCATTTTTTCCGAAGTAACAATGCGATGCATCCTAGGGCTCCGGCCCAAACTGCAATCGCAAACGCACTATGTACCCAAAGGGGTTGCGCCTCCAAGAGCTGCCGTTGTTCTTGAGTGAGGAGTTCTAGATCCTCTGCAGACATAAATACCTGTTGTAAATAGGCTCCTACGCCCACGAGGTTCCATAATAGGGCCAATACACTGACCATCCAAAACCACGTAGGTGGTTTTACAGCATGTTCTTGGTTCATTTTTTTATTTTTTTGTTGGTTGAGTCATTTAAGGTACAAAAAATTTCTATTGATAATGTCTTGCAAATAGTCACCTAAAGTATCCCGTACCGATTCACGTATCTTTTTCGAATTTTGGTACTTTCGTATGTATGGAGAAACAACGACACTGTTATTTGCTTCGACTACAGTTTTTAGGTTTTAGATATAGTGGTTGGCAAAAACAACCAGGGCAAAGAACGATTGAGGGCATGTTGTCAAAAACTTTAAAATTTGTCTTGCCTGGGCGCAAATTCAAAGTTTTGGGGGCGGGTAGGACCGATGCAAAGGTTTCGGCCCTTGATGCGGCCTTCGAGCTATTTCTTGATGGTTTGGCCCTTGAAAATCAAGGTACCTTTCTTGTCGAATTTAATCGCAATTTACCTCCAGATATACGTGTCATTGATATTATTGAAGTCACCAACGATTTCAATATTATAAAAGACAGTAAGACGAAGGAATATGTCTACCTGTTTTCGTATGGCGAAAAAAACCATCCATTCTGTGCCCCTTTTATTGCAAATATCCAAGGGGAACTTGCTATAGATACTATGAAGAGGGCCGCTAAACAGTTCATGGGCACCCATGATTTCACTTTATATACGGCACGATTACAGCCAAACACCAAGGTTGTTAGGTGTGTTGATTTCCGCGAAATCAAACCAAACGACCTTCTAAAGGCCAATTTCTTTCCAGAAAATAGCTTTGCATTCATCGTGCGGGGTCAGGGCTTTATGCGCTATCAAATTCGCATGATGATGGGGGCCTTGGTATTACTGGGAAAAGGGGAGCTCACCGAAAAGGAATTTGCCGATACATTATCGGGTGATTCCCAGAGAAAGCTCGATTATGTCGTGCCTGGTTCTGGATTATTATTGAATGCACTAGAATTTAATTAACAAATGAAGCATTTAGTATATTTATAGAAATATCAAATTCATGGGCAAAAAAAAATCCGGGATCAAAACGAATAAAAAAAATTCCAAAAGGTTTCAAAAATTAGGCAAGGCACCGGGCACGATCGATTACTTAGGAAATAGGGAAGCGAGTGCGGCAAAAGTTACCATAATTGAATATAACGAAGGATTTCATGAGGTCCATTATCCTGGAAAGATTGATCAAATTCTGGCACAAAAAGATACTCCGACCGTATCCTGGGTCAATATTGTAGGCTTAAGCGACACCCCTTTTATAGAAAAAATAGGGAAACATTTTGGACTGAATCCATTGACGTTAGAGGATATCGTTAACACCGAACAACGCCCAAAAATAGATGAATATGATAGCTATATTTTCGGGGTTTTTAAAATGCTTTATATTAATGAAGCCGACGAGGTAATACGCGAACATGTCGCCATAATTTTGTTGGAACATTGCGTGTTGGTCTTTCAAGAACTTGATGATGATGTATTTAATGGGCTTCGGGATAGAATACAAAATCAAACGGGGCGGATTCGTAGTAAAAGTGCCGATTACTTGTTTTTTGCATTTATGGATGCCATTATCGATAATTACTTTTTGGTCATCGAACATATCAATCAACATATGGAAATTTTGGAAGAGGAAGTATATTCTGATCCAAAACCTGAAACAGCTCGTAAAATCCAACAGTTGAAAACAGAGGTTCTGAAGATCAGGCGTTGGGTTTCCCCGGTAAAGGAGTTGATCAATAAATTAATCGATTCGGAAAGTGCGTTGATTACTAAGGACACAAAAATATTTTTAAGGGATGTGCTAGATCACGCCACAGAAATAAATGAAAGCCTGCAGATATATCGTGAAATGTCAATGAGTTTGATGGAAATGTATATGAGCAATATCAGCAATAAAATGAACGAGGTAATGAAGGTGCTCACCATCATGGCCTCGATATTCATACCCTTGACTTTTCTTGTAGGAGTGTATGGCATGAATTTCGAATATATGCCCGAATTGCATTGGCGGAACGGCTATTTCATAATTTTGGGTGTAATGTTCCTGATATTCGTAGTTATGCTACTCTATTTCAAAAGAAAGGATTGGCTTTAATAGCATGCTGCTACTGAATTTTAAGGAATCATTTGTTTCTAATCGAATAGGTTAGAGGATAAATATCGGTCTCCTCGATCACATACGATTGAAACAATAACTCCCTTTTTCAAGCTTTTTGCCAATCGCAATGCTGCCGTAGCGGCACCACCACTGCTCATTCCCGAGAAAATAGCTTCTTTGATTGCTAATTTTTTTGCCATTTCAGAAGCTTCAGTTTGACTGACTTCCATAATCGTGTCAACTTTAGAGGGGTCGAAAATCTTCGGCAAATAGGCTTCTGGCCATTTTCTGATTCCTGGGATGCTTGAACCATCGGTAGGCTGAACGCCCACAATCTGAATGTCGGGGTTTTTTTCCTTTAAAAAAGTGGAAGTTCCCATGATTGTACCGGTCGTGCCCATGGAAGAAACAAAATGTGTTATTTTTCCATTGGTATCTTTCCAAATTTCTGGCCCAGTGGTTTTATAGTGCGCTTTCCAATTATCGGTATTACCAAATTGGTCGATCATAAGATACCCTTCATTTTGAACTTTCGCTTCGGCATAATCCCTTGCACCTTCAATACCTACTTCGGAGGCTGTCAAGGTTACAGTAGCCCCATAGGCTCGCATTGTTTGAACACGTTCCTTGGTCGAATTTTCGGGCATGACCAACTCAATATTTAACCCATAGATGCCGGCGATCATGGCCAATGCAATACCAGTATTACCACTGGTGGCTTCAATTAGTTTCGAATTTTTATCAAAATCACCTCTCTCAAGACCACTTTTTAGCATATTATAGGCCGCACGATCTTTAACACTTCCACCTGGGTTATGCCCTTCCATTTTAAAAAGCAAGCGCACATTCTGATTTTCATTGAGTACACGGCATTCGACCAAGGGTGTATTGCCAATCAAGTCGAGTATATTATAGGCCATTAGGTTGTGTTTTGATCTTTATTTCCGGCATATGAAAAACGGTCGTATAAGGCGGCACTGAAGCGGTAAGCCACGCATTTCCGCCAATGATGCTATTAGCCCCAATAATAGTCTCCCCTCCCAAGATGGTAGCGTTTGCATATATGGTAACATTATCCTCGATAGTCGGATGTCGTTTTGTTTTCTGAAGACTTTTGGCAACATAAAGCGCGCCAAGGGTGACGCCTTGGTAGATTTTGACATTGTCCTTTATAATAGCTGTTTCGCCGATAACAACCCCAGTGGCATGATCGATAAAAAATGATTTCCCGATTTGCGCCCCTGGATTAATATCTACCCCAGTCTGGCGATGGGCATATTCGGTCATCAAGCGAGGAACCAATGGGAACCCATTCCTATAGAGTTCATGGGCCAAACGATAAATTGCGATGGCATAGAAACCGGGATAGGCCATGTACACTTCCTCGATTGACAATGAGGCAGGATCACACTTCAAAATAGCCTCTGCGTCTAAATTAAGGCTTTCTAAGACCTGAGGCAATTTAACAACGTAATTGTCCCACACCTTTTGGCAGGGTTTTTCAACTTCCCAACAAGCAAGATTGACCAGTACCTCGAATTCTTTTTCAAGAACGCTTAGGTTCTCTTCAACCGGGGTATCAATATCGAATAAGGTATAGAATAGAAGATCCGTAAATTCCTCGGTTTTTTCTTTCAGTGCATACCGAAGATTAGGTTGTTTCTTGTGCTCGATTATTTTTTGAACAATGGCCGATATATCCATAAATTGGTTTCTGCAGCTTCAAAATTAACCATTATTTTAAGAGCGATTTATGGCAAATGGTTAACTTTAGCTTAATTAACAACTTCTAGGTCGTATGTTACATCCTATATTTACGAAAGGTACACTACAATTTCTATCAGATCTTGAAAAAAATAATACCCGGGAATGGTTTGAAGATCACAAGACACAGTTCAAAGGTCATGAAAAAGAGGTCAAAAACTTTTTGAGCGATTTGAAGGAACATTTAAGCGTGCATGATGAAGTCGAAAAAATGAAACTTTTCCGCATTTATAGGGACGTACGTTTTTCGAATGATAAGACACCTTATAAATCCCATCTGGCGGGTTCATTTTCCAGGGCAGGGGCCAAGTTACGTGGAGGATATTATGTGCATCTGAAACCAGGTGGAAGTTTTATTGCAGCAGGATTTTGGGAACCGAACAAAGATGATTTATTGCGCATTCGAAAAGAGCTTGAACTTGATGCGAGCGATTTTAGAAAAATCATCAACAATGCATCCTTTAAAAAAGTATGGGGCGATTTGGTTGGGGACGAAGTAAAGACGGCACCTAAAGGCTTTGATCGGCAGCATCCTGACATTGATTTGATAAAACGCAAACAGTTTATCTTTGTTCGCAATTTTTCGGACCAGGAAATACTTTCAAATGATTTTGTAAAAACTATTGATGATTCATTTAAAGCCATTCGGCCCTATTTCGATCTGATGAGCTTGATTCTTACCACAGACTTAAATGGGGAATCGTTATTGAACTAAGGAATGATCAAAAAGTTGAATTTGATCCTTGTATCGAGCGATGACCATATTCATCATTCGCTTGTTCAGGGATGATGATCCTTGCATATAGCGCTCATATTCCTCCACGGTAAATAGGCCGATAATCATTCCTTTCAAGGAGTTGCGGAACTTAATGTCCCGCTGTACCGCATTCTCGATATAGCTTAGTCTTTTTTCCAATGACAATTCATAGAAATGATTCTTGTGCTTACCGATGTAGTTGTGAAGCGCTGCTACCAATAACGGATTTTGAAATTTTATGATCGGTCGTAAGGTCAGATTTTGAAATCGCTCTTCGGAACAGGTCGAAGTGCTGATGGCTGCCGATAAAACTTGTGGGCGAATTTGTAGGAGTTTTGGGGAACGGTCGCTCATGGTATGGAGTTTTTATAAATTTAGCAGATAATCAGGCGTCAAATAGTATAATACGTTATAGTTTTTAACGGGGTTATAAACAACGTTGCCTATCAAGATGATTCTGGAAAGCATCGGTAAATGGAAGTCCCGATTAATTTTGGAAGATCTTGGTATATTTCAGGAAACCAATTAAGAGGCTTACCGATTACTCTGTGGGAACTGAACAAGGTGGAAGAATGTTGCGATTGAAGCCTTATATATTACATATGTTCAATCTTAAAACCGATAGGTCATAGCCAAAAGAAGGTATCGGGGAATAAGCCGATATGAAGATTGAAGATATCCTGTATCGGAAATATCAAGGATTCCAAAGTTAATCGTATTCCAAAGATTCACAATATCTAATGATAAGGCTGTTTTATTTGGTTTTATTTGATATTTCGCCCGAAGATCTGAAAAGTAAAAGAGGGCGCCATTAGTAGATTTCCCAAAGGAATAACGCTCATTTTTAAGTTGCAACAACAATTTTTCGGACGCCTTTACATCAATATCGAGAAAAGTCACAGTGTGTTGGTTTTGGTTTCTTTCAGGGGCCACAACTACGGTAAAGTTCTGTGTATGCCCTAAATGAAAGTTGATTGCATGGGGAAATATCGACCTAAGTTCAAAACCAAAATCGTACGTACGAACTAAAATATCGCGCAGACTTGTAGCGTTGACCAGATTCTGATAGAAATTATCGGTATACGTACCTTTGAGTTTCACATTTGTGGAAAGGGCTTCAAGAAAGCGATCCATTGAAAGATTCATTGAATAATATTTCCGTCCTTTTAAATATTCAGGTTCAGTTACTACATATTTCTGACGCGTGAACGAATTGCTACCAAGGTAGGTGTTGTCCTTGTTGTAGATAAGGGTGCCATTTAATAAAAATGAATCCTGCCAATCCCCAAAAAAGTAACTTGCAAGAAAAAAATTTCCTCTAAATTGTTGAAAGGACCCTATCCCTTTTTGAAAAAATCGATAATTCGTAAGAATGTACCCATCGTAGATGTCTTCAAGAGCGGTATTCTTCAAGCCATATTTATAGGATGCCAAGAACTTATTATCCTTGTTAATTTGCCATGAAATCCCGAGTCCGGGAACAAGACTAAAGTGGGATTCTTTGATTTTCTTATCGAGCTCATATTCTGTAATATACTGGTGAGCTTCAAGACTAATTCCCAAAGAAAAATTGCCAATGTATTTTTTGTAATTCGTTTTGATATAAACATCTCCCAAATCGAAATTAAAATTATTCTGGTATTCGGCTCCTGCATCTATTATGGTCCTTGTAGAATTCAAATGAAGTCTGCTCCGCAATTTAGAACCCTGATAGGTATACCCTGTTCTAATTTCCAAATTAGAATGGGCCCCCTTTGAAAAAAACGCGCCTTCCACACCAAAGTAACTAGTTGTTGCGTGGCTGTTTTCGGTTACACTTTGAATCGAATCAATTGTAGGGAATAATTCTTGATAAATGAAGTCGTCGAATGAATAGTCCTGTGGCTTAGAATCATAAATATAGCGGGTGGTTATTTGATAGGCTGACCGGACATTTATTCTGGAGGTATACGTAATTCGATGGTCGGTGTTTTTGCTAATTTCGGTCAGGGATGGGGTGAATTTAATCGTATTAAAATCCAAGGCGCTCGTATAACGAAATCTTCCCAAATTTAATTTACCAACGTATTCTAGCTGGTTATTTTGATTAACTTGGTAATTGGCCTGTATTTTTGACATGGAAATAAGGCCGGTTTTGCGAAGGGAATGCCGTTCAGAATTTAAAAAACTGAGATCGGCAACATTAAAAAATTCCGTTTGATTTCTGGAATAATCGTTTTCATCGGAAGTAAAAACATACATCCCCTTGATCTTTAATTTTTCGATAGGATTGAAAATCCCATTGATGGATGCCAGTTCAGCTCCATTGAAATTAAACCGACTGCTTTCCATAGAGGGTGGATTAATGGTCATGCTCATTATTTTGGGTGCGCCTGTCCCATCGCCTATATAGCTATTGCCTGTTAAATATTCTGGATAAAGTAGCTGAAAAATATCGCCTGTGGCATCATTGCCAATCGTATTCATATTCCCAAATACATAATATTTTGTTTTTTTCTTGATAGCAATACCATTCAGTTTGTTCTCATAAACATTTTTGAGGCCATAACCCAACTCAATGTTTCCGAATAGGGTGCTTTTAACTTCTTCCTTTAGTACGATATTTAGAGCGATATCCTCGCTATCTTCAATGTTTTTAAGCAATGGATTATCTGAAAAATGTTGCAGTATCTCAACCTTATCGATAACTCCCGCGTTTAAATTTTTGGTTAAGAGTTTGTAGCCTTTTTCAAAAAGGTCGTCACCTTCGATCATAACTTTTTCAATGTTCCTACCTTCGATTTTCACAGTGCCGTCTGCGGTAACTTCAATGCCTGGTAGTTTTTTCAGGATGTCTTCGGCTACTTCTTCAGATCCATTTATGAAAGATTCGACTCTTATAATGACGGTGTCCTTTTTTACAACTATTGGCAAGTGTGCATTTACTACGACTTCATCCAATTGCTGGGATGTTTCAATTAAAACGATGTCTTTAGTCGCGGTTGAATGTAGGTTTGTACTATCGATATTGATTCGGGCACTGAACTTACTATACGCAAGACTATACGCGTTTAAAACATAGTCGCCAACTTTCTTGACCTCAAGCTGATAATAGCCAGTATCATCGGTATAGGTATAATTGATTATCGAATTGCCTTCCCCCGTAGACAAAAATACGTTTACTGAAGGAATCGGAGTATTCGTCGTGTCAGTTACATGACCAGAAAGTATCGTCTGTGAACATACTTGTGTCGTGTAGGTTGTAAGAAAAAGAAACAAACAAAATAATTTAATGAAGCCCATATCCGCTTAATATTCCACGAACTCCCTTTCGATGAAATTCTCGGTTTTGCCATCTACACTAATACTGGTGCCCCGTGGTAGTTTTGACACTATTTTTTTTATCAACTCGTCGGCGAGTTTGTGTTGATTTTCGACAAACTCCTTAAGGGTAATCGATTGTCCGGAATCGAAAATAGCTTCCCGGTCAGGAACTACATCATTGGATATTCGTATTGATTTGAAGAATATTTCTAGTATGTTATCAGCCTCATGAACTTCCAATATCATTCCCGGTAACCCATTTAATTTCCATGGACCTATTGCACTGGGTATTTGTGGGGAGTACCAGACCGTATAATTTCTTCCACGAAAATTGCAGATTGCCTTGTTGGCCAAAAATTTCCCAATATTTTTTTGTTCTTGGAGTAGCTCCCATTTAATTTCCGGCCGTATCTCCTTTAAAATAATGACATCCTTTAGTCGTAGACTTCTTGTAAATAGACTATCTGACTTGTAGTCAACCTTGTTTAAGGTGCCGATACTGTCTGTGATATCAATGTAAAATTTTGTATTTCCGAAATCATCAACTTCACTCGAAGACTTATTTTCGGTATCATTCCAATGATAGTATGAAATACCATTGATAAATTCGAGTCGGGAAACAAAATGTTTTGGTTGGTCCAGATTGAGGACCATATCATATTCGGCAATTAACGAGGTATTTTGTGAAATCGCTATTTGCGCATGTATCAATAAACATATTCGTATAAATCGTTTCATATTCTTAAGTTAAAATAGCACCTCTTAAAAAAGAGGTGCCATTGAGGATTAACACTTAACACTACAATAAAATCTTAAATAGGGTTTTCTGATTTAATATTTCAAAGGTTCTCGCAGATTACTTAACGCCCTTCATGAAGCCCTTGACTGCCTGTGCAAGGCCTTCTCCCGCCTTATAACAGGTCTCTGCGGTGATACTTAATTTGAGTGCAATACCATTGTAACTTATTTCCGCACTAAGCGTACAATTCGCAACGGAATAATTCGATATGGTAAGCGTGTTAATAATGCCATCTTCAAGAAGTTGAACAATTTCTGGATGCATTTCCTCCGTGGTAATTGTTGTTATTTTTTGAATTGCTGGAAACGGAAATTCAAAGCTCCTGGCATGCATGTTGCCAATAAAGGCAAGGCTTAAGACTAAAATCACTATTTTTATTTTCATTTTTTTACTATTTAAAAGTTATACTCAATTTTTGAAAGACCCTAGGTAGCTATATTGTCTTAATACTTAGTAAATCCCCTTAATAAAGCCTTTAACGGCGTTTGAAATACCGGTGTTGGCCTCTTCGCACGTCCTGGCCGTGATACTTAGTCCAAAACCAAATATACCCGACTCTGTGAGGATGTAAATTTTTATTGATCGGGTACATGTATACTTCTTGATACCAGGATCTTTAAGCAATTCAAGGGTTCGAAAGCCATTAAACGACTGACTATTTGGTGCGTTCGAATTACCATAAATCGGTACCCTATTCTCATGGTTACCTAGAGCATGATTGCTGCTAAGGACCACCATCATCAAAACTAGAATTAGAAGTCGATGTGTCATGGTACATTAATTGAAAAGGGCCCTTAGCGCTTGAATAGCATCTCGCATGGCTCCCGCAAGGCTTGAATTACAGGCGCCATAAACGGTAAGGGTCGCGGTGAAACTCCCATTTGCAGTATGTACACGTCCGGAAGCAGTAACCGAACACTTTTCGATAGCTGCTTGGATATTCTCCATGTCAAGAACCTTGAAACGTAGCTTGCTATTTTCAATTACCTCCGATAATTCCGGAGCGTATACCATCCCTTTATGAAAAGGATCATGCGCATTAGCCAATGTTGAACTGACTAGGAATAGTAGAATACATATGTTTTTCATAGTGTATGAATTTTAGATTACTTACTCTTTTTCAATAGGCTTTTCAGTGTACGCCTTGCATTGGCAAATCTTCAAATAGTGCACTCTGATAATTTACAAGAGCGAATATATTGGCGTACCCTGCATGAAGCATGCAGTACCTATTTTTATTGATTTTTAAATGGAATTAGAGCATGGCAGGGAATCGTATGTGCTCTTTCGTAGGACAGTAAAAGCAAGTATCTTGTATTTGGCAAACCAAAAGTGCGAATGGGAATAACTTTTAAAGCTTACTTATGAGTGATTCGGATTAGATGCCACCATCGAGCTGATGAATCATATTGAAGGAAGAAGAAGGAAACAACTTCTTTTGAGCAAGTTTTCCCATGGGTACTATTTTCAAATTTCCGGAATGCGATGAATAAATTGAGGGAAAATAAAAAGCCATCGTCTTGGACGATGGCTTTTTTCTTGAAGAGGATCTTACTTACTTTCAAGAAACTCCTCAAATGATTGGAGTTTCAATTCCTCACTTCCCTTGATTTTCTTTTTTAATTTCTGAAAATCGTCTTTGGCATTTTGAAATCGTTCAGCAATTGCCTGAAGGTTTTCAAGTTCGGCAGCGGTTGGCCGATCATAGCCCGAGGCGATTTTGCTGTAAAGATCGGCCATTTTTTCGCGAAGTTGTGTCTCGGAAGTACCTACATAGTTGTCACCGGTCGTAATAACAAGACCTTCCTTCAATTCATTGAGGGATGCGACCAATTTCGAATTCTTATCGGTAGTTGCCTTCGATAGCAATTCATCCAATTCATAGACCAAATATGCCAATTCTTGGGTCATATTGTACAATTTCATGGTTGTCTCATACTTTAGTTCCCGTTCTGTGTCGTTCAAAGGGTTCCTGGGATCATATACAAGATCGAAGGTATGTTCAAAAACTTCCTTCCCTTTTGTTAGTACCGCCTTATAGGTGCCGGCGGGCACCGTAGGGGCGGTGAATCCGCCATAACTAAACGTCTTGCCCTTGGCAACCTTTGGTTGTTTTATGGTATAGCCCCAATTCACGATATTGATGCCTTTTGATTTCCCGGGAACCAATTCGACGATTTTGTGCCCGTTCATGTCTTGTATTTCCATGGTCATTTTTCCAAAGGTATGTCGCTTCGGCAGATAATATTTTATTTGTACATCTTTGCTTTTATTGCTGCCTACAAATTGTGTCTCATTTCCAAAGCCGCCTGAGAAACCGCTTTCCTCGTCAATGATCGTGGGGGTGTTCTTAAAAAAGTACACCGTCTGTTTCAAGACGTCCTCATTCATTTCACGAAGTGGCGAAATATCGTCAATAATGATTACCCCACGACCATGTGTGGCCATTACCAAGTCGTTGGTAGATTTTTGAATATCTATAAAGTGCACCGCAACCGACGGCATATTATTAGTAAATTTTTTCCAGGAAGTTCCCCCGTTCATTGTAATGTAAAGTCCAAATTCGGTACCTAAAAAGAGTAAGTCGGGATTGACGTAATCTTCTTGGATGTTGCGGGCAAAACCAATTATATCGTCACTAATTATTGACTTCCAAGAGTTGCCATAATCAGTAGTTTTGTAAGCATAAGGCTTCATATCATTCATGGTATGACCATCAAAAACAGCATAGGCCGTCCCTTTGTCGAATACGCTGGCTTCAATATGGTAACACCAAGTATTTTTCGGAAGTCCAGGAATATTTGCTACCGTATTCGTCCACGTTTTGCCAGCATCTTCCGTTATTTGCACATTGCCATCGTCGGTGCCGACCCAAATGATATTTTCATCAAGAGGGGATTCGGCGATCGTAAAGATCGTTGTATGATTTTCGGCCCCTGAGTTATCTTTCGACAGCCCACCTGAGTCTTCTTGTGCCTGTTTTTTGGGATCATTGGTCGTAAGATCATCGGAGATGATCTGCCATGTATCGCCCATATCCTCAGATTTATGCAGATATTGACTCCCCATATAAAACCGATTCGGCTGGTGATTGCTTATGGCCATTGGGGCGTTCCAGTTAAAGCGAAGTTTTTTGACATCTTTGGTGGGCAACGGTTGAATGGTTTTTAACAGATTTCTGTCGACATCATACCGCCAAACGTTTTCTGCTCCTTGCATCTCCGAATAGATACTATTTTTTGTGGGATGTTTTAAAACACGAAATCCGTCGCCCGCTCCGATAGAATTCCAGTCCCTGCCCTCAACGCCTCCCAAGGAGGAAGAGGGTCCGTACCACGATCCATTATCCTGAAGGCCGCCATAAACATTGTAGGGGGTGGCATCGTCAAGACTAATTTGATAAAATTGGGAGAGGGGCAGGTTTTCAACGATTTCCAGATTGGTTCCCCCATCCCAGGAGCGGTAAACACCGCCGTCAGTGCCTACGTACATGACATCTGAATCCCTGATGCTAAATGTAATATCATGAATATCGCTATGCATGTTCCCGAGGCTTTTAAAGGTTTTTCCACCATCCCTGGAAATAGATCCACTAAAACCTCCCTTCACGATCACATTTTCATCCCTGGGATCTACAACGATCCTTGAAAAGTAGAAGGGTCTGACGGTGATTCCGAAATCATTGTTTAGCTGTTTCCAGCTTTCACCAGCATCGTCACTTCGATACAAACCTTTTCGCGCATCATCTTCGGCCTCGATAACGGTGTAGAGTACCTTCGGATTCGATGGGGCAATGGCAATTCCAAGTCGGCCTAAATTCCCTGAGGGAAAACCATTGTGGATTTTATTCCAGCTTGTACCGCCATCCGTAGATTTAAACAGGGCACTGTTTTTACCTCCTGATTCAAAACTCCATCCCGTTCTTCTGAATTCCCACATGCTGGCATAGAGTATTTTCGGATCGTTGGGGTCCATTGCCAAATCTGCACAACCTGTCTTCGGGTCAACATAGAGGATTTTTTCCCATGACTCGCCTCCATCACTTGACCTGTAAACGCCTCTTTCCTCACTATCGCCCCACAAAGCGCCTAAAACGGCAACGTAGATTTCATTTGAGTCCGTAGGATTGATGATGATATTCGCAATACGTTCCGATTTTTCAAAATTTAATTTTTTCCAATTCGAACCACCATCGGTCGACTTGTATAAACCGTCCCCCACAGACACACTATTGCGGGTCCATGTTTCGCCGGTACCTACATAAATCGTATTGTCGGGGTCATTGGGATCTAGGGCAATCGTTCCGATCGACTGGCAATAGTCATCAAAAATAGGGTTAAAAGTGGTTCCTGCATCATTCGATTTCCAAACTCCACCTCCTGCACTTCCGATATATACGATCCTACTGTTCGTAGGATGCATTTCAATATCGTTGATACGCCCGCTCATGATAGCTGGGCCAATATGCCGGGCAGTCATGTCCCCAAAAAGTTCCTTCCCGGTATCAGCGGCCTGGGATACTCCGAAATAGGGACAAAGCAACCCAATTATACAAACAAGAACACTATATTTCCTCATGGTGTATCTATAAATAAAAAAACCCTACTATTGAGGGTTTAATTGTTAGGTGATTTTATTTTTTTTCCTCTGCCATTTCATCTGGAAAAGCAAAGATACTTGCGTCTACCGTTGGGTTGAGTTCGATTTTTTCGATTGTTATAGGCGCCCCAGGTTGTCCTTTTACACCTTGGGTCAGCGCAAAAGGGAAATAGATTCCATCGACGTCCTGGTAGTCACTGAAAGTAATTTCCTGCACCATCCCTTTTGCTGGCCCTGATTTGATTTCTGACTGCATGGCAATTGGAACAAAATTTTCGACATCAAAAAAGTAAAAGGAAACATCTTCTTCTTTATTCCCGTCAACGGTAATGGGCTCTTTAACCAATTTTATTTTGTAGGCATCAGTGCCATCGATCGTTTCCTTACCGACCAATTCAACGGTATATCCTTTTTCTTTATAATCGACGAACGAATCCGGAAAATCATTGGTATTGAGCTTAAAATTCTCCGTTGTTTCGGCATCGCTTTTTTCGGCCTTCATTGTCATGAAATTCGTTCCCCAAAGGGTTTCACCATCATAAACGCCTTGTTTGAGCTCTTTTCCCTGAAAGTTCACGGAAGTTGCTTGACGTCCATCACTAAGTTGTGTAATTTCAAGCGGAAATTCCATACCCTGTTGGTTCATCTTTGCCGTCATTTTGACGCCTTTGATGGCTTTCAGATTGTCAAGGCCACCAATGTTCTCAAAATAACTGGATATTATTTCGTCTGCTGTTTGGGCCTTGACCTGCATTGACAGTAATAAAACAACCACGGCCATTACTACTTTTAGTGTTTTCATTTTCTTTTTTATTAATAGATTTATAGCTAATTCCCAAATATAGAATTATTGTTATTAAATCGCACTAAATTTTACTAGTATCGGCTGAAATGTTCGAAGCATTACCGAGCTTAGCACACACGTTACCGAATCTCAAATTTGCAAGGGTTATGAAAGAGTCAATCAATCCGTACACAGGTGAAAAATTGAAAGAATTCAAGGAATTGAGCCAAAATGAATTGAACGACACCTTATTTCTGGCCTCCGAAGTATTTCAGGTTTGGAGAACGACCTCCATTTCGAAACGTGCTTCTTTGATGAGAAAGGCAGCGCAGGTCTTGAAAAAAAACAAGACGAAATATGCGCAAACCATTACGGTCGAAATGGGTAAGCCCATAAAACAAGCGACGGCTGAAATCGAAAAATGTGCTTGGGTATGCGAATATTATGCTGAAAATTCAAAAAAGCAATTGGCCGATGAAATTATTGATACAGGGGCAAACAAAAGCTACGTCTCCTACGAACCATTGGGGGCTATCTTGGCCATTATGCCTTGGAATTACCCTTTTTGGCAAGTATTCAGATTTGCCGCACCAAATTTAATGGCGGGAAATATCGGTGTTTTAAAACATGCATCGAATGTTATGCAGTGCGGGGAAATGATTCAAGAGGTATTTGCCCTTGCCGGATTCCCAAAAGGATGTTTTCAACACCTAATTATCGACAGTCGTGATATCGACTCGGTAATCTCAAACGATAGTATCAAAGCGGTTACCTTGACCGGTAGTAAGCCAGCAGGTAGCTCGGTAGCATCGATTGCCGGTAAGGCAATCAAAAAGACCGTATTAGAATTAGGAGGCAATAATGCCTTGGTCATCTTCGATGACGCCCATATTGAAAACGCGCTAGAAACGTGTGTTCAAGCCAGGTTTCAGAATACCGGCCAAAGTTGTATTGCCGGAAAACGTTTGCTGTTGCAACGCGGTATCGCCACAGAATTTACAAGGAAATTCAGGGAAAAAGTTGAAATGTTACAAAGTGGGGACCCCATGGATGAAGGGACGTACATTGGTGTAATGGCACGTGAGGATTTGGCCATTGAATTAGAGAAACAGGTTCGTTCTAGCTGTAAAATGGGGGCAGAAATTATTTTAGGGGGTAATAGAAAAGGTAGCTATTTCGAACCGACTATTCTGGTAAATGTCAATACGAAAATGCCTGTTTTCGTGGAGGAGACTTTCGGCCCTGTTATTGGGATTACGATTTTTGAGAGTGACGAAGAGGCCATTGACCTTGTCAATTCATCCGAATTCGGTTTGGGTGTTTCTATATTTACCCGTGATTTGGCGCGGGCGAAACGATTGATACCACAATTTAATGAGGGTGCTGTTTTTGTGAACGACTTGGTAAAGAGTGATCCCCGTTTACCCTTTGGAGGGATTAAGAATTCTGGGTATGGCAGGGAACTTTCGGCACATGGGATCAAGGAATTCGTAAATAAAAAAACAGTATACATAAAAAAATGAATAGATAAATGGGAGTCTGACAAAAAGTTCCACCCTATAAAAGATGCTTTTGAAGGTTGATAGCGCCACATTTTTTATAATAAAAATCGAAACCATTGATAGCTACCTTAGAAGCGACCTATATTATTGGGAAATTGGTGAAAAATTGGGGATGGAACCAACATATTCTGAAAATGTACCGGGAATGCGTTAATGAATACCACGTCTAACGAATTCTTCCTTAATTTTAAACCATAAAATTAAAACGAATGCGATTTCATACTAGAAAATGGGTAAAGCCAGAGGATTTGAATGCAAATGAAACCTTATTCGGTGGTAGGGTATTGGCTTGGGTTGACGAGGAGGCCGCACTATATAGTATCATTCAATTGGAAAATAAGCGGATCGTTACAAAATACATTTCCGAAATAAATTTCATGAGTACGGCCAAACAGGGAGACATTATAGAAATTGGTATTGATGTAATCAAATTTGGAAAAACCTCGCTGACCTTAAACTGTGAGGTACGCAATAAGATGACCCATGAAACAATTGTGACCGTCGATAATATCATCATGGTCAATCTCGGTGAGGATGGTAAACCAGTCGCACATGGCAAAACCAAAATTGAATACGTACGGGATCGACTCGCTGGAGAAAGTTAGTCGATTGAAATACTTGGCCAAATGGTCAGGTCTTCGTTTAACCCAAACTTCAATTAATCCTCCAAAGCTTGGAGCAGGCCTTCCTAACACTCCCCCCTTTTTTTAGAAAGAGGCAAAAGATTTTACCGTCAAATTTGCGCTAGGATTCATCAATGAACAGACCGACGAATTTTCGGTAGGCATAGCCGCTTTTGATTCGGTGTTCATTTGAAGTACCTTGGCAAGCGAGAAGTTTAATTAATCTGTTTATATTATTTTATAAAAATCTGTATTGCAGTATTTTTAATAAGATTAATTAATCTATATATGTAACTAGTTAATCGATTATCACTCCATTGTAAGAAACTGCTCATCGATACGCGAAATAGGCCATAAATAGTGCTTTCCTAGGCGGTCATATATGCGTTAGGTAGTTCAGCATCTTCGCGGATAGGTTTACGTCCTAGACTCCATGATAATGACTACTCTTTTTTGAAAGTAGTGAATTCTTAAGTTCCAATTCGGTGTATTTTCAAGACCAATCGAATCCTTGTCTAGAAATTTTTAAAAACCAACTTCGTCTCATCAAGTTCCCCATCCGATCGGTTTATCGATTACTCCGGTAAAATTTCTTACAATTTTGGAGTTATCCATGTCACTGAGGGGCATCATATGGGCGATCATTCAAAGCCTATATCAACCTTGGCCCCAGTGATTTGATAGCATCTTTGGCATTGTTTGCGACGTGTTGAAAGAAGGGGGTTGCAAATTTTAGCGGGCTGTAGGGATTTTGTACGACATACAAATAGCGCCATTTTACAACATAAATGGAAACCTAGGTAACATTTTATTGCACAAGCCTTATATAATAGGGAGTTTAGCATGATAAGTCATAACTACCAAAGAAGGAAAATTGACATAATGTGAATTCAATAAGAATTTCAACTTCATAATTAATCTCGCAAACCAAAACTGTTGAAAACGAAAGACTTACTTTTTAAATTATCGGACCTAGAATCGCTTCTGGACAGCTATTCCTTTGAAGAATTAAAAGTTACAGACGCTGCACAACTTAAAAAATCATTCCAACACTTCAAGTGTCAACTTCAAGAAAAAATTTTGGTTGTGCCTGCTTCGATCAAAAAGTGTAATGCTACCATTTACGAAAACCGCGTCGTAAAACATCCTACTCCCTTGAATGGCGGAGTGGGTGCGCTATTAAAAGAATCGCTTAATGAATTCAATGAGATTCTCTGTTTTATGAAAGAGGATGTAACAACACGGAGTCAACTGGCTCAAGTGACGGAAATTCAAAACACATCGAATGTCTTATTGGGAAGTGTCGATGTACTTCTGGCCGGCAATTCACCAAAAAATGAACCTCATCCATGCGAGGAAAGCGAATTCAATTTGTGCGAATTGATCTCTAATACCAAATTTCTTAGTGAAAATCTAATTGTTAGGGAGCGATTAAAGATAGTAGCACACGGGTCGAAAGACCTTCCCCGTTCTGTAATCGGGAATATGACCAGGGTATTACAAATTCTCTTACACATGTTAGGCCAGGCACTTCAATATGCAGAAAGTGGTGAAGTATACCTACAAATCGCTCCAAAGAGAATCGCGCTTGATACCGTGCTCCTTGAATTCCAAATTGATAATCTTTCTTGTGACTTCAATGGGACTCAGCGAAGTAGTAGATCGCATAAAATGAATCAAGATTATGATATCAACAAAATAATAAAGCGGTTGATTACAGACCTAGGGGGGTATATTGACCAATTTAACCATGGCACTGCAGGCACTATATTCAAATTTGAAATTCCTTTTAAGAAAAACGGTAAGAATAAAGAGATACGATAAACCTTGGGCACTGGAGTCGATAGTGTACTTGTCAAGATGCAGAAAAATAGTATAATAATGAAAAAAAATCGCAATAGTGATGCAATGTCAAGGCTTGGCGAAAATAGTACCCTCGACCTTACTACCGTTCTAGAGGATTGCCTGGGTGATTTGGACCTTTTGGAAGAATTGATTCGTCTCTTCAAACAAAATGCAGTAGAATTTATTGGAGCGTCAAAATTATGTATCAAGAATGCTGATTTTATGCAATTAAAACAAGCCGCCCATAAAATCAAATGTGGTCTTGGTATGATGCATACCTATAGGCTTTACGATATCGTATTTGAAATTCAAGAACAATGTGAAACCGAACAAAACTTAGATCAAATAAAATACTTGAACGCACTTTTTATTGCCGATTACATAGCGGTTGAAAAGGCATTGGATGCTGCTATTAAGGAATTGTACAATAATTGAATAAAAATGGAAAGAAAATCACTCTTATTGGCGGAAGATGATGATTTATTGGCCTCCTTGTTAGAATACAGATTAAAAAAAGGGGGATATGAAGTGAAACTTTGTAAGGACGGGAAAGAAGTAAAGGATTATTTGGCGTCGCATTTGCCAGATATCATTGTAAGTGATATCATGATGCCCTATTTCTCCGGAATGGAATTGATCGATTTTGTGCGAAACAAAATCAATTCACTCATCCCTATTATTATTATTTCTTCCGCCGGAAATGAAGAAAATATATTGAATGCATTCGAACTAGGGGCCAATGATTTTATATCAAAACCGGTTAGTCCGGCAGAACTATTAGTTCGGGTGTCCCGTGAACTGAATAAAAGATGATTTGCAGCAGATAAAACAAACATATCTAATTTTTACCATGATCGATGCCCCAAAGATCCATTCTGATCTTCTGTGGGATCTATCTTGTTTATTTGTTGTCCTTGCCTTGCTTTATTTTGTGGCTATTTTCTATTTCAGAAATACCATCAACTCAAAATTAAAAAAGGTAGGGCTTCAAAAGAAAGCCCTATCACCAATGGTCAGTGAATTTCTTTTTATAGAAACCGATGCGACCAAAAACGAAAAAACAAATTATGTTAATCTCAAGATCGAAATTAGGCAATTATTAAAGGACGATTTTAATCGCAAGGTATTAACGGAAATTCTGCTCGACCTTCGAAAAGATGTCTCAGGGGATACCCAATGGCGTCTATTTAAATTATATACCGATTTGGGATTGCATCTCGATGCGTATGAAAAACTACGAAGCTGGCGGTGGGAGGTGATTTCTAAAGGAATCTCCGAACTGACGCAAATGAAAGTCGAAGAATCCTACAGCCTTATCACGAGGTTCATAAATGATAAAAGAGGCACCATTCGTAAGCAAGCCGAGATTGCCACGGTCACGTTAAAACATGAAGGAATCAATTATTTCCTAGATACCACCACCTTTAAAATATCAGAATGGCAACAGCTAAAATTATTGGATGTCCTTAGAAATTTTGAAGGCTATCGACCCCCTGCATTTAAGGCATGGCTGACCTCTAAGAATACCCATACGGTTCTTTTCGCCCTTAGGTTGATAAAATATTACAGTCAAAACGATGCCTATGCATCCATTATCGAATTGGTAAAGCACCATAATATCCAAATAAAACAGGAAGCCATTTCTTGTATTAAGGAATTCAATATTGTTGCAGCCCTAAAAGTGCTCAAAATCGTATTTTGGAAAAGTTCGCCACCCCTTAAAATTTCGATATTGGATACCATAGGTACCATCGGTAACGAAAACGATATACAGTTTCTAAAATCGATCGAATCGAAGGAACGCAATTTTTCGGTCAAGAGCAAGGCACTAAGTGCTGTTAATGCGATTGCACCCGACAGTATCCTCCCCACCAAGGGTATTGAAGACATCTCGCTGTATACCATACCCGAAGATATCCCAACAACGAAGGGAGAGCCGTTAACGTCTATTTCGGAATTTGAAGAAACCGTTCCTCATAAATACAGTGCATCAAACGAAAATGCCTCGGTTGATCTTGAAGTAAATAAATTAATTGAAATACCTGTTGATGCTGAGGAAGAACTCCCGCGCTATAATGATAAACCGATAGCGAATGAAAATTCCACAAGAGCTGTTGATGTGAACGCTATTAACCTTAAGTTCTTACCTATAGTGATTGCCGATTCCAAAACAGGATCAGTTTCGGAAGACCAATCAATTGGCCCTGATATCAAGATTG
>JBBQAM010000070.1:0-16559 GCA_038316335.1 Flavobacteriales bacterium
TAGGTGCTCTAATTTGTCGGGATTGGTGAATTCTCCCTGCTTAACTTAAGGTTTTGAACTTTTATATTTAAAACGGATGCTACAAATTGCCTTTTAATTCGGTTCATGATATCGCACTATAGTAAACTATCTGCTTTAAAACGAATGTATCATAGTATACGACATATAGTTCTTTTTCCAATTCAGATGGGTGTTTGATGGCAGGGGACGATAATGCTGGCCTGATTTTTGTGGCTATCTTTTACTCAATTTATATTGGCCTGATGGGTAGTCATTACTATGCTGAAAGGTGCGACTGATGTCCAAAAAAAAAATCAAATCAAAATGCCTAATAAAATACGATCCCTATTTCAACGATTACCCGAATATTCGCTTTCCGAAGTGGATCCGCTCTTCGAGACTGCCATATGTGATTTACCAAAGGAAATACAGGTGGCCTATTGCAAACGGGTTATTGACGCAGCCTTATTTGAAATACAGCACAATGCTTGTCAAGAAAAGGAAAAGGCCTTAAAGAAATTGATACGTACGGCTAAAAGGGAGATTAAAATTCTTACGTGCTAAGCGTTTAAAAGTATGCCGCGCTAACGTCCCCGCCGTTATTATGGTTTTTCAAATCGTTAAATCAACTCCGAGTATAATCTGTCTGAACCCACCTGGGAAAACCCCTGAAGTAGCACGATTCAATCGTGAGGCCCTATAAATTGAATTGGTAATGTTTTTTCCATTTATAAAGGCTTTAACATGTATTTCATTACGCAAATCAAAATTATAATTTATAAAGGCATCCATTGTAAAATATGCTGGAAGTTTGCCAAGGGCTCCATCGGCAGACTCACTGTTGAAATTATTGAACTCGGTGAATTGCCCTCCCACATATTGCCCACTTAACCCAACCGCCAATCTTTTCCAATCATAATTAATCCCTGCATTTAAATTGATTCTAGGTGTATAGGGCGATTCCGCATTTTTTATGCCGTCTTTACCGAGCGTTATCACACTTTTTGTAATATTCTGAAAATTAGATGGGTCTATGATCTTGTCGGTCAAAAGGGCTTCCCCGCCTAAACCGTCTGAAACATATATTTCATACGCATCCCTGTTCGTATTTACCTTATTTAAGTATTCACTTTGTGCCGATGAACCAAAAATGACTTGTGAAAAGAGGTCTTTATCATATACTTTCCCTGCCAAAACCTTCGATTTCATAATATTCACGTTCGCAAAAAGTCGCAGTTGGTGTTGATTGCCATTTAGTAGTGCCACATCGCCGGCCAATTCCAAACCCTGCACGTTGATTTTTCCCAATTCCTGAAAGACTTCGTTTTCACCGGCGGCATAAAAATTTCGGCTGGTGTTATTAAAATAAGTTATTTGACCATCTAAGCGATTGTCGAACAAACTGCCCCTCCATCCGATCTCCCGGTTCCAGCCCAGTTCGGGATCTATATTGATGCTTTGACCTGCGAGTGGTATGTTGACCACGCCATTTTGCTCGACCAAAAATCCGAAGACCTTCGAAGGGGCGATCATACCTTCATAGATGCTGCCAAATACCTCCCCGTGTCTAAGTTCGTAATCGATTGTTATACCCGGCAATACCTGTGTATAAACGTTCGGTTCCTTGCCTTCCTTTGTGCTCTTGATATTTGGATTCTGTGCAAGTGCGATTAAATTTTGTCGGTACATATCAACATGTTCAAAACGGAGGATGGGTGTAATGCCCCATTTTCCAGCATTAAATTCGTTTCGTATATAGCCATTGATCGACCACATACTGTACCACAGATCAGTGGCAGTCCGGCCATTTCGTGCCCAACGACTGCTATCTGCCACAATAAACCGGTCTTTAAAGGTTTCATGGTGTAGGTTAATACTCGCTTCTAAATTCTGCTCCTCTCCAAAAGCGGTCCATTGGTTGTTCATTGTTTCCTTTACACCCGATACGGTATAGATCCAACGGCTGTCGGAAGTACTTTCCCTGCCGTTATTTATCCTGCCGACAATGAGATAGTCATCCTCCCCAAAAGTTTTTCCGTTTAAATAGCTATAGCGGTCATTATAAATTTCATCCCCTAGATAATTTTTGACCTCCGAAGCTTTGATCTTCGTAGTTATTTGTCGCCACCAATCCCGCTCGAAATCGCTTGCATATATTTTTGAGGTAAAACTCAAATTTTTTGTGGGCAACCATTTGTGGATGATATCCACGCCATACCTACGCATGGTAAATTGGTCGGCATCCAACGGGTTTTGGGTAGGGTCTGTATCAAAGGTGAAGGGTGTTTGCGAACTCAGCGATGCTTGATTGTCTTCGAATTGACCGCTCACTTTAAAATACAAGGATTGTTGCTCCGAAAGTTTGGCAAATACTTTTGCGTTCAAATTCAATACTTTGACCGAAGAATTGTCGGTAAAGCCATCGAATTTTTTATAAACGCCTTCTACTAGTGCTCCCAGGTTGTTCCACGTACCGCCATAGGAAAGTAATCCGGTTTTATAATTTCGCTGTCCCCCGATCAATTTTACCCGCATCTCGGGTTTTTGTGGCGGCAGGGCAGTGATAAAGTTGATGGCACCATACATATTATTTGGGCCATATCGGAGCATATCGGCACCTTTATACACTTCGATGGCCTTTAAACGGTCGCTAACAGGGTTGTAATAGGCTCCTGGGGCGATATAGGGTGCGGGTGCGGAGGGTGTGCCGTCTTCCATAAGCAACACTTTTTTGGAACGTCTACCCCAAGAACCCCTGATACTGATATTTGGCCGGTTAGACAATCCCATGTCCCCAACGATGTTGACGCCAGGTACCGTGCGCAGCACCTCCTCGGTGCTCAAAGGATTTATATTCTTTAAGGCGATCGGACTGATGCGGAAGTTACTCCCCTTAAAATCCGTTTTAAAGCTAGTCGGGGAGGCGCTTACGATAACTTCATCCAACGTCGTGTTGCTTAGGTGTAGCGGAATGCTACCTATATTGGGATCGGAGGGGCTTAACACCAGATTTTTTTCCTCATAACCAAGGTATTTAACGACTGCAGACAATTCACGATCTTTTATTATCAATGAAAAATCGCCTTTGTTGTTCGTGACCGCGCCTCCTCCCGAAGCCAAGATAATCTGGGCACCGATCAAAGGTTCCTTGCTTTCATCATCAATAATTTTACCGGATATCGTGACCTGGGCCAATAAATGCGTTTGGATCAATAGGGCCATAAAAAATAAAACCTTGGTCATTTTTCCCATTTCAATTTTTTTTATGATTTCTACTCTATTTTTTAATTGCGGCATTGCCCAAATGTTGCCAGTGCTACTAACTTCCTTTCAATTTGCCCCGTCTAATTTTGCTTGATCGATCGTAAATTGGGCGACTTTCCTGCCTTGATCGGTACCGACGGTGGCGTCAAACGTCCAGTGGATACCGCCATATACCCTAGAAATGGCAGCCTCTTCAGCCCAGCCACGTACTAAAGCGGCCTTTTCAGGAAAAATGTAGGCTAGTACTTCGGAGGCTGCAGCCGAGAAAACGCTGTGACCCGATGTATAGCTAGGAAAATTGGGAGTTCCCGCAATCGTTTTATACCCGGGGATTTGCTGAATGGGCCTAGGATAATGATAGTAATACTTGGCATCCCAGCAACTGATGCCAGAATCCATAATGGCCATATTCAAATAAGCCATTGTCCTAGCAGATCGTAAGGGGTTCATTTTGCCTTCAACGATAAATTCATCTGCAAAACGGTTCCAATGTCCGGGTGGGGTATAAGTGCCCAATCCGTCTTGCCATAAATTGGCAATGCTCCTTTTTTCCTCGGTCATATTATCGGCGAAGTCCTTTAAAATGGCAACATCCGCTTTATAGGCCTCAGAATCGAGCTGCGGTGGAGGTATAGGTCGAACATCTTCGACATTGGCAACGTTCCACATCCTGACCTTTCCGAACAAAGGGGTAAGTCCGACGGGGCGTGTCGGCAGCTCCAGATTGTCCCATTGCCAGCCAAACCTGGCAAAGGCGGCAGCCTTTATAGAATCGGAAACGGCTTTTGGTGTTTGTGCTTTCTTCATCCCATCATTGGCCGCCCTGACCAATGCGATCTCGGCGATCGCATCGCCTATGGTAGCCCCTGCCGAAATATCGCTAGGTACGTTTCCTCCGGATAATAAAAGACTTTCCAAATGCGCATCCTCCATTTTTTGAAGATATACTACCTCCAATGGAAACATGGCAGAAAGCACTCTTTTTGAAACACGGGCCACGACGGCACCATCGGAAGGGTAGGAGGGGATATCATTCGGTTCATATGCAAATGCTATGGAAGCATCCTGCTTATATGGTGCGGCCCTATTGTAAAGGTACTTGTAATGCCAGGCCGAAATCAACCCGTCGAATTGTGCCACCGAAAGATAGGCAAGTGCCCTACAGGCATACGGCGGATGAGCGAATGGAAAGGCGGGCGGACCACTCGGAGTACTTGGGTTGGGCAAGGTATAGGAACCATCCTCATTTGGTCCGGGTATCAAATTGTATTTGGCGATCAGTTCAAGCGCAATTTCGTTCCATCGAACTACCGGATTGCTTGTCCAGTAGGTAATGGCCTCTTTTTGCGTGGCGTTGATCTGGCCGATGGCAACTTTTAGGTCCGAAAGCTCCGTCGTATAATTTGCGGATGAAATATCTTCCGGGGCGGAGATGGTAATGTCAGCGCCTTGATCGATCAAAACGGGTTTCCAATTGCCCCCATTTTCGTCAGCACTTGAAAATGAATAGTCCTTAAATTCCAAATAGGTGGGTAGGTCTTTTTCACATGAAACGAACCCTACTATACTACAAATAAAAAGGAGTGATATAAATCGTTTATTGTGCATCTTGTTCTTCGTTAGTTTTCTTAATAAAATTAAATTGATAGGTCAATCCCAAGCCAGTATTACTGAGCTTTGCCGTATTCATACCATTTACCACCCTACTATGATATCCGACCACTCCCAGACCCTTAATGGAGGGAAAGTAGTATTGCACTGAGACACCAATGCGATCATATTTGACCTTGTTAGTAGGTTGTGCTGCATTGTAGGCTCGAATATCGTCACCACTTGTTGATTTGAGTCCTGAATAATTCAGTTCAAATTTAAGGGTGTAGTTGAAGAACCAGGATCCGATGATCCCTTCAAAATTCAAGGCGTTCGGAACATCCATAAGTGCGGTATAATAACTGCCGTTATTATAGTAATAGTCGCGCTCTGCCTCCGTATAGCCTCGCCAAAGGTGGGCGAGCATTCCTCGTACATAAATACCATTATTCAGCTGGTATTTGGCAATCCCCCTCAAGGAGAATTCAGGGGCGCCAAAACCAAGGCTATACGGCATATAATCAGACAAATAGTTAGTGGCGGGTGTCGAATATCCGACAGTGGTAAATAAAGACAACGTTCCTTTTCCTAAAGGTCTTTCCATGGCTCTATATTTTAATGCGACCAGAAGATCCTGAAAACCTTTCGCCCCAGCAAATTTGCCCCCATTGGGTTCAGACGATTTTGTTTTAACGTACGGAAGACCAACATAGAGGTTGAGTTCATCTAAAATACCGATGGCCGCCATCGGTACAATCGTATTGCGATGTACGGTCGCAATGGTTTGGTTTTTCCGTAGATAATCCCCTTCCCAGTAATGGTCGAATTGACCTACATCATACCCCAATAGCACGCAGATGTTCTTGGAAGGCATCATCAAGGCATCGGTAGGGGTCTGTGCTTGCACGTTGCAGGCCATGAATAGGATAGAAAACAGTGTAATGCCCGGATAAAAGGCGCAGATCTTTTGCAGGATCGAATTATTACTTCTGTTCCTCGTATTAATTTTGAAGCATTCTGACATAAGTAAATTGGTTTATGGTCGGATTCTGTTGCAATTGGTCAATTGTTGGCTTTGAGCCCACACGAAATCTCATAATACCTAAAAATAGCATCGGCGCTCATGATTGCTAATTTTGATTAGTATTAAAAACACTGCGAATATAGGCTTGGTTGCAAGGCATTGAGAACAACAAAAGATTAAGGAATATTAATAAAGAGTTAATAGAATAAAGAAAGATCTAAAAATCGATATTAAAAGTTTATTCATCTTCCATTCCATTTATTTAAAAAAACGCCCTTTTCTTTAAAAAAGCACGGTTCACTGTTTTATAAAATGATGGGTATTATCGAAATTCGCAAAAACGTTAGAGGTCACCACTGTTTTAAGGCGCATGGCTCGATCGGGAGCCTGTAACAGCTACTAGCAAATAGAAAAGGGTCAAAATAGCCGATATACCCTACTTCTATTTTCCGAATCCTGTAAAAAATTTGGACCTTTACTGTATATATATTTTACACATTTTAAATGCTTATCGAACGTATTTCGGCATAGTGTTTTGACATTCAAGTAGGTACTACTTTTGGCACAATAATTAGTATACGGTAGACGGATACTCCACTTGGGAAATCTCCAATGCGACTAAATTCACACCATTTGCTTATTGATTTAGTTGAAACAAGCTGTAGGATTAAAAATCATATTTACGTAACGTTCAAATACCTTAAGATTAATCTTGTCATTCTATTATCAGGTAGATCATGATCTTAAACTATATCAAAACTTCGGTTCGCAACTTACTTCGCAGCAAGCTGTTCTCTTCAATCAATATTATTGGTCTTGCCATCAGCATGTCGGTCGGGCTACTCTTGATCGCGTTCGTGTTAGATCTGCATTCGTACGACAAATTCAATCAGCTTGGCGATAGGGTCTATCGCATTACGAACGTAGTGTCAGGTACTAGTGAACAAAGCGGCAAGTTTGCAACCACCTCCATAAAAACCGGGAAGCTTATCAGGGAGCAGGTGACCGGCATTGAGGAAGTCGCTATTTTACAGAATGACTTTTCGCAGAACGCACAGGTAGGAGAGCATGTTATTCCGATAAAGGGCTTCTGGGCAGAACCGTCGCTGTTCCGAATATTTACGTTTCCCATATTGGAAGGAAATCCGGACACGGCCCTAATAGATCCGTACTCGATTGTGCTCACCGAAACTGCTGCAAAAAAACTTTTCGGTACCGAATCTGCACTCGGCAGGTCAATCCTATTTGATTCCTTGAATTACCAGGTGACCGGTGTCATTAAGGACATTCCCTTCTTTTCGCATATTCATTTCGAAGCGTTGGTCTCCTTCTCCACCGCTGAACAACTACATGAAGACGATAGTAGTTTTGAGGCATGGTCGAACATGTCGTCGAACTATGTGTACCTGCTTAAGCAGGACAAGGCCGATATAGCCTCGATTCAGTCTCAACTCGACGCCTTGGCAAACGCGGAAAATCGTGCGGATGAAAACACGAATATTCAACTAGGGCTTTTGCCTTTGTATAAAATCGTGGTTGGAGAAAATCTTATTTCCATGGGCCCCATGGGCCCTCACGTGTCCCCGGCGGTGCTCTGGATACTTGGCGGACTTGCCCTTGTCGTGATTTTGTCGGCCTGTTTCAACTATACCATTCTTACGATCGCCCGTGCCATGCGCCGCTTCAAGGAAATCGGACTTCGCAAGGCTATCGGAGCAGGAAAAAGTCAAGTACAATTGCAGTTCCTGACAGAGGCCATCTTGATTTCAATGACTGC
The DNA here is from genome assembly GCA_038316335.1 of Flavobacteriales bacterium. Classification (GTDB taxonomy): domain Bacteria; phylum Bacteroidota; class Bacteroidia; order Flavobacteriales; family Flavobacteriaceae; genus JALHST01. The sequence continues at coordinate 7,656 of JBBQAM010000070.1, forward strand.
ACTTCTTCTATCGTTCTTTCTATTTATCGCATTGCGACCGTATCTGATAACTATGGCGCCAGAGATGCAGTATTTGGTGAAGCTTGAGCTTTCTCCCACTCTGGTAGTAGCCTTTCTTGTTTTTTCGATTATTGTCGGGGTTATCGCGGGTTTTATGCCTGCTCTCTTCTTTTCGAAAGTAAGCGCGATCAACGCCCTAAGGAATGTATCGTCGGTGATAGTTTTCAAACATGTACCTCTTAGACGTGCCTTGGTAGTGATCCAATACACCTTAACACTCATCTTTATCTCGGCGACTGCCATCGGTTATGTGCAGTATAAAAACATCCTTGCTTTCGACTTGGGATTCAATACAGAGAACGTCCTGAACATTGATATGCAGGGGAATAAACCGGTGGGGCTTCTAGAGGAACTGGGCAAGATGCCTGAGGTGACCGCACTTTCCCGTTCTATGATCGTCACCAGCATTGGGAATGCCTGGGGTGGCTTTATGAAATATCAAGATTCGCGGGACTCTGTCCTGGTCATGACCAATAATGTGGACGAAAATTATTTACCATTGCACAAATACGAACTCCTGGCAGGAGAAAATTTTATTGCACGGCCTACTACGGCCAATGCCGCCAACGAGTTGATCGTCAACGAGCAGGTCTTAAAACGATTAAATATTGGGAATGGTGATCCAGTGAAAGCAATCGGGGAGGAGATTACCTTCAGTAATTTTAAAGTGTCCGGACGCAAAATGACCATTGTTGGCGTCATGAAAGACTTTCACTATGGCAAAGTACAGGACCTTATCCAGCCTGCAGCCTTCATGTTCTGGACACCTGAAGATAGGGCCATCATCAATGTTAAAATAAAAAGCGACGATATGCCGGCGACCATGGCCAAGATCGCGTCCGCTTGGAAGAAGATCGATTCAGTCCATCCATTTGAGGCTAAATTCTATGACAAGGCCATCGAAGATGCATACAGTGAACTTTCCACCATGATCAAGATCATTGGTTTCCTTTCCTTTCTCGCTATTTCAATCGCCTCGATGGGTTTGTTCGGAATGGTGGCGTTCACCACAGAAACCAGGCTGAGGGAGATCAGCATCCGTAAAGTGTTGGGTGCAAGTTCTGGCAAACTTATTTATTTATTAAGTCGTGGTTTTCTTGCATTGCTTTCGATATCGGCACTCATAGCACTTCCCGTGACGTACCTTTTCTTCGAAAACGTGGTGCTCACGAGGTTTCCATATCACACACCTGTTCATGGCTCCGAGTTGTTCGTCGGCTTGCTGGGGGTTTTGTTGATCGCATTCATTATGATCGGATCTCAGACGATCAAGGCGGCGAATTGTAATCCTGCCGAAGTACTGAAAGGAGAATAAAGATTACCAATAGGCGTTTTTCCTTGTCGTTTTACAATCGCAAACATCCCGATATGATGGCATACTGCAAGTCAGACCGTCATTCTTATATTTCATGATATGAATCGACACGAAAAGTGAATTTTACATGGGCATCACGGTGTTAATTGTTATATTTTCATGAGCCGACCCATTTAAAACTGGCATCTAAAATTGGCAAAAAAATCCAATTTTGGAATCAAAAAAAACATGAAATTAGCAACATCCTAAATAGGGGGCAGGTTGTATTCCTGAATTTTAAATACTAGAACACTTTATTTAATTCGAGCATGAAAACTATAATCAAACACACTTACCTCTTTATTCTTTTTTTGTTGCTAGTTTTTGGGTCCTGCAAGCGAACATCTGAAGTAGCTAACCCGCAAGATCAAATTAGTACACCGAGCGCAAAACTAATTCCTTCCGAAAAATTCGTCTTTAACTCCTTTGTTGATTGCAATATGGCAACGGTATGGATCAAGGACACCTTTAGGATTTTCCCGGGCAAATATGGTGAGGATCCTTTATGGGGCGAAGCCCATGACCTTAAATACGCCAGTGGCACGTCGATCGATCAAACATTCGGGCGAAGTCCTGAGGAGTTTACTCAACCCAATATGCCTAAAAACGTGCCGCCTGGCGAGGAAGGTTTACACGGGGCGGTCTGGTTTGAAACTGTTTATAAGGATACAGATGATAAAACCGAAAATACCCTATATGCTTTGTATCACAATGAAAATTACCCATCTACCTTACCATATGATTCCATAACGAAAAAAGGGTATTTGGAAGTGAATTGGCCACAAGGACTTCTCGGCCCAGATACAAAGACCGCGGTCTGCCGAATTGGTATCATGAAGTCGGTCGACGGAGGAAAGAGCTGGGAAAACAAGGGCATTGTTTTGGAGGACCTCATGCCGCGGCTAATACTCAAACCACATAATACGGGTATTAATTTTGCCGGGGGCGTTGGTGATCCCTCTGCAGTTGCCGATAGCGATTATCTCTATCTATTCTTTGGGGAATATGGGTATCCTGGGGAATACAATGCTGCATCGTATGACCCCGATCACGAATGGAGTGGTCAATGCATCAGCATGGCCCGTATTCCTTTGAACGAAATCAATGACCCTGTAGGCAAGGCCAGAAGATGGGGCGGTACGGCTTTTGATGTCGGTCAGGACGGTATTGGAACTCCGATAAAAAGCATTCAGATTCCACGTGATGATGGTGGCGGGCCGACTTCGTCTCCTACGGCCAAGTACTTTTGGGGTCCGTCTGTAAGTTGGAACACCTATTTGAATTGTTGGGTAATGTTGATGGCCAAGGCAGAAGGCCCCTCTTGGAAAGGAAGCAGTATTTATATATCATTTAATAAAAACAAGGATTTGGGCGCAGCAGACAATTCTCAGGAATGGTCGAAGCCCGAATTGTTATTAGACAAACCGGGCCACACGATCTGGTATCCATCACTGCAACCGTTCGCGAATGAAAATGATAAGGAGCATAAATATACGTCTGTGATGCTCGGTAAAAAGGCGCGATTGTTCTACAAGGATATGCACGATGATAAGAGTCCGTATCTATCAGAATACATAATAGAATTTAGGGAGCGCGATAAAAATTGATGTTCAAATGATGCGACCGTTTTCTTGATCTTTTCACAGTTTCTGGAAATCGAGTATTTGGAAGGGAATTAAATGCCTACTATTTCCGGCATCTGCTTCTGGTCGGGGTTTCCTTTTAAACTTCGGAAAACACTATGAAATTGAACTACCGTTGCTATTTTGGTTTTTCAATTTTGTACTGAATGCCAGCATTTTAATGCAGTTCGGGTTTTATCGCGTGTAGTTTTACCATATTCAATGCGGTTCCTTTATTTCCGTTTCTAAAATTGATGAATTCAAGCCTTTAAAAATTAACCAAAGAGGAAGTATGAGTTGAATGAGACCTATTGGAAGCAGCATATTCATACCAATGCTATGTCCAAAAATCGAAAATAGTATTTCAATAAACATTAGAATTACCGCAATTACCCCAATAATCGAGAGGATTTTTGGAATTAACTTGGACACGTACAAGGTATAATACAAAATAAAAACCGGGAAACAAGAGATCAGCAGACTTAAGTAATGTGTCCACCAATGTTTTCTATAGACTAGATTTCCCAAAGTCCTTAAGACGTCAGAATTACCGGTTCCGGTTTTAATATATTCCCGGCTCAATTCCAAAATAGATAGCACGCTGCTATTGTCAATCGATATTGCAATAAAATTTAAGAGGCTAAATGCAAAATATAAAAATGCCAAAGTGATGCTTGATTTTTTAAAAATCGGAAACAATAGTATTGCGATGCTAATGGAGAATATCCCACTTAAACTTAATAACAAGGTAGAGATGATGATTTCATTCGCATTTGCGGACGACGTTGTTAGAAAATCATCTGAAAAAAGTACAGGACCTTGCAGCCATTGATATACGATAATACCTGTAATAAATACGAGTAGAAACAATACGCCTACGCCCCGTCCAACTTTTTTATTTGATTTCATATTTGTAGTTTTTGATTGATTGTGCCTGCGGCTTTTACACCTTAGAATGTTACACAAGCGTATGGATTTTCAAAGTGCCCATACCTATTGAATTCATTATACCTTTTCGTTTTCTATACGCTTTAAATCTTTTTTTGAGGAACGAATACGTAAAAATTCAATAAAGAAGCCGCAAAGAACTAGAAGGAATTTAATTCCCTTATAAATGATTCGCACAAAACTTGGCGGCAAACGATCAGTATGACTGCCCAAACGATGCTACTTATAATTTGAATCCTTGTTAAAATTTGATTTAGTTTTTTTCCATTTTCCTAAAATTTAAATTATTGATTATTAGTAATTCTAGGATAGTTCGCACCAGGTCATAAGAAAATATGAAAGGTACTACTTTTTTTATTTTGGTTTCTCGAAATTCGAGATGGTTGAACAGCTATGCAGTTGGGTTGGCACAAAGCCTGTAATCTGTATATCGGCTATCAGTATTCAGATCCATTTGGCAAAACCGTACCCCTAGGACAATACGGTCAAAAATTTATGGAGCCGTGTGTTTTTTCCCCTCAGTGGGTTGTTATGCCCTTTTTCCCCTTTTCAATATTTTTACAATACGGTTAATTATGATCTTCGATAAATTCCAGTCGTAACCGTCAAAATTGGTGGTATTAATAAATTGAACGACAATCGTGTCGATATCTTTATCGTATTCTGCATAACTTTGATAGCCTGGAACCAGCCCTCCATGTTCATAGACATACATGGAGGAATAGATTTCCTGTTCCCCTTCATCAAACACCGAACCATCGTTCAAGGCCCTCAGGAATATGCCCACATCTTCGGCTGTCGCTATCATTGAACCATAATCTTCGCTCTTTAGATCGTCTTCATAACCAACGTAATACCCACTCATGACATCGTCGATGTTCACATCATGGATCGAACCGAAGGTATTTTTTAGTCCAAGCCGGTTCAATATGTTCTCCTGAATAAATTGGAAATGGCCGTACCCCACTACTTTTTCAATGAGTTTGGAAAGCAATAAATAATTCGTATTCGAATACTCATAGTCTTTATCGGGTTCAAAGTGAGCCGGTGAATCAAGGGCATATTCAAGCGCTTCTTCATTGTTTTTCGGTGGATTTTCCCAAAAACCGGGATGATCGGTCAAATTGGGGATGCCGCTCCGATGCTGCACCATCATTCTTACAGTGATTTTTTCTGCATTTTCAATTCTTCCCACAAGTTCCGGAAAGTAATCGGCGAGCGTTTTATCCAAAGATAATCGGTTGTCATGGGCTAATTTGGTAATAGCGACAGCGACATACAACTTGCTGATGCTGGCAATCTTGAATAAGGCGTGCGGGTCGGCAGGCAGTTTGTTTTTTCGGTCCTTCCAACCACCTGTATAAAATGCTGGCGGCTTGCCCGCTTCATCCACATAAACGATCATCCCATCAAACCCGTACCCTATTGCTTCATCTACTTGTTCTTGGACCGTATCCGGTAAAGGTAAAATCCAAGCCTTTACCAAAATCCAAGGGACGAAGTACAAGGAGCCTATGTTTGCCATTATAAATACGATTCTAAGTATTCGTTTTATTTGTTTTTTTTTCATTTTATTCTATTTTTTCTCAACGCTGCACTTATATTAAATTGCTTATAGCCAAAGTTAAACGAGGTGTATTTATTTTTAATTGACAGATGATCTATTGCAGATTACAGGCATTTGTCCTTTCCACCTATTCCATATATCACTATCGCTGATTAAATTCGCCATAAAGTGTCCAACATTAATACGACTGGTTTTACCTGCATTAAAAATGGCGCTTTTTGTAGGCGAAGGATGTATTTCGTAATCCGATACTTCGTCTTCGTTAATTAAACCGTCCGGGCGAACGGCAACCCATTCGATGAATAGGTTATTTTGACCAATTTGCCTTCTTAGGTAATCAGCAGCTTTTTCATTATCAACATGGGGAGGTAAAAGTAAGCGTAGCAATCTGATAACGCATTTCTGGGCGAACGAAATGGGTTCGCTCAAGTCGCGATTGCGGTTGCCTGTCGTATTCATTAGAACATACTTTATTTTTTGCTCTGGCTTGTTCGCTTCTATCGCATCGCACAATCTACTTGTGGCATCCGTCACTAATCTTCTTGGTTGTCCGTAAATTCCCTTCCAGGTTAGATTATGACCCAGGCAGGATGCAATGGCGTCACAACCACGAACATAATCGATCATTTCTTCGTCGCTCAACGCTAAAATGCTTGCAGCGATTATTTCTAACTTTTGATTATCCTTCCATGATTTGGGTAGTTTTTCTGGGGACCTTACTACTACCTTGACATTATGTCCTTGACTTAGTAGTTCTTCTACGAACTGTCTTCCGGTTGCACCGCTCGCGCCTACTACTAAAATTGTCATTTGATTTTTATTCATAAGAATTTTTAATTTTAAGTTCTTCGATTACCATCTCTTGAAGATATTTTAATTCTTTATTGTAGTTCGTTTGGTCTTCTTCATTTGGTCTTAATTCCGATAACACTTCGAAAACAAAATTTGCTTCTCCAAATTCATTCCAGTCTTTTTGTAAATTTCTATTTCTATGGTTTCCAAATTTAAGTTCCATTTTATGTCGATTCCATTTAGATTCCATATCAATATTATGGTCAATAATTACTTTATTATTACTAATATTTTTTATTTGAAAAACCCCCATTGGAATTTTCATTTGCTTATAGGCTTCCTTAAGTTCTTTTTTAGTTTTCATATTAGACAAATCCTAATTGTTTCATTACTGTTATCCTATCGAAAACTTGAGTGTGTCCACTAATCAAATTGTCTTTGAAATGATAAATGGTCATTCCTTTTGTATTAATAGCCTTTTTAGTTGGTGGATATTCTCCAATCATTCCAAGGTTTGTTCCTGTTAGAATCCAAGTTATTGCAACATGATTTTCCTCCGGAATTGCTGATGTAATTTCAAAATTCATATCTGGAAATGAGTTGAATGAAAACCTCAATCGTTCTTTAAATTCCGAATGAGTTAGGGTTTTTCCTTCCCAAGGATCCGTAGTATCTAGGTGAATGGTATATGCTTCATGAACATAGTGTTCAACTTTCTCAAAACGCTTTTTATTCCAAATTTCGTCCATAAATTCCCGAAGGAATGATTCTTTGTTCATTGTCTTTGTTTTGGTTATAATTTTTATTTAATCTTTTTCTCGCGCACATTCATTTTCCAATCCTTCTTTATCAGGGTGGATGAGCCGGTCAAACTGATATTCTACATTTTCGAAATCATCATAGTATGTGTAATCCCCAATAATAATGTTAGGATTTTTTACAACATTTTTCAAAAAACAAAATCCGTCGTAATTCTCAAGTGGAATTTTATGTCTTTATTTGGTCCTGTCATATTCTACTTGTTTTTTAAAATTAAGCTGCTCATTTGGTTTCAAAATGAAGGGACAACGTTTTGTAAATGGCACGTTTTTATGTACTATTTACATTGTTGGCATTTTGCTCTTTATTCTGTTTTTCTTTTTCAAATTCTGCTGTCCTTTTTATTTGTTCTTCAAGATTCCATTCAAAATCAAATCTATTTTTTAGAAATACCGCAATAGGCTCAAGTCCAATTTCAGCTCTTCTTTTATCTACATTTTTAGGATCAAGTACAGGCCATACATTGAAACTTTTTGTTTCTGGATAGTATTTCATTTGTCCTCCATAGAGTTGTAATTTACCTTTATCAGTTGCAATTCTATCTTCAGCACGAGCCAAATATCTTGACTCTAATTTTTCGTCCAACACAGCTTGTTTCATTAAAGGAATATAATGTTCCCTTGTTTCTTGATCAGCATGTTGAAGAACGTTGCAAATAGTTCTATTGCCTTGTTCTCCTATTAGTGTTGATTCAGGCCATTCATAGTTGTTAAGGATTTTTTTTATTTTTTTAATATTTAGCGTGTGATTTTTTCGATATTCTTTTTGATATACTTCAGCCTGTTTAGATTCTGCCCCATAAATAGTTATCAAAGAATCTCTTAATCTTATTGGCGTTTGTTCTGTTTTCCAGATGGTATCTAAAACCGCAATTAATGAATCTTTATAAGTTATTATAGTTTCTTTTTCAGTCTTTTCTTTTTTATTTTTCTCTTGATGGCAAGATGCTGAAACTAAAATAAAAAATAGAATTACGATTTTTATAACTTTCATAATGATGTGTTGGTTGTTTTATTCTGGATTATATATTTGTACAGCTTTTCTGATAACTTTCATTTGTGTAGGAATAGAATTTCTCCTTCGGTAATCACTTTTGGTTTTAAAAGCCAAGACAACATCTATTTCAGGGTAAACAGTTATATTTTGTCCTAAAGCACCTTGAGCTGAATAGGCATTTTTGAGTCTATAGTCATTCGTATTTTCTATTAACCACCACATATAACCATAACCTAAATCCATTCCGTCTTCTTTTAATAAGGGAACGCTTTTTTGAGCCTCTAAATAGGAAGTCCGTTGTTTTGTTATTTCATTTACCCATTTTTCTGGAATAATTTGATTCCCATTCCATTTGCCTTTTCTAAGCATTAATAATCCCATACGAGTCATATCTCTTGTTGAAAACCACATATGATAGGCAGGAAACTTTGATACCTCGTCGTTGCCACTTTTTAGTTGAAGTGATTTATCCCAATCTTGCATTTGCAGTGGAATCGCTAATTGCGATTCTATTTCATTGTATATAGTACTATTTGTTTCTTGTTCAAAAATATGTCCAGCAACATTAAAATCCCAATTGCTATACAGCCAATGAGTTCCTGGTTTCACAGAGCCTCTATTTGGTGCATATCTACGAAAATCACCACCATTAGAGCCCGGTAAAAAAACGCCTGAACGTGCTGATAACACATCTTTTATAGTGGCTGATTGCTCAATTTTAAGTAATGGTGAATGGTCCTCTATTT
>JBBQAM010000096.1:0-7510 GCA_038316335.1 Flavobacteriales bacterium
TTTTTTTATATTTTCCTCGGTGAGCATATAATCCTTTACATTTTTACCTTTGCTGGCCTTATAAAGAAATAGCGGCATCGCCAAAAGAAAAAGTCCAACAGTCCCAAAACCGATATACTTGTTGGCCGTTTCAAGATTTGCTTCCTGAATTGTGAAGCCATAAATGATAGCTGAAAAAGAGGCCAGAACAATTATAAGTATACTATATTTCATCAATCGGCTATTAAATAGTGTGGTGCATTAAGGTTATTCCCATTTTGAATGGCGGGGGTACTGCAAATAACAAGGATGTGTATTTTCCTGAGATCAAAATTAGATAAAAGATTGCATAAAAAGCGTAAAAGTTAGCTAATGGAAATGTATGAAGGTCTATTGGGCAGGATATGCTTCGACGTTCGAACGCCTGAAATCATTTGTGCATGGAAATTCGTACTACGTTATGAAGGTTTTCCAAGATCAATAGTTCGACCATGAATATTTTACTTTGTTAAGTTGATCAATTCCCGGCGATAGGCAGTCAATAATTTTGATTTGGAAACGAACCCAAAATATTTACCATTTTTTATTACCGGCAGGTTCCAGGCCCCACTATCTTGGAATTTCTTCATGATATCGGTCATTTTGTCGACGTCCATATTGATGATTTCAGGCGGTGTTTGCATGACGTCCTGCGCAAATATTTCGGTATACATTGTTTGATCGAACATGATGGGGCGAATGTCATCTAATAAGATGACACCCAACAAGGTACCTTTCTTCTTATCGACAACCGGAAAAATATTCCTATTTGATTTTATCACGGCCAAATGCACGATGTCACCAAGGTTCATTTCGGGATAGAGACTGATAAAATTATTCTCGATAACCTTTTCCATTTCCATTAAAGTCAAAACCGCGTGGTCCTTATCATGTGTGATAAGTTCACCCTTTCTTCCCAATTCCATATTATAGACAGAATGTGGATGTACAAATTTGGTTATCGAAAAAGAAATTGCCGCGGTAATCATAAGTGGAATAAACAATTCGTATCCCCCGGTAACTTCGGCGATAAGAAATATGGCGGTCAATGGAGCGTGAAGTACACCTGCCATGAGGCCTGCCATTCCCACCAAGGTAAAATTGCTCTCGGAAATCTGGTTTTTAAATAGTCCGATATTATTGATGAATTTTGCGAGGCAATTTCCCATAATACTGCCCATAAATAAGGTGGGCGCAAAAATGCCCCCAACGCCCCCGGCCCCAAAAGTAAGGGCGCTAGCGATTATCTTGAAGAATACCAAGCCTGCCAGTAAGCCGATAACCATCCAAATATTGTTCACATCAAGATTAAATACGTTGTTTTTCAGCACCACTTCCGGATGCCCCTGGATTATATTATTGATAACATCAAATCCCTCGCCATAGAGGGGAGGTACCAAATACACTAGGATACCAATGGCAATGCCCCCCAATAGCACTCGTTTTATAGGGGAGTCGATCCGATCAAAAATTTTCTGGATCCGCTCATAGGCTTCCGTGAAATAGATAGAAGTAAGTCCTGACACGAGACCGAGAATGGCGAAGAACGGTACATGCTCGATTTTGAAGGCATCTTCCGCCTTAAATGGGAGAAGTACATCCGAACCAAAGAAAAAATAAGAGGTCAGGATAGCAGATAAAGACGCCAACAATAAGGGCAGCATAGAGGCAATGGTCAAATCGAGACTGAGCACTTCAATTGCGAATATGATGGCTGCAATAGGGGCTTTGAAAATTGAGGACAGTGCCCCAGCTGCGGCGCAACCGATCAGCAAATTCCGATTGGCCTGGTTCATATGGAACATTCTGGAAATGTTCGAGCTAATAGCGGCCCCCGTGGCGACTGTAGGACCTTCAAGACCTACCGAGCCTCCAAAACCGACCGTAAGGGGCGCGGTCATTATAGAACCGAACATTTGATATTTACGCATAATGCCCTTGTGTTTGGCAATTGCATAGAGTGTTGAGGGAATGCCATGGTTCACTTTATGGTGTATGATATATTTCATAACAAGATAAACTAGGGCAAAACCAATAATTGGGAACACGAAATAGAAGGCATGGTGGTAATAGCGCACCAAATTGCCCTCAAGGATATGTTGGTAAAAATGCGTTAGATTCTTAAGGATTACAGCACCTACCCCTGAAGTAAATCCGACAAGGACGCTTAAAAGATAAACAAACTGTCGTTCAGAAATATGCTTGGCCCGCCAGACCAGGAATTTTATTCGCCAAGATTTTTTTAAAGCTGCCATGGGTATTCAAAAAATCCCGAATTAATCGGGATTTTAAAGTATCATTTTAAGTTTAATTTCAAATGTAATTCCTTTAGCTGTTCGGCGTCAATAGGTGCGGGGGCATCGATCATAACATCCCGTCCGCTATTGTTCTTTGGGAAGGCAATAAAGTCCCGAATGGTCTCCTGGCCACCAAGTATGGCCACCAAACGGTCAAGACCGAAAGCAATGCCCCCATGGGGTGGTGCGCCATATTGGAACGCATCCATTAGAAAGCCGAATTGCGCTTTGGCCTCCTCAGGGGTAAAACCTAGATGTTTGAACATCGTACTTTGCACTTCCTTATCGTGAATACGGATTGATCCACCACCTATTTCGTTGCCGTTTAATACCAAATCGTACGCATTTGCCCTTACGGCAGCTGGGTCGGTTTCCAATAATTGAATTTGCCCGGGCTTCGGCGAGGTAAAAGGGTGGTGCATCGCATGATATCTGCCTGTTTCCTCATCGAGTTCAAGTAAAGGGAAGTCCAATACCCATAAAGGTGCAAAGACATCGGGTTTTCGCAAGCCTAATCGTTGCGCCATTTCCATTCGAAGCATGCTCAATTGTGTTCTCGTTTTTTGGGCATCTCCCGACAGCACACAAATCAAATCCCCCCGTTGGGCTCCGGTGCTATCGGCCCATGTGGCAAGATCGTCTTGATCATAAAACGTATCGACAGACGATTTAAAAGTACCATCATCATTACAACGCACATAGACCATGCCCTTGGCACCGACCTGTGGTCTTCGAACCCAGTCGACTAAGGAGTCAATTTCTTTTCTACTCAGGGAATTTGCCCCTGGGATAGCAATGCCGACAACAAGTTCAGCCGTGTTGAATACACCAAAACCTTTGTGCTGGGCAACCGTATTTAATTCGCCGAACTCCATTCCGAAACGGATGTCCGGTTTGTCGTTTCCGTATTTCTTCATGGCATCATCAAAGGTCATTCTTGGTATCGTTTTAATATCGACCCCTTTAATTTCCTTTAAAAGATGTTTCGTTAGACCTTCGAAGGCGTTTAGGATATCTTCCTGTTCAACAAATGCCATCTCACAATCGATCTGGGTGAACTCTGGTTGTCGATCGGCCCGGAGGTCTTCGTCCCGAAAACATTTAACGATTTGGAAATATTTATCCATTCCCCCGACCATTAGTAATTGTTTAAAGGTCTGCGGTGACTGTGGAAGCGCATAAAACTGCCCTTCGTTCATGCGACTAGGCACAACGAAATCACGGGCTCCTTCTGGGGTAGATTTTATCAAATAGGGGGTTTCGACCTCTATAAAGCCCTTTTCTGAAAGGTATTTTCGAACTTCCATGGTTACTCTGCTCCGAAATATGAGATTGTTCTTTATGGGCGTTCTGCGAATATCTAGATACCGGTATTTCATACGAAGGTCCTCTCCGCCGTCGGTATCATTCTCAATCGTAAAAGGTGGGGTTATCGATTTATTAAGAACGACAAGTTCTGTTACCAAAACCTCAATGTTGCCGGTAGGCATATTGGCATTTTTTGAAGTCCTTTCAATTACGGTACCTTCTATCTGAATTACAAATTCACGTCCTAAGGTTCGTGCCTGTTCCAATAGTTTTGAAGATGAACGGTCTTCGTCGAAAACGAGCTGTGTAATCCCATATCGGTCCCGCAGGTCTACCCAGGCTACAAAACCTTTATCCCTGGTTTTTTGTACCCAACCCGACAAGATAACTTTTTTGTTGATGTCAGATTCCCTTAACTCTCCACACGTATGGCTCCTAAACATTTTATACAATTTATCATGGGCAAATTTAAGAAGTATCAGGTAGTATTTAAGAAGTATCAGGTATTAAGTGCAGATTAATATGTCTGATTTGTAGTAAGATTTTCTTGTATTGAGCATGAATGCAAAACTATTAAAATGCTCAAAATCAATTAATTAAATACCCAATGTAAATTTAATGTAAATAAAAGGTTGATTTTTCGTAAAATAATAGTAATTTTAGAACGTTATATTTTATGAAGTATGCTTCGATAATCCAATAAGGAACGTCAAGTTACCAGCAAGAAACCCTAAATAAATATCCTATGAAATCAATCATTTTTTCCTTGGCAGTTCTCTTTTCCGTATCGCTCGCAGCCCAATCGGTTGCTCCCATATTCGAAAAGGAAGGCAACAATGTAAAGGGAACCTATTTTCATGAGAATGGACAGGTGGCCCAGATAGGGTATTTTGTCGATGGGAAATTGGATGGGATCTGGAAAATGTACGATGAGGATGGTCAAAAGATTGCTATGGGCGAATATACGCTCGGCAAAAAAACCGGAAAATGGTTTTTTTGGGAAGGCAAAATCGTAAAAGAAGTAAATTTTGACGAAAACAAAATTGCAAACGTGGTCGAAAAGAGCAATGCGAAATCGGTCGTCAAAAACAATTGAGACGCCTTACCTGATAAATACAAAACCCTGGCATAATCGCCAGGGTTTTTTTGTTGCAATCCAGTAAGGAATGGATACTCTAAAAAGTGCATTATGCAGCGTTTTCCAACGAATGGTCTTCCTTGGGTTTATTTCTGGCGCCTTTAAAGGCAATTTTTATACGATAGGTAATATTGAATAATACCGGTACGATAATCAGGGTCAAGAAAGTAGCCACGATCAGCCCGAAGATAACGGTCCAGGCCAACGGTCCCCAGAAGATTACATTGTCCCCACCTACATAGATCTTGGGATCAAATTCGGTAAAAAGTGAAAAGAAATCTATATTTAAACCAATGGCCAATGGTATTAATCCCAGAACTGTGGTTATTGCCGTTAGAAGTACAGGCCTTAATCGCGCCTTGCCGCCTCGAATAATCGCTTCGGTAGTCTGTTTCAAGGTCAATAGGTCACTGTCTTCCATTCCCAATTTGACTTTTTTACGATCTATTAGAATTTGGGTATAGTCTAGTAATACGACCCCATTGTTGACGACGATGCCCGCCAATGAAATGATTCCCATCATAGTCATCATGATAACAAATGACCACCCCGTAAGCATGAGACCTCCAAACACGCCAATAAAACTCAAGAAAATGGCGATCATGATAATCAAAGGTTTTGAGATTCCCCCAAATTGAAAGATCAATATCAACATGATGAGTCCGAGACCTGAGAAAAAAGCCCCCACCAAGAACAACATTTGTTTGTTTTGTTCTTCGATCTGCCCGGTATAGTCGATCTTAATATCGGTTGGAAGCCCCTTGAACTCTTGCATTTCCTTCTGTATCTCGGTAACGATGGCCGCGGCATCGGTAAATCCAGGTTTAAGTCCTGAATATACGGTGACCACACGTTTGCCGTCACGATGTTTTATAGAACTAAATGCCGAGGTATTTCGCTCGCTGGCCACCGCCGAGACTGGGATTTCCTTGATTTGTCCGGAAGCCTGATCTCTAAAGATGATGTTTTGATTGAACAAGGCACTTTTGTTATACCTTAAATCTTCATTAAATCGCACATTGATATCATAATCTTCGCCATCTTTCTTATATACGCCGGCCTTTTCGCCGAACAATGACCTGCGTAATTGACTGCCTACTTGCCCCACGCTTACACCTAATTCACCTGCTTTTTCCCGATCAACGGCAACCTGCATCGAGGGTTTTCCCTTATTCACATCAATCTTTAATTCCTCGATGCCTGCAATGTTTTTGGTATTGACAAAATTTCGGATATCCTCGGCCGTATTGATCAATTCATCATAATCCTTTCCCTCCAATTCGATATTGATCGGATAGCCGGCCGGAGGACCATTTGCGTCTTTTTCTACTGAAATGGCCACACCTGGGTAGATCCCACTTAGGGCTTCTTGCACTCTTGCGCGAATATCTTCGGTATTTAGGCCGTTCCTGAATTTGTATTCACTGAAATTTACGGTCAACTTCCCTCTATGGGGCATTTCAGCAGAGGAACCTCCATCGGTAAATGGATTTCCTGCACCTTCCCCAACTTGGGAAACAGCCGAAGTGACCATAAAATTTTGCCCACCCGCTTTGTATTTCGGATCGTCAAGGACATTGTACACCCGCTTTTCGATTTCCTTTGTTATCGTGTTCGTCTTTTCGATATCGGTGCCTTCAGGATACTCGACATACACATAGATTTCATTGGGCTTATTATCAGGGAAAAACTCGATTTTCGTACGACCGCTTCCTACCGACATTCCGAAGAGGATGAATACCCCGATCAATAAGAAAGCCGTAAAGCCAAAATACCAATAGACGTTTTTACCATTGAGGGCATGCTTCAACCTTCTTTCGTACCAATTTTCGAAATTCGACATGGTGTTCTTTTGAAATTTTATAGCAGCACTTTTTATGACGTATTTATAGACCCAGAACATAATCGCCGTTACGAGCAATACAGTCCCTAGGCCACGCATTGCGCCTCCGAAAAACAAGATCAAAAGACCAAGTCCCCCTAAAATCATACTTAGACGTATTAATTGTTTTACCGTGAGTTCTTTTTCACTGGTATCCATAAATTGGGATACCAACATCGAATTCATAAAAATGGCTACAAATAATGACGATCCAAGCACTACCGACAAGGTAATTGGAAAGAAGATCATGAATTGCCCAAAGATCCCTGGCCAAAGGCCAAGCGGCACAAAAGCTGCTACGGTGGTCGCTGTCGAGATAATAATCGGCCAGGCTATTTCCCCAATGCCTTTTTTGGCGGCCTCAACCCGTGACATACCTTCATCCATTAAACGATACACATTTTCGACCACCACAATGCCATTGTCTACGAGCATTCCGAGCCCCATGATCATACCGAAGAGAATCATAGTATTCAAGGTGTATCCCAGCCAAGATAAGATCATGAATGACATGAACATTGACATCGGAATGGCAAATCCTACGAAAAGGGCATTTCGGAATCCCAAGAAAAACATAAGCACGGTAACTACCAAAATGATCCCAAAAATAATATTGTTAACAAGATCATCTACCTGATTCAAGGTGCGGCTTGATGAATCGTTGGCAATAGAAATATGTAGGTCGGGTGGAAAATAATTCTTCTGATTTTCCTTCACGATTTCCTTGATTTGATCTGCTGCGGATATGGCATTCCGTCCGGCCCGTTTTTTGACATCGAGCATGACGACGTTGTTCCCGAATTCACGTGCATAGGTCGTCTTGTCTTTGGCCTTGAAACGCACTTCGGCAATATCCTTCAGATATAC
>JBBQAM010000063.1:0-21656 GCA_038316335.1 Flavobacteriales bacterium
GTGTCTTTCAACAACTGTCCAGTGCTTCTAAAAAGCATCGAAAATTGGCTTTCGACTTCTGAGCTGACACGTAAAAAGCCTCTTGGAGAGGCCTATATTGATAGATTTTGTGCTGAATTAACCGCTTGTGCAACGGTTACTGGTGTTGTGGCTCGTGCTTTTGGTTATTTAAATTTCCGAGGTTCGTTTTTTGAATAGCAGTGTAATCCTGCACCTTCATGATGTAATGGCAGGCAATCAATTTGAACGATTTTTCTATTAGGAAATGCTTTTTCCAAAATAAGCTTTGCTTCTTCATCTTTTCCCTTAAGTTCATCCGGCAATCCTGCTTTCCAAAATTTTGCCGAAACAACTATTTTATTGGCAATCACAAAATTCATATATCCCGAAGCCAAATAATACTCAATTGAGTCAGTGGTAACGTTTTCAAACCAAGATTGCTCGTCTTTACTTAAACTTTTATATTGAACCTTATCCACAATGAGAGGACCAACAGGCAGTCTAATAATTTCAATGGGTTTACCATCAAGTGTCGTGCTTTGTTTTAGAATTTCGTAATTCTCTTCCATTCTGCGATACGATTCTTTAGCTATTTCATTAGCTATGGTATCCTCTTCACTAACTTGAGCCAATAAAACCGTTGTGGGGTTTACAAATCGACAAAATTCATCGATATGCCCGCCAGTTCCAATGCCATAGATCCCGTTTTCTAATTTTTGCCATTCTTCTTCTTTGCATCCCTTTTTTAACCAAATAATTTTTTCAACACCCAAAACTCTCTTGTATTGGTTTTCTATTTGTCCTTTGGTTAAGGTTTTGTTTCTATCAAGTTCAACAGATTCAACAAGTAGCATAGTTCCTTCTCCATTGGTTTGCCACGCACCGCCTTCCGAAAACAATGTTGAAGGAATAATGCGGAGATTCATTTGCTTGGCAACATTTTTGTCAAGATTACCAGAGAGTGGAAAACCTTGTTGGTACTGAAAGTCTACAACTGCCATCTCTCCGTTTCCATTTCGCAGAAAAACAGGGCCAGGATCTTGAATAGCACCTATAGGTAGTTCGTTATAAAATAATTCAACTCTGGAAGTATCAATAGATGAGTTTATTAGAACATTATAAATTCTAGATTTCAATTGTTCTCTATTGTAATCGAGATGCGGACTATATACGATCTTAACTTTGGTGTAAGGGTAAATTTCCTTTATGGCTTCTAAAATTGGAAGATATAAAGCTTCACCATTTAACCAAGTTGATTCTAGCCAACTAAACCATATAAATTCTTGTTCTTCAAATTCAGAAGCGACTTTAAATTTATCATTGCCTTGCGATGAACATCCTATTATCAGTAAAAGGATAAAAAATTTAAAATTTTTCATAGTTTAAATTTTAAGCGTGCATGTGCCACAACGGTCCGGCTATGATTCGTAGCGGCAAATCCGCCAGGATTTTCCGGCTACCGATCATGCCCCATAAAAGTAAGGTTTTTCTTGTAAGGATCAGGGGAGCTATGAATTATAGGTAGTGTTGGCAAATGTTTATTTTAATAATTCAACATACATATTATCTGTTGATTTTTCCGTGTCTATTGCAAAGCGTATAGAACTTAAAATTAAGGAGTCATTAGTAGAATCCATATTTATAAATCTCAAATCTGCAACATAGCCCACAAATGTGAAATTTTCATAATTCGAATATGGGAACTTTATAATATTTGTAATGCCTTCTATTTTTTCAAATACCAATGAATCATTTTTCATCTGTATGTAGTGGAATGAAACGTTTCTTTGATGAATTTTATCTAATGGCAGTGAATCATTTGGGGAATAAAACTGGAGTTTGCCAGTTAAAATTGAATCTTTTGGTCCAGTTAGTTCAAATTCAAAAAATTTACTTTTTGAAGAATCCAAAATACCATTATTATAGAATCTATATTGATTAATAAATGTATCCTTTTGCTTATTTACATATGCTTCTATCTCCTCTATTTTATAGTTGCCATAGTTCTTTATAAATCCAATTTTCTGAAATGTTTTGGTACTATCAATGTTTTTATGTTTATCACTTGAGTTCAAATATTTAGATACACAACCGGAAAGTCTTAATTTGTCATTGGACAAAAGATTATCAAATTCGATATCATTTTGCAATTTATCTATGGAATATTTCATAAAAAAATAGCCAAGCATGCATTCACAAACATTTTTGCTTTCAGTATGGTTTTGTTTAGACAACATTTTATTCATACAGCCGGCCATCATCGATTTTTGAAAGGCTGTCTTTCCGTAAGCAAGATTATAGCGGTATGAAATGATTAATAATGACACCATTAGAACAACTGAAATTCCAATGATTATTTTAATTTTTCTTCTCACTTTTTAACTAATATTTGCCAACAATAGGATAGCATCATTGATGATATCCCACTTATGTGCACTAAGATAATAAATCTTTAATGTCTATAAAGGAACGGTCCGCTACATGGGTATAAATCTCGGTCGTTTTGGTCGAACTATGCCCGAGAAGAAGTTGAATGTGCCGAATATCGGTCCCGTTCTCCAAAAGGTGGGTCGCAAAACTATGCCGCAGTTTAGGGTCATAGTTCCTTTCGCGTTCCTTTTCTGGATTAACCGTGTCAAACGTGTAAATGAATTATTTCATCGGTTACCTCCTTATTTCACCGGCTTTCTTAGTCAGGACATGTTTTCGAGTAACGAAAGACGTCTTGTCCTAAATCGGCCAACACGTTGCCTTTAAAATAGGTCCTTTCCAAAAATTGACATTATCCCAAGGTTATGGAATGTTTATTAAAAGCGACCCCCTCTTAAACTTTTAATAAACATCAGATAACCATAAGGAATTTACAAATGGTAAAAAAAGTAAGAGTATTGCTATGAAAAGTTTAGCCTTTTTAAACACTAAAAAAGCCCTTGAAATCAAATCCCACGAATACGTCTTTTTTGCTCCAGGGTGCCTTTGCTTCTTTTGGCACCTATTTCTGCATGTATGCCTTTCGTAAACCTTTTGCGGTCGCCACCTTCGAAAATTTGGTCTATCTAGGCATAGACTTTAAAATCTTATTGATCATCTCCCAAGTTTTGGGGTATGCCCTGTCGAAATTTATTGCCATTAAACTGATTTCTGAACTGCGTGCTAATCAACGACTGGGATATCTAATCACCATGATTTTAAGCGCTGAAGTGAGCTTGGTATTTTTTGGTTGGGTCCCTGCACCCTTTAGTACGCTATTTATGCTGACCAATGGGCTTTCCCTTGGGATGATCTGGGGGATTGTCTTTTCGTATTTGGAAGGACGTAGGTTTACCGAGATTCTTGGGGTGGCCCTATGTTCTAGCTTTATCCTCTCAAGTGGGGCCGTCAAATCGGTCGGGTTGTTGGTGATGAATGATCTGGGCGTTTCCGAATTTTGGATGCCTGCCGTTACCGGGGCGATTTTTCTCGTGCCCTTCATTATTTTCGCCAATTTATTGGAAAAAATGAAGAAACCCACCGCAGAGGATATCCGGCTGCAAACAGCCAGACACCCCATGAGCCGACAGGATCGAAAAAATGTCTTTTACAGCTTCTTCTTTCCGATCCTGATTTTAGTATTATTTTATATAAGCTTGACCGCCTTGCGCGATTTTAGGGATAACTTTTCCCGGGAACTATGGGACAGCCTTGGCTTTCGGGACCATGCAGCGATTTACACCTACTCCGAAATTCCCATTGCGTTACTCGTACTTATGATTATGGGTGCGATGAGCTTTGTCAAGGGCAATCATAGGGCGCTTATGTATTATCACTATCTCTTGATACTGGGTACCCTGATCATTGGCCTAGGCACCTTTTTATACCAAAAGAACCATATTTCGCCCATGATTTGGATGATAAGCACGGGATTCGGCCTTTATACCTGCTATGTGCCGTTTAATGGTATTTTTTTCGACCGTATGATCGCCACCTTTCGGATCAATGGCAATGCTGGTTTCCTCATTTATATTGCCGATGCCTTCGGGTATTTGGGCAGTATGGCCGTATTGCTCTATAAGAATTTTGGTCAGGCCTCGGTTTCATGGCTTCAATTTTTCATCAATTGCACGTATCTTGTTGCTGCCTTGGGATGCTCGGTATCCTTCGTATCCCTAGTCTATTTCA
This sequence comes from Flavobacteriales bacterium, assembly GCA_038316335.1. GTDB lineage: Bacteria > Bacteroidota > Bacteroidia > Flavobacteriales > Flavobacteriaceae > JALHST01. Next base: position 4,159 of record JBBQAM010000063.1, read on the forward strand.
ACAGAAGATACACAAGGTTGCCCAATCGGCCCGAACGTGAAATAACCATACTATAAACATGGAAACAACATACGACGTGCTTGTTGTCGGTGGCGGGGTTCTTGGAACCTTTCACGCCTATCATGCCCAAAATAAAGGGTTGAAAGTGGCGCTTTTGGAAAAGGACAGGGCTCCCCAAGGGGCCACCATTCGTAATTTTGGACAAGTCGTGCCTTCGGGCATGAATTCGAAATGGCAGGCCTATGGTCGTGAAAGCCTAAAAATCTATAAAAAGATCCAGTCGAAATTTGATATTTCGGTCAGGGAGGAAGGCACTGTATATCTCGCCTCGAATGAGGAAGAAGTACAGTTGCTCGAAGAACTTCATCTTATCAATAAGTCAAATGACTATGTTTCTGAGCTCTTGACTAAGGCAACCTGCTTGGAAAACTATCCCGGACTGCGCCATGACTATGTGAAAACGGGCCTGTTTTTCCCCCAAGAGATTACCCTCGAACCCCGTAAAATGATTGGCAAGCTTCACGACTATCTGCAGCACAGTGGGATGCCCATATTTTATGACACCTATGTTCTTGAATGTACTTCCTTGACAGACAGTGTCATGGTGTATACTGCAAAAGGAATTACATTTAGCGCAAAAAAAGTGTTGATCTGCAATGGCAGTGATTTTAAAACACTCTATCCAGAAATTTTCAAAGAAAGCGACCTCGAGGTTTCGAAATTGCAAATGATGCAGACCAAACCTCAAGGAGACTATGTCTTAAAGGGCTCTATATTGACCGGGCTTTCCATTCGACGCTATGAGGCCTTTGCCGAATGCCCCTCGTTCCTGACGATCAAGACCAGGGAGCAAAAAGAAAGTATGGAAAAAAAATGGGGAATACACATACTCTTCAAACAGGCGATTGATGGATCGGTTATCCTTGGGGACTCCCACGAATATGCCGACGCCGGCCGTAGCGATGATCTTGGAATAGATTTGAATATGGACATTGACAATTTTATTCTCCAGGAAGCCAAGAAGATATTAAATTTGCCGACGTACGAGATCGAGAACCGATGGTTTGGCACGTATTCGCAATGCAAGACTACCGATATCTATCAGCATACCATCGATACGAATATTCATATAGTGACCGGGATCGGTGGAAAGGGGATGACCGGGAGTGCGGGTTTCGCCAAAGAAAATATAAACAGAATCTTTAGCTTTCAAGATGCATAATATAAAATTGGTAGTTTTTGATATGGCCGGTACGGTCGTCAATGAAAACAACGTAGTGTATAAAACACTTCAAAAGGCCATCAACAAAAAAGGGTATTCCTTATCGTTAAAATATGTGCTTCAACACGGTGCTGGAAAAGAAAAATACCAAGCCATTCATGACATTCTAAGTCTAAACGATGCAATCGATTTGGATAGGGAAGCCCGTTTAATTTTTGACGACTTTGAAAAATTATTGGAAAAAGCCTATCAGAATTTAGAGGTTACCACCTATGAAGGCGTCGCCGATCTTATAAGGTCATTGCGCACGGCCCAAATCTTAATCGCACTGAATACAGGATATAATCGAAAAACAGCGCAATTGCTGTTAGACAAAATGAAGTGGAAGCTGGGTGACCAATACGATGCCTTGATCACTGCAGAGGATGTCGCGCTCGGAAGGCCGAACCCTGATATGATAGTAGCCGCGATGGAGGTACTTTATGTGACCGATACTTCGAAAGTACTTAAAGCAGGCGATTCGATAATCGATATCGAAGAAGGGAAAAATGCACATTGCGGCATCACCATCGGAGTTACAACGGGTGCACATACCCGTGAACAGCTGACATTGGCAAACCCCACCTATATTTTGGATTCCTTGGTCGAATTGCGAAGCATCCTCTTCATATAAAAAAATAGACCACTAACATTTTTGCGGAGACTGCACCTCGGTTCACCGGAACATGCGGAATACGGCCGTCAAAGAAAAGTGAATCCCCTTCCTTCAAATGGATCTCTTCCTCCCCAATGAGATAATAACATGCTCCAGAGAGCATATATTTAAACTCATATGCATCGGTACGTACCTTTTGTCTCATTGAATCGGGTCGTACTTCTAAAAGAACCGTTTCAAACCCTAAGGAGGATACTTGTTTTCCAAAAATATAGGTGTATTCAAAACCAACGGCCTCCACTTCTTTTTCGATAATCGTGTGGTCCTCTTTCCTTGAGACGATAAAATTCACGCCGTTTGTCTGCGGTATTCCATTGAAAAAATCGGTTACCTCGATCTTCAAAGCGCCAATGATCTTCAAAAGCACCGGAAGGGAAGGAATGGTCCTTCCGTTTTCAATCCGGGAAATCAGTCCACTGGTGACGCCAGCACCTTGGGCGATTTCGCTGATGGTATTATTGCCTTCCTTTCTTACTTCCTTGATATGTTTTCCGATACCGATAAGGTAATTGTCCATGCCCCCGATTTAAGATGCAAACATACTATTTAATTGAATTTTAGTACGTCGTCCCTAGTAATAATTCAATCGGCGACTAGTGGAAATGGCTGGTATTTCACCAATGTAAACATTTTGTCTTTTTTGAATATTTGTAACTAATAATTCAGTAACCTTTTCATAATAATTTTAAACTTAAGATTGCGATATCATAATATTAATAGCTTATTTCTTTAACCTTCGACCTAGATATTTGCGACTCATTTAATTAACCATAGTTTACAAATACGAAAAAATGAAAAGAAAACTACTTATTTTGGTAATCGCATTTTTTGCGGTTGCCTTTGGCCATTCCCAAACGCCTTTTAAGGGAAAGGTCCTAGATGAAAACAATGTACCCATGCCAGGGGCTTCGGTTGTTATAAAAGGAAGCATCAGTGGTGTGGCAACCGATTTTGATGGCAATTTCGAAATTGACCTGCCGAAAGGAAATGAAACCTTGGTGGTGTCCTATATCGGATATGTATCAACTGAGTATGACCCTTCAGGTCAATCTACTGGGACGATTACCCTGGAGCCCGATTCCCAGAAATTGGATGAAGTAGTGGTCACCGCCTTGGGGATAAAAAGAGAAAAGAAATCTTTAGGATATGCCTCTCAGGAATTGGGGACAGATGAGGTTACTTCGGCGCGTGAACCGAACCTTTTGAATGGTATTTCCGGGAAGGTAGCCGGCCTTCAAATTACGAATGGCTCCTCTGGCCTCGGTGGTTCGGCACGGGTCACGATTCGAGGTGATGCCTCTTTGAACATCAATGGCAACTCACCTTTGTTCATTGTCGACGGTACACCCATAAGCAATGAAATCGTCGGCTCGTCGGGTTCTGGCACCCAAGATGTCGATTATGGCAATGGGGCAGCTGAAATAAACCCTCAGGACATTGAATCGATCAACGTTTTGAAAGGACCGGCAGCAGCCGCACTTTACGGTTCCCGTGCTGCGAATGGCGCGATAATCATCACGACCAAAAAAGGGAACAATAGAAAAGGTAGACTAGGAATTTCGATCAATTCGGGCGTTACCATGGAAAATGTATTGCTGCTTCCTGATTGGCAGAATGTATATGGGCAAGGAAATAATAAACAATTTGAATTCGTTGATGGTGCCGGGAGTGGTATTGCAGATGGGGTAGATGAAAGCTGGGGCCCCCCTTTGGATACCGGTTTGTTGATACCGCAGTTTGATTCACCCAGGGCCGATGGCACGCGTGGTGGTGATATTTTAGTGAGTAATTCACCGATTACCGCTACACCCTGGGTTTCACAGCCTAACAATACCAAGGATTTCTTTGATACGGGGTATACAAAAACCAACAGCATTTCCATTTCTAAATCAGGAGACCTCGGTAATGTTCGTTTTTCATACCAAAACCTAGATCAAGAGGGGATAATTCCGAATACGGATCTAAAAAGAAATAGCTTCAATGTAAGTACTGGATTGAATTTAACAGACAATCTGACCTTCAACGTGAATGTCAATTATATTAAGACCGATAGTGGCAACCGCCCATCCCTAAGCTATGGCACTGAAAGTGTCATGTATCTCTTTATCTGGTATGGGAGACAACTCAATACGAACAATCTAAGGGATTATTGGATGCGGGGACTAGAAGGTAGACAGCAGTTTAATTACAATTACAACTACCATGACAACCCCTTCTTCAATGTATACGAAAATACCAATTCACAAGATAAGGATCGGGTTTTTGGCAATGTGAGTATGAATTATAAATTTCACAAAAACTGGAATCTCCTACTTAGGTCGGGTCGTGACTTTTACAACGAACTTAGGGCTAAGAAAAGGGCATTTAGCACGCAGCGTTTTCCGCTAGGGTACTATCGGGAAGACAATGTCTTCTTTGAAGAAGCGAATACCGATTTCCTGTTATCGTATGATAAGACCTTCAAGGATAAATTCAACATTAATTTTTCAGTGGGTGGTAACCATTTGAGTCAGACTCAGGATTATAATCAAACGGTGGCCCCACAATTAATAAATCCGGGTATTTATTCTTTTAACAATACCCGTAGGCCTTTGGAGGTTTCTGTAAACAATAGCGAGAAAAGAATAAATAGTGTGTACGGTTTTGCACGTTTTGCGTATGATGAGTCGATTTATTTGGATGTTACGGGGCGAAACGACTGGTCAAGTACCTTGCCAACCGATAATAACTCCTATTTCTATCCGTCGGCAACCTTAAGTGTTATTGCAAGTCAAATTTTCAACATGCCAGAATGGGTATCCTTTGCAAAACTACGGGCTGCCTATGCCGAGGTTGGGAATGATACAGATCCTTATCGGCTGTCCAGTTTTTTTGTCAATGAAACGCCCTTTGGTGACAACCCTGTGTTGACCGAATCGCAATTGATTCCCAATGCGGAGCTGAAACCTGAAATCACTTCATCCTATGAATTTGGATTGGATCTGCGCCTTTTTCAAAGTCGTCTGAATCTCGATGCCACCTATTATGATGGAAGGACAAAAAACCAAATTATCCCTATCAGTACCGATATTGCCAGCGGATATACCAGCAAATTAATAAATGCCGGGGAAGTTCGAAACCATGGTATAGAAGCTATCTTAAATGTGATTCCGGTGCGGACCAATAATTTTACCTGGAATACTACTTTTAATTTTTCAAGAAACCGGAGTGAGGTTACCGACCTTGGCGGCGTTGATTATACCTTGACCGAACGTAACGGGGCTTTCATCCAGGCAAGGGAGGGGGGCTCTATAAGCGCTATTTATGGTCGCGGCTTCCAAAGGGTCGATGATCCTAATAGCGAGTTCTTTGGTCAGTTGATTATAGACTCCAATGGCATTCCGTTACGAACCGATGATTTGGTCTATCAAGGGGATTATGCACCTGATTTCACATTGGGAATTTTGAATAGCTTCAAGTACAAAGCCTTCGATTTTGGCTTTCTATTCGATACCCGACAAGGAGGAATCGTAGTTTCACGAACCAAAACGATCGGTTCGACCTCAGGTCAACTAGTGGAGACTTTGGTAGGCCGGGAAACAGGTATTGTAGCAGCCGGTGTTCAACAAACAGCACCGGGTGTATTTGCACCCAATACGGTCAACGTAGATGCACGAACCTACAACAACCGATATTACGAGCGGGATAACGTAGAGGCGGCAAAATATGATGCCTCCTATACCAAATTACGGGAAGTTACCTTGGGATACTCAATGCCTAAAAAATTCGTGGACAAATTACCGATTTCAGGTGCTAGATTGTCCTTGACAGGAAGAAATCTGGTCTTATGGACTGACAACCCTCACTTTGACCCTGAAACAATCTCTGTTTCCGGAGGTACTTTACAACCCGGTATCGAAAACATGTCCTATCCCAGCACAAAATCATATACACTTAATTTACAAATCGATTTTTAATACTAGAACGATGAAAAATTTAAAGGCAAGAGTATCAGTAATTTTTAGTGTCTGTCTTTTGGCATCCACCATTTTAGGGTGTACCAAAGACTTTGAGGAGATCAATAAAAACCCGAACTATCCCGAGCAGGCCGCTTCAGAGCTTTTATTGCCCGGCGTGATGCGTCAGATGGCCTATAATTGGGGCAATCAAGGCTGGGAAGAAGGTTTTACGGTAACCCAATACGGGGCGCGACTACAGTTTACATCGGGCGACCGCTATAATTGGGATCCCACCAACAATCCTTATTTCGATGCATATGATAGCATGCGGGATATTGAGAACGTTATCCGCGATAATAGGGATAATCCAGATGGCCAGAACTATTACGGTGTTGCGCTAATCATTAAATCCTGGATCTACTCCTACCTTACCGATGCATATGGAGACGTGCCCTATACTGATTCGGTAAAGGGGATAAGCGATGGTAATATCACCCCTGATTTTACACCTCAGCAACAAATCTATGATGGGTTGTTGGCCGATTTAAAAACGGCGAATGCAGTTTTGACTGGGGTTAACAATATCTCAGGGGATATTCTCTATGGAGGGGATGTGTTGAAATGGCGTAAATTTGCGAATTCCCTTAGAATGCGCTTGTTGATGCGGATCAGCAATGTAGATCAAGCCAAAGCAGTTGCAGGAATGAATGAAATTGTAAGCGATTTAGGTACGTATCCAATTTTTGAGGGGAACGCCGACAATGCCGCTTTGCAATGGAATTCAGACAATCCGCAACCGAAATACAATACCCGTTCCGGTAGTTTTGATGAGGTTCGTTTGAGTCTCACATTAGAGACACGTTTAAAGGCGCTAAACGATAGGAGGTTGATTGTTTATGCCCAACCCACTTCCAATTCAGGCAAGGGAATCTATTCTGACAATCTAGACGACTATGTCGGCATGCCAAATGGTCTTGATGATGCAAAAGCATTAAGCTACAGCCCCACTGGCAACCCGGATGAATCAGGATCTAATTTCATATCCCGTCTAGGCGTTTTATTGACGTGTCGTGCATGTGATGTGGAAAATGCTTCTCCCACCGCTTCCCAAACGATTATTTTGGATTATGCGGAATTACAATTTATTTTAGCGGAAGCGCGTGAACGTAATTTTATCGCTGTTGGTGATGCGGCACAGTATTATGAAAATGGCATACGGGCGTCTTTTGGATATTATTTAGATCGTATAAATGCAGGAGGATGGAACGAAATTGCGGCCGATCTCTCAGCTTTTGATTTGGACGGATATATTGCTCAGACAGACGTTGCCTACGGTAGTCAAAACCTTGAAAAAATAGCATTGCAGAAGTGGATCGCATTGTTCTATACCGGTTTTGAAGCTTGGTCAGATTGGCGAAGAACTGGCATGCCAGAAGTAATTCCGGGTCCTGATGCAGCAAACGACAAAAATGTCCCGGTTCGGTTTCTATACCCCAATGAGGTAAAATCAACCAATAATGCCAATTATCAAGCGGCGGTCGCTAGGCAAGGTGCCGATAATTTGAATACCAAACTATGGTGGGATGTTAACTGAGGTTCCTTTGATTAAAAATTCAGTAAGAACAATAACTTTGATCATGGCCATAGGGATTTGCTCCCTATGGTCTTGTGTTTCTGAAAAACGGCAAGTAGTGCCCTTGGCAAAACACGTAGTGGTTATTGGGTTTGACGGCTTGAGCCCAAACGGTCTGGCAAACGCCAAGACCCCTAATTTTGATAAATTAATACGAGAAGGTGCGTCGACCCTGCATGCAAGATCTGTTTTACCTTCAAGCTCCAGTCCCAATTGGGCTTCCATGATAATGGGTGCGGGTCCCGAGCAGCACGGCATAACTTCCAACAGTTGGGAACGAAATGCTATTGAATTGCCCACCGTCGTTCAAAAAGAGGATTTTCTTTTTCCAACGATTTTCAAAACAATCGATACACAAATTCAAAATGCTGAAATTGGTGCCATCTATCAATGGGGAGGCTTTGGCAGGCTTTTTGAAAAAAGTGCGGTCGATTTTGATAGCAACCCGAAATCAGAGGACGAAACGGCCGCCGTGGCCAGTTCCTACCTGAAATCAAAACAACCGACATTTACGTTTGTTCATTTTGACCATGTAGATCATGCCGGCCATGAATTTGGGCATGGCACTCCTGAATATTATAAATCGGTAGAAAAGGCAGATGCTTTGTTGGGCCAGATACTTGAAGCAATCGCCGCTTCGACCATGGCGAAAGAAACAGTGGTGATCGTGAGTGCCGATCATGGCGGACTCGGCAAAGGTCATGGGGGAGCAACGCTGCAAGAAATGGAAATACCCTTTATCGTCTGGGGAAAATCGGTCAAGAAAAACGTTATCCTTGAATTTCCGGTGTACCAATATGACAATGCAGCGACCGTCGCTTTTGCCTTGGGCGTAAAAATGCCAATGGCATGTATTGGCCGCCCCATAAAAAACGCGTTCGAAGGGTTTGATGAGGTTGATGCGTATCCCATAACTAAGCGCATGCAGGCCCCCGTTATTTTACCTGAAACAAATTCCTTTAAAAAAGCCGGTGGAATGTTTTTTGACGATGCCGACGTATGCATCCTTGGTGACGGAGCTATTCGATATACCCTTGATGGAACCCTGCCAACCGATGCTTCGAACAACTACACGACACCATTTAAAGTTTCAAAAAATACGGTCGTAAAAAGTGCGATCTTTAAAGAAGGAAGTATCGCTAGTGCCGTGAGTGAAGCTTATTTCAGGATCGTTCCGAAAAATGAAAAACCGCCGGTTTTATATGAAGTATTTTATCTTTCCAATTTAGCAAGCGTGCCTTTTTTAGAAAAAAAGACGTCTAATAAAAAAGGCTATTGTTATGAGATAACTTCAGACGAAATGAAAGAGGAAATAAAAGACAACACGGCAGTTCGTTTTACAACCAACATCACCATAGCAAATGAGGATCTATATACTTTCTTCACAAGATCTGACGATGGAAGTATTTTAAAGATCAATAATGAAGTTGTTGTAAATAATGATGGTGACCATGGGGTTAAGGAAGAATCAGGGAGAATAACTTTAAAACCAGGGGTATATTCGTTGGAAGTCTTATGGTTCAACGGTGGGGGCGACGGTTGGTTGGATGTATTTATGGAAGGGACCACGATGCCAAAGCAAATGCTGCCGACCACGTTTTTACAATCGAAATAAAATGGGGATGCATTTTTGTAAACTGCTAGTGGTCTTACCTTTTTTTATGATGGAAGTTGTTTTCTGTCAGGAAATAGGCGCACAACTTTCGCCTTGGGAGAAAGGGATGATTGACATCCACCATATCAATACCGGTCGTGGGGATGCAACATTTTTTATTTTACCGGATGGTACGACGCTGTTGATCGATGCGGGCGACATGTCTGAGACCCATACACGAACCCTTTCGGCTCGAAACGCAAAATTGGTGCCCTACCATTCGAAATCGGCCCCTGAATGGATCGTTGAATACATCCGTCAATTTCTTCCCAAAAATGCACCTTTACAATTAGATTATGCGTTGATCACCCATTACCACGATGATCATTTTGGCGAGATGGATGCGAATCGGAAATTGCAGGAAAAAGGTGATTATTTCCTGACCGGAATTACCGAGGTAGGTACGCTTTTACCCATAAAAAAGTTGATCGATCGCGGTAGTGAGTACCCCCTAGACTTAAAGAATGAAACGGTACAACATGAATTTGACCAAAACGATGCCTACGGAATGATCGCCACGTTAAGGAATTATTGGAAATTTATCGACTTTCAAAGTAAGACTGCGGGTCTTGTCCATGAAACCATGCTGCCCGGGTCGGCGGCGCAAATTGTTCTAAAAAAGAAAGCCGGTGACTACCCTGGCTTTGTGGTCAGGAACATTGCGGTCAACGGTAAAATATGGACGGGTCGAAACGATGATTACTTTTCGCTTTTCAAGATGGGGGAGTACCCAGGCGAAAATCCATTAAGTACCTGTATTAGGATCTCATATGGCAATTTTGATTATTTTACGGGTGGGGACATCAGTGGTATCGACGGTTTCGGTGCTACCGATATACATTCGGTAGAATCGAATATTGCCCCGATAGTCGGACCAGTGGATGTGGCTACCCTCAACCATCATGGAAACCGGGATTCACAAAATACGTTTTATGTGCGAACCATAAGACCACGGGTTTGGGTACAGCAAAACTGGTCGTCTGATCATCCCGGGGAAGAGGTTTTGCGGCGTATTACCTCAGAAGAACTTTATCCGGGTGCACGCGATATTTTTTCGACGGTGATGTTGCAGGCCAATAAAGAGGTTATCGGCGGCCGCTTGGATGCATACAAAAGCCAAAATGGACATATTGTGATTCGCGTCGAAAAAGGGGGAAATTCGTACGAGGTCTTCATCTTGAACGATGCTTCCGGGAAACGGGAGATACTATCAAAACATGGGCCCTATGAAGCCAAATAATCGATTGGAAATAGATAACAACAAACGCACGGAAGGAGATATTAATAGTACGCCTGCACGGGATGAATGGTGGGCCAATGAAGTAGCTGCATCTACCAAAAAGCTGCTCGAAAAAGATGCGCGCTTCTTCTTGCACCAGGCACTTTCAACGCCCTGTTTGGATGTCTTGAAAAGCGGTCATGGTCCCTATTTTGAGAATTTGGAGGGAAAAAAATACCTTGATTTTCATGGGAACAATGTTCATCAGGTCGGCTATTCGCATCCTAAGTTGCTGCAGCGCGTGACAGATCAGATGCAATCGCTGTCTTTTTCCCCCAGACGTTTTACCAACGAGGTCGCCATCGATTTTGCAGAAAAACTGGCTATTTTATTGCCTGGGGATCTAAACCGTACTTTATTGACCCCGAATGGGAGTTCATCTATCGGAATCGCCTTAAAATTGGCACGGGCCATTACCGGTAAATTCAAGGTGGTTTCTTTTTGGGATTCATTCCACGGGGCCTCTTTAGATACCATCAGCGTAGGTGGCGAAGCCCTATTCCGAGAATATATGGGCCCCTTGATGCCTGGAGTGGAACGTATTCCGCCACCAGTTACCTATCGTGGGATTTTTGAGGACAATGAATCAAAATGCCTTGAATATTTAGAATATGTCTTCACAAAAGAAGGCGACATCGGAGCGTTTGTGGCCGAGACCATTCGTAATACCGATGTGCAAGTACCCTCTAAAAGCTTTTGGAAGACGGCACGCGAACTTTGTGATAGGCATGGTGTAATCCTGATACTTGATGAGATACCCATCGCCCTTGGCAGAACCGGGTATATGTTCGCTTTTGAGCATTATGGCATAGAACCCGATATTCTTTGCTTGGGCAAAGGGCTGGGCGGCGGCATCATGCCACAGGCCGCAATCGTTACACGGGATCAATACAATCAATTTGGGGACATTTCCTTGGGGCATTATACGCACGAAAAAAGTCCGTTAGGCGCTGCTGCCGCTCTCGCAGTCCTAGAAATTATCGAGGAGGAAAAATTATTGGAAAAAGTGCGGTTTGACGGGAAATATATGCGCGATGCACTGGCCAATTTATATAATAAACATCGAATCATTGGCGATGTGAGAGGAATGGGACTCCTTTGGGGCGTTGAATTGGTAAAGGATAGGGCGACCAAGGAAAAGGCGGTACACGAAGCTGAAAAAATCATGTATGAATGTTTGAAAAACGGACTCAGTTTTAAAGTCTCGGCCGGAAATGTATTACAGCTCTCCCCGGCATTGGCCATATCGCGTCAAGATTTACAGAAAGCCCTTGCAATTATAGATGAGGCCATAACCCATGTAATTTCATAAATTATTAGTATTCAAACGAACGAAAAATAGAATTATCATGAAAAAACCAAGATTGATCGTTTTCGCCATACTCGTCTTATTTCTAAAAGGTGGCTATTCCCAAGAGTCTGGGAACACCAAGGTAATCCTTATTACTTTGGATGGCTTCCGCTGGCAAGAACTCTTTACAGGGGCCGACCCGCAGCTGATTGCCAATAGCACCTATGTTAATGACACAACCGATTTGAAAGAACGCTTTTGGAAAGAAAATCCAAAGGACCGTCGGGAAGCCCTTTTGCCTTTTATTTGGCAGGAAGTTTCGAAAATGGGCCAAATACATGGCAATCGGAATTTAGGCAGCAAGGTAGATTTAACGAATGCGATGTGGTTTTCCTATCCTGGCTATAACGAAATTTTGACAGGGAAGGCCGATGACGCCCGCATTACGAGTAATGATAAAATACCCAATCCCAATACCACTATTTTGGAAATCGCGAATACGACACAAAAATATAAAGGCAAAGTAGCTGCCTTTGGTAGTTGGGATGTGTTTCCATTTATCATCAATGAAACGCGGTCGGGAGTTCCGGTAAATGCCGGATTTGACCTTGCCTCGGGAAATGATCTGACAGAAAAGGAGCAATTCCTGAATGCGTTGCAGCCCAAGGTGCCAAGTCCGTGGGGCTCGGTTCGCCTGGATGCCTTTACCCAGAATTATGCCTTGGAGTATCTTAAAAGAAAGCATCCTGAGGTGGTCTATATTTCGTACGGGGAAACCGATGATTTTGCCCATGATGGTGACTATGAGGCCTATCTTAAATCGGCACATACGACCGATTCCTTTATCAAGGAACTCTGGGAATTTACGCAATCGGATGCTTTATATAAAAATAATACCCTTTTTATAATCACGACCGACCATGGGCGCGGTACTTTGCCACTTGATGCCTGGAGAAACCACGGTAGTGATGTAAACGGTGCCGGGGGCACCTGGCTGATCGCTTTTGGTAAAGGGGTAAAGGCAAGTGGGGAAGCCTCAAATAAGGAACAACTCTTCACAGACCAGATCGCCCCGACCCTCTTAAATGCGCTGGAACTTCAGCAGGATATGGAAAAAATGAAGGGGAAGCCGCTTGATTTTAAATTTAATTGAATCCCCGAATTTTGTAATGTTTTCTTGATGCTGAATTAACCTAGGAACCTCTTCAAAGCACGAATTTTACACCAAATAAGTTTAGTTTGAGTTAGTTTGAGTTGTTAGTAAAACCGGTGCGGGCCCACGCACCGGTTTTTTTTTGGTCGCATTGTCTTCTTTGCAGATATCCTCAAAAGTGTCCACTACCTAGGGATCAATTTTATACGAAATATGCTTCTTTGCTTTATATTCAACGAAATGAAGGAAGTTCGATATCGGGAGGGAGCACTTCCCGATTCGAACATCTTGAAAGTGGAAATCTTGTATTGTCAGGATTAATATTTTAGTTGACCTCTAGAATGAATCAATGGTATCCTTTCTCGGCAGCAAAAGAGACTAGCTCCGTAAGGAATCGCTGAAGCCTTGGAAGCGATTTAGGGGCTGGGCTCTGGTTTTAATGCGCCGCATTAAAATTGCCTCTCGAGAAAGTGCCTTTTTCTTTGTTTCGTTTCTTTTGGGCAAGCAAAAGAAATGAAAAATGCCTTATTAGAGAGGGAATTGCCTCCTACGTCGGCGAGTCCCCGCTCGAACATCTTGAAAGTGGAAAAGACACCATTACATGGTGGTTTTTCTTTTGCAGGGCTTTCGCTCAAAGTACCTTTGGCTCAATCTGCAAAAGAAAAAAACCAAAGCAAACGCTTTGGCTTTTCCACTCATCTGTACTCGAGGCGGGACTTGAATGTTTCAATATTAACAGCTATAAAAATTAGTTAAAATACAGGTAAAAACCTTAAAAAATCAAAATATATTATTGTTTTATGGAATTATTGTTCTTTAATGAATTTGATTTAATTTGAATGCCTTTTTATAATTATGGGGAATATGCGGGGAAAGATGTGGGGAAAGATATATCTTTGAGTTATTAAACAATAACCAATATGGCGACCATTAATTTTCTAGTCAAAGGATCCGACAATCCCGCAACCATTTATTTACGCTTCAAACATGGTAGGGATCATGATTATACCAAGAGTACAGGCTACCTTATTGACCCCAAGGATTGGAGCACAAAAACAAAGCGACCTAAACAAGGTAATGATATAGATTTAAATAACCTTGCCACTAACTTAGCCAATCTCTCCAATTCGATTATTAAGTGTTTCAACAATACACCCAAAGATGAGGTTTCCGGGGATTGGATTCAAACTCAAATAGGCGTAGTAAAAGGAGACATTAAGCCTGACCAAAAAAGAAGCGACCTCCTAACGGACTGCATACAATATATAATCGCTACGGCCAATATCAGGGAAAACAACCAAAAAAGCTTAGGGTTATCAAAGAGCCGTATCAACTCCTATAAAAACTTATTGAAAATCATAAGAACGTACCAAGGGAATAAAAAGCCTTTTCGGACCGTTGATATAAATATAAGTTTTGGCAAGGATTTTTTAAACTGGATGATTATCACAAAGAACTATTCTGAAAGTTACGCCCGTAAAAAAATAGATGATCTGAAAACAGTTTGTAGGGATGCAGAATCCGATGGATTAGGAACTAGTCCACAACTTAACAAAGTAAAAGGAGGAAAGCCAGCAAACGACCAAATACTATTTTTAAACCCCTTGGAACTTAAGAAAATAGAAGACGCTAATCTTATAGGGGAAGCGTTGCAAAACGCCCGTAAATGGCTATTGTTAGGGTGCAATATCGGTCAGCGTGGCGGTGATCTATTGTGTATAAATAAAAACAATTTTGTTTCAAGGAATGGTCTGGAAGTTTTGGAACTGACTCAACAAAAGACGGGCAAGCGTGTAACCATACCAATACTTGATGAAACCAAAGAAATACTAAAGGATGGGTTGCCCCGGCCTATTGCAATACAGAATTTCAACAACTACATAAAGGATATTTGCAGGATAGCTGGAATAGATGAGGTCATCGAGGGCAGTAAAATAACAATGCTTGACAAGAAAGGAATAGAAATACCAAAGGACAGCAACGGTAATTATTTAGAAAAAGGAGTAAAGAGAAAGATAAAGGGAGAGTTTCCCAAACATGAACTTATGACAAGCCATGTTTGTAGGCGTTCCTTTGCATCCAATCTATACGGGGTATTGCCCACCCCTTTGATTATACAGATAACGCAACACTCAACTGAAAAGATGTTTTTACATTATATTGGAAAGAACTCTTTAGACTACGCCCAACAAATTGCAGATTTTTACGAATTACAAAAATTAAAAAAAACTAAAGAACCCCAATTGAACCTTATCAAAAATGAATATAACTAAAGCCCTTTATATTTTGACTTAAATTAAAAAAAGTAAATTCAAGCCGATAATTAATGACCTACTAACATAGGCCAAGGAAAAAAGTGTTTACTATGCAATCATCTTGGCCAAACCGGAATTTAAGAACCTGGACGAAGTAAAACCGCAACATAAAGCGTTTTATGATTTTTGCGATGCCGTAGACGAGTTTTTATTCGTCAGTCAAATATTTAAAAGTATTCCTAATAGATTTCAGAACAAGAACAAATATGACCCAAGACCCTAAATATATAATAACTGCCTTAGAATCCAGTAATGAAAACCGACCGCATGAATTAAAGCAGTTTCAATGGCATTTTGAAACAGAAAAATATTTATCAATAAATAAAAGTAAATGTTATTCCCCTGAAATCTCATTTATACTAACAACAAAGAGACTGGCCGTATATAATCAAGCATCCAAGCAGAACGAAAATATCAACGGTACGGACTTTATTGAAACCTACGAAAAGGCTTTTGAAGATGGCGTTAATGAGTTTAATAAAAATTATGGCATTACTCCCAATACACTTTACGGGGATAATGCAAAATTTTATGTTCAGGATCTACACATGAACTATGCCCACAAACTTATTGATGGAATTTATGATGGATGGCGCTTTGTACAAGCTAGCTATCCTATAATGATAAACCATCAAATAATAAATAAATATGGGTTCTACGCAGGGATGGTTTCAAGTTTATCAGAAATAATTAACAGCTACCCCATTCTTTTTAAAACATTTGAAGAGTGCCAGCATGAGCCAATGGAGCAGATAAGCAACAAACAAAAAAACCACCTTGATTTCGACCCTAACCTATGGAATAACCATTGTTATGGATTGTTCAAATACCTATATGAGAACTACTACAAAGGGACTAAAAGACAATTAACAAATATTTGGTTTTATTTACGGTATCATGCACCTAAGGAATATACTTTTAACGCCACTAAAGACCAGTATGAAGATTTCATAAGTCGGTGTTATGGTATAGATATAACCAATTGGGATAAAGCCCCAACAAAATTCGAAGAGAAAGATTGTCCTACAATGAACGATCATAGGATAAACTATGAAGATTCTTTGAAATAAATTAAAAAACACCTAAAAAACACGTAAAACACATTTTTCGCCTCTTTTTTCACCCCTCTTTTCGGATTTAATATTGTCACGTAATTTAAAAACCACATTACATGACAAATTCAATTTTAATCCAAGACTTGACCCACGAGGGGTTAGGCAAACTTTTCGATGAGAAGCTACAACATCGATTAGAGCAATTCCGAAAAGACCTCGACGGTCAAAATACAAGCAACGATCTGTTGACCCGTGATGAGGCTTGCCGATTCCTTAAAATAGATTCATCTACTTTATGGCATTGGACTAACAAGGGCAAGGTAATGGCCTATGGGATTGGATCACGAAGGTATTACAAGCGTTCCGAACTTCTTGAATGTTTAACTCCCTTAAAAAAATAAAAGGCCATGAGTTCACAAAGAAATCAAAGCCTTAAACCGTTGGAGATCGGTAAGGGCGAAGTTAAGGATAAAAAGGCTTACGCTATAGACGGAGTTAGAAAATTGGCCGCAGATATTCAGAATGAAGTGTCAGTTATCCCAAACGAACAGTTTTGGAGGATCAAACGTAATGCGAAAAACCCTGAAAAGTACGTTTTATTACCGGATCTCTTAGGATTTACGGACTACCTTAAAAACTTGGGGGTTTGTTTTGAAAAAAAAACCAATACACTGGTAAGGCACAAATGTGGTATTGTTACACCTATTGAAATTTCAGACCTGAAACGCATTGTACAGAAGGATATTATGACCTTCCCGGAGATACTAGGTGACGATATATCGAGGGATGAAATTCTTTCGATGCTTCTTTCAAATGAAGCTCGATTTTTTAAAGAGAAGGGAGTAATAGAGTTTCTTCCTTTAAAGGATTTTGATTGGATGCGTGATACCAAGGATAAAGCTTTTGTTTGCTTTAATAATGGGGTTGTGGTAGTTACGGCTGATAGCATAGAGTTAGAACCTTACGATTCATTTGATAACCAATTCGTTTGGGATTCCCAAGTAATAGAGCATGAATATATGCAAGTTGACCCGATAGGATCTGACTGGGCGGATTTTCTGTACAAGGCCGCCGGGAATATGCCCGAACTTGTAGAAAATCTAAATAACTCTTTAGGGTACTTACTCCATGGCTACAAAGATCCAGCTAGGGCATTTATAGTCATATTCGGGGAGAGTATAGAGAATAGTGATTTAGGAGGTGGAGCGGGGAAAGGTTTAACTTCCACGGCATTATCCAAGCT
>JBBQAM010000069.1:0-16868 GCA_038316335.1 Flavobacteriales bacterium
GCAAGGTCTAAGATGGAATATAGTGTGGGGTGTATTTTCATAGCTAATTTTCGTCAATCGCGAAGGTTGTACTTAAAATCAAACTCAATTAAAAGCATGCTACCCACTATTTTCAATTGGAATTGCTAAAGATACGAATGCTGGGCTACCATTAGGAATAGTTTCAGTAGAAGTTCACCTATTGCATAGTGCGCTCCCCTCCTATTCACGTTTGTAAAAAAAGAAATGAGGACGCTATAATCATACCAATGGATAATGGTAAGTTATGATAGTGATACTAATAATTAATATGCTGTATTACAATATATTAAAATATAGTATTTGAACTAAAAAATTAGGTCTGTTTCCTGTTTAAAGTGGGTTGGCATTAAACGTATCTCCCTGGGATATGTCTCCAGTTTCAAATCCCTTTTTAAACCATCGGATCCGTTGTTCAGAGGTGCCATGTGTAAAGGAGTCAGGTACTACCCTCCCCGTCGACTGCTTCTGAAGACGATCGTCCCCGATGGCATTCGCCGCGTTCAGGGCTTCTTCGAGGTCCCCGTTCTCCATCATGTGCGTCATACTTTCAGAATGGTTTGCCCAAACCCCCGCAAGAAAATCAGCTTGTAGTTCGAGTCGTACCGAGTATTTGTTGTATTCGACCTCACTTACTTGTCCCCTCATTCTATCGACTTTCTCGGTAATTCCCATCAGTTTCTGAATATGGTGGCCCACTTCATGGGCAATGACATAGGCCTGGGCAAAATCGCCGGGGGCATGCAATTGACGGTCCATTTCTTCAAAAAACCCTAGGTCAAGGTATAATTTTTCATCCCCTGGACAATAAAAGGGCCCTGTAGCACTTGAAGCGGACCCACAGGCCGAGGCAACGTAGCCTGTAAAAAGAACAAGGGTCGGTTCCCGGTAGTCTTTTAAAAGGCTATTCCATACGTCTTCGGTACTGGCCAAAATCGTTTTACTAAAGTCCGCCATTTGAGCATCTTCCTCAGTTTCTTGGTACGGAGCGCTCGTGGTGCTCTTACCATCGCTTCCTCCCAATAAATTCCCCAGAAAACTCAAGGGGTTCGTACCTGTAATAAATGAAAATACAAGAAGTATGCCTACGATGATCAACCCGGTCTTTGAAAACAGTAATTTGATCAATGAGCCGATCAACATAGGATTAAATCCGCCGATACCCCTTCCGGAACTTGACTGGCCCCTACGATCTTCAACATTTCCACTTTGACGCCTACCTTGCCATTTCATATGATCTTATTATTAGGTGAAACACTATATATTTAATTAACCAACAGAAATTTTCAATTAATATGTGACCCAAACTGCTTCTAATCCTATCGATACATGATTAGCCTCTAAAGATGACTGCTTCAGGTATTTTATAGCATGTATGGCGTACTTTAAGACACTCGAAACAGCTACTAAAATGATTATGGCCTACAGGCTTTTTTTAAAGCTGGCTGTTGGCCCATTTGAAAGCCATTGGAATAGGTCGCCAATACCTACCTAATTATTTTCGGATTCATTTACTGATACTGCATTGTTAGTAAAAATAGTGTTTTGATTTTAATAATAATTACTCTAAATAATTAAATATGTAACCTAAAAGGTTATAGCCTTGGCGATGCTTTTTTCAGTTTTTATCTGTCAAAATTAGGGGGATGTTATGGATTGTGTTATTTGTTGATTCTATACTATTCATTTTCTCTGTTTGCGTGCCCGACTTGGCGGGCCCAAATAAATGCGCAGCATTCATGAATACCGTTTTATACAATAACCAGTAATGAATAAAACGAACCAAAAGAAAGGGCACTTTTTGGAGCGATTTTTTAAAGCATTCGCTTTAAAACCAGGACACGCATCCTAAATTGCCTCCAAGGCTTCACCGATTTTTAACGATTGTTTGTGTTTTATTCACATTATTCTAATAGAATCCCTGATTTGAGAAAATAAATTTAAAGAAAATGCATTTTTGATAGGAATACTGTAAAAAAAATTGTACTATATAGCTAAGAAATACTAATTAAAAAAACTATATGAGGCAACTTAAGATCACCAAACAAATTACCAACAGAGATACCAAATCCTTAGAAAAATACTTTCAAGAAATATCAAAAATCGATATGATTACTGCAGACGAGGAGGTAGAATTGGCCCGAAGAATTCGTGATGGAGATCAGCTTGCCCTTAATAAATTAGTAAATGCAAATTTGCGTTTTGTGGTTTCCGTTGCAAAACAATATAAAGGAAGTGGATTGCGGCTTTCCGATTTAATCAATGAGGGGAATATCGGATTGGTGAAGGCGGCACAACGTTTTGACGAAACACGCGGTTTTAAATTTATCTCGTATGCGGTTTGGTGGATTCGGCAATCTATATTACAGGCTATGTCAGAGCAATCGAGAATGGTCAGATTGCCCTTGAACAAAATTGGGGAAATCAGTAAAATAAAAAAAGTGTACTCTTCTTTGGAACAAGCGTATCAAAGGCCCCCAAGTGCCGTCGAAATTGCACGGGAACTTGATATGAGTGGCGCACAGGTTAAACTGGCGTTGAAAAATTCAGGGAAGCATCTGTCAATGGACGCCCCTTTTAAGGAAGGAGAATCCTCCACGTTATATGATGTTATAGCTTCGAACGGAGCGACCCGCCCGGATGCCAAAATGATGAATGACTCCCTTAAGACCGATATTAATCTCGCATTAAAATCGCTGCCCATAAGGGAAAGCGAAGTTATACGTCGCTACTACGGTGTTGGAGGGCAAACCGCTATGAGCCTGAGCGAAATTGGAGAACTCTTTGATATAACACGGGAACGTGTGCGGCAAATTCGGGAAAAGGCAATCCGGATGCTTCAAAGAAAATCCAAAAATGAACTTTTAAAGGCATATTTATAAGCCTAGTTACGTACCGAAAATAATAAAGCCGACCCTAAAAAGTCGGCTTTTAAAGTTTTATTTGCTTAAGGAATGCTGTAATCCCTTTTGACAGACAAATCGATTCATAAAGCGGGTGCCTTTATAAGATATTATAATGCTAATTTTATTAAACCAGGACGCTTATCCTAAATCGCCTCCAAGGCTTCGCCGATTTTTAACGGATGATCGTCCTTATACTGCCCAAAAAGGAATCCATACATTCTAGTTTTGGGCAAAAATTAATACTTGTAGCCAGCAGCATTATAAAAAATTAGTGCGCTGCTCGGGAGCGACCCTGCATGTTGATTCAGAAATTTAATTTCAATGCGCGTGCTACGCCCCTATTAAAAAAACCTACATTTTTAAGTATATTCGCGAAAGACCAAGTGAATGCGGGGAAAAGTATTCTCTTTAAATAACCATAACCTATGCGCTCTACCCTCAGAACTTTTAGTATCGCCCTGCTCTATAGTGCTGTTTCGCCTTTAGTAGCGCAAGACAAATCGCATTACCAGAGCGATTTCACCAGTGAAAATTTAACCGAGCGCCGCACGAGCATCCTCGATGCCATTGGCAACGATGCCATCGCCCTTATCCAAGGCACAAGTGGCCAGGATGGCTTTAGCGTTTTCCGCCAATCAAATACCTTTTATTACCTGACCGGTCTCGAAACAGACCATGCGTATCTCTTGCTGAACGGGAAAAACAGCCAGACGACCCTCTATTTGCCCCATCGAGATGCCGGACGGGAACAGGGCCAGGGAAAAGTATTGTCGGCCGAAGATAGCGAATTGGTCAAACAGCTTACCGGCGTAACATCGGTAAAAGGGTATGAATTTTTGGCGGCCGATCTGGTCGGGACGGGCTTGATAAAATCTTCAGTGCCCCTATTGTATACGCCTTTAAGTGCAGCAGAGACCGGCAATGACAGTCGGGACGAACTTTTATACGGTCAAGCGCGTGCCGCTGCCGACCCGTGGGATGGCAGTGCCACCAAAGAGGCCTTGTTTGTTCAGAAAATCAATTCACGATTCCCACAATTCGAAATACGTGACCTTTCCCCGATTTTGGATGCCATGCGACTCATCAAAAGCACGGAAGAAATCGGTCTGATACGAAAAGCGACTCAAATTGCTGGCTTGGGCATTATGGAGGCCATGCGATCGACCAAACCCGGCGTCTATGAATACCAACTCGATGCCGCCGCCAAATACATTTTTTATTTGAACGGGGCCCGTGGCGATGGCTACGCCTCGATTATTGGCGGGGGCACCAATGCTTATATGGGTCATTATTTTCATAAAACCGATGTGCTTCACAGTGGGGACCTGGTGTTGATGGACTATGCGCCCGACTATCGGTATTACACGAGTGATGTTACCCGGATCTGGCCAGTAGACGGCACTTTTGACACGGCCCAAAAGGAATTGTACAGTTTCATCGTCGCCTATCGCGACGCCCTTTTTAAGTACATACGACCAGGAGTAACCTCCGAAGAAGTACTTGATCGGGCTGCTGCCGATATGAAGCAATACCTTGTTGGAAAGAAGTTTACGAAACCCGCCCATTTAAAGGCGGCTCAGGAAGGGGTGCAATTCAGGGGGCATTTTCAGCATCCTGTAGGGATGGCCGTTCATGATGTGGGTAGCGTACATCGCGTTCCCTTACGGCCTGGGATGGTGTTTACGATAGATCCCATGATCTGGATTCCCGAGGAACACTTGTACATCCGCATCGAAGATGTTGCCCTGGTCACCGAAGATGGCGTTGAAAACCTAAGCGCCTTTGTACCATCATCGATTGAGGCCGTTGAAAAGACCATCCAGGAAAAAGGATTGATCGAATTTCGCCCTCCGACCCAATTACCTTTAAAAAATTAGAGCGTACAACGTATACCTTATAAACAAATACCCAGTAATTTATGAAAAATTGGCTTCTATTGATGGTCTTCACCCTGCCCCTCTCTATGAATTCGGCAGTTCCAATTACAGACAACTACCCGAAGAATCCCAACATCGATGCCCATAACTATACGTTTCGCATTCATTTATCGGATACAACCGATGAAATCAGCTGCGAGGAGACCATAGACATCGAATACCTAGCGGCCGGCGTGACAAGCTTGCGGCTCGATTTGATCAAGGCCTCCGAAAAATTGGGAAATAAGGGTATGGTGGTCGGGTCTGTGGCTTCCGAAGGAAAGGCACTTGAATATACCCATGAGAACGATGCCTTGACCATTCAGCTGCCCACACCATCTAAAGTACATCAACACAGCACGTATACCGTCACGTATAAAGGGGTGCCGGCAACCGGACTTAAAATCGCCGACAACAAATACGGTGACCGGACATTTTTTAGTGATAATTGGCCCGATAAGGGCAGAAATTGGTTGGCGGCCATCGACCACCCGTATGACAAGGCCACCTGTGAATTCATCGTTACGGCCCCGGCACATTACCAGGTCATTTCCAATGGCTTGAAAATCGAGGAAACCGATTTGGTAAATGGCGAACGCCTAACCCATTGGAAGCAATCTGTACCAATAGCTACCTGGCTCTATGTCTTGGGAGTTGCCCGATTTGCCACGCAAACGGTTGATCAATTCGATGGAAAACCGATTGAAACGTGGGTATATCCACAAGATCGGGAGGCCGGATTCTATGATTTTGCGATTCCCACCAAAAGTGTCTTGGAATTTTATAGTGACCGTATTGGTCCTTTTTCCTATGAAAAGTTGGCCAATATACAATCGAATAGTGTAAGCGGCGGTATGGAAGCCGCCTCGGCCATTCTCTACAGTGAAAACTCGGTGGTGGGCGACCGAAATGAGCGCTGGCGCAATGTAATCATTCATGAAATCGCCCATCAATGGTTTGGAAACGCGGTCACCGAATATGATTGGGACGATGTCTGGTTGAGCGAAGGCTTTGCCACCTATTTTACCTTCCTTTTTATCGAACACGAATATGGCCATGATGCCTTTTTAGACGGACTCGCAAAAAGTAAAAAAATGGTGATGGATTTTTATGCAAAAAATCCAGGGTATTGCATTGTACATGATCATCTTTCCGATATGTCGCAGGTAACCAGCTTACAGACGTATCAAAAGGGAAGTTGGATCTTGCATATGCTACACGGAGTGATGGGTACCGACCACTTCTGGCAAGGAATTCGCACGTATTATAAAAAATATAAGGATGTAAATGCCACTACCGATGATTTTCGCAGGGAAATGGAGGCGGCTTCCGGAATAGATCTGCAGACTTTCTTTAATCAATGGCTGTACCGGCCCGGCATCTTAAAATATAGGGGCAACTGGCATTTTGATACGAAGAAAAAGGAAGTAACGATTATTCTTGACCAGGTACAAACAGATGGCAGTTTTTTTAAAATGCCTTTGGAAGTCGGGATTTACGGCCCTGACAATAATCAGCAACTGATCCAAAAGATACAAGTGGATGAGAAATCGAATGTATTTCAGTTTAAAGTCGATTTTACCCCTGAAAAAATCGTTCTTGACCCGAATTCATGGGTGTTGATGGAAGTCGATTTTACAAAAAAATAGCAACCCACCCTGGTCCCTCCCATTGGCGCGGCATTATCGTTTCAATAACTTAAAGCCCATCTCCCTGCCTTGCCCTTGCACCAAGGCTAGGTTGATCCAAAACCATGCATACTGTTCCATCAGTTGAAATTTATCGTTGCCACCTATATCATAACACGCCCCAAAACCCACATCCATTGATAATTGCTTGGCAATTTCCTTTCCCTTGAAACTATCACCAGCAACAAAATTATCGAGGGTTAAATTCCCATAGTGCGTGTTTTCAATATTATTAAATCCGGTCGTATTAAAACATTTTACGACATCGTTCGTGACTGTATTGGCGAGAATGGCATCGGACGTATTGTTAAATCCTTGCGGGCCTTTTTCCATAACAATATTCATCGCGTCGATGATGATCTTCCCCGTGGTATCACCAAGGGACCTGCTCACGTCTATAGCCAATGGGGCCGGTGTGGCCAAAATAATTACGGCCGCGTTTTTAACCGCCTCTTCTACTGAATTGACCCTAGTATTCGCGTTCGCGAGCAATTCCCGCCCCTTAAAATCAGTCACATCGCGTACCCCCAAATAAATCGTATGACCGGCTTTTGATAGTTTGGAGGCCAAAGCGCCCCCCACATTTCCGGTTCCTATTATAGCTATTTTCATTTTTCTGTTTTTTTATTAGATTTCCCGACAAGCAAAATCAAATTATCCATAACTACCTTTGATTAGGTTACCAAATCGGCATTCAGTACGATTTCTACTGCGGCCAATGCCTGGGATATGGGGCAATTTTTCTTCGCGCCTGCGGCGATTTCTAAAAATTGCTCCTTTGCAATACCATCGATGTCCGCGGTTAGGTTTAAGTCGATCTTGGTTATCTTAAAATGACCCTCCAAATTCTCCATAGTCACTATGGCTTCGGTCGTCAAAAGATTCGGAATGTATCCTTGACCGCCCAATTGAAAACTCAAGGCCATTTTAAAGCATCCTGCATGCGCAGCCGCAATCAGTTCTTCCGGATTGGTCCCTAATGTGCCATCCTCATTTTTAAAACGTGTTTTAAAGGAATACGGCTGCGTGTCGAAAGCCCCACTTTTGGTGGTCAAACTTCCGGTACCCTCCATCCCACTTCCCTTCCAAAGGGCGATTGCTACTCTTTTCATTGTTTGCTTTTAAGTTGTTCTACGATTTTTTTGGCGGTGACCTCCCCGCTCATATTTTGTTGTCCCGTAATCAGATTGCCATCGGCAATGGCAAAAGGTGTCCATGCTGCCAATTTTTGAAAATGGGCCCCTTTTTTTGTCAGTTCGTTCTCGATGCGCCATGGCATCACTTCGGCCTGGACTGCTGCATTGGCTTGGTCTTCCTCTTCATTGGTAAAACCCGTAATCGTTTTATCGGTGGCCAAAAAGTGTCCGGAACTGTCTTTGACATAATTTAAGATAGCGACACCATGACAGAGTGCTGCGGTAACCTTGCCCTGTTCATAAAAGGCCCCAAAGAGGGTGTGCAAATCCGTTGCTGTTGAAAACGTAAACATGGGCGACTGTCCCCCGGCCACCATAATGGCATCGTATTCATCGCTTTTCACGGTTGCGATGGCAGGGGTGTCCTGCAATAGGCGCATGTATTCAGGGTCATCCACATATTTTTTGCTCAACACGTCCCAAGCTGAATACCGACTTTCATTGTTGGGGTCGCTCATGGGATCCATGCGGACCATTCCACCATCAGGACTTGCGATGTCCCAAGCGATTCCTTCCCGATTGAAGACATCGATGGGATGAAACAACTCGGACGCCCAAAAGCCGACAGGATAGTTTAAGGTAGGATGCGTTGCCGGGTTGGCAACGACAATCAAGACTTTCATTTTCATAGTTTTAAAAGTATTTCCAATTTGGAACAAATTTCGGATACACACTCTACTTATCAATGTAATACACTTTTTTGTATGATACATACTTTTTGGAAAGTATCAGTATTTACTTTACTTTTGGCGCATGCCTGATTTTATTTATAACGGAAAAACCTATTACAATCCAGTAGAATTTGCTATGGATCGAATTGGCGGTACATGGAAAATGCCCATTCTTTGGCGATTAAAAGACCGCATTATGCGCTACAGCGAATTAAAACGAAACATCCCCCATATTTCCGATAAAATGCTGACTACGCAATTGCGGGAACTGGAAGCCGACGGTTTTATCAGCAGAAAAGTCTATGCCGTTGTTCCTCCCAAAACAGAATATAGCATGACCGACAAGGGTATGCAATCCATTGAAATTATTAAGGTCATCCGCAGTTATGGCCTCCAACTGATGGAGGAAGCCCATATTGCCAAGAAATAAATCATTGGGCTTCTATTTTACCATTTTAGGCTTTCCATAAAAAAATGAAATGTGGTTTTCCTTATCATCGTAGGTTACAATATCAGTATCCTTATGAAATTCAAAATAATTTACTATCCCAAAGTCGCCCGACGAAAATGCCGTATGGGTCAGCAAAATTCCAAGGATGGTAAACGACCCGAGTTGACCAACAACAAAAAAGAGCACCAACAAGAGTGTCGAAATTACGGCCACTGGGGCCAGGGCGATAATCCTAAACTCTTTTTTATTGGCCACAAACCTATCGGCAATGGCCATAAAATAAAACTTTTTCCAGTTAACGTCATAAGACGTTTTATTCGCTCCTTGTGATCTATAGGCCAGCACATGAATATATTCGTGAATCGGGATGAGCGCAAAAGCCAGTGCGATACCATAGGAGAAGCTGGTAAACCCCGCACCTATTTTGAACCCAAAGGTTCCGTAGTGTCTATAAAACCAGAAAACGATGAATGCGGCAATAATTATATTACTACAGGTATATATCCAATAAATCAGCGTGCGTTTCCCAAGATAGGTCCTTACAAAGGGTATAAGTTCTTTATGGCCTAGGGTCTCAAGCAACACATAGCCGTTATCCGTCAGGTCCTGAGGTTTTAGTTTCATTATTTAATATTACGTAAGACATCGACGCCCAATACGATTGATGACCCTGACTGCTTGATTTGAATGCCGTCTCGATTTGTCGAATGATTTTCTGTGAACCACAACATCATTCATTTAAAAAAACATCCGTGCAGTTATGCTAACATGATATCGCCCTTGGAAAGCTTTTAGGATGTATCACAAATCGTCTGTACGCCTCAATTTTTTATTCGTTAGACGTAAAGGATGCCTAAATGTTTCACTTTCCGTAAATTTTTTTGTTTGGTTTTTTCCTTTCAAATAAAATAACCTAAATCGGGAGAAAACTAGCAATGCATGCATACTCACCGCGAAACGAAACTATTTTACTGGTTCTCTTACGATTTATGCAAAGTGGTATTGTGGCAAGTGCTATTGCCTGTCTATACATTTTAATTAGTTTTATAGGGTAGTTACTACCGAACCAACCACCATGATCAACATTTATAGAAAGATTCGAAAACAACTGGCGAACGAAAATCAATTCCAACGATACTTTCGATATGCTTTTGGGGAAGTGGCCTTGATCATGATCGGGATCTTTATGGCTCTTCAGTTACAAAAC
Organism: Flavobacteriales bacterium; assembly: GCA_038316335.1. Taxonomy (GTDB): domain Bacteria; phylum Bacteroidota; class Bacteroidia; order Flavobacteriales; family Flavobacteriaceae; genus JALHST01. The sequence continues at coordinate 10,054 of JBBQAM010000069.1, forward strand.
TGGAACGAAAGGCGGAAGCAGGAAAATGACTTTAAGGTTATATTGGAGCAATTATACAACACGATCATTTACGACGTGGACAAGTTCAAGAACCAAGCGGAATATATGTCGAGCCAAATTAAGAATATGGACTATATTTTGAAATATCCAGACTCGATACCTATTGAAAGACTACCCTATGCCCTTTTTGGGGTCGGCTTTGATAATTTTAAAACCTACCAATCCGATGCCTATTTTTTTATGGATGACCTGTATTCAGACTATGAAAATTTAGACCAGAACGAATTGGTAAAACAAATTACGGGCTACCTTAATAGAACAAAAAACATACCGACCGATATCTATGACATCAACAACGAAATGTTTACGAATTTTTTACTATCCGAAGGCATTGCCTATCCTGAAATGAACCGAGAGGACCTGAACCAAGGATGGATTGAAAGTGATTCGCTGTATTACTCAAAAGAACTGTTGGTGAAACTACAACATGATTTAAAGACGAACCGATATCAAACGACTCTAAAAACCTATCGCAGTCAGAAAATACTCTATAAAAGGGGCGCGCAAATCAAATATAACGATGGAACTTCAATTCTTCAGCTGATCAAACGATACTATCCCGAGGTACGTGTCATTTATGAAAATGTGGGCATTATCGGGACCGCCCTTCAGGGCTATGACGATGTGGGCGCTCGATCCACCCCCATGCGGCGCACCGATGCGAAAAAGGGCATCTGGGAAACCGAATTGTATTTAAAAGAGGGCACCGTCAAGTTCCGCTGCAATGATAGCTGGCTCCGCAATTGGGGCGGCGACTATGGGGCGGTACAATTTCCTTCGGGAAAGGCGACCCCCGATGGCGATAATATTCCGGTCAATGCCGGCAAATACCATGTTAGGCTCGATCTAAGCGATTTCACCTATGTGTTTACAAAAATGGAGGAAGAATAGCCCCCCTTTTAAAACCCTAGACCAGGCAGCCGGTAACGAGAAAATGAAGCTCGTTAAATCAGTTTGATTTCGCCATTAAAAAACCGGTATACCTTTTGGTAAACCGGTTTTTTAATATGATTCAATTGAAATTTAATTCTTTAACGATGCCATGTCGATTACAAACCGATAATGCACATCGCTCTTCAACATCCGCTCATAGGCTTCATTGATGTCTTGTATCTCGATCATTTCGATGTCGGAGGTGATGTTGTGCTCCCCACAGAAATCCAAGAGCTCCTGCGTTTCGGCGATACCCCCAATCAATGATCCTGCGACCGATCTGCGCCCCATGATCATAGGAACGGTATGGAGTACAGGCTCTAACGGACCCAAATAGCCCACCAATACCAAAGTACCGTTGGTATTCAAAGTGCCTACATATGGGTTGATGTCATGCGCATAGGGTACGGTATCTATAATGAGATCAAAATTATTTTGCACCTTTTGCATGTGCGCTGCGTCGGTTGAAATCACTACTTCATCCGCACCAAGGTCCTTGGCATCCTGTATTTTTTCAGGAGATCTTGAAAATAGGGTGACATGGGCACCCAGGGCGTCGGCCAGTTTAATGGCCATATGTCCCAAACCTCCGAGCCCAACAACCGCAACCTTACTATCTTTCCCGACTTTATAATGTCGTAAAGGCGACCAGGTCGTGATTCCGGCACATAAAACCGGGGCAACCCCGGCCAAGTCAAGATTCGTAGGAATACGCAAGACAAAATGTTCATCGACTATGATGCGTTCAGAATAGCCGCCGAAGGTCGGCGCGTCTAAATGTTTATCATGGCCCCCATAGGTCCCCACCCATTCGGGACAATATTGTTCCAGATCCTTTTTGCAATTAGTGCAACTTCGACATGAATCAACCAAACAACCTACGGCAACCACATCGCCGATCATATATTGTGTTACCTCATTCCCTACTTTGGTGACTTTACCGACAATCTCATGCCCAGGAACTACGGGATATACACTAAATCCCCAATCATTTCTGGCAAAATGTAGATCGGAATGGCAAACACCACAATAGAGTATATCGATTTCGACATCTTTTGTACCTACTTCCCTGCGATTAATGGCTAATGGTTCTAAGGAAGCATCGGCTGCTTCCGTACCGAATGCCTTGACTTTAGTAACGTTCATTGGATTTTGATTTTGAAATTTATAATTTTTGTAAGTATGCGTATTTGCAAATCGGTTGGGTTCAACTGATTTTATTAGTTTGTTAAATGTACGAAAAGCGCGTTGAAATATAGGCATACTAGCATCCTCTAAACACCTCTTTTTGTGAAGGATTTAACTGAAAACAAAAGCGCATGCTTTCGTATTTCGTATCAAACGAATTGCCCAGTGCCGTAAGAATACGTGATACTGTTCATTTTCTTTGTTTACGTCCGCAATTAAAAGCGCCTCTCGATCACCTTGTTTGCCGGTAAGGTACTGCGTGTGGTGAGTTCAAAATCGATTACGCCTAAAAGCAATTCGTCATCGGTAAGTACCAAGACCTTCCAAATGCCCGGTTTTACATTATTCTTATAGGTATATCCCCGAAAACCCCCGTTGCGCCCTCCCGTGATATCGAAGCCGATGTCTTCGACGATTTCCCATTCCTTGGTCTCGGTGTTGTACCAGGTCCATCGATGGATCATTGATTTTTCAAGTCCGGTCGGGGCGAAGATCGACGAGAAAACATACACATCGGCATTGGGGACATAGGTGAATTTTAGTTTGTGGTCCCTCCAAAACACATACCATTCCTCTGGTTCGTAAGTGACCACATAATCGTTGTTTTCCTGTCTGACGTTATGCGCTACGATGCCTTCTTCAAGTGCCAATGGAACGGGCGGGATAAGATGAGAAAAATAAAAAACATTGATCATAAGATAAATCCCAAGGAGCAAGCCGACAAGTTTGGCAATCTTGATTTCAGCCTGGGTGCTAGGGCTAATCGCATAAATAATGACTATCAATAACAGCGTACTAATCAGGCTTGCAAGCCCGGAGTAGATGTAAACATGAGCATTCATCTCCTTTATAAATACCGGGACCATAAAGGTGAAAAACGTAAAGTTTATAAAAAAATAGACACTGAATTGTAAGTACTTGTTCGAGATTCTTTTTTTTAGTACTTCATTGGCCAGCAGCAGTAGGACCAAGATGACAAAAAAGGAAACGGTTTTCGATAAGGAAACACTTCGCGAGAAATACACGACATAGGCACTTGAAAGGCCGCCAAAGAAAAACTGTATGGCCAACGGAAAATAATCTTCATAAGCCTCCAAAAAGGTGTTTTTCCATTTCCCATCGTCTGCTAGATTGTAGAGATAGATGGTCAAGGTCAGCAAGGTCATGTACAGGCACAATACAATCAAGTCGTACAGCCGATCAATACGGCCTAGAGTAAAGGAATCAAAAATAAAGCCCCCCATGAAAAATACGACACCTGCATATTTTTCATGGCGCTTTAGAAATTTGTGCGCCTTGCTATTTCGTAGCCTGACCAAGGTTCTTTTCATACAGGGTATTCATTCATGCTGTAAATAACGACCGATTACTTTTTGGGGTACAACCCCGTTCGCGGCGACTTTGCTCCTATTTCGGTATGTATAAGGGAGCATAGGGGGCCCTTTCTTCTTATTTGGCTACTATCCTAGTATTTGCTCCAGGGAATACTACATGTGTAATGGTGCCTATTGGGATGGCTTCTTGTTTTTTTGGCCTACTCTGTTGAACCTATCCCGATCCATTTGCGAAAATAGCCAGGATTGTACTTGCAAGCGTGACGCAAACCAAATAAAAAAGGCCTTTAACGGCCGGTAGTTTTCCAAAAATTCCATCTTGCTGGCACAGTTTTTCTATAGGAAATGCCTTGATTCCTACAAGCCCTAAATATACCGATTTAGGCAATTCGGGAATTCTTTCGGGCGGACTATTTTTGGCCTTAGGCCATTACAAAGTACATTTTGAGGGCGCCACGGTTCTTTACCTCGATTTCGCCGCGGTATTCGCAGGCCCAGCTATCCTTGACAAGCGCATAGGTGGTCTCGCTGATATTAATCTTGCCGGGTTCGGAAAGGGATTCCATTCGGGAGGCGACGTTCACCGTATCGCCCCAAATATCGTAGGCGAATTTTTTGGTACCAACCACCCCGGCCACGACAGGCCCGGTATTGATTCCCAGCCGAATATCAAAACTGCGTTCAACCGCTGTGATATCATTTTTGGTCTCCTCGACAAAGGCGGCAATTTCGAGTCCGGCCATCACCATGCGCTGGGCATGGTTTTTATCATTGGCATGCAAGCCCCCGGCGCACATATAGGCATCGCCGATAGTCTTGATTTTTTCCAAACCGTGTTTTTCGATGATCTCATCGAATTTTGAAAAGTAAAAACCGATGGTCTCTACCAAGGCCTCCGGGGAGAGCTTTTCGGAATACGAGGTAAACCCTTTAAAATCGGTAAATAATACCGATACGGACTCATATTTTTTGGCTTTTACGGTACCATTTTTCTTTAATTCGTGGGCCGTTTCAGCCGGTAAAATGTTCAAGAGCAGGGCTTCAGACCGTTTTTTCTCCTTCGAAATGGTACGGTAATACCAGAACAATGAGACCAACAACAGGGCCGAAAAGCCCAGGATGATCTGTTGGTTCCTTTTTTGCTGGTTGAGGAGGTCTACCTCGGTCTGTTTCTGGGAGACTTCATAATTCGTACGCAAATCGGCCATTCTTTCGACCTCTTTAATATTCTTTACACTATCTCTATATGTAATATAATTTTTGTAATATCTATAGGAGGATGTAGAATCCCCTCTCTTTGCGTATAATTCCGAAAGTTTTAGGTTGGCGTCGCTTATTTGCTCCTTCAGCCCATGGCTTGTAGCTAATTGCAAACTCCGATTTCCATAGCCAAATGCTGTATCAAAATCATTTTGCCGAGCGTAGATATCGGCCATATAGGTAAGATAGACCGAAATCGGGGAATAATCCTCCAATTTCTCAAGAATCAGAATGGCATCATTGATTTTGGCTTCTGCCTGGGCATTTTTTCCTTGTTCAGCATATACCATTCCAATATTACCTAAATTGTAGGCCGTACCAATTTGGTACTTAATCTTTGAGAATATCCGACCAGACTCTTCAAAATTAACAAGGGCAGAATCGTACTCCTTATGATGAATGTATTCATCCCCGGCATTTAGTAGCGCGGTAGCAATACTCACACTGTCATTCACCATCCTTAGGATGCTCAGGGCACTTTTATAATATTTAATGGAATTATCATGATTTCCCATTACTGAATACACATCGGCAATGGTAATATTAATTTTGCCTACCGTCAATTTTAGTGATTTAGTATGGGCCAATTCGGCGGCATATAGATAACTTTCCAAGGCATCGCCGAGGTTGCCTTTGAGCCTAAAGGCATGTCCTTTTTCAACATAGCCCCAAATTACAGATTCTGATGAATCTACTTGTTGGGCAGTTTGTATATATTCAATACTATAGGCAAGTTTCCTTTCGGCATCCGTTTGATTTTCAGCAATTTCCTTAAGTAGTAATAATTTGTCCTGTTCACGATATTCCCCTTTTGAATAAATGATTTCCAAACTGTCGGCTAATGCCTTATTCTGTGCATATAGACAGGTTAAAAAAATAAGAAAAGCATTTAGTGTCAGATACACCTTTTTTTTTAACTCTCTATTTTTCAAAATAGTAGTTTTTCATAATATCTCCGAATACTTACACTCCTTATTGATGAATCTGAAGTTTAGGATCCTGTGTATATGGGTTGTTTGGGGCATCTTGTACAGTGTATATGATGTTATACTCCCTGGTGTTGCCTTTGGGAAATTGACCTATGGTGGCTTGCCAAGTGCCATCGGGTTGAGCGGCCGGATCCACACTGAATACGTCTTGCCCTGCCTTTTCAATAATTTGGATACTGGTAATGGCCTCCGACATTTTCCATACCATAATATTCCCGGGGCTCACCAGGGTCGTTGTCTTTTGGTCGGCCGGTTCGGTAATCGAGGTGAAGCCGCTGTCATCGGCCAAGGTGGGCGGAAATGGGATAGCCGTGGTAGCGCCGATGGTAAGGGTGATGATTTTTGGTTTTGGTCCGCACATAACGTTTGTTTTTTTAGTTCGTATTTAGGTGTTGAATATTTGAGTTAAGATAAGGCATTCGCCCCCAATCGAAAAGCAAAATTGTCCGAAACACCGAATTTATTGTCCGAACGCCTGTATTTTTTTATCGAATACCCCTACAAGCACTTCATAGCCTTTCTCCCAAGATAGCCTGTTGCGATCTTCCCCGAGATACAGCGGTCCTTAGGACGCTATATATTCAAAATACCGGGTAGTGCCTAAATTTTTATCCGGGAGATACCGAAATCCAAGGAACCGAAACCAGCTAATTTGGCTGGGATGGGCCGAAGTGGAGTATAGCCCGCAGGTGCAACCCATATATTGGCTGGCTTTCTCCTTTAAGAGCTTGCGCATCTCAAAGCTCAATCGCATGGCATGTGCTTGCATGTGTTTGCTGGCTATGAAAAAGGTCTCATATTTTTTATCCCCTACTTTGTATCCCCCGAGTAGGGCAATAGGCTCTTGATCCGCGGTTTTCCAGAGTTTCGAATAGCCATCGACCCGCGTTAGCGCCAAGTGTTCCTCTAAATAGGCCAATTGACTCTCGATGCCGTTTTCCGCTAGAAGCCCCCATTCATTGGCGGACACCTCCCACGGATGTTTTAGTATATACAAAATGTCCTCAGGATGTATTTCAAGCGATGTTTCAGTCATAATGTTTATAAATTC
>JBBQAM010000081.1:0-11449 GCA_038316335.1 Flavobacteriales bacterium
AGCGGTTTGGTTGGCATCCTATTTATCCAAGAGGGATGTAAGCGTTCCATAAAAGTGCCAAAAGGAAGCAAAAATTTACCAGCTCTTATGGTCATATAATTATTGAATACATACATGATATCGGCATATTCAAAGCCAATATCCAAAGACCCACCATTAATCTGAAATTCCAATTCGGACTCGAACATCAATTTATCTGAATGTTTAAATAAAAAGATTGGTGAAAAGGACCCACCATTGAAGCTTGATGCTGTTTCCCCATTGGTTTTAATAGTTTCAATACCTGTATGGCCATACCCTCGAATCATAAATTGGGTTTGGCTGGGTTTATATCCTTTTCTTAACAAAGCTGCTTCGACCAATGAATCTATTTGATCGCTTTGTTGCGTGTTTTGCGCAGTCACCTTTACGCTTAGTAAAAGCAATAGCATTATAATTATTGATTTTTTCATTGTCTTAAGGTTCTGATATAGTTAATTAGTTCCCATCTTTTATTTTCCGGTAAGGCGGTTTCATAGGACGCCATGGGAGGACGTCCCTTGGTGAGTTTCCAGAAAATAGCACCATCGGTCTGGGACTGAACGCCCGGACTGGTCAAATCTGTCGGTTTTGGTGTTAATCCAGCCCCCCCCATGCCATCGCCTTTGCCCTTGGCGCCATGACAAACCACACATAACATCTTAAAGGACTTCTTGCCAATGTCGGCAGCACTGACATCGTTTTTTAATGGGTTTACAATTTCATCCGCACTTTTGGGCGCAGTCCATTTTTCCTGGGCGTGGCCATTGAAGCCCACAAATAGGAAGTACATCAATCCAATTAGGGTAATGCTTAATTGGGATTTTTTTGTTTTCATAGTATTGATATTAATTGTTATTGTTAAAATTATTTGTTGTTGACAACTTTTATCTGCATAATATTCGTTGTTATCTATATAATTTCGTCAAAGAAATTCCTGTTCCAGATTTGGCCATTTTTATAATCCGTCATACTCATTCCATTTAAGTACCTAAACTGTCTTGATAGATGGTTCACACTACTATAATCAAGTAGATATGCTATTTCCGAGAAGCTATGTTGTTGCAACTGAATCAACTCTTTTACCTTCTCGACCTTTAACTTTATAAAATACTTTTCTACAGTAGTATTCTCATTTTTCGAGAAAATCTTGCTCAGAATTTTGTAATCCCGATGCAAAAGGGTCGCCAAATGTTCGGAAGTGTTTTGATTAATATTGATCGGTAGTTCCGAAACAACTTCTATCAGAATGATCTTTATCCTTTCGACTAGCATTTCCTCTTCACTTTTGGCGATTTCAAATCCGTTGGCGTGAAGGATACTTGCTATTTTTGAGTCGACGTCCTTGTCGGTATCAACATCGATATGAACCATTAGTTTCCCCAGTTCGAGTGAAAGTACAGTTACCTTGATTGCTTCAAGTTCTTGCTTGATGACTTTCAGACAACGCCTGCAGACCATATTCTTGATCCAGTACTCTCTCTTGGAGTCCATACTTGAATTTTTTAATGTTCTGATGTTCAAACCTATAAGGGGTTTGATGCTATTTGGTGCCATGACCAATGGGAATAGGCTGTCGTTGGAAAACAGGTACGACAATAGGTAGCCAATGTTAAAGCATTAGCTAAATGGGAAGTGCAGATTATTGTCCTAACAACCTGCTATTATATAATCAAAGTAAAAAAGTTTCGTGAAGTACAAGTATATCCTTCTCTATAAAAGGCGGGTGGTAATCTACAAATGGAACTTCTTTTTGTTCAAGTCCCTCAAACAGGTTTATGTAGGAATAATAAAAAGTATGTATGAAGACAAAATTATCAGAGCTAAACTCAAATTGGGACTTTTCAAGATTGTCATCCGCCTTTTTCACAAAAGAAAAATTGCTACAGCAGTCTTTTTGTCCAAACGAACACTTTTTTGAAGATGTTTCCTTATTTTGCTCTTTGTCCTTGCATTGCTTCGCTTTGCTTAAAACAGCCATGTCGACCAACTTATTACAACAAAAATGCATATCCACGGTAAAAGACGAAGTGGCGAAAATCACTACGAAGGCTAAAATGATAGATACTATTTTGGTCAAAAAGCGTTTCACATTAAAAATTATTAAACGGATTAAGTCTAAACTAATGTTCTTCAATCAAAAATTAAGATAATCCTCTTAGAACAAGCGATACGAACATTTATTAATACAGTTTTGGGTTAAAGATAAAGTTTGATAATGACCAACAATATGATAATTGTCATGTGCCAATTAAAGATGAATAATTAGCTTTGCCTTCGTAGTAATTCCACTCATTCGAATCTAAAATTTTGTTAAACAAAAAATTTGCTTAATAAATTTTGTAATTTTGCAAGGCAAAATGAAAAGTCTTTTTCATAAAATAATGTCTTTTTCAATGGCACTTGTAGTGCTGTTCTCGACCTTCTCCTTTACTGTCGATCAGCATTACTGTGGGGATGTTCTAGTGGACTTTTCTTTGTTCGGCAAAGCCCAAGCCTGCGGCATGCAATTACAACAGGCTATGGATTCACAAGAACAACATTTGACAAAAAAAGGATGTTGTGAGGATCAAACGCTGTCCATTGCAGGCCAACATGATTTAAAAATTTCGTTAGAGAAAATAAGTTTTGAGCAACACCAATTTATTGCTGCATTGGTATATACTTACCTTAATCATTTCGAGGGACTTCCTGAAAACATAGTTCCATTTACACATTACCCGCCTCCCGTATTGGTCAAAGATATCCTTATCCTGGACCAGACTTTCCTTATTTGATTTTAAAATAATTGAATTCATAGCCCTACAATTAATCGTTTGGGCTAAATCCGTTTTTTGTTGATTTTTTCAACTCAAATTTCAATTATTTAATAATCATTACCATGCTGAACAAAACGATCCGTTATTTTCTTGAGAATAAGTTGATAACTTTTATGTTGCTCTTTGCGTTTATTGCAGGAGGAATTATAACAGCCCCCTTTAACTGGGAATTATCCTGGATGGATAGAAACCCAGTTCCCGTTGATGCTATTCCCGATATAGGCGAAAATCAACAAATTGTATTTACCGAGTGGATGGGGCAATCTCCTCAAGATATTGAAGATCAAATTACCTACCCATTAACAACATCATTACTAGGTATTCCTGGTGTAAAAACCATTAGAAGTAATTCCATCTTTGGGTTATCAAGTATCTACATTATTTTTAATGAGGATGTGGATTTCTATTGGAGCAGGACCCGTATTCTGGAAAAACTAAATTCATTACCGCCAGGTACTGTTCCAGATGAAGTTAATCCCGCTCTTGGGCCAGACGCTACTGCTTTAGGTCAAGTCTATTGGTACACTTTAGAAGGAAGAGATCCAAAAACAGGCAAACCAACAGGCGGTTGGGATCCACAAGAATTAAGAACGATTCAAGACTTTTATGTGCGTTATTATTTAACCGCAACAAGTGGTGTTTCAGAAGTAGCATCAATAGGCGGCTTTTTAAAAGAGTACCAAGTTGAGATAGACCCAGATGCCATGAAAGCCAGCAATGTGGATGTTGGCATGATCATGAATGCTGTAAAAAATAGCAATCTTGATATTGGAGCCCGTACATTAGAGTTTAACAGAGTTGAATATTTAATTAGAGGCTTAGGATATATTAAAAATTTATCCGATTTAGAAGAAAGTGTAGTTACTGTCAGGGATAATGTGCCCATTCGGTTGAAGGATGTTGCAAAGATTCAGTTTGGCCCTGCCACTCGTAGGGGAGGCCTTGATAAAAGTGGTGTTGAAGCCGTTGGAGCAGTAGTTGTCGCTCGTTATGGAGCCAATCCACAGGAAGTTATACATAATCTAAAAGCTAAAATAGCTGAAGTTGCTCCGGGATTACCCTCAAAAACACTTGCGGATGGTACCGTTTCAAAAGTAACAATCGTGCCGTTTTATGACCGTTCTGGACTTATTCAAGAAACGCTAGGAACTTTAGAATCATCTCTTTCACATGAAATATTGATTGCTATTTTGGTGGTAATTGTATTGGTACTCAACTTAAGAGCCTCTGTATTAATTTCAACCTTGCTGCCCGTTGGGGTATTAATGACATTTATATTAATGAAATATTTTAATGTTGATGCAAACATTGTTGCGCTTTCGGGTATCGCTATTGCTATTGGTGTTATGGTTGATGTGGGTATTGTGTTTACCGAAAATATTATCAGGCATCTCGAAATGCCCGAAAATGAAGGTGTTAGGGGGAGACAATTGGTACAGGTCATCTATATAGCTACGGTTGAAGTGGCTTCGGCAATTATGACCGCCTTGGCAACCACCATTGTAAGTTTCTTGCCGGTATTTGCGATGCAGGCTTCCGAAGGTAAGCTGTTCAGACCTTTGGCATGGACCAAAACATTTGCCCTAGTATCATCACTCTTTATTGGAATTATGTTTATTCCGGCGATAGCTCAAGTATTATTCTCTATAAGATTTGATAAAAAGAAAACAAGTCGAGTCTTTAATACCATTTTAATAGGTTTTGGGATTGTTTTTACAATAGCTTATGGCAGTATAATAGCCGTTGCTTTAATTGCTATTGGTATCAATAATTTATTGACTAAAGTAGCTCCAAGGAGTCTGTTTAACAATAAAATTAAACTGCCTTATTCCGAAAAAGTAGCCAATTACATTAATATAGGAATTACCATTTTAATTGTATTATACTTTTTAACCATTGAATGGATGCCTCTGGGTGCTTCCAACTCTACATTTGTCAACTTTATCTTTGTCATTATTATTGTTGGTAGTGTACTGGGCGTTTTAATGACCATCGTCCATTTTTATACTCGTATCCTTGCTTGGTGTTTAGATAATAAATGGAAATTTTTAAGCATTCCAATGATTGTAGTGGTTTTTGGGATAGTCATTTGGTTGGGTTTTGCTAAAACATTTAGCTTCATGCCCAATTTTGTAAAGAACAATAGTGCATGGGCTAGTATAGAAAAAGCGTTTCCAGGGGTAGGAAAGGAATTTATGCCTGCACTTAATGAAGGATCATTCTTGTTAATGCCCACCACCATGCCCCATTCGGGTATTACAGAAAATATGGAGGTAATTGCAAGTATTGATAAGCATTTAATGACTATCCCAGAAATAGGATCGGCCGTAGGGAAATGGGGGCGAGTGAACTCTGCTTTAGATCCAGCCCCGACCTCGATGTACGAAAACACCATAAATTATATTCCAGAATATATATTGGATGAAGATGGGCGTCGAGAACGATTTAAAGTCAATAAGGATAATGCTTTTGTATTAAAAGATGAGACCACCTATAAATATGGTACAGATGAATTTCGTAAAATAACTGAAGAAGAACTTGTTTTAGATGAAGATGGAGAGAACTTCAGGCAATGGCGCGAACATATAAAAAAACCAGACGATATTTGGAAAGAAATTGTTAAACACTCCAAATTCCCTGGGTTAACTTCAGCACCTAAGTTACAACCCATCCAAACGAGATTAATCATGTTGGCAACAGGGATGCGGGCACCTATGGGAATTAAAGTTTTTGGCCCTACACTAGAATCGATTGAAAAAGTTGGATATGAATTGGAGGATATCTTAAAAGAAGTTCCCAGTGTAAATCCTTCTACAGTTTTTGCTGACAGAGTTGTTGGTAAGCCTTACCTTGAAATAAAACTAAATAGACAGGCCATGTCCCGTTATGGATTAACCATTAAGGACATGCAAATGCAGATATCGGTAGCTATAGGTGGAAAACAATTGACTACAACCGTTGAAGGTAGAGAGCGTTTTCCTGTACGTGTGCGTTATGCCAGAGAATTTAGGGACAATCCAGACGATATAAAAAAGATATTAATTCCGACACCAGCAGGGGTTCAGGTAGAACTTGGGGAGTTGGCATCTATTGAATATGTTAGAGGGCCCCAAGTTATTAAAAGTGAAGACACCTTTTTAACGGGGTATGTCATTTTTGATATGAAAGATGGCTATGCCGAAACCAATGTGGTTGAAGACGCTCAAAAACTCATTAAAGATAAAATCGATTCCGGGGAGTTTAAGTTACCAGCAGGGGTTACCTATCGTTTTACAGGAAATTATGAAAATCAAATCAGGGCATCAAAGCGACTTATGATTGTGGTCCCTATTTCATTGATCCTGATATTGTTGATCCTGTATTTTCAGTTCAAATCATTACTACCGTCCCTGATGGTATTTTCTGGTATTTTCGTCGCTTTTTCAGGTGGATTTATCATGATTTGGTTGTATGGGCAGGAGTGGTTCTTAGATTTCAGCTTTGCGGGTGTCTATATGCGGGATCTATTTCAGCTGCACACCATTAATTTAAGTGTCGCGGTCTGGGTAGGGTTTATAGCCCTGTTTGGTATTGCAACAGATGATGGTGTGATTATGGGAACTTATTTAACACAAGTTTTTGATAAAGAAAAACCTACCACGATCCAAGGTGTTCGTACTGCAGTATTACATGCAGGAGCAAAACGTGTGCGCCCTGCCATGATGACTGCTGCAGTAGCCGTTATTGCACTGATCCCGGTTTTAACCGCAACGGGTAAAGGGGCCGATGTAGTGGTACCCATGGCAATCCCATCATTCGGGGGTATGTTACTACAAGTAATGACCATGTTTGTGGTGCCCGTATTGTACAGTATGTGGAAAGAGAAAAATTTAAAAAAACAATTAAAAAAGAGCAATGTTTAAATCAATAATAATCTTGGTAAAAACCAAAGCGATCGTTTTCTTGGTCTTTCTATTGTTGCCGGGGTCAAAACTCTCTGCGCAAGAAGATCTGGATGGGTATCTTAAGGTTGCTGCCGAAAACAATCCCGGACTCAAGGCGCAATTTAACGATTATATGGCCGCAATGGAAAAAGTGCCCCAGGTAGGGGCGTTGCCCGATCCAAGTATCACATTCGGGTATTTTATACGACCGGTTGAAACGAGGGTCGGACCTCAAAGGGCAAACTTTAATCTAATGCAAAGTTTTCCATGGTTTGGGCTATTGGAAGCCAAGGAGGATGTGGCTACGGAAATGGCCAAAGCCAAGTATGAAGAATTTGAGAACACAAAATCCAATCTATTCTTTGAGGTAAAAACGGCCTATTACAATTACTACTTTATTGAAAAGGCCATTAAAATCACCGAAGAGAACATGGAAATCCTCAACATCTTCAAAAGATTGTCCCTGGTAAAAATAGAAACAGGAAACGCCTCTGTTGTAGATGAGTTGAGGGTAGAGTTGGAACTGAACGACCTTGAAAACCAATTGGCCCTATTTAAGGATACGAAATATGTTTTACAGGTAAAATTCAACAACTTGTTGAATACGGATGACCAAGCACCAATAGCCGTACCGGATACCTTGTGGCAAGATGAGCTGCCCGAGGGCCAGTTAAACATGCTCGAAGAGATTTATGCCTCCAACCACCAATTGAAGGTAATTGAACATAAACTGAATGCTTTTGTAAATCAGGAGGTCGTGGCCAAAAAGGATGGGCTACCCAAATTCAACCTAGGATTAAGTTATACCATTGTCGATGAAAATCCCATGTCAACGGCCGTCGATAACGGAAATGATGCCTTTGTGTTCCCTTTGGTCGGTGTTTCCATACCCCTATATCGAAAAAAATATAAGGCCATGGTCGAGGAGGCGAAATATTTACAAGAGGGCGAGTTGTTAAGAAGGGAAGACAAGAAAAATAGTCTTACTACCATTTATGAAAATACATCAAAAGATTTCAATGACGGTGACAGAAGGATTGCCCTGAACAAAAGGCAGGCGGAAATTGCCAAAAAAGTTTTGGATATACTCATTACCTCCTATTCTACGGATGCCAGGGATTTTGAGGAAGTCTTACGAATAGAAAGGCAATTGCTGCAATATGAACTTGCCTATCAAAAAGCATTGACGGACAAAAGTGCCGCTGTGGCATTCATACAGTACTTACTAGGAAATTAAACTTAAAAAAATCAAGACATGAAATACATTCAGAAATATAAAAACTACTTGATCGCCGCCGGCATCTTGATCGTGGGTATTCTTATCGGCAATCTGTTTTCGGGGGGAAGCTCGGAGACCGTTCATAAGGATGGCGAACACGAATATGTCCAAGACCCTGTAACAAAATTATGGACCTGCTCCATGCACCCACAAATACGTATGGAAAAACCCGGGAATTGCCCTATTTGCGGTATGGAACTTATTCCTTTGGAAGGTACCGATGCTTCTTCAGAAAACATTGCGGCCAACGAAATTGTAATGAACGAAGAAGCCTATCAATTGGCGAATATACAGACCACAGTAGTTGAAAAAGCAGGTGCAAACAAAGAGATACGGTTGTTGGGTCGCGTAAAACCGGACGAACGCAGACTTTACGCCCAAGTATCACATATACCAGGTCGTATAGAGCGTTTATATTTAAATTTTACAGGAGAAAAAGTATCTGTAGGTCAAAGAATTGTACGCATGTATTCACCAGAATTGATCTCAGCCCAAAAGGAGCTTTTTGAAACTATAAAGTCCAAAGATGTTTATCCACAATTATATACGGCATCTCGTAATAAATTAAAGCTATGGAAACTGTCTGACAAGCAAATTGAAGCCATCGAGTCTTCAGGAACTGTACAAGAGCAAATAGATATTTTATCCGATTATTCAGGATATGTTATGAGTAGAAATGTAGAGCTTGGAGATTATATAATGACTGGTGGTAATTTGTATGATATTGCTAATTTAAATACGGTTTGGGTTATGTTTGAAGCCTACGAAGCAGATATACCTTGGATACACATTAATGATAAAGTAAGTTTTACCATACAAGCCATCCCTGGTAAAACATTTGAAGGCAAAATAACTTATGTTGATCCTTTTGTATCCTCTAGCACCAGAGTTGCCAAAGTACGTGTTGAAGTAAATAACCCATCCAACAAGCTTTTGCCAGAAATGTATGCAAGTGGTATTATCGAGGCAAAAATGAAAGGCATGGAAAATACCATTGCCATACCAAAATCGGCTGTTCTGTGGACGGGGAAACGTGCCGTAGTATACGTTAAAGTGCCACACGATAAAACCATTTCCTTTGTATATAGAGAAATTACGTTAGGTCAGGATATGGGTCAGTTTTATACAGTTCAGGAAGGTTTGGAAGAAGGAGAAACTGTTGCTACAAACGCTGTGTTTAGAATTGATGCATCCGCACAGTTATTAGGTCAAAAGAGCATGATGAATCCAGAAGGGACAAAAGGTGCTGCTGGGGGAATGGCTAATATGCCAGGAATGAATATGGATGGTGATACTAACAATAAAGATTTAAAGAAGCAGATGAGCGATGATGAAATGAAAAACATGGATTCTATTGAAAAAGAAAAGGATAATTCTAAAATGGAAAATGACACGAAACACACAGATATGAACCAACGCATTACAACGACCGATGCATTTAAGGATCAGTTAGAGCAAGTGTTCAATGCCTACATCAAATTAAAAGATGCCCTAGCAAGTGATGATAACAATATGGCGAGTGCTTCCGCAAAAGAGATATTGAACGCCATGAAAAAAGTAGATATGAAACAATTGACCGATCATGAAGCCCATAACCATTGGATGACCATTTCAAAAGAAATTTTAGCATCTGCAACTTCTATTTCAGAAATTTCAGATATCGAGAAACAACGTGGTCATTTTAAGCATTTATCAGCACACATATCAAAAGGTGTAAAGCTATTTGGCGTAAACCAGATAGTTTATGAACAGTTTTGCCCAATGGCAGATAATAATAAGGGGGCCTATTGGTTGAGTTTAAATGAAAAAATCAAGAACCCATATTTAGGGGCCAAAATGCCTACTTGTGGGGACAACAAAACGGTAATAAAAAAATAATAGAAACAAAAATGAAAGAAATAAAAGCATTTATAAGACAAGAAAAGCTAACAGAAGTAGCAGAAAATTTAAAAAAAGAAAGATTCTGTTGTTTTACGGTATTTGAAGGTGAAGGGGTCGGAGAATTTACAGATCCTGAAACCGAATTTCCGAGCCTAAAACATCCATTTTTACACAATAAAGTAATCAAAATAGAAATTGTTTGTAATAAGGAAGATGTGGATAAAATCATAAATATTATAAGAACCCATGCCCAAACTGGTAAAAGTGGTGATGGTCTAATATACGTTGGCAACGTAGATTATAGTGTAAAAATCAGAACAGGAGAACGGCGCGATGGAAGTAGTAAGCATTCTCTTAAATAATAGAAATCACGCCAAAACAAGTAATTGTCGGCGTATTTGCAATCATTACTTTGATGGGCTGCAAGACTGAAATAAAGAAACCCGAAGTTGCTGAAACCATTAATAAAACCAAGGTGGAAGTTAATAAAATAGAAAAATGTATTTTTTAAAGAAACTGGCAATTGTAGCTATGCTATCAGGCATAGGTTTACAAGCACAAACTGAAAAGTCCGTAGAGGGCAATGTTCACAACCTTCCTGTAAGGGAATATACGCTGACCCTTAAACAGGAAAAGGTAAACAAAGCCCGCAAGGAAGTTATGGGGATGACCATAAACGGTCAAATTCCCGGCCCGACATTGGAATTTAACGAAGGCGAATATGCGGTCGTTACCGTAAAAAACGAAATGGACGTCGAGACTTCGGTCCACTGGCATGGCATTATAATTCCCAATTTCTATGACGGGGTGCCTTATTTGACCACGCCTCCAATAGAACCTGGTCATACCCTTAAATATGAATTTCCCATTAAACAATCTGGTACCTATTGGTATCATTCACATACCATGCTACAGGAACAGAGCGGGGTATTTGGTTCTATTATAATTCTGCCGAAAGAAAAAACCCTCGACTATGATAAGGAGTTGGTATTGATGCTATCCGATTGGACCAACGAAAAGCCCATGAACGTATTGCGCAATTTAAAACGGGGCAATGAGTGGTATGGAATTCACAAAGGAACTTCAACGCCTTTGAACAAGGTAATAGCACGAGGAGCCTTGGGAGCACAGCTCAATTTTTGGAGACAACGAATGGAGGGTGCCGATATAGCAGATGTATTTTATCCCGCCTTTTTGATTAATGGACAAGAAAGCATCGATTATCCAGAATTTAAACCCGATGAAAAAGTGCGATTGAGAATAATTGATGGTGGAGCTTCCACTTCATTTTGGATGACTTTTGGAGGAGGAGATCCGCTTTTGGTTTCTGCTGATGGTCTTGATGTAGTGCCTGTTAAAAAGAATAAAACTTTTATCGGGATTGCTGAAACATACGATTTTATTATAACTGTTCCAGAAGATAGAAAAATAGAATTTAAAATAACAGCTCAAGATGGTTCGGGCACTGCATCTGCATTTATTGGCAATGGAGAAGTACTACCTGCAATGACTATTCCAAGACCAGATAA
>JBBQAM010000050.1:0-30297 GCA_038316335.1 Flavobacteriales bacterium
GAACGACCATCGCTACCATTGCCGATTTGAGTAAAATGATTTTCGAAGGAAAAGTCGATGAAGGGGAAGTCGGGAAATTAACCGTGGGAACCCCCTTAAAAATAAGTCTTGGTGCCGTTGAAGGGAAAGAGCTTGATGCCAAATTACGATTCATCGCACCTAAAGGTGTCGAGGAAACCGGCGCCGTTCAATTTAAGATCGAAGGAGATGTCGAGAATAAGGACGATGTGTTTATCAGGGCAGGCTACAGCGCCAATGCCTCTATGGTACTCGAGAAGAAAGACAGCGTCATGGTGATTCCGGAAGCTTTGCTACAATTCGATAAAAAGACCGATAAACCGTATGTCGAAGTAGCCGTTGGAAAGGTGGAAGATCAAAAATTTGAACGTAAGGATATCGAGATCGGCATTTCCGATGGCGTAAACGTCGAGGTGGTATCAGGCATTACCAAGGATGATAATGTGAAACAATGGAATAAGACCGAGCCGATTAAGAAGGGGGATGAAGAAGAGGGCGCAACGGCGAATAATTAAGAATAATTGACATCAATCTGCCTGCCAACGGTGGGTTAAAATAAATAATCAAAACATGAAATTTAATCACATCGCTTTACTACTGCTATTCTCAGTAGGAATGATATCGGCCCAACAAAAAAAATGGACCTTAGAGGAATGTGTCAACTATGCCGTTGAAAACAACCTTACCATTGAACAATATGAATTAGACCTTGAAAATGCGACGATCGATAGATCCGATGCGATTGGGGATATGTTGCCTAATTTAAACGGGCAGATGAGTATTTCGGGCAATACGGGATTAATTCTTGATCCGACGACCAACGGTTTTGTTACGGGGACCATATTTTCTGCGTCTAGTAGCTTTACATCCTCGGTGACGCTGTTCGATGGCTTACGAAACCTGCATCGGTTAAACCGGGCCAAGATGAATGCCCTTAGCAATCAGTATCGTTTGGATAATCTCAAGGACGATATTAGACTCATGGTGGCCAATTCGTATTTGACGATTATCTCCAACAAGGAGTCCTTAAAGGTATTCAGGGCACAGAATGCCGTAACCCAACAAGATCTTTCACGCACCAAGGAATTGGTATCTTCGGGCGTAGTTCCCAAGGGAGATCAACTAGAGATCGAAGCAACCGTGGCCAACCAGGAACAGCAGATTGTGAATGCCGAGAATTTGGTGCTTATATCGCGTATCAACTTGGCACAGTTACTACAGATTACCGATTATGATAATTTTGATGTTGCAGAAATGGAGTTTGAGATTCCCCCTTCCGATATCTTGAATAATTCAGCCAAGGAGATCTTTGAGAAGGCCTTGACGTTTCGCAACGATATCAAGTTCTCTCAGTCGAATGTAGACCTGGCTATGAAAGATGTTGATATTGCCAAAGGAGCTATATTTCCTACCATTGGTGCTTTTATTAATTACAATACACGGTATTCGGATCAAACTAGGGATCCCTTGACCGGAGCGCAAATTGGGTTCAAAGATCAATTATATATCAACGATGGTATTTCCTATGGTGCCCAAATGAATATTCCGATTTTCAATGGTTTTTCAACGCGCAATAACATTCAGCGTTCAAATATCAGTTTGGAGAAGGCAAGATTGCAATTTGAACAAGACAAACTGGATCTAGAAACGAATGTAAATCAAGCATATGTAGATGTCAGCAGTTTTGCGAAATCGTATGAAGCGGCACAAAAAACCTTGGAAGCACGACGTTTGGCATATAACTATGCCAAGGAACGATTCGATGTGGGTCTGATGAACGCCTTTGATTTTAGCCAAGCCCAGTCGCGAGTAGATAATGCCGAGGCAGAATTGGTAAGTACCAAATACAACTACATCTTCAGATTGAAGGTCCTGGAATTCTATTTTGGGATACCTATCGTCTTGCATTGATGACCTTAAAAAAAGACCTGCAGGGTTTTGAAAACCTGGTAGGTCTTTTTCGTTTTATGGTATGCCGCCTTAGGTGTATCTTTGCCCAATCATGGCCATAATCCTACATCTAGAGACAGCGACCACGAATTGCTCGGTAAGTGTTGCAGCAGACGGGAAACTTCTTGCGATAAAGGAAGAAGATACCCCTGGTTACTCACATTCGGAGCAACTCCATGTTTTTATAAACGATGCCTTAAATTCGGCCTCATTGAAAATCACCGATCTCGACGCCATTGCGGTAAGTAAGGGCCCGGGATCTTATACAGGGCTACGTATTGGTGTCTCGGCCACCAAAGGGCTCTGTTTTGCCCTCGATATCCCCCTGCTTGCCATTCCCACCTTGCAAAGTATGCAATTGCAGGCGGCAACGTCCCACTATGATTTTATAATACCCCTGTTAGACGCACGGCGTATGGAAGTCTATTCGGCGGTGTTCGACGCTGAAGGAAAGGAGTTGCGGGAAACAAAGGCTGAAATCATCGATACTACTTCGTTTGCAGAGTTTCTAAATCGGGGTAAAGTACTTTTGGTAGGTTCTGGTGCCGAAAAATGCAAGGCACTTTTAGGGCATCCAAATCTTGAATTCAATACTGCCTTGGTTCCCTCTTCTAGGGATATGTGCCAACTCGCCTTCAAAAAATACCAAGTTGGGGATTTTGAGGATGTTGCCTATTTTGAGCCCTATTATCTAAAAGATTTTCTACTACAGGGCAAGCCAAAACCTTAATTGTTTTTTATAGCATCGGTACCTTCGCGCTCGTCTGCCTTCAGTTGATCATAGTAGGCCAATAGCATCACCGTCTCCGCTTCGTCACGTACCTGAAATTTATGTTCCCGGGCATAGGTGCGCAGCTCTGAATACTTATCCCATAAGACCGCAAAGACTTCCTTTCTGCTGAGGCCCAATAAAGGCATTGCTGGTTTCCCTTTCGGCTTGATATAATAGGATACGTTTGTTTCAAACTTGGGGGGTTTAAACTGGGTATACCCATTTTCGGGATCGATCGGTCCTTTGATTGTTTTTATGGTTCGCAGGTACAATAGGGTCTCGCCGTCGTTTAGGCGTATAAAATACCCTGCTTTTAGGTTGCCATGGTCTAAATAGTCGATATATTGGTAGGTCTTCCCATCAATATGCGCTTCGATATCCTTGCTTTTTGATAGAAAGACTTTTTGGTCGTCTTGCAAGAACTGCACCGCATCGTGATAGGCATCGAACCGCATGGCGAGTTCTTTTTGTTTTTTCCCATAGAGGAACCATTGCCCCAATTTGAACTCTTGATCCAGGTAGGGCGAACCCGCTACGAGATACTCGTGTTCGATACGATTAATATCCCTTGTGGTTATCTTGAAGGGTTCGTCGTCAGCCTGAGCCAGACAAATTACCGGTAAAAGAATCGCAAGGAGTATGCTGCTTTTCCTAAAGGTATTTCGCAAAGAACCGACCGATTCCATCCTTTATTTTTTGGTATGCATGACCCTCTGTGGAAACGGAATTTCAATATCGGCTGCGTCGAATTGCAGTTTTAATTCTTCCAATACATGAAAATGTGCCGCCCAGAAATCTTCGTTTTTCGCGTAGAAACGCAAGGTCAGGTTCACCGAACTGTCAGCCAGTTCACCAACATAGACTTCAGGTGCGGGTTCTTTAAGTATTTTTTCGTTGACGGTGCAAATTTTGAGAAGAATGTCTTTGGCCTTTTTGATATTAGAACCGTAACCGATTCCGACATCGATCTTATCCCTTCGAGTAGCTTCCCCATTATAGTTGACAATTGTATTGTTTGACAATTGCCCATTGGGGATTATAGCGACTTGGTTGCCGAACGTATTTATTTTGGTAGTAAAGATGGTAATTTCCTTAACACTGCCGTCCACACCTTGGGCCGAAATCCAATCGCCTACCTTAAAGGGCTTGAAAAGCAGAATAAGCACCCCGCCTGCAAAATTCGCCAAGGAGCCCTGCAAGGCCAGACCGACAGCCAATCCTGCTGCACCTACCATCGCTACGAGTGATGACGATTGCACCCCCAATTGGGTGATGACCAGTACAAATAATAAAAGTTTTAGGGCAATACTAATGAAGCTTTGCAGAAACGATTCAAGGGCCAGATCGTAATCCTTTTTTTCAAAAAATTTACGGACTATCCGGTTGATAAATTTGATGACCCAAGTGCCTGCGAAAAGAATCAGGAGCGCAGAGATAATATTCGGGGCTATTTCCAGGGCAAATTCCATGGCCCGTTTCCAATAGTCTTGGTAGTTTGCAAGTTCATCCATAAGGGTGGTATTTAAGCGGTTAAATGGCAAGGAAAAGAATTTAAGGTTCCTTGTCAAGAAATAATAATTAATGTATTGTTAATTTTTGTCTTTATATGCCAGTTGCTTCAATACATCCTTGGCATCCGATACCGGTAATTTGCAACTCCCATGCTGACAAACATAGATCCATGTTTCCCCTTGGGTGTAGCGGTCTTGAAGTAGTGAAAGTTGACTGTCATTGCTTGAGGTGCCTGCGAAAATGGTATTGGGAAGATACTGCCCGATTAAATCCATCGCCTTTTGATGGTAAGACTCGCCCACAATGGCCACTTCATAAAAAGGTTGTTCGAAATAGAGGTCGAGCTGCAACCAGTTGGCATAGCTTTGTAAATTTTCGGCAAGATTCATCTGCATCGTCTTTAGCATATGTAGCGCGGTATCTTCATAGTGCATGTCCGGAAAGAATTTAGACAGCTTAAAGAGCGCTTTGGCCAAGATTGAATTCGAAGACGGAATCACGTTGTCCATGGTTTCCAAGGTTTTTCTGATGACATAGTCATCTTTTTGGGAGGTGAAGAAGAACAGGCCGCTCTTGGGGTCATAAAAATTATCCTGGCAATACTGTGTCAAGGCGCTCGCACGTGTCAGCCATGTTTCGTCAAAAGTTACCTCGTACAGGGCGATATAGGCATCAATGACCGAGGCATAATCTTCTAAATAGCCATTGATTGTGCTCCGTTCATTTTTGTAGTTATGAAAGAGTCCGCCGTCGGGCCGTGTTAATCGCTCGCTTATAAAGGCCGCATTTTGCAAGGCAAGGTCTAAGTACGACGCATCGCCCAAATAACGATAGGCGTCGACCAATCCCTTCAACATCAAGCCATTCCAAGAGGTGAGGATTTTGTCGTCAAGACGGGGCCTACTTCTTTTGGAGCGCTCTTTTAATAGAATCTGCCGACTTCGGTCAAGGGTCGTATGCAATTGTGACACGGTTATATGATGTCTTTTTGCGATTTCCTGGTCGGTGGCGTTGCGGATCAACACATACGTGTCATGCTCCCAGTGTCCGTACCCATTGATGTTATAATACTCCTTGAAAATCGCGAAATCGTTTCCTAACAATTTTTGCAGGCTAGCTTCCTCCCAGACATAAAAGGCACCTTCCTCTAATGCTCCCGAATCGTTGAGGTTATCTGCATCCAAGGACGAGTAAAAACCACAATTTTCATCCAGAAGTTCATTGGTAACAAAGGCGATTGTCTTTTCAACGGTTTCCTTGTAGAGTTCGGATTTGGTGACGGCATAGGCTTTTGAATACAGACTGACCAATTGGCCATTATCATACAGCATCTTTTCAAAATGTGGGATATGCCATTTCGCATCGACTGAATATCTAGAAAAGCCACCGCCAATATGATCAAAAACACCACCCCATGCCATTTTTGTCAAGGTAGTATTCACATATTCGACCGTTTCTTTATTATTTAGTGCCACCCCATAGTGTAGTAGGAAATTCAAATTAACGGGCATCATAAATTTAGGTGCGCCCTTGTACCCGCCCATCACAGTATCAAAATATCCCGACCAATCATTTACGGCCTTTTGCATCTGCTCCAAGTTCATGATTTCGGGATTGTCATTCCCCTCCACCAAATTGATATTTTTGATGCCCTCTGCTAGATTTTGGGCATATTCCGATAGCTTTTGCGGATCTTTTTTATGGAGTTCGGACAACTGCTGCAAGGCCTTGATCCAGTTGTCCTTTTGAACATAGGTGGCACCCCAAAAAGGGTGACCGTTGGGAAGGGCGACAATATTCAACGGCCAACCCCCACTACCGGTCATCATTTGTAGGGCATCCATATATATATGATCGACATCGGGCCGTTCTTCACGATCGACCTTGATACAGATAAAATGATCGTTCATAACCTTGGCGACCGTTTCGTCCTCAAAACATTCATGTTCCATGACATGGCACCAATGGCAGGCGGCATACCCGATACTGATCAGTAAAAGCTTGTTCTCCTTTTGGGCTCTTTTCAAGACTTCTGGGCTCCAAGCCTCCCAATTTACGGGGTTATGGGCATGTTGCAGTAAATAGGGACTCGTTTCGTTAATAAGGGCATTCGTATGTTTATAGGTCATTTGTTCTGGTTTTTGACCATAAAGGGTGCATAGTGTAAGAAGTGCGATACTATAGGATAGACATAGGTGCATCTTCAAAGTTAAGACTAAATAAGGGCATAAAAAAAGCATCCGTGATTCCTCGCGGATGCCTTGTATTTGTTTGAAAATACTAACGTACCTCGAACGTAATCTTTACGTTTACCCGATAATTGTCGATCTTACTGTCCTTAACGGTGGCGCTTTGCTCATGAATATATATCGAGCGTATGTTCTTTACTGATTTTGAGGCTTCCGCCAAGGCATTTTTTGCTGCTTCTTCCCAGCTTTTATCAGAATTTGCCAATATCTCTATAACTTTTAAAACTGCCATACTATACGTGTTTTTTAGATTTCCATCAAGATACTGAATAATTCTGCCATCTCGAAGTGGTTATGATAAAATTAACCGTTCAAGGCTACGACCTCATGTATCTTGTCGCCCATCATATTCTTCAACATGGTCTCGATCCCGTTTTTAAGGGTAAAGGTCGATGACGGGCATCCACTACAGGCACCTTGTAAAATCACATTGACGGTTTTTGTGCTTTCATCATACGATTTGAAAAGTATGTTCCCACCGTCGCTCGCAACTGCCGGGCGTACATACTCTTCTAGAATATCGATTATTTCCTTTGAGGTGTCATCAAGGTGTTCGTCCTGAATTTTCATTTTTGGTGCTTCAGCGACCTTTTTGGAGACGCTTTGAGAAGAGACGGCCTCATTGCCATTGGCTAGGAAATCACGAATCATCTCACGCAGGTCCATCGTTACTTCTTCCCACTCGGCGACCTCATATTTGCTGACCGAAACATAATTCTCATCAAAGAATACCTCTTTAACAAAAGGAAGGTGAAAAAGTTTTTTGGCCAAATCAGACTCCTTGGCTTCATCGATATTCTTGAACTCAAAGGTCGTAGGTACGATACGCTTATTTGCCACGAATTTCATAACTGCCGGGTTGGGCGTTACTTCTGCATAGACCGTTACCGGAATGCTCCCAAGGTCATCCTGCTCGATGACGATAGGTTCACCGGCATTGAGGTATTCTACCAATTGTTGGGCTACTTCATCCTTGACGTCGTTCCATTCAACAATATCAAAACGCTCTAGGCCGATAAAATTTCCAGAGATGTAGACGGTTTTTATAAAGGGTAAATAAAATAGCTGCTGGGCCAAAGGCGAAATTTTAGCATCGTCTATGTTCTTGAACTCATAGTTTTTACTTTTCACCAAGGGGTGATTCGCCTCGAATTTTAGGATTGCCGGATTTTTGGTGGGCACAACCGAAATGGAATACTCTTTCATAGGTATGAATTTTTACAAAAATACGAAGGTTTTGCCGCTTTTCTGCTATATAATAATGTTGTATTTCATCCGTTATACTTTATATTTAATCGATTTTATATCCCTATATTTTTTGATGAAACAGCGATTTTTGCTTCTATTTTCTTTTTTGGCATTGGCATTTCAGTCGAATGCACAAGAAGGAATACCTGTATATTTCGATTATTTGGCGGATAATTATTATTTAGTGTATCCCTCCATGGCCGGGATCGGTGAGGGAGGAAAAATCAGGGGTACCATACGTAAACAGTGGTTTGCCGTCAAGGAAGCACCGAACCTACAGACCTTGAATGCGAATTTCAGGTTAGGCGAAAGCAATAGTGGAGTAGGGGCAATTTTTTTTAATGACGCCAACGGATATCATTCCCAGACCGGTATCAAACTTACGTATGCCCATCACCTTAAATTGGGTGGGGACATTCGTTATCTTAACCAACTTTCATTCGGACTCAGTGGCGGCGTATTACAAAGCAGCCTAGACGAAACCGAATTTAGGTCGGTAATACCGGATCCTATCATCACTGGCGGAAAGAATAGCGTAGGATATTTTAATGTTGATTTCGGGATGTCGTATAGTCTAATGGAATTTTATGCCCATTTTGCCGTGCTAAATGCCTTGGGTAGTGGTCGAGATCTATATTCTGCCATAGAATTCGATAATTTAAGAAGATACTTATTCTCCGCGGGGTATGTATTCGGAAGAAATGAGTGGCAATATGAACCCTCATTCTTACTGCAGGTAACCGAATTTACCCAGGAAAAGACGTTGGATATCAATGGGAAAGTCTATAAAGACGTTGATTTTGGTAGAATTTGGGGCGGTATATCGTATCGAAGAAGCTTCGATGGGGCTCAATTTCAATCGAATGGTACCTTGAGCGACCAAAGCCTCCAATTGATTACCCCGATTATTGGCGCCAACTTCAAAAATTTTATGGTCTCCTATAATTATTCGTATCAAATGGGCGATATACGATTTGACAATGGTGGTTTCCATCAGATTACCGTGGGATACGATTTTGGCCAGACAGAGAGAAAGTACGATTGTTATTGCCCGGCAGCCCAGTAGGGCTTTCATAAAGTCGCACCCTTACCATAAAAGTCCCCTCCCTTGTGGGGAGAGGACTTCCCAGATTTGCTTATTCCCAAGTATAATTTTTCTTGGCGGCCTGTTTTTGGATCGCTTCCAACATGGCATTTTCCAATTCTCCTTTCGAATTGTCTTGTTGCTGCTGTGCTACATAGGTTTCACGTTTTTTGTTCAAGTCCTGAATTTCTTTCTGAATCTCGCTGCGTTCCGATTTTTTGGCTTCGATATAGGTTTGGATTTCGGGGAGTGATTTTCCTTTGAGTTCTTTGGGGAGCGCATTCTTATCAAGTTTTGCGAAGTCGAAATCCTTGTTTTCGGAGGCATCGACCAAGTCCCACTCGGCGTTTTTATACATCCGCGAGCTTTTACTGACTGCCCGCTTCACCACGACGACTTCTTCCAAGGCTGCCGCATTTGAATCCTGTTCGGCCTGTAAGGCTTTTTTGGAGGCACCCTGGCTACCATAGGAAATATAGGTGCCATTTAGTTTCGCGTTCAGTTGAATGATTACGTCATCATAGGGCGTCGATACGTATACCACTTCGCGAATGTGGTCGATGGCCATGTATTCGCCTCCGGTCAAGATGGCCCCATTTTTCCACTCCGTATTGACGCCTTCCTGATAGGTTCCACAAAAAATCGTATTGACGATAATATCGTGCTCCTTGGCATCGATGACAGCATCCCTGTAATTGAGTTTTCCTTGGGTAAATGGTTCATTGCCGGCAATAAAGATCATTTTAAGATGGTCTTGGTTCGTGCCCCAATCCAATTGTTTTAACGAAGTGCGTATGACCTCCCCACAGTATTCTTCGCCTCCGTTCGTGGTGAGGGAGAATAGTTTTTCTGAAATTTCATCCAGGTCGCTACTAAAATTCAATACCTGCTGTATATATCCTTCCTTTTCGGATAGATAGTCATTGCCATACTGATAAAGTGCGATTTCTAATTTTGGTCGTGTATCGTTGCCGCATTTTGCATGTGTAAATTTATTCACGACATCCCACAATTGTGCCTTGGCCTGGTTGATCAGGCCGTCCATACTGTTACTGGTGTCGAGTAATAATGCAATTTTGACGGTATTGTTCGCAGGTTTTTCTTTTCCATCTAGCTGTACTGCTTGGGCTATAAGGGGCTGAGGCCTCTCGGTCTTTAACTCGCAACCAAAGGCCGTTGAAAGGGAAAGTGTCATCATACCGATTCCGAGGAAATGTTGTATTTTTTTCATAATGAGTTGTTTTTATTTTACTATTTACGATTCATAATGCCGTAAAATTGTGGTAAAGTAATTTTATAAAAAACAGGGAATGAGCGAGTGGCCACTTTGATCGAGTCAACGTGACCAATGAGTTCGTAAAACCTTAGAATGACCGTTTTTAAAGACCTTTTTGGGGATTTCGATATTTTTTAATACCACAAAGATCCCCTAAGTTTACAGTGTTAAAATCAAGGAATGCGCAGAACAGGAACCATTTTTATGCTGCTTTTAATAGCAAGTTGTACCGTATTTTCCCAGCAAGCAACAACTGGTGCCAAAGTGCAGGTCAAAGGAACCGTCAAAAGTATGGAGACCAGGTCCCCAATTGCAGGCGTAGCTGTCTCAACCGATAGTGGTGCATTTACAAAGACCAATGCTTTGGGAGAATTTAAGATTACCGCCTACGTTGGAGACCAATTGACTTTTCAGAGTCCTGACTTTGACACGGTACGATATCAGATTAAAAACGGGGAAGATGTCGACGTTTTGGTGCAGGGTTATGTAAGTAGCCAAAGCAAGGGCGCTAGAAATGAACTATCAACAAATGAAGCATCGCTTCATAAGGCCTATTTAGATTCAGCGACCTACTATAAGCGCAACAATATTGAGAAAAGTATCGATTTTATTACCCAATCGATCTCACAGCTTGGCAATCGAGCCGACAAAAAACAATTGGCCGAATCTTTATCGGCCTTGGGTGAAGTATACCAATACCATAGACAATATGACCTGGCCATCACCAACTACTTAGACGCGCTAGCCGCTCATAAAACAACACGCACCACGCTAATGCTAGGGGAGGTTTACCTGCTTAACAAGGCGTTTCAGAAAGCGGAGGCAACCCTGTTGCCCCTTTTGGAAATTAAAAACATGGTGCCTTTTCAAAGGGTGCAACTTTTCGAATACCTAGGCGATGTGTATGCTGGGACCGGTCAGGTAGACAAGGCCATTGCCTATTATGAGGAAGGCTTAAAAATAGCAAGTAAGAACCAGATAACCCCAAAAATGACCGATTTGAATTCGAAGATCGGGGATGTCTATGCAAAAGGCGATCGTTTACAGGAGGCCGAGGCCTATTATGGGAATTCCCTTGAATTGGCCAATGCGCAGACACCACAACGGGCAGTGCAGGAAAAGGAAAAAGTCGCCGATTTTTACAACCAAAAAAATGCCTTTGGTGAAGAAATCAAAATGCGGAAGAAGAGCTTGGATGAATTAAAAAGTCTTTCCAAATCAGTGCCTGAAATTGAAAATGCACCTCAAAATACCGATTCGATCACCGCACAGCGCATTAATTATAAAATCGCGAATGCCTTTATCGCCCAGGATAAATATGATCAGGCAATACCCTATTTACAGCAGAGCATCAAGGAAGCCGATACGGAAGACGATCTTCTTGTTCAAAAAGATGCTACCCGAAAATTATCGGAAGTCTATAAATATAAGGGAGACTATACAAAAGCTCTTGAAACCTATCAGAAGTATGTGGCCGTGGTCGATACCTTATATGTGCGCAAGGAGCAGGAAATTTCACGGGCCGCCCGATTCAATCGTGAAATGGCCGTAAAACAAAGTCGCATTTCAGGCCTTGAACAGGAACGGGAACTCTCACAGAGCAAATATGACCTAGCACTTGCCGAACAAAAATTGGTGCAAGAAAGCAATCGAAGACAAAAATGGCTTATCTATTCGCTACTTTTTGGTATGATCTTATTGGGGGTTGCGGCCTTTTTTTTCTATCGCAGCAACCAACAACAAAAATTGGCGAACAATTTATTGGCCCTAAAATCGCTGCGGTCCCAAATGAATCCGCATTTTATTTTCAATGCCTTGAACTCGGTCAATACGTATATCGCTAAAAATGATGAGCGTAGCGCGAACCGGTATTTGAGTGAATTCTCGACCTTGATGCGGGCTGTTTTGGAAAATTCGGAAGAAGATTTTATTCCATTGTCGCGCGAGTTGGAATTGTTGGAACTGTACACCAAATTAGAACATTCCCGCTTTGCCGAAAAGTTTGATTATGAGATAAAAGTAGCCGAAGACGTTGCTGTTGACGCCTTTCAAATTCCACCTATGCTGTTACAGCCCTATATTGAAAATGCGATCTGGCACGGTTTGCGCTATAAGGAGCAGAAAGGATTCTTAAAGGTCGCTTTCAATAAATTGGGCGATGATGTGATCGAAATCGTTATCAAGGACAATGGCATCGGCCGGAAAAAATCGGCCGAACTCAAAACAGAACATCAAATGAAACAGAAATCCAAGGCCATGGGGAACATCAAAAAGCGCATTGCCATATTGAACCAAATGTATAAGAACAAGGTCGATGTGACGATTTCAGATCTTGAGATCGATGGTTCTGGAACCCAAGTGCATTTTATCTTAAAGAAACATATATGAAACTAGCCGCCATTATTATCGAGGACGAGGCGACCAGTCGGGAGATACTGCGGGGGTACCTACTAAAATATTGCCCCCAGGTCAAGATGATCGGAGAAGCTGCGACCATCAAAGAAGGCTTGCAACTCATTGAAAACCATGAGCTCGACCTTGTTTTTTTGGATGTCGAAATGCCATACGGGAACGCATTTGACCTACTAGAACAGGTACCCGATCGCACCTTCGAAACCGTATTCGTAACGGCCTTTGATCACTACGCCCTCGACGCCCTCAACAACCATGCGGCCTATTATTTAATGAAGCCCATTAGCATTGATGAATTGCAGAAAGCGGTCAAGTACGTCGCGGAAATCAAGGAAAAGGAAAACGCCTTGGAGGATACCGTTTTACAACCCAAACTAAAAAATGTTGGCGGCAAGATTACCTTGCCCCAACAAGATGGGTTCCAAGTATTGAATGTTGCTGACATAGTGTACTGTAAGGCCGATGACAACTATACCGAGATCCACCTGACCAATAAAAAAATCCTGGTGAGTAAGACCCTAAAATATTTTGAAGATGCCTTGACCGAATTTCAGTTTGCACGAATTCATAAATCGTATTTGGTCAACGTAAACGAAATCGTAAAATACAAAAAAGGAAAAGGGGGCAGTGTCGTGGTCTCCAATGGGAAGGAATTGATGGTATCCCCTGCCAAGAAAAAGGATTTGTTATCGTATTTTTGAAAGTGCTTGGGGGTTCAAAAAGATAGTTTAAAACCACCGGCCCTAACCAATAACCCATAGCACCATGCTTATAAAAACAATAAACGGGAAAACGCCCCAAATGGGCAAGGATTGCTACATCGCGGAAAATGCTACCATTGTTGGCGATGTC
The DNA here is from genome assembly GCA_038316335.1 of Flavobacteriales bacterium. Taxonomy (GTDB): domain Bacteria; phylum Bacteroidota; class Bacteroidia; order Flavobacteriales; family Flavobacteriaceae; genus JALHST01. Next base: position 13,374 of record JBBQAM010000050.1, read on the forward strand.
ATCATGGGTGATTTCTGTAGCCTTTGGTTTAATGTAGTGCTGCGTGGCGATGTGCACTACATTCGCATGGGGAACAAAGTGAATGTACAGGACGGGGCCGTGATTCACTGTACCTATAAAAAATCGCCTACGAACATTGGGAATAATGTATCGATCGGCCATAACGCCATTGTACATGGCTGTACCATAAAAGACAATGTGCTCATCGGGATGGGCAGTATTATTATGGATGATTGCGTGGTAGAGAGCAACAGTATCATTGCGGCCGGGGCCGTCGTTACCAAGGGGACCCTAGTACCTTCGGGCACTGTTTTTGCCGGGATGCCCGCGAAGAAGATACAGGATATCAGGCCCGAACTCAGTGCCGGGGAAATCGACAGGATCGCTGATGCCTATGTCATGTACGCCAGTTGGTTTAAGTAAATAGTAGGCAGTGGGCAGTAAGCAGTGATCAGTGTATGTCCTCCGAAGCATTTCAGCCTTCGTAGCTGTGCTACTTTGGCGAAGGAGGCTAGCGAAGGAGGGGGCAGTGAGCAGTAAGCAGTTGGCAGTTGGCAGTAAGCAGCAGGCAGTGGGCAGTAGGCAGTAGGCAGTATTCGGTTGGTAGTGTCGTCATCACGAGGAGTATAAGCGACGCGGTGATCTTTTTTTTTGGCGCGAATTTAGGGGATTGTTTTCCTCGACCGCTATAGCTATCGAGAAAGGGCCGATTCACACCCATAAAACTCAGGAACCTTACAGGAAATCCTTATTTTTGCGAATCTTTATTTTTGCGAATCTTTAAACAGCTTGAAATGAAAGCATACGTATTTCCGGGGCAAGGGGCTCAATTTGTGGGTATGGGACTTGATCTTTACGAAAAGATTCCATTGGCACAAGAACTTTTCGATACCGCTAACGAAATTCTTGAATTCAATATTACCGATGTCATGTTCGAAGGAACCCCCGAAGCACTAAAGGAGACCAGGGTAACCCAACCGGCTATCTTTTTGCATTCGGTCATTCTAGGGAAGGTAATGCCACAATTTAAACCCGATATGGTCGCAGGCCATTCCTTGGGAGAGTTTTCGGCCCTGGTGGCCAATGGGGTGCTGAATTTCGAAGACGGACTCCGATTGGTCTATAAGCGGGCGCTGGCCATGCAGAAGGCCTGCGAAATGCAACCGAGTACCATGGCGGCCGTTTTAGGATTGGAAGACAGTATCGTTGAACGAATTTGTCAGGAAACCCCTGGTGTGGTGGTGGCTGCCAATTATAATTGTCCTGGCCAATTGGTCATTTCAGGAGAGGTCGAAGCTGTGAACCTTGCCTGCGCCGCTTTAAAGGAGGCCGGGGCAAGAAGGGCCTTAGTGTTGCCCGTCGGGGGGGCTTTCCATTCCCAGCTTATGGAACCGGCCCGGCAAGAGCTGGCGGCCGCTATTGAAAGTACGGTCTTGAACGAACCGACCTGCCCCATTTATCAGAACGTAACGGCAAATGCCGTAACCCGTGCCGACGAAATTAAACGCAATTTGATCTCCCAGCTGACCGCTCCGGTACGTTGGACGCAAAGCGTTCAAAACATGGTCAAGGACGGGGCCACCGAATTTATAGAGGTAGGACCCGGAGCCGTTTTGCAGGGGCTGGTCAAAAAGATCGCCCCCGAAATGCAGACAGCTTCCGCTGTTGTTTAATCCTAATATCGGTTAATTTACCCGAAAAATGTGCTTGTTAAGCTTTATTTTGGCCCCATATGCCCGTTTTTTTGTAATATTGATATCCTGAATTTTATCTTTGGGACCACCAACCTTTGCATGAATTTTCTTAGAAATTCAAAGGAAAAGCTATGATATTGAAAAAATTACAGGCGGTATACCGCAAGTTCCCCATCCCATTTTCTTATAGTCGAACGGCGCTATGCGGGTTTTTTTTGATTCTGGGGATGAATTCATACGGGCAAATTGGCGTGAGCATCAATGACCCGGCCTCGGTGCCTGAGGGTAATAGTGGTACTACTCAATTGGTCTTCACGGTGAGCATCGCTTCCTTTAATCTTTTTGCTGATCTTACGGTCGACTACACTATTTCCGGTGGAAATGAAAACGGTAACACGGGTACGCTGACATTTCCAGTAGCTTCGTTTATTTTGGATCAAAACATCATTGTCACCACTACTGGGGACACCACTATTGAACCCGATGAAGCGATCACCATTACGTTAAGCAACCCGAGCGCAAATGCTTTTTTAGCGGATGCCTCAGGCACAAGTAGTTTTACGAATGATGATAGTCAGATTTCGATAGGGTCGGGTATTGCCCAGAACGAGGGCAACAGTGGGCCCACGGCCTTTATTTTTTCAGTGACGCGCATCGGGAGTACCTCTGGGGCCGCGACCGTAAACTATGCCGTAACGGGCACCGGTGGTAGCCCGGCAAACGGGACTGATTTTACGGGGAGCGCTTTCCCAAGTGGAACCGCAAATTTCTCGGCAGGGTCGGCCAACACGACCTTGACCATAAATGTAAATGGGGACACCACGGTAGAACCCAATGAAACCTTTACGGTAACCCTGAGTGGTCCGAGTGGTGGGGCCACCCTAGGCACGACGACGGCCATTGGCACCATTAATAACGATGATAGTACGACCGTTTCACTCAATGGGAACGTTGCGAATAACGAAGGCAACAGTGGCCCGACCCCCTTTGTCTTTACACTTACCCGTGTCGGGGATACCTCCGGAGCTGCAAGTGTTGATTATGATGTTTCGGGAACCGGTGGCAATGCAGCCGATGCGGCCGATTTTACGGGGGGGCCTTTCCCAAGTGGTAGTGCGAATTTCGGCGCAGGATCGGCAAACACGACCATAACCATCAATGTAAAAGGGGACACTACCGTAGAGCCTAACGAAACTTTTTTGGTGACGTTAAGTAATCCCAGTGCAGGAATGGTCATAGGGACCGGGACTGCGACCGGGACGATAAATAATGACGATGCGAATGTGATAAATATGGGCGGCGATGTTTCCAATAGTGAGGGAAATAGCGGTACGACAGCCTTTAGCTTTACAGTGAACCGTACCGGGGATACCTCGGGCACGGCAAGTGTCAATTGGGCGGTTACCGGCCAGGCCCCAAACCAGGCCAATGCGACTGATTTTGTAGGGGGGAGTTTCCCCAATGGTACGGCCAATTTCAATGCGGGATCACCAAGCACGAACATCACCGTCAATGTACAGGGCGATATTACCATTGAATCGAATGAAACTTTTCGCGTTACCCTGAGTGGTCCAATCGGAGGGACCGTGGGTACAGCGACGGCAACGGGGACCATTACCAACGATGATGCATGTGCCGCCGGCACGAGTGCCCCGGTACTCAATGCGGGCGTACCCACGGTGTTTTGTGATATAATCGATACAAGTTTAAGTGATTACACGTCCAGTACTGCTCCGGGGGGATCAACCCTTGTGTGGACAAAAGATTCGGGGAACCCTACAGATGCCGGCCAACATCTTACACCGGCCGAAATCGCCGATCCACTCCCGGGAACCTATTACGCCTTGTTTTATGACGCGGTCCATAATTGTACGAGTCCGTTAATGCCGGTTACCTTGACATTAAATACAACGCCCCAAAATTTAACAACCACCGGGGATACTCGCTGCGGGCCAGGAATCGTAAACCTTTCGGCTTCTGCCACTACGGTAACAGGGACCCCAACTTACAATTGGTATACGGCCGCAACGGGCGGAACTCTGGTAAGTTCGTTAGCTAACTATTCCCCGACTATCACGCAAACGACTTCCTATTATGTGGAGGCGACGCAAAATTCATGTGTTACCCCTAGAGTGGAAGTCATCGCTACGGTAATACCGGCGGTCAGTGCGGGTGCAGCCACCGATGCCTCGTCTTGTAACGATGCTACCTTTGGTACCACCACGCTCGATTTGGACAACCGCTTAGTCGGTGCAAGTGCCGGTACCTGGGCCTTTACTTCAGGACCTCAGGCCATTGTTCCAGATGCCCAGAATATCGTTGATTTTCAGGGGAGCCCGAATGGGGACTATGTCTTTACATATACCACTACAGGGGCCCAAGCCCCATGTACCAATGATTCGGTAGCGGTGACCATCTCGGTAAGCAGTTGTGATACCGATGACGATGGCGATGGCCTGTTAGGCGGTATTGAAGCCGCCTTGGGTACGGATCCCAACAATCCCGATACCGACGGAGATGGTATTAACGATGGCATTGAAGTAGGGCCTGACACTGCGAATCCCTTAGACGGGGATGGTGACGGAATTATCGACGCCCTCGATTCCCTTATTTTAGATACCGATGGGGACGGGATAGTTGACCAAGACGATCCCGGCAATACCAATCCCTGTGTCCCGAATATCAACAGCGCGCTATGCCCTATTGATCTGGAAGTTACCAAAACGGCAAATAAACCAAGTGTGGCGGTAGGGGAACAGGTCATCTTTACAATAACAGTGAATAACCTCACCGACACGCCCTTGCAGAGTGCAAAAATCACCGAACTGCTGACCATTGATACGGGTTTTCAATATGTTTCCCACACGCCCTCCACAGGAATCTATGATCCTGTAGTTGGCCAATGGGATATTCCCGCCATGGCCGGCATGGAAAGTGTTACCTTGGAAGTCGTCGCAGTAGTATTGCCTACAGGTACCTATAGCAATACCGCTACCTTGTTGCAATCAGCGCCCTTCGATGCCGATGCCTCGAATGACACGGCAACGGTTCAAATATCGATCGGCAATCCGGATCCCAACGTAGATCTCTTGGTGGAGAAAACCACACCGAACGGAACCCCCTTGGTGGGCGGTGAGGTGACGTTCATCATTCGGGTCACGAATCAATCGGGAATCGCCGAACCAATCAACAATATTATCATCGAGGACGCAAACCTGGTAGCGCCATCGACCGATTTTGTTTATGTCTCGAGTTCGGCCGATATGGGTACCTATGATGACCAAACGGCGTTATGGACGATACCCAGTCTGGCCCAAGGCCAGGTGGCGACCCTAACGATCACCGTACAGGTGCCGATTGAAGGCATTTTTTCAAATACGGCCCGGCTGATACGATCCACGCCTTTAGACGGTTCCCCGAATGCGAATAATGAATCATTCGTAACCATAAAAGTAAGTGCCCCGACCGCTGCCAATCCTGGTTTTCTATTTAATGAGTTCTCACCGAATGGAGATGGTACAAACGATGTATTAAAAATAAATACCCGGGATACCGAAAGAAATTTAGACGTACCCATAACCTACTCTATAGAAATTTACAATCGCTATGGCAATTTGGTTTTCAAAGTCGAGAATCAAACTGATAATAGGGTATGGGACGGTTCCTATAAAGGAGCGGATGCCCCGGCAGGTACTTATTTCTATCAATTGATCTATGATGTTGGCAATGGTGCGCAAACAACAAATGGCTGGATACAGCTTATAAGATGACACAATCGATGAATCACAGTCAAAGGAAACAGCGATACAGGCAACTATCTATGTTTATAGGGCTTGCCCTGTTGTATGTGTTTATGGGATATTCCCAAAAGGAGCCACAATACACTCAATATATGTACAATATCGGCAGTTTTAACCCGGCCTATGTCGGGACTGTCGAAAAGCCTGAAGTGTCCCTACTCTACAGGGCCCAATGGTTGAATATCGATGGCGCCCCGCGCACCATACGGGCAGGGATCAATATGCCGTTTGCCGATACGGGCCATGGGCTCGGATTCAATATCGTAAATGATCAAATCGGGCCATCTACCCAGACTTATTTTAATCTGGCCTATTCCTATGAAGTCGACCTTTCCGCGGCTATTAAATTATCGTTTGGAATGGATATCGGAGGAACACTATTAAACGTCGACTTTTCAAAAGGCACGTTTGAAAACCCGGGAGAACCTTTGAACAATCAGAACTTGAGCGAATTTTATCCTACCCTTGGCGGTGGGCTGTTCATGTACCAAGATGACCTATGGTACTTGGGAATATCTACCCCTAACTTTTTCGGGGATGGTATCTACAATGATAATGTGGCCCAGATCGTCGATGACAAATGGCAATTTAATTTTATAGGTGGGTATGTCTTTGAGCTGAATGAAAACCTCAAACTAAAACCCGCATTTTTGATCAACTATTTAAAGGGGGCCCCATTGAACACCAATGTGTCGGCCAATTTCCTGATCAATCAAAAATTCACGGCCGGCGCCTCCTATCGTTTTGATAATGCGGTAAGTGCTTTAGCGGGATTTCAGATTTCAAGCAGCACATTCGTTGGGTACGCCTATGACTATAATACGAATCCGTTGGGCAAGTTTAATAGTGGGTCGCATGAGCTGATATTGAAATTTTATATAGGCCAAGGAGTTAAGGGCGAGAAAGGTACTAAGCAGAATGCCAAGGGCAAACCAAAACAAATTGATACCCCGAGGTTTTTCTAAATAACATCGAATTATGCAAGTAAGGATCTTTATACTGTTATTGGGCTTGAACATCGGTTTTGTGATGGCACAAGAAAAAAAATCCAAGGCAGATATTTATTTTTATGAATATGCCTACGCCGATGCCATTCGTGAATATCAAAATGAGATGCGAAAGGCAACACTTTCGAGCCAGCAGCTATTGAACCTGGCCGATGCCTATTTTCACCTAGGCAATTATAACAATGCCTCGAAGATTTATATCGATGTAAACAAGAAAGATTCCCTCTTGACGAACTTCCAGTTTAACAAGATGCTTCAAAGCCTATCAAAATCTTCGGAAAAAGAACGGGTACTGGCCTTCCTAAACACACGAAAACCTGTATTGTCAAAAGAATTATTAGAGAATACCGATTTTAATGAGGAACTGATGGCAAGCACCTCAGACGATGGCCTGACCTATGAAATATTCAATATCAACGGCAATAGCCCCCAATCTGATTTTTCACCGGCCTTTTACAAAGACAAACTATTGTTCAGCAGCGGTCGGGGTGAAAAGTCGAGAAAGTCTTATGGCCCTTCTGGGGAATCCTTTCTCGATATCTATGTGGCAAACATACGGCAAGATGGCAATGTTTTGAATCCGAATAAGTTCCTTGGAATTCCCGATTCAAAATTCCACAAATCAACACCCTATTATTCAAAGGAAACCGAGCAATTATTTTACATTTTATCGAATACCCAAAACGATGAACTGGCCTTCGACGAAAACGGTAAAAACGCACTGGCTATTGGTATTGTCGACCGAAATGGCGTCTTTAATTTTTTATTGAAAGACCTTAGTTCCTCTTTCTATTATCCCTTTTATCAAGATACCAAGGGCAAATTGTTTTTTGCGGCGCAATTGGATGACAGTTATGGGGGCACCGATATTTACTATGTCTCTACCAACGGAGGGCAGATCGTATCACAACCCATCAATCTGGGGCCGCGCATAAATTCGCCTGGGAACGAAATCGCGCCGTATGTGTTTGGCAATAGCCTATTTTTTTCCTCCGATGTTTTTTACGGTCTGGGTGGAATGGATATTTATAAATCGAATATACAAGGCGATGGCACGTATAGTATCCCTGTCAATCTTGGAAAAGGCATCAATTCTTCTGCAGACGATTTTGGCATGATCATTAAGGAAAACGATCAGGCTGGGTTTACGGGCTATTTTGCATCCAATCGGGCTGGCGGTAAGGGTAGTGATGATATCTATAATTTTACGGTCAACAAACCACCCGGACTTAGGACCTTGGTCCTTCATGGAAAATTGAGCAAACCTGATTCAGGTCAGGCTGTTGACAACGCCACCATTCGCATTTTAGATGAAAACAATAATGTCCTTAAACAACTGGTCAGTGATGAAGATGGAGCGTATAAATTCGAAATCCCATGGCGGGACAACATTGTATTCGAGGTGAAAAAGGATCGGTTTTCCTCATTTCAGAGCCGCATTGATAAAAATGCACTCGAACAGCTTCAAAATGCTCCATTTGATATCCAGCTATTGCTTCTTGACGATGTGATAACGGTCAAAGAAGATCAGCCGGTCTTAAAACTTAAGGACATGGCTTTCGTTACTGGAAAAAGCGCCATGACCCCTGATATCGAACTCGAGTTAAACAAGGTATTGGAAATCGTCAAGAATTTCCCCCAAATGAAACTCCGTATCGAATCACATACCGACAGCAAGGGATCAAGTGCTTCCAATAAAAAGCTTTCGCAAGACAGGGCCAATGCGATCAAGTCGTATCTTTTAAAGAACGGCATGCCAGAGGCGAATATCTTGGATGCCATCGGATTTGGTGAGGAACGCCTTGTGAATGATTGCAAGGATGGGGTGTATTGCCTTGATTTTTTGCATAAGCAAAATGTTCGGACCTATTTCATCGTGGTGAACAACGATCAATTAAACTAGCCTATTAGTTTGAAAATTGATTAGTATACTACCATCCAAAAGTATAGCAGCGAAAAAAGGGAAAGAAAAACAATACCGGCATAGGTAAGCACTTGCAGCCACTTTTTTGGGTGATCGGCCTTCGGTACATCTTCGCTCGTCACGTTTAACAAGTTCATATAGCCTATAATCGGGGCGACTACAAACGATACAAAGGTCGCGAGGGCGACCAATTGCCCCATATTTGCCGAAAAAGCGGTAATTACTACAAAATTAATCAGTGCAAGCACTATGACAGTTAGGGCATAAAAGACCTTTTTAACATCGGGTATTTTCTTTGGAAAGAGCAGGTGTAAAATATCGAGACTTACCCTGGCAACCGCATCGTGCGCCGTCATACAGGTACTGAACATCGTTGCAAAGGCGGAAATCGCAATAAAAATATACGCCCATGGGCCGATATGTACTGTAAACAAACTTACTACCTGATCGGCAAAGGTCACGGCATTGCCACTGAGCACAGTATTGGTGCCGTATAAGGTCATCACGCCTATGGTTAAAAAAAACAACGCCAATAGGGCCGTCATGATATAGCCGATATTAAAGTCTTGCAAGGATTGCCTTAAAGTAGGTTTGCCCGCTTTGGCCTTCCATTTTTCAATACTCCATAAGCTTATCCAACTTGAAGCCTCTACGGTCGTCGGCATCCACCCCATAAGACTGATGACAAAAAGAATCCCCACATCGTTGAAGAGGGCCACTGGTTCAAAATTTTCTACGGAAGCTACCTGTCCTTTGAAAACAACCAACATGGTGGTAATCACCAGGGCTACGAATAAAATGGTAACCATGATCTTTAGGGAGTTTTCTAGAAATTTATACCGACCGATAATAAGCAACAAGGTTATAAAAATAAAAAGGCCCAAGGCAGTCATGGCAATTGAAACCCCGGATAGTTTAAAAAGGTTGATCAACAATCCGGCGGTCACCGTATACAATGCCGCCAGAATCGTAAAGGTCGTAATCAAGTTGATAAGGGCGTAGAACCAAAGATACCCTTTGCCGCGGTTCAGATAGCCCTCGATCAATGACGTATTGGTAGCATGGGTATAGCGTACGCCGAATTCGAAAAAGGGATATTTGAACACATTGGCCAGGATGATCGGTATGATCATGATCCAGCCATATTGGGCCCCTGCCTTGGTGGAAAGGACCAAATGTGAAGTACCGATGGCCATGCTGGCAAATAGCAGCCCGGGACCTAGATTTTTCAGAAAGGTGATGGTTTTTGACATGGGTGTTGGTTGACCTTAAATTAATAATTTTTAGGCAGGCATATCCTATGCGATTTGAATTTTCAATTCCTTACCAACCCCCCGAAGCACCACCACCGCCGAAGCCACCGCCGCCGAAGCCACCTCCAAAGCCACCTCCGCCGCCGAATCCGCCACCACTTCCGAAGCCTCCGCCCGAACGGCCACTTCGTCCCATATTACTGAGGATAATCATATCCCAAAGGCTCAATCCAGATCCACGCCTCCCACCATTCCCGCCACGGTTCCCTTTGTTGCGATTGGCCAAAATAATAAGGATGATAAAAAAAATGATAAATGGGAGCAAAGACTTGAATGGAAATCCGGTGGGTTCGTCAAAGCTGCGTTCTTCCTTAAACTCCCCCGTGAGTACTTGAAAGATGGCGTCGGCCCCATCATTGAGTCCGGCATAGTAGTCATTATTTTTAAATTGGGGAATAATAATGTTTTCAATAATTCGACGTGACATCGCATCCGTGAGATTGCCCTCGACGCCATACCCGGTGTTAATGGCAATCCTTCGGTCGTCCTTGGCCAGGAGTATTAAAATACCATTATCCTTTCCAGCTTGCCCAATGCCCCATTTTTGACCCCATTGGGCCCCCAAATAGTTGATTTCCTCACCTTCGGTAGAACGAATTATGGCAACAACGATTTGTGTAGAAGTGCTGTCGGAATAGCGAATAAGTTTTTGTTCCAGGGTCTTTTCCTGACCTTCGGGCAGCAGGTTTATGTAATCATAGACACTCGTCTGTACTTTGGGTTTTTCGGGAATTTGGAATTGTGCAAAGGAGGCAATACACCAGCAAAAGACCAAAATAAATAGACTACCCTTTCGATACTTCATTGCTAAGTTCATTTGTATCGCCTGGTATCCATGGGAAATGCGTTTGTAATTCCTTCCCGGCTTTTTCAATTCCGGCGACAAGTCCTTGTTTAAATTCGCCTTTGGCAAAATGGGCTTGGATCGTATTTTTCGTCGATTCCCAAAAATCAGGAGGTACTACTTTGTGAATGCCCGTATCCCCATAAATCGAAAATTTACGGGCATTGACGGCAACATAGATCAATACCCCGTTCCCATCCTTGGTATTGTCCATTTTGAGAACGTGGAAAACTTCTTTTGCCCGTAGTAAATAATCGTGGCCCACGTGCGATTCAATATGCACCCGTATTTCCCCGGAAGTATTTTTTTCTGCTTCCAGAATGGCCTGTACAATCTCCTCCTCTTCCTCGCTCGTCAAAAAATCGGCTACTCTGGACATGGAAATTACTTAAATTCGAAGTTCACATCAGGTGCTTTTTCAGATCCTGGATCGGCTTGATATCGTGCCATTTCCTTGAAACCAAAAAGACTTGCCAAAAGTTTGCCCGGAAATTTCGTCGTGTGCACGTCATAGGTATTTACCGCTTCATTATAGCGATCACGAGCTACGTTGATACGGTTTTCGGTGCCTTCCAACTGGGATTGTAGTTCTCGGAAATTTTCAGTGGCCTTTAGTTCTGGATAGCGTTCCACCACGACCATCAATTTTCCCAAAGCGCCGGTCAGGCCACTTTGAGCCTCCTGAAAGGCCGCCATTTTCTCGGGGGTGAGGTTATTGGCATCGATGGTAGTCGCGGTCGCCTTTGCACGGGCATTGATCACATCGGTCAAGGTGCCTCGCTCAAAATCGGCAGCACCCTGTACTGTTTTGACCAAATTACCGATGAGGTCGTTTCGTCGTTGATAGCTACTTTCTACATTCGACCAGGCTGTTTTCGCAGCGGCCTGATATTCCACAGCCGTATTATTGAAGCCGACTGCCCATTGGTATAAGCCCACAGCTACGACCACCAGAACGATGAGTATGATTAATCCTTTTTTCATTTCAATGTATCTTTAAAGTTAGTTTGAACGCTATAGTTGATCTTTGATTTTTATGAGCTCGGCCTTGACCCTTTCCAATTTTTGGATGATGTCAAAATTCGATAAGGTCTTTAGTTTATCTTCTTTCAAATGGATTTTCGCGCCTTCCAAGGTAAAGCCACGTTCCTTGACCAGATGGTAGATCAGTTGAAGATTTTTTATGTCTTCAGGAGTGAATTTTCGGTTTCCCTTTGCATTCTTCTTGGGCTTCAAGACATCAAATTCCTTTTCCCAAAAACGTATCAATGACGCATTGACATGAAAGGCCCTTGCGACTTCGCCGATTCCATAATATCTTTTATCAGGTAGGTCTATTTGCATTAATCAAGGGATTGATTTTCTTGTGTGGCATATTTCAGCATGTTTTCAAATTCTTCCGGAGTCAAACTTCCATAGTAGAAATTTATCGGGTTGATTCGGTCCCCATCTTTCCAAACCTCGTAATGAAGATGAGGTCCTTCCGATCTTCCGGTACTTCCTACGAAGCCGATCAGATCGCCCCGCTTCACCTTTTGGCCGACTTTCACGTTGTACTGGCTTAAATGCCCATAAAGACTCATATATCCGTAGCCGTGCTCGATTCGAATATGCTTTCCATAACCGGATGAATTGTTGTCGGCACGACTAACTTTGCCATCGCCCGAAGCGTAGACCGGCGTGCCCTTCGGTGCGGTAAAATCCATTCCCCAATGCATTTTTCGTGCTTTTGTAAAGGGGTCCGAGCGCCAACCATACCCTGAGGCCATTCGTGTCAAATTTTCATTTGCTATGGGCTGAATGGCAGGTATAGCGGCCAATAATTTTTCTTTTTCCTCTGCCAGCAACGATATTTCGTCCAATGATTTCGACTGGATGGCCAATTGTTTTTTGATAATATCCAAACGTTTGGTGGTGGCGATTACCATCTCCGAATTATTAAAACCCTCAAGGTCCTTATAACGGTTTACCCCTCCAAAACCAGCCCTTCGTTGTTCATCCGGAATCGGGTTGGCTTCAAAATAGAGACGATAGATATTATTGTCGCGCTCTTCGACATTTGCTAGGACATCTTCAATTTGCTCTAGCTTTTTGTTTAATAGTTCAAATTGTAGTTCATAATTAGTAACCTCACGGGTCAATGAGAGTTCCCTAGGGGTATTGATGAGGCTGGTATTCAATAAAAGTAAAAGTCCCATCAATCCAAAAAGTAGCGACCCCAAAAAGAAAAACGCAATATTTCGGTAACGTCTTGATTTTTTTGGTTCTATCTTCCGGTAGGAGAGGGTGTCTGGATCGTAATAATATTTTACTTTAGACATGAATGGATTTTATCCTATTTTTGTGCATTCTCTTTAATACGGACATATCACAATAAACAAATATAAAAATTGTTTTGAAGATACCGTTAAAATTATAAAAAGCTTACCAAATTCTATGAATTCCGAGGATATCAGAAAACAATTTTTGAACTTTTTTAATGAGAAAAAACACAAGATCGTACCGTCTGCCCCCATGGTGATCAAGGATGACCCGACCCTTATGTTCACCAATGCGGGAATGAATCAATTCAAGGAGTTTTTTCTGGGGAACACGGTTCCGAAATACCCACGTATCGTCGACACTCAAAAATGCCTTCGTGTGAGTGGAAAACATAACGACCTGGAAGAGGTAGGTAAGGATACCTACCACCATACCATGTTCGAAATGCTCGGAAATTGGAGTTTTGGCGATCCCGCACAGCCGACCCTTGGCTATTTTAAAAAGGAGGCCATTGCGTGGGCCTGGGAACTTTTGACCGACGTGTTCAAGATCAAGAAGGAAGATCTCTATGTTTCGGTCTTTAAAGGAAGTGATGATGCCGATCGATTGCAAATGGATCAGGAGGCGTACGACCTATGGAAATCGATAGTTCCCGAAGAGCGCATTATCCTAGGTAATAAAAAGGATAATTTTTGGGAAATGGGCGAACAAGGCCCTTGTGGCCCTTGTTCGGAAATACATGTAGACATACGACCGGCCCATGAAAAGGATAAAATTCCGGGTGCTACCCTAGTAAATCAAGATCATCCACAAGTCGTTGAAATATGGAATCTGGTATTTATGCAGTACAATCGCAAGGCCAACGGTACGTTAGAGACACTTCCTGCCAAGCATGTCGATACCGGTATGGGCTTTGAACGATTATGTATGGTATTGCAAGGGGTACAATCGAATTACGATACCGACGTCTTTACGCCGATCATTCGTGAAATCGAGACCATCACCGATTCAAACTATGGTATTTCCGAAGAAACCGATATTGCAATTCGGGTAATAGCAGACCATATTCGCGCTGTTTCATTTTCGATTGCCGACGGACAGTTACCCAGTAATTCTGGCGCCGGGTACGTGATCAGAAGAATATTACGGCGTGCCATTCGGTATGGTTTTACCTTTTTAGATACAAAGCAACCCTTTATGTACCGCTTGGTCAACGTGCTTGCCGAGACAATGGGAAATGCTTTTCCCGAACTGAAAAAACATCAGCAACTGATCGAGAATGTTATCAAGGAAGAGGAGCATTCTTTTTTGAATACCTTAGAACAAGGCCTCTTGCTGCTCGACTCGATCATTAAAAAAGACCAAGGTAAAGAAGTAGATGGAAAAAAAGCCTTTGAGCTCTATGACACCTATGGTTTTCCAATAGATCTGACTGCGCTCATATTGAACGAAAAAGGCTATACCCTTGATGAGGAAGGTTTTAATACTGCAATGCAGGCACAGAAAGACCGCTCACGTTCGGCTTCGGAAATTTTTAAGGAAGACTGGATCATAATTTCAGAGGTGTCAGATCAGGCCTTTTTGGGGTATGATACCTTGGAGGCAACGGTACGTATTGTTAAGTATCGAAAAGTTACCTCAAAAAAGGAAGGGGAACAATTTCAGCTGGTTTTCGATGCAACTCCTTTCTATCCTGAAGGTGGTGGACAGGTCGGGGATAAAGGCTACCTTGAAATGCTCAATGGCGATGTGATTTACATAGCGGATACAAAGAAAGAAAACAATGAGATCATTCATTTTACGAATGAATTACCCAAAGATCCCAGCGGTACATTTAAGGCCGTTGTAGATGATAAAAAGCGTCAACTTACGCAACGCAATCATACGGCCACACATCTTTTGCACCAGGCGTTGCGGGAAATACTCGGCAAGCACGTTGAGCAAAAAGGCTCGGCGGTACATTCAAACTATTTGCGATTTGATTTTTCGCATTTTGCCAAGATGACCCAAAAGGAATTGTCAGCCGTTGAGAATTTTGTAAACGCACGGATCGAAGGTAAACTCCCTTTGCAGGAAAATAGGGATATTCCTATCGAAACGGCCTTAGAGGAAGGGGCCATGGCCCTGTTCGGGGAAAAATACGGGGATGTTGTGCGTACGGTCCGATTTGGCCAATCGATTGAACTATGTGGAGGCACCCACGTCAGGAACACGAGTGAAATCTGGCAATTCAAGATACTTTCGGAAGGTGCCGTTGCGGCAGGTATTAGACGCATTGAGGCCATAACCTCGGATGCTTTGCGTGATTATTATAAAACCGCCGATACGACGCTCGTTGATATACGGCGAATGTTGAACAATACCCAGGATCCCATCAAAACAGTCGAAGCGCTTCAAGAAGAAAATAGCCGGCTGAAAAAAGAAATTGAGCATTTGTTGAAGGATAAGGCGCGAAATTTGAAAGATGATTTATTGAAGGAACTAAAGGAAGTCAATGGCGTCAATTTTTTAGCTATGAAGATCGATCTTGATGCCGGTGGCATCAAAGACCTATCTTTTGAAATGGGCCAGGGAAAGGATCGATTGTTTTTGCTTTTTGCAACAGAACATGATGGGAAGGCCCTTTTATCGTGCTATATATCAAAAGATCTGGTAGCATCAAAAAAGCTGGATGCCGGAAACATTGTGCGTGAGCTGGGAAAATTCATTCAAGGTGGCGGTGGCGGCCAGCCTTTTTTTGCTACTGCAGGAGGCAAAAACCCGGCTGGAATACCTTTGGCACTCGAAAAAGCCGAGGAATACGTCAACGTATAGGACAAGGGCACACTCCTATAAGTGCACAAAGGGATACGCTCGAATTCCAGGCAGATACCGGTACCCCGACAAAAAGTATAACAATGAAACTCCAAACACAAATCGCGCTGCAGAAGGCGAACAATCCAATTGACTATGAGAGTCGTATCGTCTTGTTGGGTTCGTGTTTTGTTGAAAACATAGGCGAGAAACTCCACTATTTTAAGTTTCGATCGACCCTAAATCCGTTCGGGATACTTTTCCATCAAAAAGCCATCGAAAATGTGGTTGAGCGATCATTTCTAGGTACCCAATATAGCGAAAACGAAATTTTCTACCAGAACGAACGATGGCATAGCTTTGATGCACATTCCGATGTAAGCAATGCGTCAAAGGAAGACTTGCTTTTAAATCTCAATCGGGGTTTGGAATCGCTTAATAAGGAACTCCATAAATGCACCCATGTACTTATTACCCTTGGGACCGCCTGGGTATACCGGCATTTGGGTTCGGATGCCTTGGTTGCCAATTGCCACAAAGTGCCTCAAAAGGAATTCGTCAAGGAAATCATGTCGATCGAGGCAATTGTCGAGAGCTTGGAGAACACCTGTAATCTCATTCAAGCGAATAACTGCGATGTGCAGTTTATTTTCACAGTGTCGCCCGTACGACATCTTAAGGACGGATTTGTGGAAAACCAATTGGGGAAGGCGCATTTGATCAGCGCCATTCACGAATTTAGAAATAGGAGTGCCAACATAGGGAAGGTGAAGGCCTATTTCCCTGCTTATGAACTCATGATGGACGAAATGAGGGACTACCGTTTTTATAAGACCGACATGCTACATCCCAACCAATTGGCCATCGATTATATTTGGGAAAAGTTCAAAGATGTTTATATCGATGAAAGTGCATATGACTGTTTGGAGCAGGTGGGAGCGATTCAAAAAGGGCTTCAACATCGACCATTTAATTCAAATTCGCAACTGCATCAAAATTTTCTAAAAGCACTGCAGGCGAAGATTTCCGATGTGCGTAAAGCGCACCCATTTATCGAATTTGAGGGTATGCCTCATGATGCAGGATCGACTGGTTAGGACTTTTACGAGGGCCTTTTTTAGGCCAATATCCGAAAGGCCGATCACCCGGAATTGAAATTGCCGATTTGGTTTGATATCAGGTATTCAACATACGTCGAGAGTCTATACATACGTTGCACACGTATAACTAAGTATAGCATACAAGCGTCAAAAACCCGTGTTGTACGTTCACGGAAATAGTGTTACC
>JBBQAM010000112.1:0-3438 GCA_038316335.1 Flavobacteriales bacterium
AACAAGGGGCTATCTTCACCGTCATATTTCTTCCGTATTTTTGCTCTACCTCTCCGTCCAAAGATGAGTTTCATATACTTCCTTTCTTTATTGATCGTGGCATCTATCATCAAACACTCTTCTTTGGTATCTTTTTCGGAAGAATTATACACTACCAATATTTCACAATTGTAGAGTATTCTAGAAAATGCCAAAAGGCATTCTTCACAGTCGGGATAATGAAAATCAACCCCATTATTTGAGGTCTCCCTGAAATACATCCTGCCAAATTTCAGCGCGCCTTCTTTTTGGCGAAGTTGTCCCAAGGTTGAGATTTTCGTATAAATAAATGACTTTTGATTAAGCGCATTCGATGATTTATGATTCGGATCGAACATTCCCTCCCTGATATACCTGTCATCGTTGCCATTTCCAGAAAACCCTTGTTCGGTGCCATAATACATACAGGGGGTGCCAAGGGCACAAAGAAGAAATCCCATGCCGCCAACAATTTGTTTCGGTGAAGCTTTGTATCCAAAACGATGTTTAAAATCGCTGCCGACTTGGTCATGGTCATCAATATAGGTTACCAAAAAGTCTCCATATTCACCCCGATTTAGTGCATTTCTTTGCAGCGCATCATACCGCTCGATCAATTTACTTGGCGAGGATTTGCCCATTATTACGTCGGCCAGTACGCTGTGCAATGGATGGTCCAAAACGGAATCCAAGCCATAATACACGTTTTGGTCGTATGACGAGCGCAGTATTTTGGGGCCTATGTAAGGATTGCCCATCTCGTCGTCCCCGATGATTTCCCCGAACAGAAAAAAGTTTCGCTTGCCCAGTGAATGGGCATACTCCCTTATAAGGGAACAAAAACGGCTGATCGCTGGGCCTTGCATATGCTTAACGGCATCTAGTCGAAATCCGTCGATATCTACCTCACGTATCCAATAGCAATGAATGGTGATCAATATTTCCTGTATCTTTTTGCTCGCTGTGGAATCATCATTCCTAAAAGTTTTTAAGGTGAAAAAATCACCTTCCTTGGTCTCGGGATAACTATCAAAATTGACGATCTGTCCTTTCCGACTATAAACTTCGGGATCTTTTAATTCCACTGGGAGCGGTCTATCCTTATCCCTCCATTCTCCAAAAGGAAACTGTAATCCGTTAAAATAGTAATAGTCATAATCGTAGGGATATGACCAATTATCACCGGAATGATGTAAAACGATATCCAAAAAAACCCGCATATCCAGCTCATGTGCTCGATCCACTAACCGCCCCAGATCGGCCTTGGTGCCCCAACGACTATCCACATCCAGATAATTTTGAATGGCGTACCCATGATACGCTTCCGCATTGTTTTCAAATACCGGGCTCAACCAAATGGCCGTGCAGCCAAGGTTTTTAATATACTCCAGATGATCAATGATGCCCTTAATAGTTCCACCCAAAGTCTGCCCTAGCTGCTCGGCATTTCCAAAGCCCGGATGCCGGGTTTCAAATTTCAGTGGCTGCCGTTTGGTACCGTCATGAAATCGGTCCACTAAAAGAAAGTATATGAATTCTTCCCTCCATTCGCGATGGCAGTTTATCCAATACTCTTTACCCGGTTTTGGGGAAAGATCTATTTCTTTAGTTGATTTTATCATCTTCGAACATTCTTTATATCATAGTTATGCTATGGTTATTCTTTTTTCAAGGTAAACGCCCTGAACCGCATGTATTAATTCCACCCCTTCCTTAAAAGATCTTTGAAAAGCCTTTCTTCCTAATATCAGGCCCGAGCCTCCTGCTCGCTTATTTATAACCGCTGTAGTTACGGCCTCGTTCTTGTCGGACGCGCCTTTTGACCCGCCGCCAGAATTGATAAGACCTATCTTTCCCATATAGCAATTAGCTACCTGCAACCTGCATAGGTCGATTGGATGTTTAGTGGTAAGGGTTTCGTACATGGCATTATCGAATTTGCCGAACTTTAGGTTTTTAAAACCATAGTTGCCGCTAGGCAGTTTTTGCTTGATAATATCCGCTTGAATAGTTACCCCAAGGTGGTTAGCCTGCCCTGTCAAATCTGCTGCCGTGTGATAATCCTGTTCGTTAGTTTTGAACGCATCGTTGCGGGTGTAGCACCAAAGAATAGTTGCCATGCCAAGGTTATGTGCTTCGGTGAAGGCTTCCGAAATTTCCTTTATCTGCCTTCTACTTTCTTTTGAGCCAAAATAAATGGTGGCACCAACGGCCACGGCACCCATGTTCCATGCCTCCTTGACTTGTCCGAACAAAGTTTGATCATACGAATTGGGGTACGACAGTAATTCATTGTGGTTTATCTTTACGATGAAGGGAATTTTGTGGGCATATTTTCTGGAATATAGCCCCAATGCCCCGAAGGTCGAGGCTACGCCATTGCATCCCGCCTCCACCGCAAGTTTTATAATATTTACCGGATCAAAATAGTCGGGATTTTTGTAGAAGGAGAACGCCGCACTGTGCTCAATGCCTTGATCAACGGGTAGGATACTCAAATATCCAGTATCTTCCAGATTGCCCTGACCGTACAATTGCGCAAGACTTCGAAGCACTTGTGCGTTCCGATTACTGTTGATAAATACCTTGCCGACAAAATCGCTATCGGGCAGTTGTAGTTCATCTTTGGTGATTTTTTCACTGGTGTGATCCAAATAGTAGGATGCTTTTTCCCCTAACTGTTCCACTATTTTTTCATAAATGTCCATACTACTTTCTTTTATTAATTAATTCCAAGGCTTTTATTGGTCTTTGCGATGGATTTTTTACCATCGGCCTCGATTCCAGTTAGTGCCCGTATTGCATCAATCGTTTCGGGAATTACAATAGCTTGGTTATCCACCACATAGGCATAAAAAAGTTCGTCGCCCACTATCTTGACCATATCTTCCCAAAGGGCAACTTCATACATATCCCCCCAGGGCCTTCCCATATCGAGGTACATTTCCTTAATAGTGTTGTTGGAAACCAATCCTTGGTCATATCGGATCAAGTGGATACGGGACGAAGTTTTAAAGGCTTCCAAAACTTCTTCCTTGGAAGTTTTCCTTTTGAGTTTTATGTTCCAGTAATGCAGATGGCTCAATGTTTCCGGTACTTTGACCGCAGAGGTAATGACATCCAAGTCGGGATCCACGCTTTGGGCATCCGGCCCTTGGTGGCTGGGGATTTCCTTTTCGGGAACCATAGTGTTCATAATACCGCCCAAATGGCTTTCCCAAGGATCGGTTGCACGTCTGAGCAAGGTGCCTCTTGCGTAATCAAGTAAACCGGCTCTTTTTAAAACAGTCAACGTTCTTAAGATGGAGGTGGTATTACAGGAAACAACCCTTGTAGCATCTAAATTTACAGCAGAATCATAATTGTTTTCGGCACTAAAAGAGTGGCCTGTGGTCTCATGTTTTTCCCCTCCCTGCACGA
>JBBQAM010000024.1:0-58141 GCA_038316335.1 Flavobacteriales bacterium
ACCACAGTAAAAATCCAGCACAAAGTATCATTAAAATATCTGTCCACATAAACTCATATTTTCCTGCATCTTCAAAAAATATCCGCACTAATATAAAACCGACAAATAATGCGCAAAATCCGTAAGTGAAAACTCGGAAAATAATGTCTTGTCTGCTCTTAAATTTCATTATCGATGTTTTTTTCAAGATTGATGGCACCGGAGGGAAATGATCATTGATCATATATCTATTATAGGACTAAGATAACAAATCCTTAATGTTCATGAACGATCTGTTCGCCACATGGGTATATATTTCCGTCGTTTTGGTCGTATTATGGCCCAATAAAAGCTGAATATGCCTCAAATCTGTTCCGTTCTCCAAAAGATGGGTGGCAAAGCTGTGCCTGAGCATATGTGGCGACACCTTTTTTCGGATTCGGGCACTTTTGGCAGCGCAGACCACAATATTCAGGACACTGGTAGGACTGTAGCGTCCTCCCGTAGCACCCTCGAACAGATATACTTGTGGCCTATATTCCTTATAATATATTTTTAGGTCTTTCAGTACCTCGCCACTGAGGACCGTAAGCCTATCCTTGTTGCCCTTTGCATTTCCCACGCGCACCATCATTCTTTTGCTGTCTATATCCGTAATTTTTAGGTTCAACAGCTCGTTTCTTCTAAGGCCCGAGGAATAAAGAAGGGATATAATACACTTGTGTTTGATATTATTGGTGTTACTTATCATTGAAATAACCTCTTCCTTTGAAAGGACCTCAGGCAGCTTCTTTTCCTTACGCGGTCTTTCGATCGAGTAGAAACGGTTCGGCATACCGTGCACGATCTCGTAGAAAAACTTTATGCTATTGACCGCCTGATTGATATATGAATTTGATTTTCCTTCATGTACCAGTTTTTGAAGGTATGTCCTTATTTCATTTTCATTGATATCGATTAGTTCAAGATCATTATAATGATTGATGAAGGCCTCGAAACAATTGACATAAGCGCGTACCGTATTATTTGAATAGCGCATAAGTTCCAGTTTAAGTAGGTATTCCTCGGGACAGGGCCTGTACTCTGGTCCGTGGTTGCGTTTGCGGAACCATTCAACATTAATTGCCTCATTATCGGAATTTATTATACGCTCGGCGAAGAAGTAATTGCCATTTATCCATGCCTCGCCCCTAAAGGTATTAAAGATGAAATCCAGGTTTTCCTTGGTATTGGGAATATGGCTCATTCCGAATTCGTCATTCCACCCTACTTGGGGCAATTTCTCGACCAAGGCCTGGACCACCTTGTCAGATTTAAACTGTAGCCCGATGTGTTTTTTGCCGTCGATCAGCAAATGCTTCAATGTAATGCTCCTGCCCTTGAACATATTTTTTTTGGCAATTTCAAAAAAGAAAATGTATTAATCGTATCTTATACGAATAGAATACGTATAAACATCCATTAAATATTTGTTTATGAGAATTTATAAGGAGTGTCTTCATTGCGGTAAGGAACTCGAGGGGAGGACCGACAAGAAGTTTTGTGACCCCCATTGCAAAAGTGCCTACCAATATCAAAAGGAAACGCAAAACCCAGCGCGGTTTTACAATAAGGTGGACAATCAATTGAAACTGAACCGTAAAATCCTAAAGGAATACAACAAGGGGGGTAAGGTTACCATACGAGCCAACGTACTATTGGAATTGGGATTCGACCCTAAATTCTTTACCCATTATTGGAAAAACAAAAAAGGGGATGTCTATCTTTTTGTATACGAGTACGGCTTTCTGAAAAAAAAAGAGCAGGGAAAGGACAAATATGTCTTGGTCATTTGGCAGGGTTATATGAGCAAATAAAATAAGGAATACCATAAATCACTACTATTAATTCTTGGTTTGTTTATTCGATAATGCCGTGACATTTTAATTGGAAAAACCATTTTTCATTTGATTACCTCGGCCATCGCGGAATTGACAATGTAAGGAAGTCAGATATTTTTAATATGTGCTCTTCAGAAAAAATAAAAGGAACTGAACATTTCCATATATAGTAGCCCGGTGGAACTGGGCTACCAACTATGTTGTCGCAGGGCAAGCATGGAAAATTAGCATAACGACTGGTCGACATCAATTCTGAATTTGCCCAAGTGTATTTTAAGAGCATTATTTGCTTGTAAAAAGAAAACTATATTTGGAAGAAGAAGACTATAATACCACCATAATGTACTTAAGAGAATCTTCCCATTAAGATTTAAATAACATAGTAGGATTATGAACAAATAGACAAAATAAAATGTTAAAAGAACATGTCTTGGTCATCATAAGAAAATGGTTTTGTTTCTTTTCACTTCTGTGCACGGTTGTTGGTGTTTCTCAAGAAAAGGAAAAGGAATCCCTTAAACTTTTCATTGATTGTAATTGTGATCGAGGCTATCTCCGTCAGGAGATAAACTTTGTGGACCATGTGAGGGACCAAACTCTGGCCAACATAATACTATTTATTTATGATATTGCCAACGGCAGCGGTGGCCGGTCCTATAGATTGGATTTTAAGGGATCGGGCGATTACGAAGGTATTGTAAACGAAAGGACTTTTGATACCAATACCAATATGTCGCCCGACGATGTTCGTATTGGCCTAGTGGAAACGTTAAAATCGGGACTGCTCAAATATGTTTTGGAATCGAACCTGGCGGACAAGGTGGTTTACAAGATTTCGGACCAAGGCCTTGCGGAACTTAAGGATATCGATTTTGACCACCCTTGGAACAATTGGCTATTTGAAATTTACGGTGACGCTAGGTTGGACAGAGAGTCGAGCAAGAAGGAATTCGAGTATGAGTTAGGTTTAAAAAGTGACCGCGTCACTAAGAAGTGGAGAATTCGGACAGATTTTCAGATGGGCCAGGCCAACAGTAAATTCGTCAGCGGGGACGAGACGATTACCAGCGAACGCGTTCTTTACTCAGGCGAGGGAAGTGTTGTTCGCAGCCTCTCCGACCACTGGTCTAGCGGTATATTCACAGGGGCAGGCCATGACACCTTTAAGAACTTCGATTTGCGTTATTTTGTTTCCCCGGCTGTCGAGTATAATATATTTCCGTACAAGGAGGTACTTAGGAGGGAAATTACTTTTGCCTACAAGATCGGCTATTTTCATAATGATTATATCGAACCTACCTTGTTTTTTAAATCACAGGAAGGTATATTCGATCATTCTCTGGAGGTTCGGTTACAATTTAGGCAACCTTGGGGAGACCTGTTCTCAAGGTTGAGGGGCTCCAGTTTTTTGAACGATTTTTCAAAGAATAGGGTGCAACTTTATAGTAGGGTATCTGTACGAGTGTTCAAAGGACTGGCAGTAAGATTTTCAGGCAATTTCGAAATAGTACGTGACCAGATAAACCTTTCTGTCGGCAGTGCTTCGATAGAAGATGTCCTGTTGCAACAGAAACAGATCGGAACTGACTTTGAGTTAAACTTAAGCATTGGGCTGAGCTATACTTTTGGTTCTACGTTCAACAACATTATTAATACCCGGTTATAACTTCCTTGACTTACCAATGTACGACCGGGTCATTGATTTTACGCTCTTTCTTCTTTCCCGTGCAGGCCTATGCGCCTTTTTGATTCTGAGTTCTTTGCATTTTCAAAGCGGAGCTTCGTAGGCTGATAGACTTCTTCTATTCTGTTTAATTCTTGGTAGAATAAGTTCATTGTTCAGGAACCGGCTTCCTTGGACGATTCGATTTTATAAACTCATATTTACAGGTTTTTTTAATACATTTAATAGGAGGTCACTCGTATGCGCCTTTTTTAGCCGCAGGAGCGTGATAAGCCCAGTAAACATATGGTATCATGATAAAAAATGAAGTAACACGCCGAAGTTTCGTTAAAAATACGCTTGTCACAGGTCTTGGTTTTTCAATAGTACCGAGTTATACGGTGAGTGGCTTGGGACATACGCCACCGAGCGACAAGTTGAATATCGTTGGTATCGGGGTTGGTGGAAAGGGATACAACAACCTGGTTGCGATGCAAACCGAAAATATTATCGGGCTGTGCGATATCGATTGGAATTACGCAAAACGGTGTTTTAATGAATTTCCGAAAGCCCGGAAATATTATGACTGGCGGAAAATGTTCGATGATCTTGGGGATACCATCGACGGCGTAGTGGTGGCCACTGCAGACCATACCCATGCCGTAATTGCTAGTTCGGCCCTAACACTCAATAAACATGTTTACTGTCAAAAACCGTTGACGCATTCGATTTATGAGTCACGATTACTGACCAAATTGGCCGAAAAATATTCGGTGGCCACCCAAATGGGGAATCAGGGCAACTCAGGGGATGGGGTGCGATTACTTTGTGAATGGATATGGAACGGGGAAATCGGGGAAGTCACTGAAGCCCATGCCTGGACGGATCGTCCTATTTGGCCTCAAGGCTTGGAACGCCCTGCGAAGGCCATGACCCTGCCTAAAGACTTCGATTGGGACTTATTCCTTGGCCCGGCACCAAAACGTCCCTATAATGAAATATACACCCCATGGAACTGGCGCGGTTGGTGGGATTTTGGAACCGGGGCATTCGGGGATATGGCATGTCATGTATTAGATCCGATCTATCGTGCGTTAAAATTGGGCTATCCCGAAGCGATTTCCGGAAGTTCAACGACCGCGAATACCGAAAGTCCACCACAAGCCGAAAAAGTGCGTTTTGATTTTCCGGCACGGGAAGCTGCCGATTTGGTAAAAATGCCACCCGTAAAAGTACATTGGTATGACGGAGGTTTTCTGCCTGACCGACCAGAATTGCTACCACAAGGCGAACCTTTGATCCGTGATGGTCTGGGAGGGTGCATGTTTATAGGCACCAACGACACACTTATATGCGATTGTGGTGGGTTTAATCCTCGACTCCTATCAGGCCGCATTCCCAACGTAACTCCCTATTTGCGCCGAATTCCTGGGGCTGTTGGTTATATTGACGGGCCCCATGAGCAAGATTGGATCAGGGCCTGTAAGGAATCTGCCGAAAGCAGGGTGGAAGGTTCTTCCAATTTTGGATATGCGGGGCCATTTAATGAGATGGTGCTCTTAGGCGTTTTGGCGATTCGACTTAAAGGATTGAACAAAATACTCGAATGGGACGGTCAAAAAATGAATTTTAAGAATATTGGTCCCAATGAAGTTATGGAAGTTGTAAAACACAACGGATTTCAAATGCGGAACGGATTTCCTGAATGGAATGTACAGCAAACACAGCTCAACGGGCTGGAATCCGCTACCGAATATATCAACCACACCTACCAGAACGGTTGGAGCTTGCCTAGTATGCCCAGTTAAGATTCGATTTCCTGTTTTTTTTGTAAAATAGCGTCCATGATGATGGGCGCATGGATGCGGGAATTTTCAATAAACCATTTATGGGTCTCCATTCCTCCGCATATGACACCCGCAAGGTAAACACCTTGAATATTGGTTTCCATGGTTGTTGGATCGTATTGAGGCAGCCTTTTCTCATCCTTGGAGAGGGCTATTCCTATTTTTGTTAAAAAGTCGAAATCAGGTGTATACCCAGTGAGGATCAACACAAAGTCATTCCCAAGTTTGATAGTTCCTTCAGGGGTCTTCACCAGGATTTCGTTTTCGGTGATTTCCAGTAGCTCGGCATGGTAAAATGCTTTAATACTTCCTTCCTCTATGCGATTCACAATATCAGGACGAACCCAGTACTTGACCCTTTGGCCGACCTCAGCTCCTCGAATGATCAGCGTAACCTCGGCACCCTTGCGCCAACATTCCAAGGCCGCGTCAATAGCAGAATTACTGGCTCCTATGACGGCCACTTTTTGACGGGCATAAAAATGGGGGTCATTGTAGTAATGGGAAACTTTTGATAAATTTTCGCCAGGGACGTTTATGGTATTGGGAATATCATAAAATCCCGTTGCCACGACTACATTTAGGGCCGTATAGCTGGTTTTATTGGTTTTTATCAAAAAATGGTCTTCTGATTTGATGACACTTTCGACCTTTTCGAATAAATTGATAGTGAGTTGATTGGCGGTTACGATGCGACGGTAGTATTCAAGTGCCTCGGTTCGTTTAGGCTTCGCTTCCTTGCTTATAAATGGCACATCATCGATTTCCAATCGTTCAGAGGAAGAAAAAAATTGCATGTTGACCGGATAGTTGAAAAGCGAATTTACGATCGGTCCTTTCTCTATGATGATATAACCGAGTCCTTTTTTTTTGGCTTCCAGGCCGCAGGCTATGCCAATGGGTCCACCACCTATGACCAAAATATCGAATTGCCCCATTACCCTGCGTTTTCCTTTAACTCTTTAATGGTCTCCGACGGATGGCCACTATTGAAAATAAAGCTTCCGGCTACAAGTATGTCGGCGCCCGCATCTACCAAGGCCTTGGCGTTGTGGGAGGTTACCCCACCATCGACCTCTATAAGGGTATTGGCACGTTTATGTTGTATCAATGCCTTTAGATCACGAAGTTTGTTATAGGTGTTTTCAATAAAAGTCTGACCACCAAACCCGGGATTTACGCTCATTATCAATACAATATCTATATCCCGTATGGTATCTTCTAGGACGTTTATATTCGTATGGGGATTTAACGCGACGCCGGCCAACATACCTTCTTCCTTTATCGCTTGCAATGTTCGATGCAGGTGATTGCAGGCCTCATAGTGCACCGTGAGGGAAGATGCACCCAAAGCGGCAAAGGTCTTGATATAACGATCGGGATCTACGATCATTAAATGCACATCCAACGGTTTGGTCGCGTACTTTGAAATCGCCTTAATAACAGGCATTCCATAGGAAATGTTAGGAACGAACAATCCGTCCATTACATCGATATGATGCCAATCAGCTTCACTTTGATCGACCATTTGAACATCACGTTGAAGGTTTCCGAAGTCCGCAGCCAAAAGGGAAGGGGCTATTTTTACTCTGCTCATTAGTATGCTAAGCTTGAAGTTTTAAACAAAAGTAGTGAAATGATATGGTTTTCGTGAAACCCATATACCATCAAGAAGTGCATCTTTTTAAGGGCCTTCCTGTTTTCAGCACTAATTTCAGGCATCGAAGTGGCACAAATCGACGCCCCATCCATTTTTTCGAGTTTCCCTTTGTCATGAAAGCCATTTGTATTTCGGCCTCCTTAGCTACTTGCTGACAACGAACCTTGGAGATTTACTACTAAAAAAAGATTTTCGCCATCCGCCTGCCGTACCATGCTTCCTGGCCACTCACGAACTGATGAATGCTACTTCTGATGATAGCTACATGCGATGTTCCCAAAACCTACCCCTAATCTTTTTTCATGCGTCGTACTGCAAAAAATAGACCATTATAAAAAATAAGACAATGGTGATAGCTTACAGTACGACCCTAAATCGGCATGATGCTCCTAGTTTATTGACCGATAACAGGGGCCACAATCGCACTGCCACCTGCCTGTGTCAAAACTGAATTCACTTTCGGCAAATCTTGTTCGATGATTCCTTTCAAATCGGCCAATTGTTTTTCGAGATCGGCCGATAATTCCTTAAACACCAAATAGGCACCGTCGGTCGGCTTTGCATCCCCATCTTCGAGGCTGCTCCGCAAAGATGCCAAACGATTATTAAGTTTTATCGGAAAATTTAAGGGATCTTGACCCGATTGGTTCTTGACCTGATACAATTCTTCTTCGATTACGGTCATTTTATCAAGAAACGGGCGCATGGTTCCCTTGAATTCTGCATCACTTATTTTTTCCTGATTGGCAGTGATATCCTTCCGGATCTCGCGTATGGCGATAACCGCCTCGTTCGCGGCGCTCGTCTTTTTCACGATCTTTTGGGCCAACTCAAATTGTTCTTGCAAGTCTGCTGCGCTAATCCCTTTCAGGTTCGGATTCATTTGAATCGCAAAAGAATACGTCTGATCGTAGTCCTTGGTTTTCATTCGAACCTTATAATTTCCAAGGGGTGCTTTGGGCCCTCTTTGTGGCGCCCCACCCCAGATGATCATCCCCTCGAAATCGGTGGCCCCTGGGTATCGCATATCCCATTTGAAAACGTTGATGCCCTTTGCGGTAGTTGGTTTTGAAGAGCCGCCTTTTTTCCAATAGGGCAGGTCGGGATCGACTTCATATTTAGGCTTACTTCCGGTAAATGTGTTGATCAAATGGTCATTCCCATCCAATATTTCAAAAGTAATCGTATCCTGTTGTTCCTTTAAATAATATTGAATGGTTGCATCGCCAAGGCCACGAATCGGGTCGGCTGGTTTGAAAAGCACCCCCGATTGATCCTTCATGGCATCGACATATTGTCGCAGGGGCGCGATATCATCCAAGATCCAAAATCCACGGCCGTGTGAACCCACAACTACATCATTGTCTTTTACGACCAGGTCCCGAATGGGGGTATCTGGCAACTTTAATTGCAGACTTTGCCAGTATTCACCATCGTTCATAGAAAAATAAACGCCATGCTCGGTTGCCAAAAACAAGAGGCCCTGTCGCTCGGGATCTTCGCGGATGGCCCTGGCAAAATGGCCTTTCGGAATGCCATTTATGATTTTAGTCCAGCTTTTACCATAATCGGTGGTCTTAAATACATAGGGTTCGCGATCATCTACTTGATATCGGTTGGCGGCCACGAATAAGGTTCCGGGGCGATGTTTTGATTCATCGATTATGCTCACCCGTGAAAATTTCGGAAGCTCTTTTGGGGTGATATCGGTCCAATTTTTACCTCCATCCCGGGTAATATGAATTTTTCCATCATCTGAACCCGCCCAAATCGTATTGATATCGTGATAGGAAGGTGCCAAGGCGAACACGGTCGCATAAATTTCTGGGCCATTCATATCCATAGTAATAACCCCACCTGTTTTTCCAAGGGTTTCTGGATCGGCATACGTGAGATCGGGACTGATTTTTTCCCAGGTCTGACCATCGTTGGTAGTTTTCCATACATGTTGCGAACAGGTATACATAACTTGTGGATCTTGGGGGGCGAACATGATCGGAAAGGTCCATTGCCATCGCTCAGGCAAGGCGCTTGCGGGTTCGCCGGAAAAGAATCTCGGGTATACTTGAATATCGCGGGACTGCCCATTACTTCGATCATATCTCGTTAAAAGGGCTCCTTGGCTTCCTGCATAAAATAGGTCCTTGTTAACGGGGTGTTGGGTTATCCACCCACTTTCACCACCGCCCACTTCGTAATACCAACCATGATTGGGTCCTCCTGCCTGCATATGTTGCCAATCATCACTGGGGATGGCCAAGGTACTATTATCTTGTTGTGCACCTGCTACGTGATAGGGAACATCGTTCGTTGTCATTACATGATAGAGTTGTGCGGTGATATAATCCTGTTCCGTCCAGCTTTTTCCTCCATTTACACTCACATTGGCGCCACCATCATTTGAGTTTATCATTCGATCGGGATTATTCGGATCGATCCACAGATCATGATTATCGCCGTGCGGTACATTGATAGTCGTGCCAAAGGTCTTGCCACCATCGGTCGATTTGTAGAAGCCTGTATTCAAACAATAAACGGTCTCCTTGTCCATAGGATCGGCATAAATTCGAGAATAATAAAAAGCGCGCTGGCGTAATTTGCGTTCCTCGTTAGTGCGTTCCCATGTTTTTCCTGCATCGTCCGAGCGAAAGACACCACCTTCGTTCGCTTCGACGATGGCCCATACACGATTGGAATCGGCAGGGGATACCGTAACCCCTATTTTTCCGATAGGTCCTGTTGGCATTCCTGGATTGTTAGTGAGATCCGTCCACGTGTCCCCGCCATCGATCGACTTCCACAATTTGCAGTCGGGACCACCACCCCACATTTTCCAAGCCTTTCGATATACTTGCCAAGTACTTGCATACAGGACCTTTGGATTATTTCGGTCAATAATCAGATCCACCGCTCCTGCTTTATTGCTTACATACAATACTTTCTCCCAAGTAGTACCGCCATCCTTACTCCTAAAGACCCCACGTTCCTCATTTTCCCCATACGGATGGCCCAATGCAGCTACATATACAATATCAGGATTTGTCGGATGAACTCGTATTCGGGCGATGGCCTGGGTTTCAGACAATCCGAGATGTCTCCAGGTTTTACCGCCATCCTTGGTTTTATAGACGCCATCACCTTGGGTGATGCTTCCCCGCAATTCAGTCTCTCCCATGCCGATATAGACAATATCGGGATTGGTCTCGGCTACGGCGACCGCTCCAACCGAAGAACTTGTAATTTGACCATCGGTCACTGGGGCCCATTCATTGCCGCCGTCGGTTGTTTTCCAAAGTCCGCCACCTGTCGCCCCGAAATAATACTCCAAAGGCCTTCCCGGACTTCCTGTGGCCCCTAATGAACGACCCCCACGGTACGGTCCGATATTACGCCATTCCAATCCTTCATAAAAGGATTTATCAATGGTCTGTGGTTTCTGATTTTGAGTCGATGATTTTTTTTGAGCCATGATGCCTGTCGAAAGGCATATAGAAAGGATACATAAAATTATAAGACGTTGTTTGAGCATGCGTTATTTTAATTAAGTATTGGTCAATGATTTTTAGATAATTTCTTGAATTATTTTCCAGTATAGATGGCATTATTCGCATCCCCTCCAGCTTGTACATATGCAAAAAGATCCAGGATTTCTTGTTCGTTCAAGCGATTAAGAAGTCCGGGAGGCATTGGGGAAATTGGTGATAATTCACGTTTTACCACATCACTTTTGGCCAATTCGATCGTATAGGCTTCATTAAAGGGATTGGGCATTAGGGTAATTTTATCTTCCCCCTCTGATTTGATCCGTCCAGCAAATTTGTTGCCATCCTTCATGCTGAACAGGGTATTGGCATATTGGTCCGAGATTTCGTCATTCGGGCTGTAGATAGCGAATAATAGGTCGTAGGCACCGAATTTGGCATGTGCCTGAGTAAGGTCAGGTCCCGCAGCGCCACCTTCCCCGCGCATTCTATGACATAAGACGCACATACCGGCCTTATAGGCTCTTTCACCATCGGCGAACGTACCATTGTAATCATCTAGGCCACCCCAGGCAAGATTGCTCAAATCTGAAATAGCATACTGACTACCAGGCCCAATGGGTTGTGGAATATCAGCCAAGGCCTCTGCAGGCGAGTACACGCCTGATATTTCTTGATAATGTTCTTTATCGGCATCAGGAACATGGGTCATGGCCTCTTGCCGTACGTTTTCCATATAGGCCTTAAAACTCATCCCGCCCTTTGCACCCAGTACATCATAGAACCAGCTAAAATATTTTTTGCGAAGTTCCTTGTTCCATCCATCCTCGGCGTGGCTTAATAATAGCCCATAATAAATCGCCTCGCTTGGTGGCATTTTTGCAATTACATCACGAATGAGCGGCCCATATTGCTCGCTTCGCAGGGTGGTCTCCTCGGAAAGCATTTGGACCCCTTCGGAAACTGTTTTTTCTAAGGTGTTCTTTTCCAAGAGTGCCACTAGGTCTTTTGTGATACCATCGGCTTTAAGAAAAAGAAGGAGTTGCGCCAATTCCTTGGTAACGGCGCTACTGTTGTTCGGGAAAAATGGTTTGAGTTTCTGGATCGTCATTTTTCGATGCGGTGCATCAGGTGCTCCCATTCTTATAAATAACAGCTCATACGTTCTAAGTAGGTCTATTTTTTGTTGGTCGGTTATTTGGTCGAACTTGACGGAATTGAGTTTTTCAAGAAGTTTTCCTTGAAGGCTTTTATCTCCTTGGTGGGCCAATGCAATACCGGCTTCAATGATCTTGATGTCGTTTGATTCCTCGAAAAGGCGTGTTTGCCACTGATCGACAGGTTGGTGTTCCAGTGCGACTCGGGCTGCATACCGAATATATCTGTCAGCATTGTTCAAATTTTCCCAGGCCAAGGGAATGGCCTCGACCGATTGCGCTACATGGTACTTTTCTAGGCTTTGTCGCAGTTTTCTTTGTGCTGCCGCTTCCTCGTTCACCGCAATTACGTCTTTTGTGTCTTCCGACCCACGATAACTTAGGCGATAGACGTGTGAATCGAGTCCACGTCCCCCAGTGGCAAAATATAGGTTTCCATCAGAACCTGCGACCATATCGGTCAAGGGTAGGGGGGTACCTGATAAGAATTCTTCACGCTCCCCGGTATAACTACTGCCGTTGGCCTTTAAATCAACGAAATATACGGTGCCAAAACTCCAATCCATTACAAGGAGGCCGTTTCTATATTTAGAGGGGAAATTCAATTTTGCCCCAGAAAGTACGGCGGTTGGTGATCCTTGTGCCATATTTTTGACTGCGGGAAGATTGTCGGGATAATAGGCCGGCCATTTACCCGATCCGGTGCGCCAGCCGTATTCGCTGCCGCTTGTCACATGACAAATTCGTGTAGGACGGTACCAAGGCATACCGATATCCCACTCCATATCGGCATCGTAGGCAAAGAGTTCGCCATCTTGATTAAAAGCCATGTCGAAGGGGTTGCGATAGCCCGCGGAAATAATTTGCCAATTCGATCCATCTGGGGTGAATTTGGCGATCCAACCTCCAGGTGCCTTGATGTCATTGGCATGGCCCCGCGCATCTAAATAGGGTTTAAAAAGATTATCTTCACCCCAATTGGTCGGCAATCTGCTATTCTGTAGCAATGATTCAGGAATGAGTGTGTGGTTTCCGGCGATAAAATAAAGGTCTTGTCCATCAGGTGATAGTACAAAACTATGTGGACCATGTTCCCCTTCCCCTTGCAGTTTTAAGAGCATTTCCATTTTGTCAAGTTTACCATCTGCATTGGTATCGGTCAATTTGTATACGCCGCTTCCATTTTCTTGTTCATCGGGCACATCGTCATCCCACCGTTTGTTCACGGCAACATAAAGTGCATCATGTGCCCAAAGAAGTCCATGTGCCTCCCCGATTTGCAGCGCTACACTATCTACTTCGGAGGGATCGATGGTTTCCCCTTCTGCAGGGGCCTTGAACGTGTAAATCTTACCACGTTGATCACAGGCGTAGAAACGGTCGTTCGGATCTTCGGTCATGGCGACCCAAGAGCCTTGGCCATGGGCACTTTGATGGTACAGGTCTTCAAGTTGAAAATTTTTCGGGAGGTTAAACGCAATATCAGCGGATTCTTCGGGCGCTGGATTTTTCTCTTTCTTACACGAAGTAGCTAGGGTGAAGGCGGTGATGAAAATGGCCAGGACAGTGAATTTTTTCATGGGATTTTGATAGGTTGATTGCTCTAAAGATACTAAAAAGAGGTCTTTATCAAAGCAAGCTCAACAAATTATGTAAATCCAAGGGCTTGGTAAACATTTCAAGGGAACCTTCCGAATTTTTTGGCCATTCAACCATGGGTCTGTCCCAATAAAGTTCTACGCCATTTTTATCTGGATCCTCTAAATAGAGGGCTTCTGAAACGCCATGGTCTGCAGCCCCGGTAAGCGGGTACCCTGCATTTAAAAGGCGCTGACAAATTTGTGCTAAGGCTTTACGATCAGGATAAAGGATTGCTGTATGAAAGAGTCCAGGCAGGTTCGTAGGCGCCGGTTGCGCATTTCTACTGTACCACACATTCAGCCCGATGTGATGGTGATAGCCACCTGCTGATATGAAGGCGGCATCTTCCCCGTACTTGGTGGTAATATCAAAACCCAGCAAGCCACAGTAAAAATCGAGCGATCGCTGCAGGTTGGATACCTTTAGATGCACATGGCCGATTCGGGTCTTGGCTGGAATAGAATAGTCTGAAGCGTCTAGGTCCATAGGTGCTATTTTGGGTAATTAGGAGGGCTGTCCCGGCTGCGCCAGCTTAGTAAAGATATCTCAATCCTTCATAAACTGCAATGGCGACCGCATTCGATAAATTCAAGCTACGTATATGTTTACTATACAAGGGAATTTTATACAGTTCATTCGAATGGGTTTCAAGAATTGATTTGGGTAAGCCTACAGATTCCTTCCCAAAAACTAGAAACATATCGTCCTCATACCGAATAGACCTGTATAGCTTGGTGGCATGGCTCGAAAAGAAGGCCATTTTCTTGTCTTTATGAGCGTTGAAGAAATGCGCTAGATCGTCATAGACCACGATCGATAGGTGTTTCCAATAGTCGAGGCCTGCTCTTTTTAAACGCGAATCGCTTAATTCAAATCCGAAGGGCTTTATCAGATGCAGGGTAGATCCGGTAGCTAGGCACAAGCGACCAATATTTCCTGTATTGGTAGGTATTTCAGGCGCTACGAGAACAATATTAAAGGGCATGATTCATTTCTTGATCGTTTTGAGATACAATTGTTCGACTTTCCTTCGGGCCCAAGGCGTTTTGCGTAAAAAATTCAGGGATGACTTTACGTTTGGATTTTTCTTAAAACAATTGATATTTACGATCGAAGCCAATTCTTCCCAGGTATATGTTTGGGTTAGAAATTCTAGCATGTCCAATAATTTTACACCATGAAGTGGGTTGTTGGGCTGTTCAGTATTCGGGGAATTCATCGTTACATCGTTTTGTGACGGGCTAAGTTCATTTTTCTACCAAGCTACAAGCTACAAAAAACGTAATCAATGCGCACCTTTTGAAAAGAATATCTTGGCTTGGGGCATAAAAAAACTCCGGTAATCAGCCGGAGTTTATTCATCAATCAAAAAACGAACAGTCATGATAACTGTTGTTACGTTTCACAAATTACAACTTTTGTTCCAAAATTCCAATTTATGGAATATTTAACATGCAATTTATGTTTGGCGTTTATACTGCGGCCCTGTACAAGACAGGATGGCAGGTATTAGCCAAGATAGGTTTTCAATATTTTACTTCGCGAGGTATGTTTTAATCTGCGAATCGCTTTCTCTTTTATTTGACGTACCCGCTCGCGCGTAAGATCAAAGGTTTCCCCGATTTCTTCAAGGGTCATTGAATGTTGTCCTGCCAAACCAAAATAAAGACGTATCACATCGGCCTCCCTAGGGGTCAACGTTTCCAAGGCACGTTCGATTTCGGTGCGCAAAGATTCGTGCAACAAAGCCCTATCAGGATTTGGTGATTCACCACTGCGAAGCACGTCATACAAATTTGAATCTTCACCGTCGATAAGCGGGGCATCCATAGATACGTGGCGCCCTGAGTTTTTTAAGGATTGTTTTACATCCTCGACCGTCATGTCTAATTCTTTCGCAATTTCTTCTGCAGATGGCTGCCGCTCATGTGCTTGTTCTAAAAACGCGAACGTTTTGTTTATTTTATTGATCGATCCAATTTTGTTTAATGGCAAACGTACAATTCGTGATTGTTCGGCCAAAGCCTGTAAAATCGATTGTCGTATCCACCAAACTGCGTAAGAGATAAATTTAAACCCACGGGTTTCATCAAAGCGTTGTGCTGCCTTGATCAATCCTAGGTTTCCCTCATTGATCAAATCAGGCAATGTAAGTCCCTGGTTCTGGTATTGCTTGGCGACCGATACCACGAATCGAAGATTGGCTTTAGTTAGTTTTTCAAGTGCGGCTTGGTCGCCTGCCTTGATACGTTGTGCCAATTCTACTTCTTCATCTGCGGTAATAAGGTCAACTTTTCCAATTTCTTGCAAATACTTGTCCAAGGATGCGGTTTCCCTATTGGTAACCTGTTTTGTAATTTTTAGCTGTCTCATCTAAACGATTTACATTCTAATTAAGTTCATTGTGCATAAGCTGCATATACTTATACGTAAAAAAGTTGGAAATGTTACAATCGGTCGTGAAAACTTTCTTTTTAGGGGTAGGACAAAAAAAGACCCCAATGTTGTCATTGGGGTCTTCCTTAACTAAATATAACTAATCTCTACGTGGTTTGCGATCTCGATCTCGGCTATCCCTGCCGCTACCGCGACGATCATCACGACGATCATCACGACGATTACCACCTTCCCTTGGGGGTCTTTCCTTATATCCTTCGGGTTTTGGTAGTAGTGCCTTTCGCGAAACCTTGTCCTTACGGGTCCTTGGATCAACGCCAATATACTTCACATCGAAAACATCGCCCATGTTCACTACATCCGATACATTTTCGGTGCGTTCCCAAGCCAATTCAGATACGTGCAGCAAGACTTCGTTGCCTGGTGCGTCTAAATATTCAACGACCGCTCCAAAATCAAGCATTTTAATCACCTTGACATTATAGGATTCACCCACCTTTGGCTTGAACATCAACGAATCTATTTTGGTCAATACGGCATCGATTCCTTCTTGATTGGTACCAAGAATTTCTACGATTCCTTCTTCGGTAATCGGATCTTCATTGATGACAATGGTCGTCTTGGTGGCTTTTTGTAATTCTTGGATTACTTTTCCACCGGGTCCGATCAAGGCGCCAATAAATTCGTTCGGTATTACCCGTGTTACCATTTTTGGAGCATGGGGTTTTACATCATCATTGGGGACCGCAATGGTTTCCACCAGTTTCCCTAAGATGTGCAATCTACCGTCGCGTGCTTGTTTTAAGGCCTTCACCAAAATTTCATAGGCAAGTCCCTTTACTTTGATATCCATTTGGCAAGCAGTAATTCCGTCAGCCGTACCGGTTACTTTGAAGTCCATATCCCCCAGGTGATCTTCATCCCCTAGAATATCTGACAATACGGCGTATTTACCTGTTTCGGTGTCGGTAATCAAACCCATTGCAATCCCCGATACCGGCTTTTTCAATTGAACCCCGGCATCCATTAACGCCATAGTTCCCGAACAGACGGTGGCCATTGAAGAAGAACCATTACTTTCCAAAACTTCCGAAACTACTCGTACAGTATAGGGACAATCACTTGGGATCATTCTTTTTAAGGCACGTTGTGCCAAATTTCCATGACCTACTTCCCGGCGAGACGTACCTCGTATCGGCCTAGCTTCCCCAGTTGAAAATGGCGGGAAATTATAATGCAGGTAAAAGGTTTCTTCGCCTTCATACGATGGCATGTCGATTTGATTTGCTTCTCGTGACGTGCCCAAGGTTACGGTTGCTAGCGCTTGGGTTTCCCCTCGGGTAAAAATAGCAGACCCGTGTGTGGAAGGCAGATAATCGACTTCGCACCAGATAGGCCTGATTTCATTGGTCTTTCTACCATCCAATCGCAAACCTTCATTTAAGGTTAGGTCACGCACCGCAGCTTTTTCAGCTTTATAATAGTATTTTGAAACCATCCCTCCATACTCGGCCATTTCTTCCTCAGAAAATGTGGCTTTTACCTCCTCCTTAATGGCATCGAAGGCAGCGCTTCTTTCATGTTTGGCCGAACCGGCCTTGGCGACCGCATATACCTTATCATAGGCAAGTGTATTTATTTTTTTCGCCAATGTCTCATCTTCCCTTTCAGTCTCGTATTCGCGCACAGCCTTTTTCCCGAAGGCCTTGGCCAATTTTAATTGGGCAGCTATTTGCGCTTTTATTGCTTCATGGGCAAATTTTATGGCCTCGACCATTTCCTCTTCCGAAATTTCACCCATTTCGCCCTCCACCATCATAACTGAATCTTCAGAAGCACCAATAACCATATCGATATCAGATGTTTCTAATTGTGCCCTTGTAGGGTTAATGATAAATTGACCCTCAACACGGCCCACACGACATTCCGATATGGCACATTCAAATGGAAAATCAGAAAGTTGAATTGCTGCCGACGCAGCCAATCCGGCCATTGCATCGGGCATGACATCTTCATCATGCGACATCAGCTGAATCATCACCTGTGTTTCCGAATGATAATCTTTTGGAAATAAAGGACGCAATACCCTGTCGACCAAGCGCATGGTCAATACTTCGCCGTCACTCGGACGGGCCTCTCGCTTAAAAAAACCACCAGGATAGCGGCCTGAAGCCGCAAATTTTTCGCGATAATCTACCGTTAGGGGTAAAAAATCTACGTCGCTTTGTGCGTAGTTGGAAACCACGGTGCATAGAAGCATACATTTTCCGGATTGCACGACCACCGACCCATGGGCCTGTTTTGCCAGTTTACCGGTCTCGATAGAGATTTCCCTACCATCACCAAGGTCAATGACCTCTTTAAATACTTTTGGAATCATAAATTTGAATTAAAGCCCGTAAATACCGGACTTGTTAAACAATGGTCCTCCTGCCAATTTTATGGTCGGAGTTGTTGTGTTGTGTTGACCAATGAAAAACTGTGTGTAGCTTTTTGTGTTTGCCTTCCGAAATTAATACGGATGAATCTCCAGGACTTTGAAATTTTATAAAAATGGGCCCGGTTTTCCGGGCCCTAATACCTATTTATTTTCTAATGTTCAATTCTTTGATCAATTCACGGTATTTTACAATATCCTTCATTTTCAAATAATCTAAAAGACTTCTTCGTTTCCCTACCAAGCGTACTAATGATCGCTCGGTATTGTAGTCTTTGTGATTTGCCTTAAGGTGCCCTGTAAGGTGGTTGATACGATGTGTAAACAAGGCTATCTGCCCTTCGGTCGAACCCGTATTTTTAGCTTCTCCGCCGTGTTGTTTGAAGATTTCGGCCTTCACTTCTTTTGTTAAATACATTCCAATATTATTTTAAATGATTTTTATGTATCTGACTGTCTTTCAATCAGGCGGCAAAGATACTATTATTTTCTTTACGTCCTAATGGGATTGTTCTGTATTAGATCTAGATAAAGATTTATTTTTTTCTTCAACTCTTTGCGATGTACTATAAAATCAAGGAAACCATGTTCCAAAATGAATTCGGCCGTCTGGAAACCTTCCGGTAGTTCCTTGCCGGTAGCTTCCTTGACAATACGGGGTCCTGCGAAACCTATTAGGGCTCCGGGTTCTGAGATATTGATATCCCCCAGCATGGCGTAAGAGGCCGTAGTACCCCCGGTGGTAGGATCGGTACACAGTGAAATATAAGGAATGCCAACATCCGACAATTGTACCAATTTCGCAGCGGTCTTGGCCAGTTGCATCAATGACAGTGCGGCCTCCATCATTCGTGCCCCACCTGATTTTGAGATCATCACAAAGGGAATTTTCTTTTTGATCGAATAGTCAATGGCCCTGGCGATTTTTTCTCCGACGACACTGCCCATAGATCCCCCGATAAATGCAAAATCCATACAGGCCACAACGAGGTCTTTGCCCAATGATTTGCCTACTGCGGTACGCACGGCGTCTTTTAGTCCGGTTTTTTTCTGGGCGGCTTTTAGCCGGTCGGCGTACGATTTGGTGTCGACGAATTTAAGTGGATCCTTTGAGGTCAGTTTCGCATCGAGTTCGGTAAACCGGTTGTCGTCAAAAAGAATTTCAAAATATTCCTTGCTGCCGATACGCACGTGATAATCATCCTCTGGGCTCACATAGAAATTCTTGGCAAGGTCGTCGGATTCAACAATTTTTCCGGTAGGCGATTTATACCAAAGTCCCTTTGGGGTATCCTTTTTCTGTTCAGTGGATGTCTGAATTCCCTTTTCCTTTCTTTTAAACCATAAAGACATATCCTCCATATTAAGTTTGATTCGGCAAACAGAAATTTAAAGTGTATTCACGTTGTTAAGATCTTCAAAGGCTTTTGTAAGCCGGTCTATAAACGTTTTTTCACCTTCCCGTAACCACACCCTTGGATCATAGAATTTCTTATTTGGTTCATCGGCCCCATTAGGGTTCCCAATCTGCGATAATAAATAGTCTTTTTTGTCGAGTATATAATCACGTATACCTGCCAGGAAGCCATATTGTAGATCCGTATCGATATTCATCTTGATTACCCCATAACCAATGGCTTCACGAATTTCCGCTACAGTCGATCCCGAACCTCCATGAAATACAAAATCAATATGATTGTGGGCTACACCATATTTTTTGGTTATGAATTCCTGTGAATTCCGTAATATTTTCGGAGTCAATTTCACATTGCCGGGCTTATATACACCATGTACATTCCCGAACGCAGCGGCAATTGTAAATCTTGGACTTATTTTTGAAAGTTCTTCATAGGCATAAGCGACCTCCTCGGGTTGCGTATATAATTTGGAATCATCGACATCAGAATTGTCAATACCATCTTCTTCACCCCCTGTGATGCCCAATTCAATCTCAAGCGTCATGTTCATTTTACTCATTCGTGCCAGATATTTCTTGCATATTTCGATATTTTCAGCAAGGGGTTCCTCTGAAAGATCGATCATATGCGAACTGAACAAAGACGTACCGGTTTCCGCAAAATGTTTCTCACTGGCATCTAAAAGGCCATCAATCCAAGGCAATAGTTTCTTTGCGCAATGGTCGGTATGCAAAATTACGGTTGCCCCGTAGGCACTTGCTAATTGGTGAACATGTTTGGCACCTGCTACTGCGCCAAGAATCGCCGCTTGTTGATGTTCGTTCGACAAACCCTTACCAGCATTGAACTGTGCCCCACCATTGGAGAATTGAATTATTACGGGGGCGTTTAGTTTGGCCGCGGTCTCCAAAACACCATTAATGGTATTCGAACCTACTACGTTCACTGCCGGAAGGGCGAATCCCTTTTTCTTGGCATGATTAAAAATCGCTTGTACTTGATCGCCGGTAGCAACACCAGGTTTTATAGTGTGGGTCATAGTTTTGATCTGTTTATTTCTGGAATGAGTGGCAAAAGTAATAAAATTATAGTAGCATACCTGCACGCCTAAGTCAAAGTTCATAAAGAAAATACACCATTTGGTATCGATTTGATCCTATTTCGGTTCCTTTAAGAATATCATTTTATAGAACACGATGGCCAAGGGCCCTGCCGAAATAATTTAATTTTAAAACGGATAGTTGATACCAATCTGAAGTACCGAGTTCCCAAAGTTATAATCCCTAAACCACCTTTTCGACGGCTCTTCCGCCGGATTGTACGTCTTAAAACCCAGATCGACTCGGAAAAGAAAATACGTGAAATCGTATCGTATGCCGAATCCACTGCCCAGGGCGATATCGGCCAAAGAGTCGAAGCCACTGAAGACTGCTTTTGGGTCGTCGACATTATCAAATACGTTCCATATATTACCAGCATCGGCGAACAGTGCCCCTTTTATATCCCCGACGATGGGGAAGCGATATTCCAAGTTGAACGCCAGCTTAAAATTTGCCTCATTAAAATCATTGATGGCTTGGGTCCTGCCCGGTCCCAAAGAGTAAGGGTACCAGGCTCTATTGTCATTCGAGCCTCCGCCAAAATAGCTTCTCACAAAGGGAATATTGTCTGCGTTGCCATAGGGTATGGCAATACCAATAAAGCTTCTAACAGCAAGCACATCGGTCTTCGAAAGACTCCAGTATTTTATAAAATCGAATTCGGTTTTCACATATTGGGAAAAGGGAACCCCAAAAACGAGGAGTTTGCCGTCTTTTTCATTGAAGGGAATAATCCTGGAAATTCCCGAAAGTAAATTTCCCGCGCTCTCGAATTTGAACCGAAATTGATAAAAATTGTTATCAGTTAAGCCATTTCTATTGTTTTTAGAAAAAGTATAGTTACTTGCAAAAATAAGGTTGTTCTCGGTAAGGCGCTGCCTTCGTTCCTCGATTCGGATGACCTGTTCGTAATCCGGGTTATTCACAGGGATCAATCCTTGATTTTCAACGGCATTGATAAAGCCGACCGTACCTTCGGGAATAATCAGGTTGGCGGTGTCTGAGCCATCCGGGGTTTCAAAAAAATCGGTGACCAAAGGATTCGTTTCATAATCGCTGGCGATTCCATTCAACAAATTATAGGAGGTGCGATATACATTAAAAAATCGTTCAGGATTCAAGTTTCTAACAAACTGCACATTCAAAATCTCAACCGCATGTTTTTTGAAGTCGTTAGGGGTCCAATTATAACCCAATATGGTATTAAAGGTTTGTTTGTCAAGACCGATATTTCGCTGGGAAGTAGTTCCTACCGACATGCGTGTTTGGGGCAGCATATAATTCGGAATGATGCTACTGGTATTGATGAAAGGAACCCAGATCCGCGGAAAATTTAGGTTAAGATCAACTCCGTATTCTAGGATATTAAAAAAGCGGTTGTCAGTGATGTCGGGATCCCTTGAAGATCCCAGGTTTACACGACCCGTTAAACTCAGATTTTCGGCTCCTTTGAAAAGATTCCGTGCCTGTAATGATTGACTGACTTCCAGGCCGACTTGTTGAATATTTGAATGGGTAATATTGAAATCGCTTCCCGAAGAATATTTTGGACGAGTCGACAGGTAGATATTCGCCGTCAAATTGCCTTGAATACTATCTTCCTCGGTGGTTATCGTAGGATATTTAAATACGTTAAGGTTGGTAATCTGGCGTATGGTACGTATTCTATCGATGTCCCGGTATACACTATCTTTTTCAAAGAAAATGGCATCAGTCAATGTTTTGGGCTTAAAGCGGAGTTTGTTGCGATAAAAAATGGTATAATCACCAAATCGCTCGAATCGCAACTCCCCATCGCTCTCATTGAAGAGGTAGTCGGTATATATATTTATTTTATCGAATTTATACACCTTGTACTTCGAAGTGGTTACGGTATTCTCTGTACGCTTTTTAAGGTCCTCGATTTTTAGGTTGATATCCATGCCCTTATCATCCCCCACTGCAGAAGAATCCCTAATTATCTCAAAGTTGATCGAACTTTCCTGAAAATTATAGACCCCTGAATTTCTGAAGATTGCCGTTAACCGTTCTCGTTCAAGATTGAAATCGTTCAGGTCAAACTGATTGCCCGTCTTGATCGGGGAGCCTTTGAGATGAAGTAGGTAAAGCGAATCTATGGCCTTTGACGAGATAGTATGTGATATTGAATCGATAAAATAGGGCTTCCCCAAATTAATTTTATAGGCTACCTCTGCCCGGCGTTCATGTTTGGTACTGTCGATCTCATAGGTGGTCGTATTATTAAAATAACCTTTACTGCCATAATACGCACTCAATCTTTGTAATGTTTTTCTGGTGGCAGCAGTGTCTAAAATAACCGGGGCTTCGCCAATTTTTTTGAGCCATTCACTCAGGCCCTTGACCAAAAAGGATTCCCCCAGCCTTCCGACTTGCTTTTCCGATAAAAGATTCACCAAATGCTGCTTTCTCTTTTCCTTTCTATAGAGCCAAGCATTGTACGATGAATCGGGGTTTATTTTTGCAAGATTGTAAAGATTGAGGCGCAAGCGGTAGCCTAGGACCGAACTATTTGGTTTCTGAAGGATAAGGCTCTCGATATCCTCGTTCTTTACCTTTTCATCATCCGCAAATACGGTATTCCGGGAAATCAGATGCTCATCTTCGTCTACCCTTTTAAGGGAGTTGCAGGACGTAATTGCAATAGCTAGGAATAATAACCTTATTTTAGCCATGTTTTTTTTAATGCACAACGGGGTCCCCATAGAGTTCAAAAATACATTTTTTTATGGTTGTTAAAAGCCAAATAAAGCTTATAAAAAGTCTGCAGCAAAAAAAGTACCGCATTCAACACCGGATGTT
Source organism: Flavobacteriales bacterium (assembly GCA_038316335.1). Lineage (GTDB taxonomy): Bacteria > Bacteroidota > Bacteroidia > Flavobacteriales > Flavobacteriaceae > JALHST01. Next base: position 23,482 of record JBBQAM010000024.1, read on the forward strand.
TGTGGCAGAAGGAATCAAGACCGTTCAGGAGCTATTACATTCGAATTTCGAGACCCATAAAATCTATGTCACTGAAATTGACCTGCTCAAAGCCCAGACCCAGCATAGGGAACTGATTTCCCAGTCCGAGCTTAAATCTATGAGTAGCTTAAAAAACCCGAATGGGGTGTTGGGGGTATTTTATTTGCCCGAGGCAATGCCCATCGCGTTTTCCGATTGGGTAGTAGTCCTCGACGGCATAAACGACCCAGGAAACCTAGGGACGATTATCAGAATGTGCGATTGGTTTGGCATGCTACACATCGTTTGTTCCAGGAATACGGTTGATTGTTATAACCCAAAGGTGTTGCAGGCAACCATGGGTTCGATTTCCAGGGTGAATATCGTTTATCGGGATCTTCCCGATTTTTTGTCAGGAGTAACGGTACCCATTTACGGGGCCTTTATGAACGGCGATTCGATGTATGGTACCCCATTATCAAAGCCTGGTATCTTGGTAATGGGCAACGAAGCCAATGGTGTTTCAAAGGAAGTGGAAGTTTTAATTGATACAAAAATAAGTATTCCTCAATTTGGAAAGGAAACTACCGAAAGTTTGAATGTTGCTATGGCTACCGCTATTTTATTGAATGAGATTCGAAGAGAATCCATTAAAATTTTTACTCGAAGGTAAAATTCACAAAGATCCCACGAGTCCTCATCGCGGCTATATTGCTTGTCCACGGACTGTTCGGGTCATTATCGCGTACCAATTCATCGCTGATTGCAAAAACCCCACGTATTGACGGAGTGAATTTAAAATATTCTAAATAAAAGTCGATCCCAAAGCCCATTTCATAATTGTAGACTGATTTTTTCATACGGAAAGTGCCACCGGAGTTATCATCAAGACTACTTTCATTACTGCCCAAATTCATAGAGGTCGACAGGCCACCGATAAGAAAAGGTTTCCAATTCCCGATCCTTCGGGTACTTGCCTTGAGTAATATCGGAAAGTTGATATAGGTAGATTTGACTTCCCGAATAGCATCTTTTTCATCAAGGAAGCCCGGGAATCCTAAGGTTCTTGTGTTGTACAATAGGCCGGGTTCAAAGCGCAAGTCTAAAAATTCGTTCAGGCGCATTTCCCCGATCAGCCCCACATTAAAGCCGAAGCTCTTGTCTACCAGAACGTCATCCCGATTATTGATATAGTCAAATTTGAAGTCATATTGATTAAATCCCAAAAAATAGCCCCAATTGAGTAGTGCCTTATCCTCATTCTCAAGGTTCAATACTGGGTTTTCGTTAAATTGTGCGGTTCCCGATGTGCAGAAAATCATGAAACCGAACACTAGAAAAAAGAATTTTTTCATATACTTATTTAGATGCAAAATAAATAGAGGCTACCCCAAACGTTTGTGGTTTATTCCCTACCTCTATAAACCCGATTTTGCGCAAAATATTGTTGAAGTCTTCCCCATGTGGAAAAACCGATGCCGATTCGCTTAAATAGGAATAGGCCATCGTGTCGTTCGAAAAAATCAGGCCTATTTTTGGCAGTATCCTTCTTGTATAAAAATGATAGCCTAATTTATAGATGTTTTTAGAGGGTACTGATGTTTCCAAAACGACAAAAGTACCACCTGGTCTTAACACCCTATAGATCTCGGACAGGCCTTTCTCTAGATTTTCAAAATTGCGAACGCCGAATGCCACGGTAACGGCGTCGAAAGTGGCTTGTTCGTACGGCAGATTTTCACTATCCCCTAGGACCATTTCAATAATCGGGTCAAGTTTCAGTTTCAGGACCTTCTTTTTTCCAATGGCAAGCATGCCCGGCGAAATATCAAGCCCAACGATCCTTTTGGCGCCAGTAGCCGTTAAATTAATGGCCAAATCCCCGGTCCCTGTGGCGATATCTAGAATGTTCCGGGGCTTTTTTTCGCTAAGTATCTTAACTACCTTTTTGCGCCAGGTACGATCGATGCCGAAAGAAATTACCCGATTGAGACCATCGTATGTATCAGAAATGGTATTGAACATTTGCGTGACCTGTTCTTTTTTTCCCAGTTGAGAATCCTTGTACGGCGTAATTTTTTTGGCCATTGGGGCAATTTTCTGCAAATATACGATATCCCCGTTGTAAAGATCTACAAACCCTTGAGGTGATAGCTTTTACTTGCCAAATTAAATGGCAACCGAAATTATTTGTTTAATTTCGCACTGCAATGTGTGCAAAAATCTAGCGAAATGTGCTGTAAAACAACAATGAGTCCAAATCATGAACTTCATATGACTGATAGGAAGGCACTTTTATCCGACCCTAAAAACAACCTTGGTAGTAAATGAAAATAATAATTGCCGGTGCTGGCGAGGTAGGCTTTCATTTGGCCAAACTACTTTCATACGAATCCCAGGATATTACCTTAATCGATACCCAGAAGGCAAATTTGGCCTATGCCGATAGCCATTTGGACATCCGGGTATTACGAGGTGATGCCACCTCCTATGCCGTTCTAAAAGATGCACAAGTGCAAGACTCTGAACTTGTGATCGGCGTAACTTCTTCAGAAACTACGAACATCACCTTGTGTATGCTGGCAAAACAGATGGGCTGTAAGCGCACCATAGCTCGCATTTCAAACAGCGAGTTCATTGATAAGAAAGATACGATCAAGTTTTCCGAACTAGGTATTGACGAGCTTATTTCCCCAGAAGAATTGGCGGCTATCGAGATTCAATTATTGCTCAACAAATCGGGCTTTAACGATACCTATGAATTTGAAGAGGGTAAATTGATCATGATCGGGGTAACTTTAGAAAAAAGCGCCCCCTTTATTGGCAAGATGGTGAAAGAAGCGGCCACGATATTTTCGGAACTTCATTTCATGCCGATCGCCCTGCAAAGATTGGGCACCCAATTTACCAGGATCCCTCGAGGGGATACCGTTTTTAAGGAAGGTGATACGGTATATTTTATTACCGTGAAAGAAGGGGTAGACGAATTGTACAAGCTTACTGGTAAAAAGAAAAAGGAGATCAAGAATGTCATGATTTTGGGTGGGAGCAAGGTCGGTTTCAAAGCTGCACGTGATCTTTGTGAGAAAAACTTCAATGTAAAATTGATCGAGAAAGATAAGGAAAAGGCCTTTGATTTATCTGATGATCTACCCGATGTATTGGTCATCAATGGTGATGGCCGTAATGTTGAATTGTTGGAGGAGGAGAGCCTTGAATCTATGGATGCCTTCATCGCGGTTACTGGCAATTCCGAAACGAATATCATGTCTTGTTTGGTCGCTAAATCGAAGCATATTCGAAAGACCATTGCCTTGGTAGAAAATATGGATTATTTTCAACTTTCCCATTCAATTGGCATCGATTCACTGATCAATAAGAAATTATTGGCGGCCAATCATATCTTTAGGCACATTCGCAAGGGCGAAGTAGTTGCCTTAATGCGCTTGAACAACTTAAACGCCGAAATTCTTGAATTCGTCGTAAAACCTGATTCTAAAGTTACAGGCCATAGAATACGGGATGTAGACTTTCCAATAACCGCTACGATCGGTGGTGTGGTGCGGGATGGAAAGGGATATATCGCCTTGGGCGGCTTTCAGATTATGAAAGGCGATAGGGTAGTCGTCTGTTGCCTGCCTGAAACGATTCCTGCTATAGAGCGTTTATTTCTTTAAAATGAACTTGAACTCCAAAATCATATTGCATCTCATGGGGCTACTATTGCTATGCAATGGAGGGTTCATGCTTTTGGCGGCGGTAATGAGTGGTGTTTACGGAGATGGGGCTACCTTGCATATTACCACTGCGGCGATAACTACGATGTTTCTTGGGGTGACGTCCATGTATTTTACACGGGGCCATAAGAAGGAAGTAAAACGAAAGGAAGGGTATATCATTGTCACCTTTGGGTGGATAGTGATGTCGCTTTCGGGCATGCTGCCTTATTTGTTCTCAGGTGCTATTCCCGAGGTTACCAATGCGTTTTTCGAAACCGTTTCAGGATATACTACGACCGGTGCATCTGTAATCAATGACATTGAAGCGTTACCCGAAGGTATCTTGTTCTGGCGAAGTCTGACACATTGGATCGGCGGCATGGGAATCATCGTATTGGCTATTGCCATTTTGCCTTTATTGGGAATTGGGGGTATGCAATTGTTCGCAGCGGAGGCACCGGGGCCGAGTGCCGACAAATTGCACCCGCGTATCACCGATACCGCGAAAAGCCTTTGGTTGATTTATGTAGGATATACCGCAGCCGAGACCATCTTATTAAAATTGGCCGGCATGACATTTTTTGATGCCATCAATCATTCGATGGCGACCATGTCGACCGGTGGGTTTTCTACTAAAAATCTAAGCCTTGCCTATTGGAATAATAAACCGATCATCGAATACATCGTCATCCTTTTCATGTTCTTGGCAGGAAGTAATTTTGTGCTCAGTTATTATTTGTTAAAAGGAAAGGTGGCGCGTGTTTTCAAGGATGAAGAGTTTAAATACTACACGGCTTTTGTAGTGTTCTTTACACTGATTGCCGCTTTGGTCGTATATTTTGAGGCGCATGTGCCGGTTTCTGATTATTACCCGATGGTGTTAGGCGTGGGCGAAAGTGCCTTTCGGCATACCCTGTTTCAAGTAGTATCGGTCATCACCACCACGGGTTTTGTCACGGCCGATTTTACAAATTGGACCCCTTTTCTGACCATTTTCTTTTTTGGACTCATGTTTTTGGGTGGTTCGGCAGGTTCTACAGCGGGCGGTATCAAGGTGATGCGTCATATTTTGATCATTAAAAATGGACTTTTGGAATTTAAACGGACGCTGCATCCCAATGCCATCATCCCGGTACGTTATAATAATAAGACGGTTCGCGAGCACATTGTGTATAATATTATTGCGTTTTTTGTGCTCTATATGTTGTTGTTCATAATCGGTGCCCTTGGTTTGGGGGCGATGGGTATTGATTTTGAGACAGCCGTCGGCGGATCCGCCTCTTCATTGGGCAACGTTGGTCCGGCCTTTGGTAGTTTGAATCCTGTGAGTAATTATAATGGTCTCCCAGGCGCGGGAAAATGGTGGTGCAGTTTCTTGATGCTTGCCGGTAGGCTAGAACTCTTTACAGTGCTGATTCTTTTGACCCCCTATTTTTGGAAACGTACGTGATTTAAAGCATCCCTAAATAAAGGGTGCTCACAGCGTTCTGAAATGGATTATTTTTGGTTGTTGTATACCCTACCCTCCGTACTAAATTTTCAGTGTAACGCTTCCTTGATCCGAGCAGCTGCATCCCGTAATTCTTTTTCTGAAGCTGCATAGGAAATACGAATACAATTATCATTACCGAAAGATTCGCCACTAACGGTGGCCACCAAGGCATGCTCCAATAAATACAAGGAGAAATCGGAGGCGGTTTGAATGGTTGTTCCACGCATCGTTTTTCCAAAAAAACTTGAAATATCAGGGAACACATAAAAAGCACCTTCGGGTACGTTCAGGTTGAAACCTTCGATGGATCCCAAAAGTTCCAAAAGAATATCCCGTCGCTTATGAAACTCATCTATCATGTACTTAATTTTGGAAATAGGGGCTTCAAGGGCTGTAATCGTAGCCCTTTGCGCAATCGAATTTGCACCACTCGTAATCTGACCCTGAAATTTAGTGCATGCCTTGGCAATCCAATTCGGAGCACCGATATAGCCTATTCTCCATCCGGTCATGGCAAAGGCCTTTGAAACACCATTTACCGTAATGGTGCGTTCATACATCCCTTCCATGGCCGCAATACTGACATGGCCCCCCCTAAAATTTATATGTTCATAGATTTCATCCGATACAACAAAAATATTCGGATGTTTTTTCAAAACCGTGGCCAATCCAAGCAGTTCCTTTTCATTGTATACCGAACCACTGGGGTTGCAGGGCGAACTGAACCAGAGCATTTTGGTCTTTGGGGTAATGGCCGCCTCTAACTGACTTGGGGTCATTTTAAAATCGGTATCGATACGAGTCGGTACCTCTACCGGGACGCCTTCCGCCAATTGTACGATATCACTGTAACTTACCCAATACGGCGCCGGCAAAATGACCTCGTCCCCCTTATTCAACATACACATGGCCACATTGGCCAAGGATTGCTTTGCGCCGGTGGAAACAACAATCTGATCTAGACCATAGGTAAGATTATTGTCGCGCTTGAATTTATTCGAAATGGCCTGTTTTAAATCGGCATAGCCATCAACCGGGGAATAACTGCTATAATTTTCATCGATGGCCGTTTTTGCGGCCTCCTTAATGAAGTCGGGAATGTTAAAATCGGGTTCACCGAGGCTCAGCCCGATAATATCTTTTCCCTGATTGCGCAATTCCCTTGCTTTTGCGGCCATAGCTAGCGTGGCCGAAGTAGACATATTATTGATTCTTTCGGATAAAAGGTGGTTCATATAATGAATAAATTTACTGGTACTGCAAATCGGGTCGTTTGCCCAATTCCCGCAAATGTTTGAAGTGCGAAATTATAGCTTTTCTCGTAGTTTTATATTCGTTGTACGGCAAATTAAATTCCGTCGCCGTTTCTTTCACAATTTTAGCGATTTTTGTGTAATGTACATGGCTGATGTTCGGAAAGATGTGATGCTCTACCTGATGGTTCAATCCTCCCGTAAACCAGTTGACGACCCGGTTCTTAGTGCCAAAATTAACAGTAGTGAACAATTGATGGATGGCCCAGGTATTTTTCATGGTACCACTTTCATCGGGTAAGGGGGTATCTGCCTCATCCACAATATGGGCCAATTGGAAAACAACGCTCAAAATTACCCCAGCCACATAATGCATAATAAAAAAGCCCAAGAGCACTTTCCACCATGCGATTTCCATGAAAATGAGTGGTAGTACGATCCAAATCGTAATATAAAGCAATTTGGTAATCACCAAGGTACTCCAATTGATGGCTTTGCTGGGTAATTTGCCATACGATAATTTGCGTTTCATATAGCGGTACATCTGCTGAAAATCAGTCGTAATTGCCCAGTTGAATGTCAACAGGCCATAGAGTAAAATAGAATAATAATGTTGAAACTTGTGGTATTTTTTCCACTCGGTATGTTTTGAAAAACGAAGGATCCTACCCGCTTCCATGTCCTCGTCATGGTCATGGATGTTGGTATAGGTATGATGAAGCACATTATGTTGCACCTGCCAATTGTATACATTGCCAGCCAGTATATAGATACTGCCACCCATGATCTTATTGATCCATTTTTTATCGGAATACGCGCCGTGGTTCCCGTCGTGCATCACATTCATGCCGACCCCGGCCATTCCGACGCCCATAACAATCGTCAATAATAAATTAGCCCAATTGGGCAGTCCCAAGGTAAGTATTAGAAAATAAGGTGTTAAAAAGAGCGCAAACATGACCACCGTTTTCAGATGTAACCGCCAATTGCCCGTTTTTTGAATTTTATTTTCCTTAAAATAATCATTGACCCTTTGGTTCAATGTCTTGAAGAATTTTGCCGAATCCTTTCGTGAAAATCGAATGGTTTGTGAATCCATGGGAGATGCTTTTATTGTAAATATAACGCATTAAATCTTTTGATGTTTCAATGAATCCATCAAAACAAAAAATTCGCGCTTGTGAATATACTATTTTTGTCAAAATACAAAGATAGGTATGAAGGCCGAATTAGTATTCCAATATTTTCCCAATTTATCGCAAGTACAACAAAACCAGTTTCTTCAACTTGAAGATCTGTACAAGGATTGGAACCAAAAGATCAACGTCGTATCCCGCAAGGATATTGAAGAGCTGTATCTTCGCCATGTACTTCATTCTTTAGGGATTGCCAAGGTGCATCAATTTAAATCGGGCGCTACCGTGTTAGATGTGGGTACCGGTGGAGGATTTCCGGGAATCCCATTGGCCATTATGTTTCCGCAGACCCATTTTACCTTAGTCGATGCCATTGGTAAGAAGATCAAGGTAGTGCAAGAAGTTATCGATGGTCTGGGAATCGAAAACGTTACTGCGATACATTCTCGTGTCGAGGAAATCGCCCCCCAATTTGATTTTGTTGTAAGTAGGGCAGTTGCGGCCATGCCCACCTTTGTCAGATGGGTCAAAGGACGCATAAAAAAGACGTCGATTCACGATCGGCGTAATGGTATATTCTATTTAAAGGGTGGGAATCTGTCGGAAGAATTGAAGGACTATACGACCGTCGAAATCTTCGAACTTTCCCAGTATTTCAAGGAAGATTTTTTTGAAACCAAAAAAGTGGTTTATCTACCCATGAAATTCAAAGGGTGACCTTGGTCAATATAATAAAAGCGCCTACAGGCGCTTTTATAGTACAATATCGTGATTATTACTTACTCCAAGGTGGTGTAATGCCGTTGGATCTCGCATAGGCAATGAGTTGGCCTTTATGCTCCCCGCTATGATCCAAAATTAGCAACATAGATGAAAGTTCATCCATTTTCATAAAGCCAAGATCGACTTCCTTCGAAAAATTAGCTGAATCGAGTTCTCCTAAATGCGCCTGTACAAAATCAAACGAATTTTTGAGCGTAGCCAAAATCAGATCCTTGCCGGTAATCTTCTCTAGGGTCATGATATTTACGTCCTCAGGGGGCGCAAAGCCAAGTTTAGAGGTAATGTAGTAATTGGTACTGGCCACATGTAATAATACTTCGCCGACCGATCGGACCCCTTCCGCTGGTCGCCATCCATACTGATCTTCCGAAAAGGCCTCGCCTAGGGAAGTTATTTGTTGTTGATTATAGCCCAGCAATCCTTTTATATCGTTTTGGACAATCGTCTCTTGGGCCGAAATAAAGAACGTGGAAAGACAGATTAATGCACTTGCAATAGTTTTCATTTGCTTAAAATTTAGTTGATTGTTGTATGATTTAATAATCGAAGAAATGGGCTTTCCAAGATAAAATAAAAATATTGAATTCTCAATTGTTTTTAGGTTAATTTATTGGTGTTCAAACTGGTGAATGTGGGAAGTTGTAGATTGGTTTTGATGAAGTTCTTCAGAAACGCTTGATTTTGAGTACAACTAAGGCGGTTCCCACGAAGGTCGGGGTATCAGATTGGGAAGATGGGGCCGATTTAAGATATGCCCGCGCTAACTTGGGTTCAAAAGGAATTTGGCTTAATAGACTTTTGTATTTTACAGGTCAGGCAGACCCAGTAAACTGGTGATTATCGTTCGATAGGCGTCCAATTTCGGGGAATTGGCAGGTACTTATAAATTCAGCATCGTGAGATAGGACCTTCTGCATTTTTTGGCATACTTTCTTAGGAAGTCCCATGCTAACTCTAAAGTGGATCCAAGGAAGGATGTGACCTGGTTATGTGCGGTGTTCTTCTGCATCTTCAAACATATTTTATATAACAATTAATTTACAATAACTTAACGTTAAATTTACATAAATAGTATGACGATATCAAGACATTTAACATTAAAGTACACCTATTTAACACGCAAGGGAACTTCCTTGTCTCGATTCGATCGCTACGACACGTTATTGGCAAGGCGAGTCCGTTCGCTTAAATAGCACCTTTGAACCGCTAATCTGCTCAAAAGGTACTTCTGCATATAACTGCCCAAGAAGTTCGCCTTGGCAATCGAAAACGTTCACCACGGTGTTGCAATTGGGGCAGCAGTTCGAAAATACAAATACGGTCGCACCCCTAAAAGTTGCTTGTTCAATGAAAAAATATTTTGCCAAATCACTGGTATCGGCCTCTATTGCAGCAATTGCTTCCTCTAACCATGCGAGGTCATTGGCAGGGTTGGTCGTGGCGCAGGTCGAATCGTCATGATCATTGCTGCACGCGATAACCAATGGAAAAGTCAACAAGAGGAATACTATTTTCATTATAAGTCCTGAGAATTCTATTATTCAGATAGGATATTTTTTAAAGGTTGCGTAAAACAGCCCAAATTCAAGTGAAATACCGTGGTAACGTATAGCAGCTTGAACGCTTGCAAAATGGGCCGTTCTGAACCGTAGTGTTTTATAGTGGTCTGAAAATTTCCCAATGATGGCCATAGGGATCGACGATACGCCCCAAGCGAACCCCATAGTCCTGATCGGCAACGGGATACACTTCCTTCGCGCCAGCCAAAATTGCCCGTAGTACGACAGCATCTGGGTCAGCCACCTGTAATCCCATACGTATGGTCGTCCCTCCCAATGTTTCAGGGCTAAAATTGTCATATTCGGGAGCTTCATCCGCCAGGATGAATCGGCATTCCCCGATGGACAGACCTGCGACGACCTGACCATCTTCGCTTAGATGACGCATTGATTCAACGGCCCCAAAGGCCACTTTATAGAATTCAATTGCCTTCACGCCGTTTCTAACCGATAAGGTTGGTAAAAATGTCGGCTGTGCAGTTTCGTTGGATTTCTTTTTCACGGGTGAATTCGGGTCTCCTAAAAATTGTATACCACTATCCCAAAAACGGATACCGATAATCTTCGGGAGTTACAAAAGTTTCTTTTATCAATCTTGGTGAAACCCAACGCAGCAAGTTCTGGGCGGATCCGGCCTTGTCATTGGTGCCGGAAGCCCTGGCGCCCCCAAAAGGTTGCTGACCGACCACGGCCCCTGTGGGCTTGTCATTAATATAGAAATTACCTGCACAATTTTGAAGTGCTTTCGTAGCTTCCTCGATGGCATATCGATCTCGTGAAAGTACCGCTCCCGTTAACGCATATTCAGAGGTTGAATCTACTAATTTTAAGGTCTTTGTCCAGTCTTTGTCATCGTAGATATACAGGGTAACGATAGGTCCGAACAACTCGGTTTCCATCGTGGTATAATGTGGATCCGTCGTCAATATCACGGTGGGCTCGATAAAATATCCTTTTGATTTGTCATACGACCCGCCGGCGATAATCTCTGATTTCTTGTCTTTTTTCGCCTGATCGATGTACTTGGCCAATTTGTCAAATGCGCCTTCATGGATGACCGCCGTAATGAAATTAGACATATCCTCTGGCGACCCTGGTTTCTTGAATGATTTCAAATCTTTCTTAACAAGGTCAATAATGGTTTTCGCTGTTGATTTCGGCAAATACACCCTAGAGGCGGCGCTACATTTTTGACCTTGGAACTCAAATGCACCACGCACTATGGCCGTTGCCACGTGTTCGGGTTTTGCAGATGGGTGGGCCAAAATAAAGTCCTTTCCACCCGTCTCACCAACAATTCGCGGATAGGTCTTATAACGATTGATATTATTTCCGATCTGTTTCCATAACTGCTTAAAGACGGTTGTAGATCCTGTGAAGTGGATGCCGGCAAAATCTGGACTGTCGAGGACGGTTTTGGTAATCATCACCGGGTCCCCGTAGACCACATTAATGACACCATCGGGAAGGCCGGCCTCCTTGAATACATCGACAATTATTTTTGCAGAAAAAATCTGGCTATCACTTGGTTTCCATACCACGACATTGCCCATCATGGCCGCACTGGCAGGCAAATTTCCGGCTATTGCGGTAAAGTTGAATGGGGTGATGGCATAAACAAAGCCTTCTAAAGGACGGTACTCGACCCGGTTCCATACCCCTTCCGAAGAATCGGGCTGTTCCTCATAGATCTGCGACATAAATTCTACATTGAATCGCAGAAAATCTATGAATTCGCAGGCTGCGTCGATTTCCGCTTGGTGAATCGTCTTCGACTGAGCGATCATGGTCGCTGCATTTATTTTTGCACGATAGGGACCCGAAAGCAGATCGGCTGCCTTCAAAAAGACGGCGGCCCGCTGTTCCCATGGGAGTTGCGACCAGGCTTGCCTAGCATCAAGACAATTTTTAATCGCTTTGGTCACATGCTTTTTTTCGGCCAGATGATACGTCCCGACACGATGTTTATGGTCATGAGGTGGGGATAAGGGTTTTGTATTTCCGGTCTTTATTTCTTCGGCGCCAATATATAAGGGCACTTCGACAGTTCCCTTGAAATAGATTTTGTATTGCTTTAGAACTTCTTCTCGTTCCGGACTGCCCGGCGCATAGCCTTTTATTGGCTCATTGAATGCGGTCGGTACCTGGAAAAATCCTTTACCCATATTGCTGAATGTTTAATATTAACTAGTCGGGCAAAGGTACAAAAAGGGAAATCGTTAAAAAACTATTGAGGAACTAAGATGCACTCAATTTAATGCGAAGGGGGCACTGAATTTAAATGTAGGAATAAATACCCTGAATTTTTCGGTAGAGCTGAAATTTACCATGTTGTAGTGGCCTTTCATGGCCCCGATCGGCGATGCCAAAAGACAGCCCGAATTATAGGTATGGGATTCCCCTGGCTTTATGACCGGCTTTTTGCCGATGACCCCTTCACCATCTAATATCTCCATATCGTTTAATGAATCATAAATTTCCCAATGGCGGGAAGTCAATTGCACCGAATCCTTACTTTGATTTTCGATGGTAATCGTGTACCCAAACGCAAAATGCATTTTGTAATTTTTGAAAAATGTCCCTTCAAAACTAGTCTGTACCGAAATTTTAATGCCCTTGGTTACCTGTGTAATCATTGATTTTAAATTAATATATAATTAAGCTACCGGTCGAAAGTAATAGGAATGTCAACCCTGCTAAAATAAAAAAAATCGCATTTAAAAAAAGATATTTAACAATTGTTTTGAAAGCCCCCCTTGTTGCTGAGATTTACGCTTCGTATACCAATAGAAACATTAAAAAAACCATTAAAAATATCCACCTACGGTTTACTCCAAAAACTATAATTATCAAATCGCTAATAATGAGCAAGATAAACAACATTAAAATAGTGTGAAAGCGAAAGATTAGATGATCGGTATAAGTGTATTTTTTTCTGACGTACGCGCGCCAAATGAAGCAAGAGAATACCAGCAACGATCCAAAAATAGCGAATGGTCATATGGAAATAAAAGAACTAGTGAAACTACTATATTGATTTTCGATTCGTAGGATATTGTGATCTATCGTAAAAAAATCCAATTACCCAAGGGCGCTGCGTACCCTATTTTTCGTTCAATTCGGTATTGTGATTTAATTTTTGACGCCGCCTTCTCCCGAAAATCAAAAAGTGCACATGGTTCAATTGCTGATATTTCGTGAGTTGGCACTGCCAACTCCTATGACACTATCATAGAGGTCGCCAAAATTTCGGTAGTAGACCAAGATGAGGTAATTGTTTTCAGTAAAATGAAAATTTCCGCTTATGCTATTTAGGTCGACCTGCCCAGTATCTTTCTTTATAACATATTTGTAGTTATAGAAACCCTGTTTGAGTTCTATTGTGGCTTCCATCATCCCGTTGTCCTCATTATACGACATTTTGTTTTGATCGGTAAGGGCGTAATTGTTATACTTTCCAAAAATGTACACCTCATTCAGCCCAATTACATCGGTATAGGGAATGCTGAAATGTACATTCGAGTATTCTGCTTCACGCGAACTGTCATCTCCTTGTAAGGTGCGAATCACAAAGTCACCATTAATATCCGGATAATAGGTATAGGGTCGTTCCGCTTGATAGAAATCGGGGAATAAATAATGCTCATAGAGATCTGACAGTTCAATATGGGATATGGCCGCAGTCGGCGCCCGCAAATCTTTGGTGTCGAAGTTGAAGAATTCATTGCCACCAAAGAAGCTGGTTTCCTTGTCATATTTATAGACTAGTTCGGTACCCAATGTAAATTGCGGAGGTATATTAAATAGGGCAGATGGCCAGTAATAATTTTGAAGGATGGCGACCTTGACCTCGTTTTTCGGATTTACAACCCGAAAATTCCCGGTATTAATACTGAATTGAACCACCTGCTTTTCGTTTAAAAATTCGAAATCACGGGTACGTTTGATTGTGGCGCCGATTGTTACCAAATCTGAATACACCACAAATCGTCTCGAAAATTGTAGTTCATCACCATCATTATAGATTTCCAAAAGATAATTGCCGGTTACTTTTAATCGCACATTATCATTAGGAAGTGTCAATCGATAATTTGAGTAGGATTGTAAGGTGTTATAGCTGTTTTGGTAATCTGTGATACGCTGATTATCGATCCCTGACAAGAATTGCGACTTCAACAATTGTGAGGGCGTCCAATCATAATTGCAGTGCACGATTTTGTAATAATAGTCTTGCTCGTTGGCCAAAAGGTCATCAAATTCCAAGTACATGGTTTCCCCTAATTTTACAATGGGAAATTGATCTTCCGTGGGGCCCTTAAAGATGATCGATTTGATGTTTTCCGGTGGATCCACCTCCTCCTGTACTTGGCCAAAAAGGGTCGGGGCAATGAGCAGAAAAACTATTTGTTTAATGTTCAGGCGCATGTGTGCATTCTATTATAGGGCAAAGTTAAACAAAAAGCAACCCTAAAAAATTTACATCGATGTATGGTCTAAATTTATGGGCAATAATTATGAAAACTTTCTTTTAAGTACTACTTTTGATCCAACTTTTGTTAACCTAAGTTCAACCAGAATATGTCAAAAGACATCCGGATCAAAAAGGGTTTGAATATCAACCTTGTCGGTGCCGCAGAACACGAAACTTCCAAAGCCGTATTAAGCAATGTTTATGCAATCGATCTGAGCGATTTTTACGGAATAACACCTAAATTATTACTTAAACAGGGTGCCGAAACCAAAGCGGGCGAAGCAATTTTTTTCAATAAGAATAAAGCTGACATGCTGTTCGTTTCGCCGGTTAGCGGAGAAATCGTGGAAATTGAGAGAGGTGCAAGGCGAAAAATCCTTAGTATAAAGATATTGGCCGATAAATCGCAGGAAAACTTTGTAAAACACAACCTTTTAGACGTTCAAAAAGCCACTGCGCAGGAAATAAAGGGCTATTTGTTAAAAGGGGGTTGCTGGCCTTTTATCAAACAACGGCCCTATGATGTAATCGCAGATCCCGATACAATTCCCAAGGCCCTATTTATTTCGGCCTATAATACAGCCCCTTTGGCGGCTGATTTAGACTATGTCTTACGGGGTAAGGAAAAGGAATTGCAGGCAGCTTGTACCGCCTTGGGAAAATTGACCCCGGGCAAGGTGCATGTAGCGGTCGGCAAATCGTCTACTTCGCCCTTTTCGGGTTTAACGGGCATAGAATTACACAAAGTCTCCGGGCCGCATCCTGCCGGATTAGTAGGGACCCACATAAATAAAATCGATCCCATCAATAAGGGCGAAATCGTTTGGACCGTTACGCCCCAAGATATGGTCATCATCGGCGAATTTTTATTGACAGGCCGATTCAATGCCGAGCGTCTTGTTGCACTCGCAGGTTCTTCTGTTAAAAAACCCAGATACTACCTTACCAAAATCGGCGCTGAAATTTCTACCTTTTTATATGCCAGTGGTGTAAATACGCAAAAATTCAGGGTAATCAACGGCAATGTCCTTACTGGTAAAAAGTCAAAACAAGAGGGCCATCTAGGATATTATAATACGACGGTTACTTGCATACCCGAAGGGGATGATTATGAATTTTTTGGATGGAACAAACCCGTTTTCAACAAAATTTCGGCTACCCGTGCACTTACCTTCTCCTGGTTGCAACCAAAAAAGAAATATGACCTGACCACTAACACAAACGGGGAACATCGGGCATTCGTGGTTACCGGAATGTATGAAGAGGTATTCCCCATGGATATTTATCCCATGCAATTATTAAAGGCTTGTATGATCAAGGATTTGGATGAGATGGAGCAATTGGGACTCTATGAAGTTGCTCCCGAAGATTTCTCCCTGACCGAATTTGTCTGTATTTCCAAACAGCCCCATCAGCAGATCATACGGGAAGGATTAGATCTACTACAAAAAGAAATAGGATAAAATGAGCGAAAAACGATTGACCTTTAAGAAAAGGATGCACATTTTAAAGCATCACTATCGGGACAAAAAAATGGCACCTGCCTTTAATGCGATCCATACGTTTTTGTTTACCCCCGATGAGACTACCCATTCAGGCTCCCATATACGCGCCGCAGACGACCTAAAACGAACGATGAATACAGTCATCATGGCCCTTGTGCCAGTGCTGATCTTTGCAATGTTCAATGCCGGTTATCAACATTATGCGGCCATTGATGCAGCCAATGGGATTATTCGTAAAGTATCTTTGTTCGATAACTTTCTTACTTGGGACAATTTTTACATTGGCCTGATCAAAGTCCTGCCCTTAGTGATAGTTTCCTATGGTGTAGGGTTATTGGTCGAGTTTATCTTTGCGGTCATTAAAGGCCATGAAGTAGAAGAGGGCTATCTGGTGACCGGAATGCTCGTTCCCTTGATCCTACCCATCGATACCCCCTTATGGATGGTCGCTGTTGCCGTTGTTTTCGGCGTAGTTATCGGCAAGGAGGTTTTTGGGGGCACCGGCATGAATATATTGAATCCGGCCCTAACGATCCGCGCCTTTTTATTCTTTGCCTATCCCACGTGGATGAGTGGTGATAAAGTATGGGTTCAGGGAGCTGTCGAAAGTGCAGGGGGGGCCGATGCCATTTCCGGCGAGACCATCCTTGGAAGTTTGGCGCAAGGCCATGGCAGTGATATCACCTATTCCATATCCGATATGTTTTTTGGGTTTATACCCGGATCCGTTGGTGAAACCTCCACTTTTTTAATATTGCTGGGCGGCCTCTTTTTGATCTTTAGTAAAATTGCCAGCTGGCGCATCATGGTAAGTGCCGTCATTGGTGCCTTGACCATGGGCTTTATGTTCAATCAAATCGTTGACATCGGATGGATTACCGATACCAGCAAATTCTATGGTCTTATGAGTTTTCCTTTCTGGGAACATCTGTTGGTAGGTGGTTTGGCATTCGGAATCGTCTATATGGCAACGGATCCCGTGACGGGCTCCCAGACCAATCGAGGCAAATGGATTTATGGGTTTTTTATAGGTTTTATGTCGGTCATGATCAGGGTATTCAACCCAGCCTACCCAGAAGGGGTTTTCTTGGCCATTCTTTTAATGAATGTTTTTGCCCCTACAATTGATCATTATGTAATCCGTGGAAATATAAAACGAAGATTGAAACGTTTCAAAAACGCGACGTTATTTTCAAAAGACGCAGAAAATGAAACGGAGAAACTTAAAGCAGAAACGGTTTAGTTATGGCTATAAATACAGATAAAAATCTTTACACCGTAGTTTTTGCAGCTGTGATGGTGGTGGTGGTAGGCGCTCTTTTGGCACTTTTTTCATCGGGCCTCAAGGATCGCATCCAGAAGAACCTAAAAATGGAAAAGCAGCAGAACATCCTCTACGCAATGGGGGTCAATGAAAATATGGACGAGGGAAGTGTACACTTCGTTTCTACCGCGAATGTTGCACGCGATTTTAAAAAGTATATCAAAGAACAGCTCGTTCTAGAAGGCGATAAGATAACGCCTGATTCTACAGCCTATCTAATCGACCTAAAACAGCAGATTGGCCTGGCAAAAAAAGGGGAAACCCAAAAACTGCCCTTGCTCATCGGGGAAAAGGATGGTAAAAAATACTATATCATCCCGCTGTATGGCAACGGCCTATGGGATGCGATATGGGGCTTTATTTCCTTGGATGATAAAATGGTCGTGCAGGGGGTATATTTTGATCATAAAGGAGAAACCCCGGGACTCGGAGCCAATATTAAACAACGCTACTTTATGGATGATTTTACAGGCGAAACCATTCTTAATGGGGATGATTATGTAGGTGTAAAAGTAGCCAAAGGCAATAATGATCCCTTGAATAAGATCAAGGATGATAACGAGGTAGATGCTTTGGCAGGGGCTACCATAACAAGTAATGGCGTGACTGCCATGATAAAGGAACGGGTTAGATTATACAAACCCTATCTTGAAACAATAAAAGACAAAAATTAAGATCTATGGCACTTCTAAGTAAAAAGGATACGCACTTAATTACCGATCCACTTGCTGACAATAACCCGATTACTATTCAGGTTTTGGGTATCTGCTCGGCCTTGGCGATTACCGCAGAACTTAAGGCCTCTATAGTAATGGCCCTATCGGTGATGTTCGTTGTGGCCATGGGCAACGTGGTGATTTCCCTAATGCGCAACATCATCCCCTCAAAAATACGGATCATCGTTCAGTTAGTGGTGGTAGCAGCATTGGTGATTATGGTGGATCAAGTATTAAAAGCATTTGCCTTTGAACTCAGTAAAACCTTGGCTGTATTTGTAGGTTTGATAATTACGAACTGTATTATCATGGGACGCTTTGAAGCGTTTGCGCTTGCCAATGGCCCCTGGCGCTCCTTTCTTGATGGCATTGGAAATGCTGCGGGGTACGGTTTGATCCTTATCATCGTTGGGGTCATTCGTGAACTTCTTGGTTCTGGTACGTTATTGGGATTCAAGGTTTTGGGAGATTCAGTAAATAAGACGGGGCTGTATGCCTTTGGATATGAAAATAACGGATTTATGATCATCCCTCCGGCCGCTTTGATTGTTGTAGGCATTATTATATGGATACAACGATCACGTAATCCTGCACTCATCGAGGAAAATTAAATAGGTTAAAAAAAGCATTATGTTAGAGCATATAGAATTATTTTTTAAATCGATTTTCATAGATAATATGATTTTTTCGGTCTTTTTAGGAATGTGTTCCTATTTGGCAGTATCGAAAAAAGTGGCCACTGCTGTAGGGTTGGGGGCGGCGGTAATTTTTGTTCTGGCGGTGACCGTACCTTTGAATTGGTTGCTGGATCAATATATATTGCGCGATGGGGCCCTGTCCTGGTTGGGCCCGGAATATGCCGATTATAATCTAGGTTTTCTATCCTTTATTTTATTTATTGCCACGATTGCGACCATGGTGCAACTAGTGGAAATCGTCGTAGAAAAATTTTCCCCGGCACTTTATAACTCACTTGGCATCTTTTTGCCCTTGATTGCGGTTAACTGTGCAATTTTGGGAGGCTCGCTTTTTATGCAGGCACGGGATATACAAACACTCGGACTTGCTTTCAATTATGGAATAAGTTCAGGAATAGGATGGTTCTTGGCCATCTTGGCCATCGCAGCCATTCGCGAGAAAATTAGATATTCGAATGTACCTAAACCCTTAAGAGGATTGGGGATTACCTTTATTATCACCGGGTTGATGGGAATCGGATTTCAGAGCTTTGGTGGCATGTTGACCGGGGGTGATGAGCCAGCACCTGCAGTCGAAACAAAAACGGCGCAAAAAACAGAAAAAGTCATTCCTCCCGCCAAGGATGCTGATAAAATAAAGAAAGAGATCGACAAAAAGGAGATTTCATATAACGACGCTATAAAAGAACAAAAATGATTTTAGCTGCAACTACCGGTGGAACTATCATGATCACCGTAATCGCCTTTATGGTCCTATTGCTATTATTGGTAGCCTTATTGCTCTTTACCAAAGAAAAATTATCGCCTTCGGGTCCGGTTACTATCACTATAAATGGAGAAAAAAAGATTCAAGTTGGTTCCGGGAGCTCGTTATTAGCTACCTTGGGGAATCAAAAGATTTTTCTACCATCCGCCTGTGGTGGCGGTGGGACCTGCATTCAATGTGAATGTCATGTACTATCGGGCGGTGGTGAGGCATTGCCTACCGAAACACCCCACTTTTCTAAGAAAGAACTTAATCATGGAGCCCGTTTGGCCTGTCAGGTAAAGGTCAAACAAGACATGGAGATTACGATACCCGAAGAGGTTTTCGGGATAAAGAAATGGGATGCAACCGTGGTAAGAAACTTTAATGTTGCCTCCTTTATTAAGGAATTTGTAGTTGAAATTCCCGAGGATATGGGCTACAAGGCTGGAGGCTATATTCAGATCGAAATACCCCCCTGCGAAATAAAGTATGCCGATGTTGACATTACGGCACATCCTGAGGAACATGAAACCCCGGATAAGTTCAAAGCAGAATGGGATAAGTTCAATCTATGGCCTTTGGTCATGAAAAACCCAGAAACCGTTGAAAGGGCCTATTCTATGGCGTCTTATCCTGCCGAAGGTCGAGAGATTATGCTCAATGTACGTATCGCCACCCCGCCTTGGGACCGTTCGAAAAACGGTTGGATGGATGTGAATCCAGGAATCGCCTCTTCCTATATTTTTGCCCAAAAGCCAGGGGATAAAGTGATTATTTCAGGACCTTATGGGGAGTTCTTTATCAACGAATCGGAGTCTGAGATGCTCTATGTTGGCGGAGGGGCCGGGATGGCACCTATGCGTTCACACTTATACCATTTATTCAAAACCCTTAAGACCAATCGTAAGGTGAGTTATTGGTATGGCGGTCGTTCAAAAAGGGAATTGTTCTACATAGACCACTTTAAAAAGTTGGAAGCGGAGTTCCCGAACTTTAATTTTTATATGGCACTCTCCGAACCATTACCAGAAGATAATTGGAAGGTTAAAGAAAGTATTGAGGCCCCAGGCGACGGTTTTGTTGGGTTTATACATAATTGCGTAATCGATAATTATTTAAGCAAGCATGAATCCCCTGAGGATATCGAACTCTATTTTTGTGGACCTCCGTTGATGAACAAAGCGGTTCAGAAAATGGGCGAGGATTACGGTATCCCTGATGAACATATCCGCTTCGATGATTTTGGTGGTTAAGAGGCCCTTCTAAGAGATTTTGAACCTGACAAGTCTTCTGGACCTGTCAGGTTTTTTTTGGTTATGAAAGCACTGACAACACAAGAACTTCACAATTTGGCCATGAATATTGTCGGGAGTCAACTCGAAACCGAGGGCTATGAATTTTTAGGGGTGAATAGCAAACCTAGAAAAAATCCGCAGTTTGTATGCTTAAGGCAAAAACAATTACATTTTATTGTCGTCCGGTATGTTCCCTTTCCCGAGGATCCAACGAACTATGACCCACATCTCATGAAGAAGATAAAGGCCCATGCCGATCAACAGGAGGCACGTACCTATTTCGCTGGGGTAGGGCTGTCAAACGCCGCAGATCGCGCGCTCCCAGTATACTTAAATGAACCTTATATTGTAGACTATGATGGACTTATCGAATTTAAGGTTGAATAGGGTAGGAGCCCTCCTTTTTGGCGCGGTATCGCTGGCATCCTGTACCTTTTTGGGCAATGGCTTGGTAAAGAACGAGAACGTAGGTGGTGCCTTAGGCACCACCTACAGTATTATCTATCTGTCTGATAAGGAACTCGATTTCCAGCATGAAATTGATTCGGTCTTTCAGGCCGTTAACCGTTCCTTGTCTACTTATATCCCGACTTCCGATATTTCGAGAATCAATCAAGGGGACACAACGATCGTAGTTGATGCCCTTTTTCGAACAGTTTTTGAGGTTTCAAAAGCGGTACACCAAAAAACCGATGGATATTTTGACCCCACGGTGGGAACCTTGGTCAATGCCTGGGGCTTTGGACCCGGACCTGAAATTGAAATGGACAGTAGCAAGGTGGATAGTTTGCTTGAATATGTTGGTTTTGATAAGGTTTTCATTACCGATACCGGCACAATTCAAAAATCAAACCCGAATATTTATTTGGATTTTAATGCAATCGCAAAGGGATTTGCCATTGACTGCCTGGCCAAGATGATGGATAAAAAGGGCATAAAGAATTATTTGCTGGAAGTTGGGGGAGAGTTGGTGGCAAAAGGTGAAAATGTGGTCAAGGGAAAACCATGGGTCGTTGGCATCGATGACCCGCAAGTCGAAGAAGGCCGTGCCTTAAAGCTGCTTATTCATTTAAAGGACAAGGCGTTGGCTTCTTCAGGTAATTATCGAAAATTCAGGATCAACCCTGTAACAGGCATGAAATATGTGCATACGATAGACCCCAAAACCGGTTATACAAAAGCCGGAAATACGCTAGGGGTTACCATTTTGTCAGCTACCTGTGCCGAGGCAGATGCCTTTGCAACGGCTTTCATGGCGATGGATCTCGAAGATGCCCTCAAACTCCTTGGTCAGGAAAAGCAGCTAGAAGGCTATATCATTTACGTGGATGGGAATGGGCAAACCCAGGAATTTATGACTGCAGGCTTTAAGCAACTGGTAGTGAAATAAACTTATTTGCGCACCAAAGGAATGATTTCGCCTTTTGCCAATCGATATTTTTCGATTTCTTCTGGCGGTATGCTTCCCGTATAATCGACTTCATCAACGATAAAACCAACCGCACGCAACTTGTCGAAATAATCCCTGCCATAGATGCGCACATGATCATATTGTCCAAAAATTTTGGCACGTTCTTTTTTATCGACGATCGAATCGTCTTCATAGGTCACTTTTCGGGCTAGGTCTTGTGGAATTTGTAAAATTCCCCAGCCACCTGGGGTAAGAATGCGAAATAATTCTTGCATGGCCTTGACATCATTTGGTATATGCTCCAGGACATGGTTGCAAAGAATCACATCAAATGAATTGGAGTCAAACGGCAGATTACAAATATCGGCTTTGATATCGGCCAAGGGAGAGTTCAGGTCGGTAGTCGTATATTCGAGGTTCTTCAACTTTCTAAAACGTTTGTAGAAGGCCTGCTCAGGAGCAAAATGTAAAACCTTTAACTGCGCGGTAAAGAAATCGGTTTGGTTCTTTAGGTAGAGCCACAATAAACGATGCCGTTCAAGGGAAAGTGTGGAAGGTGATAGTACGTTCTCCCGGGGTTTTTCATACCCGTAGGGCAGGAAACTCTTGAATTGCTTTCCATCTATTGGGTCGGTATATTGGGAGCCCTTATAGAAAAGTGTCAAAATGGGCCGTGCCAAATAGCTTAATTGTATTAGAATCGGCCTTGGGATCGTATTAAGAATGTGTTTGAAGAATTTCTTCATCTTTTGGGGGGCTACAACTGTAGTTTCCGCTGTCTAAATTCCTTTTCTTCATCGGTTACAATTCCCAAGGCGTCATAGATGAATTGAAAAGTTGATAAAAGTTCGGGTTTCCCATTGACAATGGCCACGTTGTGCTCGAAGTGCGCACTTGGTTTTCCGTCGGCAGTGAGTATTGTCCAGCCGTCTTTAAGTTGTTTGATGTTCTTCGTACCCATATTGATCATCGGTTCGATTGCGACGACCATTCCCTCCAAGAATTTTTTACCCCTGCCCCGTTTCCCATAATTGGGCATTTCAGGCCCCTCATGTAATTTAGTGCCAAGGCCATGGCCTACAAGTTCACGAACGACTCCGTATCCGTTGTTTTCACAATGGCTTTGAATGGCAAAGGCCACGTCACCAACGCGATTCCCGACCCTAAATTCCCGTATGCCTAGGTAGAGCGACTCCTTGGCGACCCGTAATAATTTTCTGATTTGGGCATCAACTTCCCCTACCTCAAAGGTATAGGCGTGATCCCCGAAGTAGCCATTCTTAAGGGAACCACAATCAACCGAGATAATATCCCCTTCTTTTAGGGGTTCATTCGTAGGAATCCCATGTACCACTTGTGCATTCGGGCTGATATTAAGCGTATTGGGAAAGCCGTACATCCCTAAAAAACCGGGCTCGGCACCTTGTTCACGAATAAATTCCTCGGCCAATTTGTCTAAATGCAATGGGATGGCCCCGGGCTTGATTTCGGCCGCCAACATCCCCAAGGTTTTAGAAACTACCAAAGCGCTTTCGCGCATCAGGGCTATTTCGTCGGGCGTTTTGATTTTTACCATAGTTGGCAAAGGTAAATAAATTAAAACTCGTTCTTTAAATCAATGATTTTCGGGTCATCACCTCTGGTTGCGCCAGTCCCATAATCTTTAGAATAGTCGGTGCCACATCTCCCAATACGCCATCCCGGATTTCTTTTCGGTCCTTGTCAACCAAAATGATGGGCACTGGGTTCGTGGTATGTGCTGTATTTGGGCTTCCATCGGGGTTGATCATTGTATCGCAATTGCCATGATCGGCAATTACCAAGGTGGTATACCCATTTTCCAATGCTACTGAAATTACAGCTTCAGCACAACTATCTACGGTCTCGCAGGCCTTAATGGCCGCCTTCATGTCACCTGTGTGTCCGACCATATCGGGATTGGCAAAATTGAGACAAACAAAGTCGACCTCGCCTTTTTTTAGTTCGGGGATAATGGCATCGCGAATTTCGTATGCGCTCATTTCGGGTTTGAGGTCATAGGTGGCTACTTTTGGAGACGGACAAAGAAGGCGCTTTTCGCCTTCAAATGGCGCTTCCCTTCCCCCGTTAAAAAAGAAGGTTACGTGTGGATATTTTTCGGTTTCCGCAATTCGAATTTGCTTTTTGTTTGCTTTCTCAAGTACTTCCCCCAGGGTCTCCTTGATATTTTCCTTATCGTAAACCACATGAATACCTTTGTACGTATCGTCGTAATTGGTAAGAGTCACGTAATAGAGTTTTAATTTATGCATGTTCAGTTCATGCATGTCCTCCTGATTCAAGACTTGCGTTAGTTCCCGGCCCCGATCCGTTCTAAAATTAAAAAAGATGACCACATCGTTCTCCTTGATTTCCGCTATGGGCATGCCCGCTGCAGTTGTCATTACGATCGGTTTGATGAATTCGTCGGTAATTCCCGCCGCATAACTTTTCTGTATCGTTTCGGCAATATTGGTCGATTTTTCGCCGCTGCCATTCACTAAAAGGTCATAGGCGAGTTTCACCCGTTCCCAGCGCTTGTCCCTGTCCATGGCATAATACCTCCCGACTACTGAAGCCAATCGTGCCTTTTTATCGGAACAAAACCTCATTAGATCTGCCAAAAAGCCCAGGCCACTTTTAGGGTCTACATCCCTGCCGTCAGTAAAGGCATGTACATACATAGTTCGCAATCCAAAATTCTCACCAGCCTCAATTAGCCCTTTTAAATGTGATATATGGCTATGTACCCCGCCATCGCTCAATAATCCTAGAAAATGAACTGCCTTGTTGTTTGCTTTTGCATATTCAAAGGCATCCTTCAGGACTTTTTCTTCTTTAAGCGTATGTTCCTGAACTGCTAAATTGATTTTTGCCAAATCCTGGTAGACGATTCTTCCGGCACCTAAGTTCATATGCCCCACTTCGCTATTCCCCATCTGTCCCTCCGGTAAACCAACGTTCATTCCGTCGGTACGTAAGTTGGCATTGGCATATTTTTTATAGAGGGAATCGACAAAGGGAGTATTCGCTTGATCGATTGCCGAAACCTTTGGGTCCGGCGATTTCCCCCAACCGTCTAATATCATCAAAATCACTTTATTGTGCATTGTATTCCTGTATTTTGACCTCAAAAATAGGTGGTTCTCCTTACTTTAACTAGATTTTCCATTGGGTTTTTGTTCGGCACGCCGGAAATTGACAAACTTTTAAGGAAAAAACCGCTAATACTGTTAAAATTTAGTTATTTAACTGTTAATCGTGAAACAAACTGTTATAAGGGAAGTCTATATTTATATAATCAAAAATTATTCATCAATCACGCTGGATCTAATTCAGCAAAAAATCAATTCATCATGAAAAAAACAGTCTTAACACTGACCGTAGCGCTCTTGCTATCGGTTGTATCGGCATTGCATGCCGAATCGAAAATGAATCGGCATGAGCCCGAGCGTAGTAATTGGGTAACCAATTTTGAAATCAGTTCTTTTTGCAAGGCCATTATGCAAGGGGATATTGAAACCGTCAAAAGCCTAATCGCCTTGGGTGAAGACGTAAACCGAAAATCCTTAGGGAAAACCCCGGCCATCTTTGCGGCCCGGTACAATCAAGCAGAGATCTTAAAACTGCTTATCGCCAACGGAGCGGATCTATCAATTCGTTGTGACCGCGGATTTACAATAAAGAAATATGCCGAACTATCAAATGCCAAGGAGGTACTCGCAGTGCTCGACGCGGCTATGTAAAGGGTAGGTGCTGAATTTCATCAATCATTTTATACACAGTCATCCAAAAATGAAAACCCGTTTCAATCGTACGATTGAAGCGGGTTTTTAATGGTTCAATGCATCCTCCTATAGTTTTCAAGTAAAAGAGCGACGAATGATCGATTAAAATTCAAATCCATTGAGTGCCCTTTCCGTTAGGGCATAAACAGCCATTAAAAGCATGGCCGCACAGAAATACGAGTATATTTTGAGGAGTACAACCACAAACTCTGGCTTGCAATCTTCAAATGCTTCTTGATAAAGGCTTTTAAAATGTAATAGGGTTCCCATATAGTTCCATTTAGATGATGATAAATCAAAGCTATAGAGGTTAAATTTGAGGCAATTGAAAGACTTGAGGAGCACCAAATATAGCTAAAATTCAATGAAAACCTATTTAAAGCACCCTATTTAACGCCCCAATCCCGAAATAGTGGATAAAGTGCCGGAATATTCGATATTCCGCTTAAAATAGGAGTCGTAGCATGCTGTTATGCATATAAAAACAGCGCCCAAGCATTGATTGGCAGCCATTGTGGTGTCATAATTACACCTTATTGCCCTTTGTATTTTACAATGGCTTCCTTGATCTTTTCGATACGATTCTCGGGATCAGGATGTGTGCTTTGAAACTCGGGAACCCTATTTGGGCCGGAAGCGGCTTTTAGGATTTCCATCACCTTGATCATCTCATAGGGGTCATAGCCCGATTGTATCATAAAGAGCACACCAAGGTCGTCACTTTCCAACTCATCCCCCCGCCCATTTTTCAATAAGGTGTTCTGACCAATGTTCCCCACGATATCACCCGCAGCGGCCCCGACCGAGGCGCCCATTGAAATTGTTTTCCAAAAATCACCTTCGGCGATACGTTCTGCTGAATGCCTCCCGATGACATGGCCTATCTCGTGCCCTAAAACTCCGGCCAATTGGGCCTCATTGAGTTTTTTAAAGAGGGCATACGTAATAAATACGGGTCCGCCAGGCAAGGCAAAGGCGTTGATCGTCTTGTCATCCGCCAAAAGATGAAATTCATATTTATAGGGGGTTTCCCGGGCGATACTATGCTGAACTAATCTGTTCCCAACTTGGTCTACCCGTGCCTGGAGATTTTCATCTGGGTAGAGGCCCCCATATTCGCGTGCCATTTCGGGAGAACTTTGCAGCCCAATCGCAATTTCTTGTTCAGGTGACATATTAATCGTCTGCACCCTACCCGTATAGGGGTTTTCTTCCTTGCTACTGCAGCGTTGTATAAAGGCAAATGCCACAATGGCCAGACCAATGAAAATTCTGATTTTCCAACTACTTTTTCTCATATTCGTTGTGGATCCGTGCAGATATCAAAATACGAAAGGCTCATAAAAGAGTTGTATTGATGTCTAATATATTATTTTGGATATACGAATTTATAAACCCCGTGGTAAAATATTCGGATCCCGATAAGTCCTGTACTTTTAAAAACTTTAGGATATTCATTTTTCGATACGCGGTCAACATGGGAATAGAAATAGGGGCATAGCTATAATGCCAAGGCTCATATTTAAACCCTTTACGCTTGGGTTCCTTGGTATAGACCAAGTAAAAACCGAATTTTTCAGAGTTGGCATCCATCCAAGTCTTAAAGGCCTCGTAGGGCCCCCCGGTCTCAAATTTTTCGGGATCCAAAACATCGCCGTCTACTTTACGATACCCATCAACGATATCGGCATCGGTACCCCAATGATGTCTGCTGGTTCCCGGGATGGTCGAATATTCGATGATCTTGTCGATTGCGGCCATTGGTTTCATCCCATCTACGTCAGTATATTGTTGGTATTTTCGTTCCCAAATTTCCTCTTGACGGTCATAACTACGGTAACTAGAAACTATTTTTAGATCAATGCCATCACTATAGGCCGCTTTTTTCATTGCTAAAAAGGCATCGTAGGCTTCTTTCCGAAGGTTGATACCATCGCCATAAAGTGTAATATCCGCCTTTCCGGTAAGTTCGTCGGTAGTGTATTCTATTTCCTGTGAAAATGGGGAATAGGGTAGGATACCTATGGCCAAACTACCGATGCCACTTTGCTTTAAGAATGTTCTTCGTTGCATGTCTGATAGATCTTAGTGAATGAAACCTCGGTTGGTCCCAATGCAAAGATACTGCCAAATGCTTTTATTTGACATATAATTGAAAATCGAAATAGGGCCAAGGAAGGATGATCACCCAAGAAACATGCGAAAAGGGGTGCTAGTATTGTGGGTTTGTTCGTGACTAGTGCTGCTTTTAGGCCGAGTTCAGCTCCTGTTAATTTTTGTCGTTTGTAGAGATATAGAGATATCCTTGGTGTTTTTTGCGTAGGTCATTGAAGGTAATTATGTAAAAATAGATACCAGATTCAAGCCCGGATTCCCTGTCAATGACCGATTGCCGATTCGATTTACCGTCAAACTCATTGTGGTAATTCGATTTTGAATAGACCATGACACCATATCGGTTAAATATCTGAATGTTGTTATCCTGTGATTTTTCAATGCCTTCAAGTACTAAAAAATCGTTCTTCCCATCCCCATTGGGGGTCATAAAGTAATTGGCGAGTTCAATGGTCGAAAAATCCTGAAGTTTATCGTCGTTGCCGCCCAAAGTAATAATTTCATAGTCATTGGGCACAAAAAGGTCCGAAGTGACTGAACCATAGGCCATACTCCCCTGTACATCGGTGTTGCCCAGATTCACCCAGGTTTTCTGCTCCTTATGCCATCCCACAACTTTCAGATCACTTACGTATTCTGCCAAGGTGCGCACGTTGCTCCAGTCATCCCAGGTTAGGGTAACCCTAGCAGGCGCATCGCCTTCGAGATGCCAAAATTCGCGATTACTCACCGATAGGAATTCACTGGCTTTTTTTGATGTCAAAAAGCTTTTGCCATAACTGGAATTCGTGTTGGGGTCTGCATAAAAATAGGCACATTTTGCCAACGTAGTCGGGGTCGTTGAAGCGATGCCCAAGGTTCTTAATCTATTATCGTCCCCAACCGGAAAAATAAAGGATTTCTTATTGGTCATGGCGGCATATCCGTCTACGTACGACACATCATTTTCTCCTACATAGAAAGCACTATCAATGAAGTTCGAAAAGACATTCGTACGATTTCGCGGCGTTATGATATCTCCGGTAATTAGATTCCCGTTGTTCGTAACCCCAATGGCCGTGTCTAAATAGAGACCGTCATCGACTAGGATCTCAGCATCGTAGAAAACGGGTATAAAAGCTCCAGAAACCCTGAGGGATCGGTCATAGCCGTAAAATCCGACCATCCCGGAATTTTTATCAAAACTGCCGTCGTTGATCAAGTCGGTATGGAACCCCAAGGCGCCCGAACCATGCATTTGCAAAGGGCCATAGTTATGTACGGCCTCCTGGGAGCGAACAAGAACTCCTAGTCCAAGCAAAAAGGTTACCAACCAGACTTTTATCATCTTATCGTAATTTGTTTATCATAAAACTAGATTCCCCGGAACCACTAAATTGAACGGTGCCCGAATTTGCCTCACGGTAGGTTATGATCGTAATGACGTCATTGGCATTCAATTGCAGAATCTCATTAACATGAATACTTGATTGGTCATGGCCGCTTGTAAAACGAATATATCCAGAAGCGCCTTTGGCACTAATTGCCGTTCCATTCACTGCAATTCTTGCATTGACGTTTGTTCTTTGGTCTGAATTTCCAGAAGAGCTAATTCCCCATAAGGAAAGGTTCGCCCGGATGTCATATCTTCCTGTTTCCTTCACGATTAAAGTATTACCACTTACTTGGTACAGGTTATTACCATCGTCCTTATAATTTTCAGTGCCAAAGATTGGAGCTATGGTATTATCGACGTTTAAGTCGGTAGAAGTATTCGTATTCGTCCATCTTCCCCCATAATTAATCTTTAAATACGCTCCACCGTCGGTTCCTATCTTGATACTATTATTGGCATCGGTCGACACTACCTTTGCGGTTTGGGTGACCGCACTCTCATTCACATAGCTAATGATACCGGTCGTGGTATTTTGGGTCAAGTTGGTTACTACTCCAGCAGCCGATGAAGAAATTGAATTCCAGCTACTGCCATTGCTTTGCAGCCAAAGTGTATTTTGGGCACCGATTTGGGTGGCATTGCTGCCTGCATTATCAATATAGGTGCTAATGGTCCTGGCCGCATTGGTGGTATTTTTAATGACATACATCCTTCCTGCTGCACTATTGGCCGCTGGTAGGGTGACACTTATGTTCGAATTGATGAGTACGGTATAGTGGCTTTCATCAAGCGTTATATTGCTGGTGGGGGTTAGGGTCGCGGTCGACAAAGATCCATTTATTTGCAAGGTAGAATTGGCCAAGGCACTCGTTGCGATACCCACCCTTGGTTTCGCATCCTGTGCATCTGAACTGCCCTGTATTCGCATAAGTTCTTTTAACAATTGGTCTCGATAATCATATCTTTTGAAGATAAAGGGTTCTGCACCATCATCCCCGATTATAAATTCGACCTGGCCATTGTTGGCCGTACCTGCCGATCCTATTTCAAAGAAATCGGTTCCCGCTGCACTGCCCTTCAATCTAAAATTACCGTCTGAATTCGTAAAGAACATCGGTTTATAGAAACTTGCTGCATCTGCTTGAAACTGCAAGGCAGCAGTCCCGTTATTGCCCTTTATATAGGTAACATATTGGTTCGCGTCGGTATAGTCGGGATAGGCCTGGACCAAGCCCAACGTCTGCCTTCTTCCGAACTGAAGGGTACTGACATTGTTTGACCGGATGTCCATAGCGACATCATTCGTCGTACCAAGAAAGCTGGCGCCGGCCGTGGCCACATTCCCAGTCAACAACCAATTGTCGTTGCTCGATTTTACCCAAGCAGTACCATTATAAACGTACAGATTTTGAGTATCGGTATTGTAAAGTAACGAGCCTTCATAGGAACCGACGATGCTGTTCATTTCGGTGGTTGTTGCCTTTGTTAATCCTAAAATCAGATTGGGATCGATCTGGGCGCTTAAACCGAGGCAAGCAAATAAGGCGATATATGTTAATTTGATTCGTAGCATTCCTATTATAGATCTAAGATTGTGAACATAAATTCTGAATCGTACCGTGCCCGGTCAGTGGCCCCATTGTCATTATCACCGATAATCACTTCAAAATTAGTGGTGGTTTGGTTTTCATAGGCGATACCTGGGTCATCATTGCCAATTCCACCACGTCCGGGTTGGGAAAGTTGAATGATGTAATTCGCATCCGAAACCATTCCCGAAGGGAGGTTTACCCGATATCTACCAACGCTTAGGCGTGTGATCGTTACTCCTGATGTACCTTTTATGACGGTGCCAGTGGCGCCAATTTTACCAAAGGCCTTAATCGGACTTGCATAATAGGCACCTCCATTGGCCCCTACTGAGATTGCATTCGTTGTCTCTGTTGCTACGGTGTTCGCAGTTTGTAAGGCACTTATTTCATTGGTATAGGTTATAACGCCCGTAGTAGTATTTTGGGCAAGATTGGTTGTAATGTTGGTGGCCGGATCTCCTGCATCCCCTTTGTCTCCTTTCGGACCAATCGCTCCATCCACGCCATCTGCACCATCAGCGCCTGCGGGGCCGGTCAATCCTATCGGGCCTTGCGGGCCTACTGCACCATCAGCACCATCTGCTCCAGTAGGACCGGTCAAACCTATCGGGCCTTGTGGGCCTACTGCGCCATCAACACCATCGGTTCCAGCGGGACCTTGTGGGCCAACTGCACCATCTGCACCGGTATCTCCTTTGTCTCCTTTATCTCCTTGTATTCCCTGTGGGCCGGTCAAGCCAATCGGGCCTTGTGGGCCTACTGCACCGTCAACACCATCAATTCCGGCAGGACCTTGCGGGCCTACGGCACCATCTGCTCCAGCGGGGCCTGTCAATCCAATAGGGCCTTGTGGGCCAACTGCACCATCTGCTCCTGTTAATCCTATCGGGCCTTGCGGGCCTACTGCACCATCAGCACCATCTGCTCCAGCGGGGCCTGTCAATCCAATAGGGCCTTGTGGGCCAACTGCACCATCTGCACCTGTTAATCCTATCGGGCCTTGTGGGCCGACTGCTCCGTCAATACCATTTATACCATCCGCACCAGCAGGGCCTTGTGGACCTACTGCACCATCTGCTCCTGTCAATCCGATCGGGCCTTGTGGGCCTACCGCTCCGTCTATACCATTTGTTCCATCAGCTCCAGCGGGGCCTGTTAATCCAATTGGGCCTTGTGGGCCAACTGCACCGTCAGCACCATCTGCACCAGCGGGACCGGTCAAACCGATCGGGCCTTGTGGGCCTACCGCTCCGTCTATACCATTTGTTCCATCAGCTCCAGCGGGTCCTGTTAATCCAATTGGGCCTTGTGGGCCAACTGCACCATCTGCACCAGCGGGACCGGTCAAACCTATCGGGCCTTGTGGGCCTGCGGCGCCATCGGCACCGTCAACACCGTCCGCTCCGGCAGGGCCTTGTGGGCCGACTGCGCCATCGGCACCATCAGCACCAGCGGGGCCTGTCAATCCAATAGGGCCTTGTGGGCCTACTGCGCCATCAACACCATCGGTTCCAGCGGGACCTTGTGGGCCAACTGCACCATCTGCGCCGGTATCTCCTTTGTCTCCTTTATCTCCTTGTATTCCCTGTGGGCCGGTCAAACCAATCGGGCCTTGTGGGCCTACTGCACCGTCAACACCATCAATTCCGGCAGGACCTTGCGGGCCAACCGCACCATCTGCTCCAGCGGGACCAGTCAAACCTATTGGTCCTTGAGGGCCTACTGCACCGTCAACACCATCTGCACCAGCGGGGCCTGTTAATCCTATCGGGCCTTGTGGACCTACTGCACCATCTGCTCCGTCAATACCATTCGTACCATTAATTCCATCAGTGCCATTGGCACCATCGGCTCCAGCTGGACCTTGTGGACCTACTGCACCATCTGCTCCAGTTAATCCGATCGGGCCTTGAGGACCAACTGCACCATCTGCTCCAGTTAATCCGATCGGGCCTTGAGGACCAACTGCGCCATCAACACCATCTGCACCGGCAGGGCCTTGAGGGCCTACCGCTCCGTCTATACCATTTGTTCCATCCGTTCCAGCGGGTCCGGTCAATCCAATAGGTCCTTGTGGGCCAACAGCTCCGTCAGCACCATCCGCACCAGCAGGTCCTTGTGGACCAACTGCTCCATCTGCTCCAGTTAATCCGATCGGGCCTTGTGGGCCAACGGCACCATCGGCTCCGTCAATACCATTCGTACCATTTATTCCATCCGTTCCAGCTGGGCCTTGTGGGCCAACTGCACCATCGATTCCATTTGTACCATCAATTCCATTCGCTCCGGCAGGGCCTTGAGGGCCTACTGCGCCATCAACACCATCGGCTCCAGCGGGTCCAGTCAAACCAATAGGACCTTGTGGGCCTACCGCTCCGTCAACGCCATCGGCGCCATCTGCTCCAGCGGGGCCTGTTAATCCTATGGGACCTTGCGGGCCTACTGCGCCATCAACACCATCGGTTCCAGCGGGACCTTGTGGGCCAACTGCACCATCTGCACCGGTATCTCCTTTGTCTCCTTTATCTCCTTGTATTCCCTGTGGGCCTGTCAGTCCGATTGGGCCTTGTGGGCCTACTGCTCCATCAACACCATCAGCGCCATCTGCTCCAGCGGGTCCTGTCAATCCTATTGGGCCTTGCGGGCCGACTGCTCCGTCGGTACCATCATTTCCGGCAGGGCCTTGTGGGCCTACTGCACCATCAATACCATCAGAACCGGCGGGTCCAGTTAAACCTATGGGGCCTTGAGGGCCAACTGCACCATCTGCACCGGTATCTCCTTTGTCTCCTTTATCTCCTTGTATTCCCTGTGGGCCGGTCAGTCCGATTGGGCCTTGTGGGCCTACTGCTCCATCGATTCCATTTGTACCATCAATTCCATTTGCTCCGGCAGGTCCTTGCGGTCCTTGTGGGCCAACTGCTCCATCAACACCATCGGCTCCAGCGGGGCCTTGAAGGCCTACTGCACCATCTGCTCCTGTCAGTCCGATCGGTCCTTGTGGGCCGACTGCTCCGTCAGCACCATCAGCGCCTGCGGGGCCGGTCAAACCTATCGGGCCTTGTGGGCCAACTGCACCATCTGCACCATCAACACCTTCAGCGCCTGCGGGGCCGGTCAAACCTATCGGGCCTTGCGGACCTACGGCACCATCAACTCCATCAGCACCATCAGCACCAGCGGGTCCGGTCAAACCTATCGGGCCTTGTGGGCCTACTGCGCCGTCAACACCATCAACTCCTGCAGGGCCTTTCGGGCCTACTGCACCGTCAATACCATCAGCACCATCTGCTCCAGCGGGACCAGTCAAACCTATTGGTCCTTGTGGGCCTACTGCGCCGTCAATACCATCAGCACCATCTGCTCCGGTCAAACCTATCGGGCCTTGTGGGCCTACTGCGCCATCAGCGCCATCCGCACCAGCAGGGCCGGTCAAACCTATTGGGCCTTGAGGGCCGACTGCACCATCTGCTCCTGTTAATCCGATCGGGCCTTGAGGGCCTACTGCTCCATCGATTCCATTTGTACCATCGATTCCATTTGTACCATCAATTCCATTTGCTCCGGCAGGTCCTTGCGGGCCGACTGCTCCGTCAACGCCATCGGCGCCATCTGCTCCAGAGGGGCCTGTCAATCCAAGAGGTCCGTCTGCTACATCTGCA